>CAZMSE010000037.1:0-30575 GCA_964568865.1 uncultured Saprospiraceae bacterium
TAAAAATTCACAGTATGACAACATTAGCATCCTGATGCTGACTGCTAAAGGTGATGAAAATACTCATATTACCGCATTAGATCTAGGAGGGGATGACTTTGTCGGTAAACCCGTTGCGATAAATGTCTTATTGAGCCGCATTAGAGCTTTAATCCGAAGAAAGTTAAAACCATTGACCAACGAGGGGAACAATGACATTTTACGATTTGATGATCTTGAAATTAACCCTTTAAAAATGGAGGTTAAATTCCATGATCAAAAACCGGAATTTGCAAGGAAGGAGTTTTTATTATTATATTTACTCGCCTCCTATCCAGGAAAAGTCTTCAGAAGGGAAGAAATTTTAGATAAAATCTGGGGAAAAGACATTATAGTTGGAGACCGTACGATCGATGTTCATATCAGGAAACTACGTGAAAAATTAGATGAATCCTACATTAAAACCATCAAAGGAGTTGGGTATAAGTTTGAGGCCTGACCTATTCAAAAATATTAGCCCTTCAGGCCTATCCAGGCTAATTGTATTAAGTTTTATTTTATCATTTCTCATCACTTGGGCGGTGATGAACCTGATAAATATTCAATTTCAATCATGGCTCACCTGGTGTTTTATCATCTTTATCACCCTTACACTTTCCTATATCCTTACTTATTTTCTCATTAGCCAATTCATTTATAGGCGGGTTAAATTGATTTATAAATTGATCACTGATTTTAAAAAGAAAGACGAGCAGGGGTCTGAATTTAAAACATTTGATGCGAGTGACCTTTCTCAAGCCGAAGAGGACGCCCTAAAGTGGGTGGAAAGAAAAAATGCTGAAATTGATCATCGAACGCAAATGGAACAATTTAGAAAGGAGTATATTGGAAATGTTTCTCATGAATTAAAAACTCCTGTTTTTAATATTCAAGCTTACTTGCAAACCATTCAAGATGATCAAGTTATTCATACTGATCAGCACTTGTTATTTTTAGAAAAAGCAATTAAGAATGTGGTGAGGCTTCAGGAAATCATTGATGATTTATCCGTAATTGACCGTCTTGATGCTGGAGTCAGAATTTTAGATCATCAGGTGTTCAATATTCGAGAGCTTACCGAAGAAGTTTTTGAAGAGCATCAAGGACTGGCGCAACAGAAAAACATTAAACTCATGTTCAAGGAAGGTGCGGCAGAAAGTTTTAATGTACTTGCTGACAAGGAATATATTCGGATAGCCCTAAGTAACTTGGTCAATAACAGCATAAAATATGGGAAATACAATGGTTTTGTTAAAGTATCCTTTTATCAATTGGATCATAATCTGCTAATCGAAGTCAGTGATAACGGAATTGGAATTCCGGAAGATCATTTGCCACGTGTTTTTGATCGCTTCTACCGTGTAGACCCTTCTCGTTCTCGAGACCAGGGTGGAACTGGATTGGGACTCTCTATAGTAAAACATATTATTGAAAGTCACAATCAAAAACTTCATGTGAGAAGCAAATCTGGAGTTGGGACGACTTTCGGATTTACATTAGAAATCTCAACTCATCATTAGGAGCGCTTGTTCAAGGTAGAGTCGTGGTCAATATTATTCAATAAAGTCAGCAAACTTTCTTTGTGTTTATGAAATTCCGGTAACAGCTGAGCGGGTAATGGTTCCGGATTAGGAAAGCTAAGTCTTCTGTGATCCACTTGTCTTCCGTCTTTCCAGAACCTAAAACATACATGAGGGCCAGTCGCTAAACCGGTGGAACCAACAAAGCCAATGATTTGACCCTGTGAAACGTGCGCGCCTCGTCGAATGCCTGAAGCAAATTTGGACATGTGTAAGTATTGTGTTTGGTAGTTACGGTCATGTTTAATTTTGACATAATTGCCATTTCCTCCCGTATAAGCAGCCGCTTCTACTACACCCGCACCAACAGCCATTATTGGAGTGCCGTAGGCCGCAGCATAATCGGTTCCTAAGTGTGGACGGTGATATTTTAAGACAGGGTGCAACCTATGCATATTAAATCCTGAAGTTATACGTGAAAAACGGACCGGTGCTTTGAGAAATCTACTTTTCATAGGTCTGCCTTCCAAATCGTAATAACCCTTGTTATTTGCAACAGTATACTGGAAAGAATAGTTTTCTTTTCCTGAAGCATTGAAATAGGCTGCCAATAGTTCTCCATCTTCAGATGGCTTTCCGTCAATATACATTCGATTGAACACAAGTTTAAATACGTCGCCTTTTTGGACATGATAAAAGTCCACAGAAGAGGATAGTGCGTCTTCCATTTGATCTATAAGATTTGTGGAAACATTTTCCTCGCTTAATGCCTGCCACAGTGTTTTGTCAATAAAACCATAGGCGACTTCTTGTTTAAACGTCTTGTCCTTTTCTATAATTTCTACACAATGATCACCCCACAATTGACAAACTAAATATTTTGTAGAATTGATTTCATAACACAAATAATCTGGCCTTTGGCAAAGGTCTGAACTTATAAATGCAATTGGATTACCGGCAACTAATCGAGTTGGGTCAAATCGTTGGTTTATACTCTGAATGCTATTGTATACGTTTGATTCAGCAATGTTGAAAGACTTCATCAAATAGGCCAATGATTGACCAGATGCTAAACTCGTTTCCTGAATATGAAATTGATTTTTATCAAATCCGAAGTGCATGGCCTCCGGTGATATATTGCATAAAGCTGAATGATCTTGTTCCGCTTTGCCTGGACCAATTTTTAATAACTGACTGATGATGAATGAGTCAATTATCAGTAACCCCCCCATTGCAAGCAAGAACAAAAGGACTTTTGTTGAGTTTCTATAAGTCATAGTCTTAGCTTGATCGAAAACGATATAGTCGCAAAGATACAAACTTTAGGAAAGCAAAGAAACATTTTATTCTATTGATAATGAACAGTTTGTAATATGGGCTGCGCTAAGATCTGTAAAAGCTTTGTAAATTTGTGATGTCGCGCAGATGAGTAATGATCGTTTTTTATTATCCCTGTTTGACCCATCACCGGGAAAACCCGAAGTAATGGGTATCCTGAATCTGGATTCAAACAGCTTTTACCGCACCAGTGTTGTGGAGTCGGTCGATCAGGCCTTAAAAAGAGTCGAATTCTGGTATAAAGCTGGTTTAAGGCTTTTGGATTTAGGGGCTTTCACCAGTAGGCCTGGCGCAATAATACCAGATCCTGTTTCTGAATGGAACGTTCTGGATCTTTATTTAAAAGAACTGATCCATTCTTTTCCAGACCTGATTTTTTCTTTAGATACCGTCCACGGCAGTACTGCTGAAAAGGCTATAAACTTAGGTGTGGAGATCATTAACGACATCAGCGGGGGTACTTTTGATCTTCATATGATTCAAATCATTGCCCAACATAAAAAAACCATGATTGCAATGCACATGCGGGGTGTGCCGGCCACCATGAATTTACCTGAGCATTTACAATATGATCAATTATTGCCTGATTTGATAAAGTACTTTGCTAATAAAGTCTACGAGCTTCAAGAAAAGGGTATAAACCGTGTCATTATTGATCCCGGTATTGGTTTTAGTAAAGTATTAACAGATAATTATAAAATTCTATCCCAGCTGGAGTTGTTTAAAATAGTCGATGCTCCGTTATTAATTGGAATGTCACGCAAATCAATGTTTTGGAAACTCCTGGACACTTCACCTGAAGATGTTCTTGGAGCTTCATTGGCAGCAAATACCTTAGCCATGTGGAAAGGCTGTAAAATTATTAGAGTCCATGATGTCTTAGAAAGCATCCAATCCGCCCATGTCATCAGAAAATGTTTTCAATCGATAGACCCAAATTAATTGTTTCGACGAATGGAAGTACCCATACACATTAATCGACGGACAAAACGGCGTATGATTGAAACCGCGCTGAACACAGTTAATCTTTTAATTTTATTTTGGATTTTTCTGCTGCTGCTGGTCCAATTACCCCTGGTACAAAATATGGTTAAAGACAGGGTCCTTTCTTGGGTAAATGATCATTTTAATCAAAACATTCAAGTGGGTAAAGTTCAATTGGATATTCCTTCAGGTATCACAATGAGTTTTGCTATCTATGACCATAAAGACTCCCTATTGGCATCCTGCGAGAAACTGAGCATAGCCCCACAAAATCTATTTTCCTTGATGTTTGGCAATGACCTTAAAATTCGCTCCATTGAGGCGGACGGATTTCATCTCAATATTACTCAGTATGCAGGAGAAACCAAAAACAATTTTCAGCAATTTATTGATAAATTTAAAAGTACTACAAAATCGTCATCGACCTTTAATCTATTTATTCATAAAGTATTGTTGAAACAATTAAGTTTGAAGATTGACATTTCGTCATTGTATGCAAATCTTACAATGGACAAACTACAAGTAAGAATGGATAGCCTCGATTTAGAAAACAAATACTTCAATTTTCGAACGGTGTTGATGGATAATCCAAATTTGGTCATTTGCCAACATGCCTCAACGGATGCGACGAGTAATAACATGGGACTGGAAGAAAGTAGTTCTCTAATAAATAGCTGTATTATTGGGCCGGCTTTTAATTTTTCGTTTATAAATTGCACGAATGGGAAATTGGAAGTATTTATCCCTTCTTCGGCTTTCCATTATTCACTTAGTGCTATAAATTTTTCTTCAACCTATAGTTATTTTAGTAGTGATCTTACGCGGCTGGATTTCTTAACTCTAAATGCTAAAGGCGAAAGGAACTTTAGAATAAAAAATCTTCAACTCAATGGTTTTAACCAAAACAAACACCAATTGTCCCTGGATAACTTGGATATTAAAACCAACCACAGTCAACTTCAATTGAAAGGATATGTCACTTCATTGAGTACGCCTCTGGGAGCAAAAAAATATTCTGACTGGAGTACGAGTTTAACAATTAATAAAGCAGAGCTTTATCCAGATGATCTTGAAGAATTTGATCCTACGAATAAAGTGGTTCAATATTTTACCGAAGGGCTACATGTTCCTTTAGTTTTTTCTGGCAAAGTTGCTGGGACTCCCAATAGCTTGATTTTTAATGGAATAAAACTTATTTACGGGAACGCTTTATCCTTGGACGGTACTGGACAGGTCAGGCATCTCATGTCTGGTAAGGATGCATTGATTAATGCACGTTTAAAGTCTGCGAAACTTGAATCAAAATTTGGCTATGAATTACTGAGAAATCCAAGTATTCCAAAAAGTTATTTGCAACTAGGTACCATTCGCTTCAATGGGAATTTTGATGGTTTTATTTCTGATTTTGTTGCATATGGAGATTTCAATACCAATTTAGGGTCCATTCACTCGGACATCAAATTGTCTTTACGTAAGAACATCACGCAATCTTCATACAGTGGATCAGTATCCAGCAAGAGTTTTGATCTTGGAAAATTATTAAACTCCAAAGACATTGGGAAAATAACTGCTTATGCTGCAATTACAGAAGGTACTGGCCTTACTAAGGAATCCATTAACGCCAAATTAAAGGCCAACATACAACTGGTGGAAATCAATCAGCAATCCATTCAGTCAGCAAATTTCATTGGAACGCTCAAAAGTGACGAATTGAGTGGTGAAGTTGTGATCACTGATCCAAACATTAATGCGAGCATGAGTGGCGCTGTTTCCTTCAAAAATTCAGGAATCAGTGTTCAAATTAATTCAAGTTTTGCAAACTTTGAATTGGGTTTTCTAAATTCAAAATTAACTGGAAAACGATTTAAAGGAAATTTCGAGACGAAATTCAATTCAAATGAAAATGTCTCATGGGAGGGATTTATTAAAGGAGATAAAATATTTTATGAGGATTCGTTGAATGCGGTCAACATCAATCAAGTTTTCCTTACGCAAAAATTTCAGCAAGGCTTAAGGCATATCAGCTTGCAATCAGATGTAATGGATGCAAAATTGATTGGAAAGTTTAATGAAAGTTCACTGGTTGAGGACCTTTTAATTTACCTCAATAAAAAATATAAAGGCTTTCTGGATAATATTTTAAAAATTGAGGATAAGAAGCCTAATGATGTGTTGCTTAACGCTAATCTCTACATTCAGGATGTTGATAAATTACATTCAATCTTTAATTATCCCTTTTTACCAAAATACCTCGATGTAGATTTTGCCATCGATACTAAAAAAGACATCTTTGAAATCAGATCCAACCGGTTTGATTTATTTTATAAAAATTTCCTCGCTAGCAAATTGAGTATAAATCTCAACTGTTCGAATTTGCTGAAGTCAGGAATTACTTTTGATTATCTTATGGATAAAGATAAAAAGAGAATTGGTAATGGTAAAATATTGCTTTCACTGGATGGTGAAACCGGTAATTTGCATGTTCAATTGTTTGATGAAGTTAATAAGCGAATACTTACCAATTTCATAAATGATTTTACCATTTCAAAAAATGACATTAAGATCAGTCTGCGAAGCGATAACCTTTATTTTAATGATACCCGCTGGCATATCAACAAATTAAACGCAGTGCAAATTAATAAAGGCAATTTTAGCATTTCCAACTTTGAATTATCCGACTCACTTCATTTTCTAAGCATCCGAGATTATGATGGAAAGGGTCTTGTTCTTTCCGTCGACGGTTTTTCTATGGACATAGTAAATGATTTGTTGCAAAGTCACACAGTTCACTTTAAGGGAATCATCGGGACAGAAATCATCATTCCATCTTTAAAAACTTTTCAGGACACACGAGGCACCATTGACATTACCGATTTTACTTTAAATAAGAGTCATTTTGGTCCGTTGAGAATTTCTTTTGATGTTCCTGACGCCAGGCAACCATGGAACCTTAAATTAATGAGTAAATCCCTTAACCAGGACCTGATGGGTATAGGATCCATTAATGTTCCTGTCTTTAAACCATATCCGTATCATCCGTTTGATTTTGATGTAAATTTCGATTTGAGAAACTTTCCACTCAGTTTCATTGAAAATTTTATTGACGCAGTATCCGGAAGTACCGGTGGAGGAGTAGGGAATATTCGTTTTTACAGTGAAAAGAATAAATTGAACATCGAAGGGAATGTGTTAATTCAAAAAGCAACAACTCATATTGATTACCTTAACGTTCCCATCAATATTATTAACCAACCGATTCGATTTGAAAAACATGCTATTGTCGTCGACAGTATACAGATTTTTGATAAGCTAGGTAATGAGGTAAAAGTTAATGGTAAAGTTTATCATACAAATTTAAAAGATTGGTTGATGGACATCACTGTTGAAAGCAAAAAAGCTTTAGTCTTGGATACGGATAAAAGTAACGGTGAGGCTTATTATGGGTATGGAATTGGAAAAGTTGACGCTCATTTTTCGGGTCCTGTAAGTATGATGCAAATGGATTTGAGTCTTGTTTCAGCAAAAGGTACCCGTTTGTATTTACCTATGACGAATAATAGCATCACCGAGAGGGCCGATTTTGTACAATTTATTAACAGAGGAGAAAACAAAATTGACATCACAAAGGTCCCACTCGAGCGAAAGGAACTTACCGGAATCAACGTAAACATGCAATTGAGTTTGACAGATGATGCTGAGGTTTCCGTTATTTTTGATGAAGTGACTGGTGATATTTTAAAGGGGAAGGGAAGAGGTAATTTATTAATAAAATCGCTCCGGAATGGGGTTTTCAATGTGAATGGAGATTTTGAATTGGAACAAGGACAATATTTGTTTACGCTCTATAATTTTGTAAACAAGCCTTTCACCTTGACGCGAGGTGGAGTTGCTACATGGACAGGGGATCCTCTAAACGCCAACATCAATATTGAAGCGGTTTATGAAGGACTTCAGGCGGCGCCCTTTCTTTTACTACAGGAATATCTTGGAGAAAATCAAGACCTGACAGAAGAAGCAAAACGTCGTACCACCGTAAAATTAAAGATGTTACTTACCGGAAGTCTGTTGAAACCAAACATCAGTTTTGATTTGGAATTACCTGACCTTACAGGCAACTTACGCAATTATGCTGATAATAAAATTCAATACTTAAAGTTGAATCAAGATCAGTTTAATCAACAAATCTTTGGTCTATTGGTCCTTGGCACTTTCCTGAATAATTCAAATCCATGGGAAGGTGGTTTAATTGGTAATTTAGGTACAACAACGATCAATACCATGAGCGAAATGTTGTCAAATCAGTTTTCATTGTTTGTAACCAATTTGTTAAACAATGCTTTTGATGACGTAAATTTTATTTCAGGAATTGATTTCAATATTGGATATGACATCGATAATACTAAAATTGCAGGAACCAACTTAAATGAATCAGAAGTTGTCCTGAGTCTTAAGCAGCGCCTTTGGAATGACCAAATTATTGTCACTTTGGGAGGGAATTATAAATCCAATTCCCAAATATTAGGAAACTCCTATTTTAATCCTGAAAGTGTCATTGAATGGAATACTCCTGTCCAGGGATTAAAAATGCGGGTTTATTATCGAGGTGATGAATCTATAGAAGGCATTAAACATAAAATTGGTGCAGGAATAAGCTTACGCAAAGAATTTGACCGAATTTTTGAAGGCAAACCACAATAATTCAAGATTCGCGGCAATTGGTAATCATGAGTAAAATCAACACTGCATTGGAATTTGATAAACTGCTTAAACTGGCTGAGCAATTTATTATGTTTGATGAGAGCAAACATAAATTATTAGATTCAAAATCATTGAATGACGCTAATAAAGTTCTTGAACTTCTGACCTTAGTCGAACAAATTGCCCTATCAAAACCATTTCAAAACATTTCGTTATTAACCATCGAAGCGGTAGAACAAAGTTCTAAATCCCTTAGAATTCAAAATTTTACTCTTGAAATTAAGGAGTTGCTAAACATTAAAAACCTGGTGTTCAATTCCAATGTAATATTTCATTTTGCCAAAAATAGAAATTCGGCTTTACCAGAAGAATTAAGTAAATACCTTCAGAGATTCTTTGAATTTAAAACACTTAACGCTTCTTTTCAAAGAATTTTTGATAAGGAAAACAAAATAAAGGATCAGGCAAGCACAGCACTTCATCAGATTCGTGGAGAGATTATTCAGCTGAATCAAGCCCTTTATAAACAATTTAAAAGAGAAGTTGAGCGGTACAGGAAATCGGGGAACCTTGCTGAAGGTGAAGAATCCGTTTATAACGGACGATATGTATTGCGGGTAATTACAGAACATAAGAGACTTGTGCCAGGTATTTTGGTAGGCGAATCTGATGGGGGCCAAACTGCTTTTATTGAACCACAATCATGTGTTGAACTCAATAATAAACTGCTTGAACTCGAATTTGAAGAGGGACGAGAAATTCAGAAGATTTTGAATGCTTTATCCGAGACTTGCAGAGAACAGCTGAGTGAAATAGAAATCTGCTATTCACAATTAATCGATCTTGACATTTTATGGGCAAAGGCAAAATTTTCACTGCGACTCGGTGGTGTACGACCGAACATTAGAAAAGAACCGGGTATTAAGGTGATGAATGGATTTCATCCATTGCTATTGCTCAAATTAAAGGAGGTCAACTCCGAACCCGTACCGCTTAATTTAGAGTTGGATTCTAGCCATCGGATGTTGATAATCTCTGGGCCTAATGCAGGTGGAAAAACACTTGTTTTAAAATCGGTAGGTTTATTTATCCTGATGCTGAAAAATGGTTTCTTAATTCCTGTGCATCCGTCAAGTGAATTTTTTTTGTTCACTAATTTATTTGTCGATATTGGGGATCACCAATCCATTGAAAATGATCTCAGTACTTATACAGCTAAGTTACTGTTTATGCAACGCCTTTTGCGCAACTGCAATGAAACATCCTTTATTTTGATAGATGAATTCGGATCAGGCACTGAACCTTTAATAGGAGGTGCATTGGCAGAGGCGGTATTGGAAGAGCTGGTAAAAAGGAAATCATTTGGGGTAATTACTACACACTATACCAATTTGAAAGGAATTGCGCATCATACACCTGGATTAATGAATGGGAGTATGGTCTTTGATGCAGTTCAGAAAAAACCAATGTTTCAATTACTGCAAGGGACTCCAGGTAGTTCTTATGCACTGGAAATGGCTGAAAAATTAAATTTACCAAAAAGAATCATCAACAATGCAAAAAATAAGATGGATATAGGGGTGGTCCATCTGGAAGGCTTAATTGCGAATTTGAAAGAAGAGAAGAATATTCTTACAGAACGAAATAATTCATTGCAACTTAAAATGGATTCTCTCACCAAACTGATTAAAGCCTATGATCATATGCAAAAACAAAATGATCTAAAACGCCTGAAACTGAAACTTGAATCGAAGTCTGCAGAACAGGAGAATTTGGTTAAGCGGAAGGATAAGATGGATGAAGTCTTAAAACGGATTGAAGAAAAGTTAGATGCCGTTGAGGCCCGTAGAGTTAAAGAGGAGTTAGATGAAAAGCTTCACCAAACACATCGTGAAGTAAAGGAAATAGAAAAAAACATACACCAATTGACCGGTATTTCAAAACTAGCAGGTCAAGTGAAAACAGGAGATGAAGTACTAATTTATAAAAATAATATCATTGGAATTGCTGGTAAAATTTCCCAGGGAAAGGTTGAAGTCATAACAGATAAATTCACGATTTACACTGCTATAGATGATTTAATTCCAGTTCCAAAAAAGAATACCATTTCCATTAAGCAACGTTTTGATTCGGACTACATTCAGCGGGCAAGCTCAGTGAAAGCACTATTGGATATACGGGGTACAACCGGAGTGGAAGCCAGTAAAGCAATTGAAGAGTATTTAGACGCTGCTTTAGTTTCCAATCTAAAAGAAGTCAGAATACTTCATGGAAAGGGAAGTGGATATTTGCGGAGAAACCTCCTGCAAGCCATCAAAAAAAATAAATTTATTAAAAGTTATAGACATCCGGATGAGCAAGATGGTGGCTTAGGCGTTACCATTATAGAGTTTGTGTAATGGGGTATCTTGCCAAAGCATTCACGGAAAGGTCAACAAATTCACTTTTCAAATATTTTGCATAACCCACATGAGCTATCATTGCCGCATTATCGGTGCAATAACTGATTTTCGGTAAATATAAATTCCAATGGTTCTTTGAGCACATTGACTGAATAGCACGACGAAGTTCACTATTTGCACTGACTCCACCCGCCACGCCTATTGATTGAATTTGATAATGAAGTGCAGCTGTGTGAAGTTTGTTTATCAAGATATTGACTATGGCATGCTGAACAGAACAACATAGATTAAATTTTTCCTCTTCAATGAAGTTTGGATTGACAGCAAGTCGCTCTTTCAAAAAATAGAGGAATGATGTTTTTAAACCACTAAAACTAAAATTAAAATCTGAAACCCTGGGTTCTGGAAAAGCATAGACAGGCTTTCCAGATTGGGCTAATTGATCTATAAGAGGTCCAGCAGGGTAATCTAAGCCCAATAACTTTCCAGACTTATCAAAAGCTTCCCCAGCCGCATCATCCAATGTTTGTCCAATGAGTTCAATTTCAAAATCACCTTTGATCAATAAAATTTGGGTGTGACCACCGCTAACTGTTAGACAGAGAAGCGGGTAAGCAGGTTTATGTTCAATGAAAAGTGAAAGGGCATGAGCTTGTAGATGGTTTACTTCTATGAGGGGAATGTCCAAACTTAAACTCAAACCTTTTGCAAAACTCATTCCAACCAATAAACTACCCATCAATCCTGGACCCCGGGTGACGGCCACTGCAGTGATTTCATCTTGTGAAATCCCAGCTAGTTCTAAACACATATCGTACATTCCTATGATTGCTTCAACATGCAATCTGGAAGCTACTTCAGGGACAACACCGCCAAACTTCTTATGGATCCATTGGCTGGTGATCAGATTAGCCAATACAACACCATCTTGTACAAGGGCAATTGATGTATCATCACAGGATGTTTCGATACCAAGAAGGGTGATCTTTGACAAATTTCAAAGTTGAATTAGGGTGTAAAATTATTAAATTTGCAAAGAATTAGAACAGTATCACCAGGATGAACCTTCCGGAAAGTTTTTATAATATCATCTCCTCGAATTACAAAAATATAGTCATCAATCGGGATTTTGCATTCGAATCTGCCCAGTCAAAGCAACAAATTCGGTCCTTGCTACATGAAAGTCCTAACTCTTTGAAGGTGTACCGGAACATCGAGGGAATTGCGGAAACCATCGTTTGGCTTAGCCGGCCTGGAAACAGTACGCTTGATTTGACAAATACGATTCACCTGGTTGAATGCTTACCTGATATTCGAAAGATTATGAAACCTCATGTTCCTGTTTATGCAGGGGTTATGTTGCATGGGTCATTCACCTTGCTTTTTATTCAAAGAGCGGATGAAACGCTGTTTATTAAGGTTTTTAAAATTACTTCGCCAAACGATTTATTGTACCAGGTGGTTCGAGCACTGCAACTATGCAGTTTACCGGTTTCTTGGACACCTGTTTATTTAACAGGGCAAATCGAGATAAATTCAGCGATAGTAGCTCAGTTTAACCGCTACTTCCACAATGTACATTGCATTCATGGAGTAAGGCTTAATTTCCTGCATGCGAATTAGCGGTGGGTATCTCAAAGGCCGGACTTTCACACCACCTGCCGATAAATGGCCAACTCGTCCTACTACCGACATCGCCAGAGAAGGTTTGTTTAATACATTAACCAATTTCATCAACTATGAAGAAGTCATAGCCCTGGATCTGTTTGGAGGAAGTGGTGCCCATAGCTTTGAATTGATTTCCCGAAATTGTCCAAAGGTCCATTACGTCGACTTACACAGGCCCTGTCATGAATTTGTGATCAAGACAGCCAACCAGTTAGGGATCAGGCAAAATCTTGAGTTGTATCGGATGGATTACAAAGCCTTTATTCTTTCTACAAATCTTCAATTTGGCTATATATTTGCCGGACCTCCATACCCATTAAAAGAAATTCCAGAAATACCTGACTTAATCCTTTCGAAGAACTTATTGCATACGGAAGCGGTATTTGTGTTGGAGCATCATCCCCAACACAGTTTTGAAAAACATCCAAATCTTTGGAAGACAAAACATTATGGTCAAACCATTTTCAGTTTTTTTAAGGGATAGTTTTGTATTTTTGTGCCTTGCATGGACCCTTTAATATCGGATTTTCAACAAGCAATACTGGAATGTTTTGGCATTCATGCAGAATCTTCTGCCATACACTTACAACCTTGCAATGCTTCGTTTCAAATGGATTTTACTTTTGTCATTTTTTCTTGGACAAAGACCATTTTAAGAAGTCCTGACGAAATTGGAGATAGTTTGGGAACTTGGTTGCTGTCCCATCAAAAAATTGACAATTTTCAGGTTGTAAAAGGTTTTCTAAATTTTAAGCTGACTGACAACCAATGGCATTCCCGTTGGACAGATTTTCAAACAATCTTACAGCAGGCCAACATTGAGCACAAAATGAACGTCTCAGGTTTGCCTTCCGGAAATAAAACAATGATCGAATATTGCAGTCCAAATACCAACAAACCACTTCATTTAGGCCATATCCGAAACATCTTACTGGGATGGTCATTGTTTAAAATCCATCAATTTACCGGTGGGGAGGTTTGTACCTCACAGATCATCAATGATCGTGGAGTGGCCATTTGCAAGAGCATGCTGGCATGGAAACTTTGGGGACAAGATGAGACACCTGAGAAGTCGGGAATTAAATCAGATCATTTTGTTGGGCATTATTATGTGCTTTTTGATAAGAAATTGCAGGAAGAGTATGGAAACTGGTTAATGAGTCAAGAAGCTCAACAAATTCAATCGAGTTCATTTCCCAATCTTTCAAAAGAAGAATTCAAATCCAAATATAAAAACGAATATTTCAATCGGCATAGCGTATTGGGTTCTCAAATCAGTAAGATGTTGTTGGATTGGGAAGCCAAGTCACCAGAAGTTCGCTCTTTATGGAAAAAAATGAATCAATGGGTTTATCAAGGCTTTCAAAAAACTTATGCGCAACTAGGCGTTCATTTTGATTTTTCATATTATGAATCAGATACTTACCTTTTAGGAAAAGAAACCATTCAAGAAGGACTCAATAAAGGCGTTTTTTACAAAGAACAGGATGGTTCTGTATGGGTGAATCTGGAAGACGTTGGATTAGATCGTAAAATTCTGATACGGAGCAATGGGACTAGCCTTTATATAACTCAGGATCTAGGTACGGCCATTCAACGTGACGAAAACCATAAAGCCTCCCGTTATATTTATGTGGTTGGTGATGAACAAGATTACCATTTTAGAGTTCTGTTTGAGACACTTAAAAAACTTGGTAAACCTTTTGCTGATAAATTATTTCATCTTTCTTATGGTATGGTGGACCTTCCGGAAGGAAAAATGAAATCAAGAGAAGGCACTGTGGTGGATGCAGATGAACTGATTGAAAGAGTGGTTAAAGAAGCAAGGGCAGCAGCTGAAGAACGAGGAGAAATTGCCATCTTACCAAAGGAAGAACAAGAAAAAATTTTCAATTTAATTGGTTTGGCTGCACTTAAGTATTTTATACTAAAAGTCCATCCGAAAAAACGAATGCTGTTTAATCCAAAAGAAGCTGTTGACATGCAAGGACATACTGGACCTTATATAGTGAATGCCTATGTAAGGATACAGTCCATTTTGAGGAAACAACTCCCGCCAGACAAACCGCCATTTGTTGAATATAATTTGCATGAACGTTTACTCATGAGGCAGGCAATGGATTTTCCTTCGGTATTGAAGGAATGTGTAAACTCGTTAGATCCCTCACATTTAGCGAATTATTTGTATCAACTAGCAAAAGAATTTCATCGATACTATCATGACCACAGCATTTTGCATGCAGAAACTATAGATCTGAGGAATTCAAGACTTTTTTTGAGTAAATGGGTTGGCGAAATATTAAAACAAGGTATGTCTTGCCTTGGAATTGAAATGCCTGACAGAATGTAAACAGAAAAAATGGAAGAAAGCAAACGAACGCTTAATTTTATCGAAGAAATAATTGAAGAGGATATTCGAAATGGAAAACATGGTGGTAGAGTACACACACGGTTTCCACCGGAACCTAATGGATACCTGCACTTAGGTCATGCCAAAGCAATTTGTCTGAATTTTGGTTTGGCCATCAAATACAAAGGAAAAACAAATTTGCGCTTTGACGATACCAATCCGGTAACGGAAGATACGGAGTATGTTGAATCGATTAAGAAAGATATCCGGTGGCTTGGTTTTGACTGGGAAGACAGGGAATATTATGCCTCGGATTATTTTGAACAGTTATTCCAATTTGCAGTGGTACTGATTGAAAAAGGTTTGGCTTATGTGGATGATAGCAGTCCGGAAGAAATAGCATCAATGAAGAAATCTCCCACTGAACCTGGTATTAAAAGTCCTTATCGGGAGAGAAGCATTCAGGATAATCTCGATCTATTCATGCGTATGAAAGCCGGTGAATTTCCCGAAGGAAGCCGCGTTTTAAGGGCCAAAATTGATATGGATTCTCCCAATATGCATTTGAGGGATCCGATAATCTATCGAATTTTGTATAAAAGCCACCATCGCACAGCCAATACCTGGTGCATTTATCCAATGTATGATTTTGCACATGGGCAATCAGATTCAATTGAAGGCATTACGCATTCAATTTGTACGCTGGAATTTGAAAATCATAAGCCTTTGTATAACTGGTTTATTAAGGAATTGGGGATTTTTCCTTCTCAGCAATATGAATTTGCACGACTGAATCTGGGTTATACAATTATGTCTAAACGTAAATTGCTTCGATTAGTAAACGAAGCTTACGTTAGCGGATGGGATGACCCAAGGATGCCAACTATTTCGGGGATAAGAAGACGAGGATATACTCCTGAGTCCATTAGGAATTTTGCAACTATGGTGGGTATTGCAAAAAGAGAAAACATCATCGATATTGCCTTACTGGAATTTGCATTAAGGGAGGATCTCAATAAAAGAGCAAAGCGGGTCATGGCCGTTACCAAGCCTTTAAAAATCATTCTGTCTAACTACGGTGATCATCTAGAAAAAGTACTGATTGAAAACAACCCGGAAGATCCACAAACCGGTAAGCGCGAAGTGACCTTTGGTAAAACGCTATACATTGAGCAAGATGATTTCATGGAGAATCCACCTGCAGGTTTTCATCGATTGACACCTGGCGGAATGGTAAGACTTAAAGGGGCTTATATCATTCAATGCATAGATGTGGTTCATGATGCGATCGGAAATGTTGTACATCTGAATTGTGAATTTATTTCCAATAGTAAAAGTGGGGAGGACCAAAGTGGACTAAAAGTTAAGTCAACGATTCATTGGGTGGAAGCTACCAGTGCTGTGTCTGCTGAATTGCGGATGTACGATAAACTTTTTACTGAAGAGGATCCAAATGCCCATGAAGATTTTACCCAATGTCTAAATCCTCATTCATTGACCGTTTTACAGGATTGCAAGTTAGAATCAGGTTTGGGAGATGCTCAGAAAAATGAATATTTTCAGTTTGTTAGGGTAGGTTATTTTGTAGTGGATAAGGAAAGTCAGCCCGACAAATTAATCTTCAATCGGAGCGTTGGCTTAAAAGATTCCTGGAGTAAGCAACAATCCAAACAATCTTGACCCATGGCTGGAAAATTTAAAACAATATTATCTGAAGTTCAATTACACCTCGCCATAGACCGCTTATGTCATCAATTGATTGAACATCACGGAAACTTCCAAAATTGTTGCATCATTGGCATTCAGCAAAAAGGTGCTCTTCTGGCCAAAAGGGTGTTAAATCAACTATATGTATTACATCCTGAATTTAAAATTCCTTTTGGAAAACTAGATATTACTTTTTCAAGAGATGATTTTAAATCTACACAAAAACTAATTTCAGCTCATCCAACTGAAATTGATTTTCTCATCGAAGGTAAAACCGTCATACTCATCGATGATGTACTTTACACTGGAAGGACCATTCAGGCCGCTTTGCTGGAATTACAAAATTATGGACGTCCTCACCGAGTTGAACTTTTAGTCCTGATTGATCGAAGGTTTAATCGGCAATTGCCCATACAGGCCAATTACTTTGGAGCCAGAGTAGATGCTGTGGATGAATCTTACGTAAAAGTGAGTTTTAAAGAAGAAGGGGGAGACGATAAAGTCTTGTTTTATGCTGGACAAAAATAAATCAACTGGTATGTCAGAATCCAAACTGAGTGTAAAACATATGATTGGCATCAAAGAATTAAATGTGGATGACCTAAACCTACTTTTGGAGACTGCCAAACAATTTAAAGAAGTTTTACAAAGACCCATTAAAAAAGTACCTTCCCTTCGAGATATAACCATTGCCAATCTTTTTTTTGAGAATTCAACCAGGACTCGAATGTCCTTTGAATTAGCTGAAAAGCGGTTATCAGCCGATGTAATCAATTTTTCTTCAAGTGGTTCCTCCGTGTCCAAAGGAGAAACGCTGCTCGATACTGTCCAAAATATTCTTGCAATGAAAGTGGATATGATCGTGGTGCGACATCCCAGAGTTGGAGCCGCTAGATTTTTATCCGAAAGAGTAAATGCTACCATTGTCAATGCGGGGGACGGAACCCATGAACATCCAACACAGGCACTTTTAGATGCTTATTCCATACAGGAATCGTTTGGAAAAATAAAAAACACAAAAGTCGCCTTGGTGGGTGACATTTTGCACAGTAGGGTTGCCTTAAGCAATATCCTATGTTTGAAAAAACTAGGAGCAATTGTAAAAGTTTGTGGCCCACCAACCATCATACCTAAATATATAGAAAGTTTAGGAGTCGAAGTCGAATATAATCTCGACAATGTTTTGAAATGGGCAGATGTGGTCAATGTTTTACGCATTCAAACTGAACGCATGGAACAACAATATTTTCCGACCAGCAGGGAATATGCAGAATACTTTGGGATCAATAAACAAAAACTGGATCGAAATGCAAGGGATGTAATTATTATGCACCCCGGTCCGATAAATAGGGGAGTCGAACTCAATTCAGATGCTGCAGATTCAAAATATTCAATTATCCTGGACCAGGTAGAAAACGGCGTTGCTGTGCGAATGGCTGTTTTATACCTACTGGCGAATGCACGAATGCATATATCCAATTGATGAAATTTGGTTATATCTTACATTTAGCGAAATGGTATCCCAATCGCGAAGATGATTTAGAAGGCATTTTCATTAAAAGACATTTAGAATGCATTTCAGAAAACCACCGTTCGGTTGTGCTGTATTTAAGACCTTCCAATAGAATTCTAAAGCATCGTTGGTACGAGCTTGAAATCATTCACAACGGACAGTTTTCTGAATGGATTGGCTACTACAATAAGCGTGTAACAGGAATTAAAGTGCTGGACAAAATCCTTAAATTCATTTACTATTATTGTTTAAGTTATAAATTGTTTAAGGAAATTGTCAGGCAAAACGGGTTGCCTGATTTTATCTTGGTCCATGTTATGTTGAGGACTGCTTTGTTTGCAAAATGGGTCCTAATGACAAAGAATATACCATATGCAATTGTCGAGCACCATACGCTCTACCTGAATCTGCATTTCGGCTTTATCGAAAAACTAAAGAATTTTATCAGAAAGTATGTTGTAACCAGTGCTAATGGAATAATTACCGTCTCTTATCAATTAGAGCAAGCTATGAAAAAGCATGGCCTTTCCAATAAGCATTACTACCAGGTATTTAATGCAGTTGATACGTCCATTTTCTATCCAAAGCCTAAACAAAATAGAAGCCAATATTATTTGTTACATGTTTCTGAATTCATTGATCATCATAAGAATATCACGGGCCTTCTTCAAGCTTTTAAGATTGCTCAGGAGAAGTCACGCTCATTGAGGTTAATTTTAGTTGGTTATGGACAGGATTTTCCCATAGTGAATAGGACCATATTCCAATTGGGGCTTTCACAATTGGTCACTTTGATTCCAAAAACGACTGGTTCCGGATTAGCTGATCTGTTCCGAAATGCTGATTTGTTTGTCTTGTTTAGTCATAAGGAAAATATGCCTTGTGTATTGGCAGAATCTTTATGTTGCGGTACTCCATTTATCAGCTCAGACGTAGGGGGCATAAGGGAAATCGCTGACAAAGACTATACAGTACTTGTTCCGGCCGGAAACATTGACGCTTTGGTTCATCATATTGTGGAATTTGCTAAATATCCATTTGTACCTGATCCGTTTAGCATTTCAAAAGATGCCAATGAACGGTTTAGCAATACAGCTGTTGCCAAAAAGTGGGATCAAGTGATTCAACTACTCTTTCCGACAGCAATTCTTAATGATAGCCAGTTATTATGACGAAAAGCTGGAAAGGTTTGTGTTTTAACTGGCAAGTCCCTGTGAGGACTATTTATGGGTTAAAATTTTGTTATTCTCCCGATCGTTAAGTTGTCATCGAATGTTTAGCAATAATTTTGTTATGATTAAATGTTTTTTTATGTCAAATTCTTATCGATTGTCTTTCAACTGGATTTCAGGATTGTTTATTGTTTTATTTTGCGCTGGGCAACTCGGAGGTCAGTCGTATAAAATTAAAGTAAACATTCGGAATTACAAAAATGACACATTACTGTTGGGATATTATTTTGGTGATAAGCAATACATAAAGGACACTGCTTATAAATCGAAATCAGGGACTTTTACTTTTGAAGGTGATACTATACTGGAACACGGTATGTATATCGTGGTTACACAACCAGATCACAATTTCTTTCAGATCCTTTTAGACGACCATCAGAAATTCAGCATTGAAACTTCGCTTGATTCTTTGAATGAACACCTTAAGTTCCAAGGTTCGAAATTGAACACAGACTTTAATGACTATATTGATTTCTTATCCAGTAGAAGAGTAGAAGCGGATTCCATTTCGAAGAAACTGAGAACAACCGAAGATAAAGAGACACAGGCGCGATTGAAAAAACGTTTGGAAATCATTGATGAAGAAGTCAGACATCGGCAGGAATCAACCATTCGTCAACAACCTACCAGCCTTTTAAGCCTGATTATTAAATGGAGTAGGGATGTTCAAATCCCGGATTTTACCGGATTAACAGATCAGGAAAGAAACCAAAAGGCATTTGATTATTACAAAGAGCATTATTTTGACTACGTGGATTTTAAAGACACAAGAAATGTTAGGATTCCTTTATTTTTTCAAAAGGTTGACCGCTATATACAGAAACTCACTTTGCAACATCCGGATTCGATCAATTACTCTCTAGATATTGTTCTGCAACAGATGGTACCAGGGTCTGAGAATCTTAAGTTTTGGTTGAGTAACGCACTCAATACCTACGCAAATTCTAAATACGTTGGCATGGACGGGGTATATGTTCATTTGGTTGAAAATTATTATGCCAAAGGGAAAGCGCCCTGGATTGATGAGGAAAATTTGGCTAAAATGGTTCGTGATGCCAAAGCTTTAAAGCCTTTGCTTATTGACAAGATTGCGCCTGATATTCAATTGTTTAAGATGGACTCTTCAACCATTCGCTTGCATGAAGTGACTAGTCCCTACACCGTTTTAATTTTTTGGGCTCCGGATTGTGGGCATTGTAAAAAATCCATGCCGCATGTTAAAGAATTTTATAATAAATTTAAATCTAAAGGAGTTGAAGTGATGGCGGTATGTTCACAAATTGGGTCGGATGCAAAGAAGGCTTGTTCTGAAGGTATTGAACAGCTTCATATGCAGGAACTTTTGAATGCATATGATCCTGGTCATGGTTCGCGATTTAAGTTGATTTATGATCTTAAAACTACCCCACAAATTTACATTTTAGATCAAAACAAAAAGATATTAACAAAAAAAATTGGAGCCGAACAACTTGAAGATATAATGGATAAGATATTGAATATGAAAGAATAACACATATTAATTAATATTTATAAAAGTTTACAAAAGGGTTTATTTAAATATAAGTTATATATTATAAAAAGTTGTAATATATTTGCAAAGGCAGCTTGCTGCCATTGTTCATTTTAAACCTTTGAGTATGACCTATTTTAGAACCGCTCAGCGCGCACTCGCGCTATTATTTTTATGTTTCGTACTTTCTAACTGTACGAAAAACGAAACAGAATTTCCCAATCAAAACACGCTAATCACAAAAACAGGTAAGCTGGTGACCGATTGGACAGCTCTTAATCTTGAATTAAGCAAGTACTGTAATGGCTATTACGAACCTATAACGAGTCGCGCCATGTACTATACAGCGCTCACTTTATATGAGTCCGTACGCTTCGGGTTAGCGAATAGTCAAAGCTTACAATCTAAGGTAAACGGCTTTAAAACAACATTACCACAACCAGACCCGACACTTCAATACAACTTTATTATCGTAGCAAATCAAGCTCTTTTTCGAACCAGTATGGAACTGTTTAAACCAGCCGGAGCAGTCAATTTGGAGAAAATAACAGCCTTAAAAGATCTATATCTTCAAAATGAATCCAGTGAATTGGATGCAGATGTTATCCACCGCTCTATCGCTCTGGGTAATGACATAGGGTGGAAAATGGTTGAATTCTCACAGCAAGATGGACAGGCGAGTGCATATCTCCATTTATATCCGGTAATGGGAGCTTCAAACGTTCCAGGATGTTGGCGCCCCACACCACCAGATTATACCGCGAAGGCATTATTGCCTACGTGGGGAGAATCAACGCTTTGCCTGAGCTCTAATGAGGAGATCATTAAAGCTTGTAATTCAAATGCACCAGTCTTTTCTGAATCCAATACTTCGATTATTTACTCAGAAGCATTCGAAGTCTATTCATTATCAAAAAATCTGGACTCTCAACAAAGAGATTTATTGCAATATTGGAACGCAGAAGACGATTTTCATGCCTCGCCTTTATTGCATAATTATTTGTTGATGAATCAACTTATCCAGGAAAAACAATTGACACTTGAGCAAGCTACAAAATTGTTTGTCAGACTTTCAGTTGCAATGTATGATGGCTACATTGTAGCCTGGAATATTAAGTATAAAACCAACTTAATGCGTCCTGCAAGTTACATTAGAATGTATATAGAGCGATATTATGTTCCGGAATATCAAAGTCCACCTTACCCTGAATATGTTTCAGACAAAGCAATGGTTTATGGTGCCTGTTCAATTATTTTCAGCGAAACATTTGGCTACCGCTTTCCTTTTATGGATTACACCCAAACGATGCGAAACGATCTGAGGGAAAATCGCAAATATTTTGAATCTTTCCAACAGATGGCACAGGAAGCTGCATATTCTGATTTACTCAACGCTACTCAATTCAGAACAAGTGTTGTAAAAGGTTTGGAAGCCGGCACGTCAGTTGGTTTGAATACCATGAAAATAGATCTTTGATCTTTTGATAACAATTTATCCACTGACGATAAAATTCAGGCTCATGCCCTGGCCAAAATAGTAAAAAAACATAAGTTTTTACATCCCAAAAACTTTTAAGTAGCTTGGATTTCCAAGCTACTTTTTCTTTTTAAAGGGATTCCATTCTTTGATTTTAGATTTAATGCTGTCCACCGATTCTGCACCATTTGGTAAAATTTTTCGACCCAGAGAATCAATGGCCTTTTTCATCGAAGAGTCGATCGTCTTATTTAGGAGACTGTCCGCCTTCTTTTTTATTTCGTCCTGGGCTTTTTGCCCAATTTCATCCACTTTACGGTCCGCAATATGCTTAAGACTATCGATCGTTTTTTGACTTGTTTCATGGATTACAGTCTTACCCCTTTCCAATGCGTTCTGGCCTGCAGTCTTAAGACTGTCCTTCACCGTTTGTACAACCATATTTGAAACACTCGTTGAGGAAGCTCCTTGTTTGGGCCTTAAAGTGATATGAATATTGGGTTTTGTAATCGTCCCGGTTAAATTTACATCCAGGCTGAGTTCAGTTCCTATGGATTTATTCATACCCAATTTCGACATTACATCATTGTATATTTCAATTCCTTTATCCAGCTTAATTTCTTTCATATATTGCTGAGTAAACTTAGAGGGGATATCCGCCACTATGTTATAGTTCATTGGACCTTCAATCTGATGACTGCCCCCAATGCTAAGTTGTACATCTTTAAGGTTTGTATTGAATTCTGAAAGCACAACGGTGCCATTTTCCACTCGAACCCAGTTTTTCGTATTTTTCAATTTTAGTCCTTCTAATTCTTTAATGTGAATGCGGTTTGAAATCTCCTGCAAAGGTTTAAATCCTTTAATGGCTCCTTCCAGCGTTTCAATAACCCCATCGACATTTAAGGAATTAAAATCTGGGAAATTGTCTTGTTTTAGTTTTCCTTCAAAAATTATTGTGCTGTTAAAAACACCATCTATATATTCAAAAACAGGGGCAAGTTTTGAAATAGTAAAGAAAGATTTAAAGGCATTTCTAAATTCCAGTCGCTTGATTTCATATTTAAAATTATAGGATGGCTGCTGATTTGTTTTAGCTTCAAACAATCCCGTTAAGGCCATTTTTCCGCCAGCAACATCTGCATAAGTATTCTGGATTTCCATGCCCTGATTTTCCAAATGTGCCACACCGCGTAAATTCGCCAATCGCAGAGGTGAAAACAGGAATTGATCTGCATTTAAAGAAATGTCAAGATTCATATTTTCAGGCAAGGAGAAATATACAGTTGAAGAAGCAGTTCCCTCAATGGGTTTAGAATTGGTTACCATCAGCTTATCAAGATTTAGCATAGTGGTTCCCACGTTTATCGTTCCTTTTAAAGCTTCTTGTGTAGACAAATAATCCAGCATATTCTCAAATTGCATGGAGCCGGAAAAACGATTTTCATTTACTGTGATTTCAGCATTTTGCACTTTTAAAGCATTCCCCATTAAAGATCCCATAGCCTTCCCATCTGAACACTCATAAACATCATACAAAATTTGCTTGATGTTGGAATTAAAACTGATGTTTAACTGATTTAACATACTTGGAGCTTGAGTGATCGAAGAGGGGGTAACCGTTACATTGGTCTCTGGCGTTTGCATCAGTTCGTTCAGATCTATCTTGTTAGAAAAATGCGAAATCTTTAACTCTGTTCTTGTCTGATCATTCAACAAAGCCAAAGGCTTTTTCAAATTTCCATTGAACTGAAAATCGCTATTTCCGTAATGGACAATGGCATCCTTTAATTCCCAATCGTTCGGTGAATAAACCATTTCAGCTTTCGGTATATGAACATCTAACATATCCTGGCTTTTTAAAAAGAAATCTGTTATCTGCGTAAACCCATCAAACTTTATGGAGGAATAGTCATTGTTTAAGATATCCTCCTCATTAAACTTAAATTTGCTTTTAAGATTAAGTTTCCCACGCATTTGCGTTCCATTATCAAATGGAAAAAATTGAGACCACTTTTCAAACGAAAGTTTACATTCCACCTGTCCATCCACTTTGACATTCTGGAATAAATCGTTCATCTGTAGGGTGGCTGAAGCATAATCTTCCTGCATTTTGAATTTAAATTCTTCTATCGAAAGAAAAGCTCCTAAACGTTGAGGATTTGAATTCTCCGAACGAAGTTTAATATTCACATCCTCCAATTTGATGGGTTTACCAGGATAATTAAGCGATCCATGGTCTATTTGTAAAGCAAACTTCCAGTTTGGGTAAATATTTTTTTCTGGATTTACGATACCATCCAATTCTCCATTAAAAGAAAGTAGTCCATCACTGATGACTTGCTTAAAATCTTCGGTAAATGCGTTAGGAATCAAACTAAATATATCTTTAAAGTTGGAGGAAGGAGAGCTTAATTTAAACTGATCAATTTTCCAAACATCGTTTAATTTATGGATTGCCCCCTCACATTCCAGAGAGAAATCATTTAATTTGAGCAATGAAGCGACAATCTTGTATTGACTCTCTGTGGAATTGATATCAAGAGAAAGATTCCAGTCCAGTTTAACATCCTTAAGTAGGTAAATCCCTTGTTGATAAAAGCTAAAACTATCTACAGCGGTTTCTGAGACTGTCCTTTGTAAATTACCGGTACGATTAAATGAGCCGCGATGAGAAAGTCCATTAATGTGTAATATCTCATTGTCTTTTAAATTTGTGTAATGAACATGCCCATCGGAAATACTATATTCTTCAATCTTGAAATCCAGTGATTCGGAATTATTTGCCTCTCCAGAGGTATCTTTGGCAATTGAGTAATTTGCAGAAAGAGAATCCCATGCAATAAGTGAAAGATTAGGTTGCTCTATCTCTAGCTGATGAATGGTCAAGACATCCTTTTTTAGGAGTATATCCCAGAGGTTTATACTTAAATAAATGCGTTGAGCATCCATTAATTGAGTGGTGTCATTCCCTACATAACTTTTACAAACCGGATGAATCAATCCCAAGCTAGCCGCTGGGAAGTCTCTCAGCAAGGATAAATCTGCTTGTTCAATAGAAAATTCTCCATTAATCGTCTCATTTACTGCATCAAGAACCTTGCGGCCTATAGCCTCTTGAAATATGAATGGCAATAGGAGAAGGATAATGAAAAGTCCTGCAACAGAAATCAATAAAATTTTCAACAGTTTTCTCATAGTAGGCAATTGTTTGGTCAACAAAATTACAAGTGTTTAAGTTTTTAATGTTCATAAGCTTAACTTTTAATTACTTTGTACCGTGGAGCTTATAAACATCAAAGATTTACATATCTCCTTTATTACCAATCCACTAGATTTTGCATTAAAGGGTATTGACCTTCGAATTCCAGAGGATACGATTATGGGCTTGGTTGGAGAAAGCGGTTCAGGCAAAACTTTAACCGCATACAGCATTCTACGCCTATTGCACCGTAATGCAGTTATCCGTTCTGGCTCTATTGAATATTATTCACAGGGAAAACAGGTCGATTTGTTGTCGCTTGAGGAAGAATCCATACGACAAATAAGAGGTCGCGAAATTGCCATGATTTTTCAAGAAGCCATGGCCGCTTTGAATCCCATCATTCGTTGCGGGCACCAGGTATCTGAAGTCATTAACGCCCACCATTCCTACTCAAAGTCGCTTGTTCGAGAAATGGTATTGGAGAGCTTTAACCGAGTTGGATTACAAGATCCCGAACGTATTTTTCAATCATATCCATTTGAATTGTCGGGTGGTCAAGTACAAAGAGTATTGATCGCGCAGGCAATTATTAACAAACCAAGGCTTATCATAGCAGACGAGCCCACTACTTCCCTTGATGTAAATATGCAGAGGAAGGTAATTGAATTGCTCAAGAACATTCAAAACGAAACTGCATGTTCTATTTTGTTCATCAGTCATGACTTAGGATTGATTAGAGAGTTATGCGATCAAGTATCCGTCATGCATCATGGTGTTATTGTAGAATCGGACTCAGCGGCAAACATCTATCAGCATGCACAAAATCCATATACCAGATCTTTGATGCTTTGCAAACCGCCACTGAATCAGAAAGTAAAAAAACTGTTGACCATTGATGATTTGGCCGCTCATTCTTCAAATAAGCAACGATTTGAAGCAATAAAACAAGAGGAAATCGCCAGTCGTATGCAGTGGATCAGGAAACAGGAGACTATTCTTGAAGTGAATAATTTACAAGTGGATTATCACAAACAGTCTATTCTAGGTTGGGGAAAATCAAAAATATTCAATGCGGTTTCTAATGTGAGTTTCAAATTAAACAGTGGAGAAATCCTTGGGGTAGTCGGAGAATCGGGAAGCGGCAAGAGTTCCATTGGAAAAAGTATTGTCCGTTTAATGAAGCCTACTGGAGGTTCTATTGTCTATCAGGGAAAAGACCTGGCTCAAATTTCAGAATACAAGTTAAAGCCTTTACGCAAAGAAATTCAGATGGTATTTCAGGACCCGTACTCTTCGCTGAATCCTAGACAAACCATTGGCCAAGCCATTCAAGAACCTATGGAAATCCACCGGATGTTTGAGAATCCTAAGCAGCGCAAGGAAAAAGTGGAAGAGTTATTGATTGCAGTTGGGTTAAAACCCGAATATTTCAATCGTTATCCTCATCAGTTTTCAGGAGGGCAACGACAAAGGATATGTATTGCCAGAGCATTAAGCGTTCAGCCTAAGCTTTTGGTGTGTGATGAACCCGTTTCAGCTTTGGATGTTTCAGTACAAGCGCAGATTTTAAATTTATTCAAAGAATTACAGGAAGTGTTTCAGTTGAGTTACTTGTTCATCAGCCACGACCTGGCTGGGGTTCACTTTATGGCTGATCGGATTATTGTATTGCAAAATGGTAGAATTGTTGAAGAGGGTTGGGCAACACAATTGATCAACCAACCAAGTAATGAATACACGAAAAGCTTATTGGCTGCCGTTCCTAAGGATTTGTAAGCTTAGTACGGTATCCATTGATAAAATCCTGTGCTGAAATTACCTGCTTGCCCTGCGGTTGAATTTTTTCAAGAATGATGTCACCTCCGAAACAGCTGAGCAACAATCGCTTTCCATCAATAAACAATTTTCCAGGAGGGTTAACCTGCGACCCCGTTTGATAACTCGCTTTGAAAATTTTTATTTCCAGATCGTTAAACAAAAACCAGGCACAGGGATAGGGTATCATCGCTCTGATTAAATTAAAGACCTCTTTTACCGGTTTTGAACAATCGACTCTGCAATCATCCCTAAAAATTTTCGGAGCATAACTCACCATCTGATGATTTTGAGGTATTGGAATCGCTGTACCGTTTTGAATCTTCATTAGACAGTCCACCAATAGTTTTGCACCTTCAGATTTCATTATATCATGCAATTCTCCACCAGTGGTCTCAGGTTCAATTCCAATTTTGCATTGGCCCAAGACCATTCCCGTATCTATGCTTTCATCCAATTGAAACACCGAAAGCCCCGTCTGGATTTCTCCAGCCATAATAGCTCTCTGGATCGGAGCTGCTCCACGATAATTTGGCAATAAACTTGCGTGAAGATTAACTGCTCCATATTTTGCCAATGAAAACAAACGGGCCGGTATCATGCGGAAAGCCACGACTACAAATAAATCAGCCCGCATCTTCTCCAATTGCTTTATGAACTTCTCAGATTTCAGACTTTTGGGCTGCAATACCTTGATATTGTGCCCCAAAGCCCACTTCTTTACTTCAGTTTGTCGTAATTGATGTCCTCTACCTGCATGTTTATCTGGGGCAGTCACTACAGCGATTAATTTGAAATGCTGATGTATTGCCTCAAGGGATGGCAATGCAAATTCCGGACTTCCCATGAATATTATTCTCATCCGGCCAAAATTAACCGAAATAAATCTAATTTTACAGCTGCTCAATGGACTATGTCTGAATTCAGATTAATCATTATACTGGTCATATTCTGCATCTGGGAAACCGTTTGTTCTCAGGATACAGGCTATAGTCAACATAAATCCGATTCACTTAAATTGAGTACACGGTCAAAACTTCTACCAATGAACAATGATTCCATTTTCTTTTTTACCGTATGTGGAAGTTTTCTCATTCCTGCCAATGCTCAAAAGCAACTGAAAATAGCACATGCAAAAGGTTTTAAAAAAGCCCTGGTTCGGAATTTTGGAGGCTCAGAATATTATTCGGTAGTTCTGGATAGTTCAGGTGTTGAAAGCGTAGCGACCCAATTAAAATTATCCGCTGAACGAAAAGGGATAAATTGCTTTATTAAATCCTTTACGCTCAATTAATCAATGGGTATTTAATTTACATGAGTTTTCAACAACCCTTAAAGAGATTGGATTCCATGTTAATAAAGGGTTTTATTCCGCCCTTTATAGTATCCTTTTTTATGGCCCTATTTGTCCTGGTGATGCAGGTCTTTTGGCTTTATGTTGATGATATTTTAGGAAAAGGAGCCGGAATTGGCATCATCTTGGAATTTCTTTTTTATTTGTGTTTTTCTTTAGTGCCTTTGGCCTTACCGATTGGTGTATTGCTTGCAGGTGTATTCTTGTTTGGTAACCTTGGAGAACGTTACGAACTCGCGAGTATGAAATCTGCTGGCATTTCTCTTTTCAGGATCATGTTGCCATTGCTTTTCTTTTCCATCGGTATAGCCATTTGTTCTTATGTATGCTCAGAGTACATAATTCCAAAATCAAACTTAAAATACATCAGTCGCTTACACGACTTGAAAAGGCAAAAACCTACTTTAGGACTTGATGAAGCCGTTTTTAACAACGATTTTTATGGATACTCGATTCGCATTGGACATAAAGCATCCAACGGAAAAGACATACGTGAAATATTAATTTACGATCAAAGCAAATCTGAGCAAACCAGTGAATTAGCCATCATTACGGCAAAATATGGCAGTATGTATGTTACACCAGAACAACGCTTTCTTGTAATGGAATTGAAAGAAGGTCATGTCTATCAACACCCAGAGCAAACCTCCTCTGGCTACAAACCCTTTATTGTGATTTCATTTGATCAGTTGACCAAGGTATTTGACCTTTCAGAATTTCAGATAGATCGTACGGATGAAGACTTATTTAAAGGGGATCGCAAAATGAAAAACAGCAAACAACTTCAATATGAGGTCGATAGCCTTACCTCTCTCATCAATAAAAGAGGAGAGGGATTTATTCTTTCTGAAATAGCTCAGTTAGATAGTTCTAAGAATAAAACCCCAACTGAAGAACGTTCAATCGATCAGCACTTTTTCAAAAAAAAGCTTGGAGAAATCGATAGTCTTCGGAAATTATGGGAGTCCCGGAACGACGCGTTCTATGTCTCTTTAAAAAATGACGTCATTAAGTCGATTGAAATTGAAGAAAATAGAATTGAATCTAAAAAATCGGAAAATGTCCACCATAAAAAATTAATGGCTAAAATTCAATATGAATTAAGTCTCAAACATTCATTGGCATTTGTGTGCTTTTTGTTTGCCTTTATTGGAATACCTCTTGGTGCAATTGTCAGAAAAGGAGGATATGGTTATCCATTGATTATTTGTATTATGGTATTTGTAGCTTATATTCTCATGAATACGTCTTGTAAAAGGCTTTCTGAAGGCTTGCACATAGATAGTGTGTTGGGGGCCTGGCTGCCATGTATCGTTTTGAGCGTCCCTGGTCTGTTGCTTACATGGTCCGCAATGCGTGATCGAAATGTCATTCAAGATTTTCGTTTAATGGTTTTAAAAGCCTTGAAAAAATAAGGGATTAGGCGATTCTCTAAGACTGTACAAAATTTAGCCTTAATTTATAACACTGCTAAATTCATTTGATTGAAATCAGGGATAGCTAATCGTGGAATGACATTGCTTTCATATTGGCGTTTCATGGCCAATTCCAACTTAGCTTTATTCTTAAGCTGTATAAGAATTTAGGGCACTTCTAACCATTGCTCATTGATGCCAAATTGACTTGAACCCAATGAATGCAATAGCATTCCTTGCGCGGAGCGCTGACGAAATAAATAAAGCAATTTCAAGGAATTATTAGATTCAGTCTTCTTATCCAAATAGGTGCATTATTCATCCAATTTATGCGGTGCATAAATTGCGCATGGCGCTGACGAAATGAAT
>CAZMSE010000038.1:0-16244 GCA_964568865.1 uncultured Saprospiraceae bacterium
GAAGAATCTTTTAAAAATATTGGAGCAAATAAAAACCCATCACCCAGAATTTTGCACATTGCAACACACGGATACTTTTTCGAAGATCCAAAAGAAAAAGTTGGCAGTTCACAGTTTGCAGTTGGCAGTCAAGAATCTGTTTTTAAAATGAGTGATCATCCAATGTTAAGGTCCGGACTTATATTGGCAGGTGGCAATGCAGCCTGGCAAGGCAAACAAACCCTTGAAGGAAGAGAAGATGGAATTCTCACTGCTTATGAAATATCGCAAATGAATTTATCCAATACAGAGTTAGTCGTGTTGTCTGCATGTGAAACTGGACTAGGAGATATACAAGGCAACGAAGGTGTTTACGGATTGCAGCGGGCGTTTAAAATTGCCGGAGCAAAGTATATCATCATGTCCCTTTGGCAAGTTCCTGATAAACAAACAAGTTTATTGATGACGACTTTTTATAAAAAATGGTTGGAGGACAAAATGACTATACCGGATGCATTTCATGCGGCGCAAAAAGAATTGAGGGAGATAGGATTAGATCCTTATCAGTGGGCGGGATTTGTGTTGGTAGAGTAAAAAATTAATCCTTATTCTCGCGCTCATTCTGATTTTGTATTTTGGGCGGGGTGCTGACGCATTTGGTCTGCATGCTGACAAGCTGCGCTTCGTCAGCTTTTGTGTTGGTGAAGTAAAAGCAAATTCTCCTCCCCCTGTTTTTTTTTAATAAAAAGATCCTTTCTGATTCAGTGAACAAGTAAAAAAATTATCTGTTGTCTAATGATTAATCCGTTATGAAACTCACTGTTGTTTTATCTTTCTTTCTTATCATGTACACAACAACCCATTCACAAACGATGCACAGTTTTTACGATTTTAAAGTTCAGACAATCGATAATAAAGAATTCGATTTTACTCAATTAAAAGGAAAAAAAGTTCTCATCGTCAATACCGCATCCGAATGTGGTTATACACCCCAATATGCTGAGCTGGAAGAATTGTACAAAAAATATGGCGGTGAAAAATTTACCATTCTGGGTTTTCCTTCCAATGATTTTGGCAGTCAAGAACCCGGATCGAATGCAGAGATCCAGCAGTTTTGCAAGAAAAACTATGGGGTTAGTTTTCCGATGATGGCAAAAATATCGATCAAAGGAGAAGATCAACATCCACTATATCAATGGCTTACCAAACAGGCTGAAAACGGTGTTCAAGATGCCGATGTCAAATGGAATTTTCAAAAGTTTCTGATTGATGAAAATGGGAAATGGGTTCGTGTAATATCATATAAAGAAAGTCCACTGTCTGAAGAAATTCTGGAATGGCTTTCTGCTACCAATTAAATATTTGATTTGAATGCTCTGTTATGATTCGTCGCCTTGTACGTATTATTGAAAGAGCAGAATGTAAAATACTTACATTCATTTTAGAATGAACCTTCAAAGTTTTCCTATTAGTCATAAGACCTGAATGTATCAGATTCTTTATTTCTAAATGCAAATACATGTCTTTAATAGAGAATTGATTTTGTATATTTGGTTTGGGATTAAAGAATTTATGCCTAAAAGCAAAAAAGAAGTATTACTCATTAATGACCTGGCTTCATTTGAAAAGCTGGTCAACCGGGACCTCCGGCCTTACGATATCAACATGATGGTCATGCCGGGTACACTGGAAGACAAACACAAAAATGTGGATCCGGAAAAAGGGATCAGGGCATTAAGGCGCAGATTTAATTTGGTGTATTTACTGACAGAAGGAGAACACGATGTGCTTTTAGGTGCTGATTATCGCTGGCTGAAACCAAATGATTTGGTCATCGTTCCTGAGAATATGGTGTATGCGTCTAAATTTATCAGAAACTGCAAAGGATACTGCATTCATTTTAAAACGGAGTTTATTCAGAATCTGGTGAATGGTCCTTTGACAGATGAATTTTCATTTTTGGAATTCGATGCTGAGCACATCATCAATTTGAAAGAAGAAGATAGTTTGAATATACAGCAAGCCTTCAAAAATATAATAGATGAATATCATTCTTTCTCGTATGAAAAGGATTTTATCCTTCGCAACTATATTCACATTCTGCTCCTGAAGATCCGCGAAATTTACAGGCCTTATGTAAACAGGCTGACGGAAAACAGCAGCAGGGCTACAAAAATTGCCACGAAATTCAAACATCTGGTTGAACATCAGTTTGCTAACAACCGTTCGGTGACCAGATATGCGAAAGAATTGAACATCAGTTCGAAGTATCTTGGAGATGCAGTAAAAGTAACCTTTGGAAAAAGTCTGCGTGATTTTATCAGTGATATGCTTTTATTGGAGGCAAAAGTCCAATTGGGATCAACAGACAAATCGATATCCGAAATAGCTTTCGAACTCAATTTTCAGGATCAGGCCCATTTTACCCATTTCGTAAAACAGAAAACCGGGATGAGTCCGGCTGTACTGAGGCAGAATCTCTGATTTATACAAATCTTTAGGAATTTCTTACAATGCAGAGATCAAACAGCTGCATACGTTTGTATGGTCAAAGTAATTATTTAATTCTTTAAACACATGATTATGCAAGCAAAGTATTTTTTAGGAGTATTTTCAGTTTTGATTTTATCGCTGAGCACAAAGAGTCTACAAGCTCAAGCCTCTTTAGCCAACGAAGCAAAAGCAGCAAGGATTGATTTTTCAGTGCCCGATGACGTCAGAACATTTCCCTTGGGTAAAGTTGATTTGGCAAAAATCGGTGGGGCGATGATTGGCAAGGCAGTGTTTCAGCCGGGTTGGAAATGGTCAGAAGCCGTTAAACCCATTGCCAAAACTGAAAGTTGCCATGCCCCTCATTTTCAATATCACGTCTCCGGAACCCTCAGGGTTAAGATGGATGATGGTACGATATTAGATTGTAAACCGGGAGATGTTTCTTATTTACCCATGGGTCACGATGCATGGGTAGTAGGAAATGAGCCGGTGGTGGTCATCGATTTTCAGGGGATGATTGATTATGCCAGTAGCCAAAACAATCATAAACACTAGCAGGGATAAAGTTCAGAAATGAAAGCCCTTCTTGGCTTTACTTGACTTGTATAATAAGGTACTGTCCGGATTTCCGGATGGTACCTTGTTATACGTTATTCAATATTATTCTAATCGTTTGTAAATTGTAAATAAATTCTGGTTTTGTCGTAATCAACATTTGTTAAGGAAGACTTGATGACTATGGTTCCATTTGGCAATTTGTCCTTATATACGGATCGCAACTGAATGATATGCGATTTAGTGGAAGCGCCCTGAATATCTACATACAACTGTTCTTTATTGAATTCCTTTACGCTTAGATTTTCCAACACCGCTTCCGACTCGTAAATGAGCTCATCCGTTTCATAGGAATAGTTTAAATGGAGTGATAAAATGGTTTTGAGATCACTGGACAATACGCCGGATAATTTTTCCCTGGAAAAGTTTGTGGTATCACCATAATCAAATTCAGCTTGAAACCTAAGATCTGTCCATTTCAATTTTGGGAGATTATAGAAGGCAGGTACGTTAGAATAACTTATGGCGCTTTCAGTATGTCCATCATCGTATAGGAAAGGTTTATCATTGACATCTTTTCCTTGAATGATCGCATCCAATCTTTCGTATTTTTGTTCACTTACTGTAATTTGGAGGCTTGTCTTTCCAAATTCTTTATTGGCTATAACATCAAATACAGTCGCCTTTACCGTATAACTGCCAATTGAAGGGTAGCTAAAATTGGTTAGGGTGTCGTTATAAATTGTTTTTTTCTGGCCATTACCAAAATCCCAAACAATTCGTGCTCCATCGGGAATTTTTCCATTGGACCTTAATTGAAATGCTATATTTTCGTTTTTTTGTGCTTCTTGAGGATCTGCTTCAATCCAAATATTTTGATATTCAATTTTATAATATTGGAATCCGGTCCAAATTTTTGGGGTGTTGAATCGATTGGCATTTACATGAACACCTAATAATTGATTGCCAGGCATTGTTAAATTGATCAGAGAGGCCGGATCTTGTATTTCCCATTCTTTGGTTTCAGGATTCTGCAAATGGCTGGCGATTCCGAATGAATCTATTGAGTAAGGAGCATTGACTTTCAAAGCAAGGGTAAATTCATTAAATGGAAGAACATTGATGGTGCCTTTTGTGGCATCTTGAAGCTTGACTTCGTTGTATCCTTCAGCAGTTGGGACCGCATAGATTTCGTATGCGGGGAAAATATCAGACGCTATGGTATGATCGGCTGTTTTCAAAAATAATGCTTCAACTTCCTTCTTGGAAACAATTGTGGATAAGGGAATATGTACAATTTGACGGAATTCATAATACCTGTTTTCTAAAATAGCCTGAGTATTTTCTGCAGATATGTAAGGGTGAAAGGTATTGCTTTGCAAATTATATTTCAGTACATTTAACTGATTGGGATAGTTTGGATCATAAATTTGAAAATGAACTTCATCACCAATGAATTCATAGGAGGTAGCCAATACCATATGGCCAAATTCTGTGTTGACCGCTTTTCCTACACATATTAATTGGGGGTCTTTGTTCATAAATATTGAATATACCATACTCCAAAAATTGTCTTCATCAGAGCTGTTAAAATTCTGCTCAAATAACTCTGAGTAAGCTCCATTCCATGTTTTGTCATATAGGTATTGCAATGCACTTGCGAAGCGGATTCCATCTGCATCATCGGTTTCAAGAGATGGTGTCTGAAACCAATATCCATGGTTGTCGAAATGATCTTTAAGCAATATCGCACTCGATCTGTTTTGGTAATAATATGCTGCTCCGATGCACATTCCTGCGCAATTTCCAATACTGGACCAGCTGCCACTATTGGTAAAAGACCAGCCATTTACAGAAGGGTCAAAATAGGTCTCATAAAATCCACCCAAGGCAAAAAGTTCCTTTTCAAATGAACCTACCACAATAAGTGAAAAATGCCTTAGGGCAATGGTGAGTTTTCCGTCTTTGTATCCGATGATGGGAATACTTTCCAACTTACCCGTGATGCGGTCATAATAAAATGGAGCTAGTTTTTCCTGTTCTGTTTTGCTGATGTCCATCGACAAATACATAACCTTTCCGGCGTATTCACCTTCATTAATCACTTCAATTACCGGTGTCACCGGTTTAAAATTAGTTCCAAGGGCGTGTGACTTTATTGGATAATAGCCAACCACAAACTCTTTTGATTCGAGGTAAGTATTTTCCTTGATCTCAATCGTCAATTCATCAACAGGACTTCCCGTCGCAGGAACGGTTAAAAGTCCACCTTGTGTATTCACTGTTTGTCGATACACTTCTACCCTGGTCCCTAATTCTATTTTTCCGGAATCCGGCGAGGGGTTATCATCCTTGCCGCAGGCACTTAATCCCAATAAAAGTATGGAAACAAATATCTTACTTAAACCTGCTTTCATATTCAACTATTATTTTGTAAAAAAACTTTAAATAATAAAGGTAATTTTATAGAATCAGTGAAACATTGATGGCAATCAGCAAAAGGTGTGATAATTATTACAATTGTTGCAATTTATCTAAGGGATTGAAGAGGTGATAAAGGACTCATAGTTTTGATACCCTAGTTGACCGGACTCATTTGAAAAATCAATTTAGTCTCATTATTCTAGGAATAAGTTACTCTTAATACAACAACCCCCTAGAAAATCAGACATGATTGCGAGTGCATTTTTGTATTTTTAAAAAATAAAATTGTGTAAAAAGACATTCACAGAATTCACCGAAGCTGTAATAGTTGCCATTTTATAGGAGGCCCAGGAAAAAGGATCAAGCTAACTTTAGCCAAGGATGAATGGTATCGGGCAAAAGAGGTGGATTGGAAACAAAAATTTAATTTCCAGGGTGAGAATGGCTTACCCATAAAGGTAAATTATAGTCCTTTGATTTAGCAGCAATCTTAAATATACTTAACTTTGAAAATGAAATTTACCGGTGGTTTATTTTTACTTTGTATTGGCTTTAATACACCCAATTTTGCCCAGCACATTTATGATGCCAGGCAGTCAGTATTAATCCAAGCCTTGGTTCAGGAAAATCCGGCACAAATTAAACTAAGCTGGGTATTGGATACAGCAAATGGAGGCTATACCATTTGGAGGAAATCAGCCCTTGATCATGCTTGGACAGATAGCTTAGTGCATCTCGAACCCAACACCACTTCTTGGATCGATTCGAATGTCCAACAAGGCATTGAATATGAATACCAGATACTTAAAAGTTTACCTGCATTTCCTTATGGTGACGGCAGTGCAAATTTTGGTGCAGGTTACATTTTTGCTGGTATTAAGATTCCACCCAAACACCAAAGAGGTACATGTTTGGTGGTTATCGATCACACTTTTAAAAATACTTTGGCATTTGAAACTTCAAGACTCTTGGATGATTTAAGGTCCGACGGCTGGTTAGCAGATACAATTTTTGTTAATAGAAGTGATTCCATTTATCTTGTAAAAAGGAGAATTCTCGATTGGGCAAATACCCATCCTGGTCAGCATCAAGCTTTATTTCTATTAGGAAGAATACCCGTACCTTATTCCGGTGAAATTGCACCCGACGGGCATCACAGTGATCACAAAGGAGCATGGCCTTGTGATGGATTTTATGGAACAATCGATGGCCAATGGAATGATCAAACAGTCAATACCAAAGCGCCAGCAAGTTCGCGAAATGATAATGTGCCGGGTGATGGAAAATTTGATAATAATGTATATCCTGCAAAAGTCCATTGGCAAATAGGGAGAGTTGATTTTAGCAACATGAATAAATTTCCGGAATCTGAAGAGCAATTGTTGAGACGATATTTGGATAAAAACCACAATTGGCGATTTGGGAAAATAATGGTATCAGAACGAGGTCTTGTGGATAATAATTTTGGAGATATTGAAGGATTAGGACAATCCGGGTGGAAAAATTTTACACCCATGTTTGGCTTTTCTAATGTAAAAGACTTGCCCTACAGACAAACACTCTCCAATCAATCTTTTCTTTGGTCTTATGGTTGTGGAGGCGGTGGCCCAGAAAGTGCGTCAGATATCTCCAGTACAACATATTTTACAACAGATTCCCTTCAAACGATGTTCACTATGTTGTTTGGTTCCTATTTTGGTGATTGGGATTACCCCAATAATTTTTTACGGGGAGCCATCGCCTCAAAAACTTGCCTGGCCAGCACTTGGGGAAATAGACCTGTTTGGTTTTTGCATCATATGGCTCTTGGTGAACCCATTGGCTATTCCACTCAAATTACCATGAACAATAGAGGATTATATACTCCGCGATTCTATGGAGGATATGTTTCTACAGCCCTCATGGGCGATCCAACGCTCCGTATGCATGTGTTGCCTCCGGTTGAAAATTTAAAAGCAAAAAATGAAGATCTTCACATCCGTTTGGACTGGAATAAACCAAAAAATGCAACAGGGTTTTACATTTACAGAAAATATACCCGTGATAGTGTTTATCATTTATTGAATGAGTTTTCAGTGAATGACACCTTTTTTATAGACGCTTGTATCGAAAAAGGCCCCATCCAATATATGGTGCGCTGCACAGCATTGAAGACCACCGGAAGTGGTAGCTATTATAACTTAAGTGCTGGAGTTACCACCTCTATCGATAGTGATACATCATCATTAAATGTTTTAGCACAAATCACACATTCACATAATGGTCAAAATAATGGTTCGATAAAAATAAACCCAATGGGTGGATGTGCTCCATATTCCTATAAATGGGCAACGGGCGATACCACATCTGAGCTTTCCAATTTATCGCTGGGAACCTATTGCCTTACGCTAACGGACTGTATGAATTGTTCCAAAGATTATTGTGCCATAGTCAATTTGAATACATCCATTCATGAACTACGGCATTTAATGGATTACAAACTCTTTCCAAATCCCACGAACAAAATACTTAATGTAGAACTAACATTTGATGAATTGCAGAGACTTGAAATTTCTATTGTAGATGCCAATGGTGTAAAATGGGCTACCCAACGGGTATTTGGAAAAGAGATCAATCTAAGTTGGGCCATTGATCATCTTATTCCCGGTCAGTATTACCTACACATTGAAAACGGGTTAGACCATGTTAGCATTCCTTTTATTAAAAGCTAATTTTAGTTAATGAATATAGTCAGGCCAATGTGCAAAAAACAGAGCCGAATTGGCATCAAATAAAGTCGTATTTGCATCTGGGGTAATGCAACAAAAAAGTTTGTTTAAAAAACCAGAAATACTTCATTCAGTGAGCTCCTTTCGATTCAGCAGATGAACAAAGTAAATTGGAATGCAATAAAATTCTTGAAAATAAAAATCCCCTTATCCGGAAGAATAAGGGGAAATTCATGTTTTGAGGTCGAGAGCGGATTCGATTTGTATGCTGATAATCAAATATATATAAAATTGTAATATGATAGGGGATGTTCTGGGGGATGTTATTTAATCCATTATGGAATGAAAATTAGTAATTAAATCCTTTGGAACTAATTCAATGGGTAAAAGATCCTATTTAGGGGCTATTTCTTGAATTTCAATTTCAAAAATTAACTTTTTTAACAAACACCCATTTTTAATTACTGCCTTTTTTAGTTTTTCGTTACCCTGGGGATATAAAATATAAATAAAATCTTCCCTGTTTTCTATGAATCTTAGCCTAATTTAGGACCATTCTTGGCTAAGATTGATTGCTTAACTTTTGTTCTAACAAATGCAAAGTATTACGAATGCTGAATCTTGCTGTTATAATTTTAATCTTTTACACAACGTATTGGAAATCCACTTTTTTTTGCAAAAACCCCACGTTGAACTTCAGTAGAAGAATTAACTAATCGCCCTGCATATGCCCCAATCAAGTCATATTGTGTAGAGTTCCAAAAATATGTACAAATTCCTTGAAAGACAAATTCCCCAGTCAGGGCATCACGATAACCAGTCGGAATTGCGGAAAAACCACTACTATTATCTGCTATGTTTGGATCTGACCAATATCCAATTTCTTTAAGAGCTATACCAGCTGCATCATCGCCACCATAACAATTAACAAGATCCAAAAACTCAAATAACGTTGGTATGTGCCATCCTTCTGGGCAAATATTCCGATCATCATTTACTGCATACCAGTTATACAGCAATCCATATGTTTTAGCATTGCTTGATATATTATCAATGTTACAAAATCCACCAGTATTTATAAATGTCCACTCACTGGCACTTGTTATATTTGGAATTGGATCACCATTCCTATACCTTGTAGTTTTTAGGTTTTCGGTCATCCAAATTTTACCACAGATAGTATCTGTTTTGTAAACATTACCGTCAATATCCTTGACCTGGTTAGCAACCACTGTATTTTCGTCTTTGCTGCAACTGTTAAAAGTTACAAAGGCTAAACTTAGCATAATTGAAAATAACAAAATTTCATTTTTCATAACTGTAATTTTTAATTAAATAATGTTGATTATTGATGTGAAATTAAAAAGATTAATATTCAATTTCGTCTTTAAAGTCCATGATTGGAAGATTTTAATAAGATTAAAGCACCAAATCTATTAACAAACAGACTGATTTAAAAGAATATAATCATATAATTGTTTTTTTAATGTGTGAAAGTAATAATGTAAGATTTGGTTTTAAGTGGAATGGCTATTATTGAATTTCATTGCATTTTGCTATGAATGTAAATTATCCATCATTTGGCCTTTCCTTGGACTTAATGATAAAACATTCAGTATCATATTGACTACTCCAATCCGGTTGAAACTTAGGCAAAACGTAGTCAATCAATTTGGCAAGTAATTGAACCCGGTCTTTTGCCGGTAAAGAATTTAGAATCTCAGGCAATTTCGATAATTCTAATTCAACTATTTGCTGAATGTGCGCTTTGAGTTCTCTGGTAGTCTTGTTCTGTGTTCCTGGTTTCTTTCCAGTAGGGTTTCCACTGATTCCCGCTTTGAATGGCATAGAACTTCTTTTTTGATCAAAAATATTTGTCTTAGAACAATAACAATAAAAATAATTAATCGGTTCTCATTCCATTATTGGCAAATAATGGCTGGTCTGTTTAAAAGGGAAATAGACTGTCTTCATATTTAGAAATGCGTTCTCTTAACGCTTTTCTGGCATTGCTGTCCCGGTTTCTTATATTCTTTGCTATTGCTTCAAATTCGTCCTCAATTTGATTAATTAATTTATTCTTTGGACCAAATTCAGATTTAAGGTACTGGTATAAAACTGGATCGTTACAAAATATTCGTTCTATGGTTGACTCCCTTAGGAAATGACTTCCTTCTTTCTGGTTTGAAATATCAATCCCGGTTATTTTGCAAACCTTGGATGGTATAGGTGCAAGGTCATCCATTACTAAGGGGATTTCTTGCACTTTTTTAGTAATAACAGGTTCATTATCTATCGCGGTGTTCTTGCACCAATTTTGGACCAGTGAATCTAATATGATCTTGTGGACGTTCTCACTGTGTTCTTGCACTATTTCATGATACTTATTTAATTCATTGATGAATTTATTCCGGTTCTTGTTCCGACATTCTTTCTTTAAATTGGTCCAATAAGTTGGATTTCTCCAGTCCTTTAATTGGTTCTTGATGATTGGGGTTAAATTTTCTTCATGAATAGTCCAGTCATTTAATAGTACCCCTTGCCATAATGATTTGAGTACATTTAACAGTTGGTCCATTGATTCAATTCTGGTTAAATCTTCAAGGGTTGAAATTCCTAATTTTTTGAGTAGGTTCATTTTCTTGACCTTACACTCAATCCGAAAAATTTCCTCATTCAATTGATAGTGTTTGCCTTTGTCATAAATTTTTAATATGTACCAATCCCTAACAATGCATTTATATTCACTTGGTGTCTTTTGGGCATGATATTTAAAAACTTCAAGTGGATTACCCTTGCCAGAATGAATCATTAGGTTATGGACAATCTGGGATGCTGAGTATGGTAAATCGAACAGATTTAGTCCAAACTCAATGTGATGAATGGTTGACTTCATTAGTTCAATCCCAAATCTTTGCTGTAAATCCAGGATTACTTCATTTAATTCTGAATAATTGAAATTATTGTAATTGTGTTGACCATCATTGTAATATCGGTGCAGGGAGCCTGATAAGAATATTTTACCCCCTCTAAATATTTCGATTTGAAGGTTTTTGCAACTTGCAATGTATTCAGCTCTTATTTTTTTGTTTGCAGAAAATTCTCCGGTTTCATTATTCAGTAAACCAGGTTGACTAAATATCAGACCCCCAGCCTCCAATCTTTCTCGTCCAACTGAGGTAATATCTAATTTAATGAAATCAATCATTCAACTTCAATGAATTGATCCTTGAAATACCAGTATAAGAATCTGGTTTGTTCTTTTTGGGTTCTTGGACAAAAACCTTTGAAATAATGCATTTCGTATGTATTGCCGGACCGTACAAGACAAAAGAAGGACTTCTTTCGTCCTTTTCTTTTATGATCTCCAAAAAACACATTATTGCATATTGATAATTGCCTTAATCCGGTGAATAATGTCTTTTCCCCATTATTCCATGCTTCGCACATAATCACTGCACCTTGACGTTTAAATCGATCAATTCTTGGAACCGATAAAATAAAGTACTTAATATTTAGAGCATCCGATTGATTCAACAGATCAAATGTACCGGGGCGGCCTGGAGTTTCTAAGTATTTCTGAATTATAGGGGTCGGGATTTTCTCGTATTTTCTAAAATCTGCCATTCTTAGATTCAATTTTGAGTAATGAATCCAATACCTCATTATGCCTAAATCGTATCCTGTCCCCGATTTTGTGTTTTTTCAGGATACCTTTCTTTGACCAGTCATGTAAAGTAGTATGGCTGATTTTTAAGAGATCGCATACCTCTTTGGCTGTTAACCATTCTTTAGAAGTGATCTGTTTTTTTTGGGAATCCTTTATAATGGACTCTACCTTTTGGGCCAGGTTGTCAAGAATTAATTGGAGCTGGTCCGGGGTTAATACAATAATTTGTTGCATAATTATTCTTTAAACTATGCTGTAAATTTCCGGACCTTATAAGGAAGGATTTCCTTCTTTTTTCCTTCCGATTGAACTTGATTTTTATTGGTTGTTAAAATTATAGATAATTCGTTCAATATTTTCTTTCAATTTATCTGAGCTGTAAGGATTGTTCTTTGAAGGATGGTTCTTGTTTCTCATGTACGGAACCAATGATTTTATCGTGCCTATTTTATTTATGCCTGTGATCCAGGAAATTAGGTTATAAAGTTTAATGTCCTTATAGCGACCATTTTTTTTGATATAAGATTCTAAATATTCCAAAACTCCGAGTTCATTTAAAATCATCATTTTAGTATTAATTGCTGTATCAAACGTAATAATCATTTCATCATTTTCAGAACTTGCCTTACTATCTGAATTATTATTTCCTTCTAATTCAATTTGATATTCGTAATCACTATTTAAATACGATGACTCCATAATCCAGACTTCTATCTGAATCAAGGTGTCCAATCTTTCTTTTAAAAGATTAATGCCCTTATCTGGGAACCCAATTTGTTTTATTTTTGATTCAATTATTTCCCTTTTAGTGTCAGAAATTATGTCCTTTAGGTAAACTATCGCTTCATCCTTGGAATGCAAGGCAAGTTGAAAACACTCCCTATATATTTGATTTATGTATTGAGATTCCTCTTTTTTAATTAGAAGTTCAATTTGATGTTTGAGTAATAATCTATCCCCAATAAACCGATAATCAACCTCTAAATGACTTAAAATAATAATTTGTAGATTTATAGGAAGACCAATATAGAAATCTGAGGTAATAATTTCAGTAGACTCTAAATGAATCCATTTTTCAATTTCCGGTCTAAGGTATTTATACAAATCTTTTTGTGCAAAGGCTAAGATGTCAAAATATCCAGAGATATCGATTATTGTACCATCTGGTTTTTTAAATAGAAATAAACCTGAATTGCCTGTTAACATAAATCTATTATTTAAGAAAAGAATTTATTTGCCGCCATTTCCTTAACAATTCTCTCTTTTGGAAGAATTATATATTTTAAAAAACTACTTTCCGTGGTATGTCCTGTAATTTCCATTATGAACTTAGGGAGTATTTTCGATAAATACATATTGGTTGCAGCCGTTCTTCTTGCCGTATGGGTAGTTATAAGTTCAAATCTTCTAAATTGCAGTTCATTTGTAACTCCGGCTCTGGTTTCGATTATATGTTGAATGTCTGTTATTCCGGCCATTTGTGCAATGGATTTAATGTACTTATTGACCTTTTGTTCCTCAATTTTTGGAGCGTGAAAATTGTATTTACTTAAAAGTTTCTTCAATTTCGGATTGATGGGAATGATCACCCTTTTCTTCGTCTTTTGCGTAGGAATATCTATTTGGTCCCCGTGAATATATTCAGGTTTCAATCTTTTTAAATCACTAAATCTTAGTGCTGTGTAACATCCCATTAAAAAAATATCCCTTGCCTTTTCATGTCCCGGTTGATCTTTAAGGTCCAAATTTTCAAGTTTGGCAACTTCATCAATTGTCAAGGCAATATTGTCTATTTTACTTGATAGTGTTTTAAAATATGGCTCCCGGTGTTCTTTGCTGGAATGGAGTTTGTCAATTAAGGCTGCTTGTATAATTACTTTAAAGTGTTTGATCATTCGCCCGATTGTATCTTGAGTATAGTCTTTTGATCGGAAAAATTGGGTAAAATCGTCATACAGACTTTGGTTAATATCTTCCCATTTAAAACGTGTATTCCGGACTTTTTCAAATTCGGTCCATTGGGTTAAAAAACCTTTATAGTTCTTTATTGTCGAATGGGAATACCGTTTTTTATATCCAGGTCCATGTTCTATGGTTTTAGTTCCGTTGGTTATGGCCCAGATAAAATGCTCGGTATATTGCCTAATGTATTGAAAGTTATTTACTGATTTTTCGGCTGCTTTGGTTTTTAAAGTTCCCTTGCCAGAATTTTTGGTCCGGGATGATCTCAAGGCGGTTTCGGTTAAATGTGCCCTCAACGCCTCAAAATCAATTTCTCGCCTATTTAATTGGGAATTGGACAAAAAGGAATCAACTTCAAGACAAATGTTTTCCAGAATAGTGTTAGTATTTTTTAGCATTATTTCGATTGAAGGAATTTCCTTCTTATAATCTTTGATTAATGCTTTCTTTGATGTAGGCCGGTTTGTTTCCACATCCCACAATTCGGGGATAATTTTTTGGCCTGTTCCGAACTTAAATCTTTCTCCATTGATATGGCATCTGTATTGAATCGCACTTTCACCATTGAGATTTGGAGGTTTTAAATAAAAGGTATGATACAGCGGCCTCATCAAGTTATATATTATCATATAAATTTAATACAATTCGATTCAGGGGACGCTCTGGGGGACGTTTTTTTCTTATTATTCCTGTCTGATTCTTATAAGGATATTTTAGTAATATATCATAATATATTGATAATCAATATAAAATAAAAATCCCCTTATCCGGAAGAATAAGGGGAAATTCATGTTTTGAGGTCGAGAGCGGATTCGAACCGCTGTACAAGGTTTTGCAGACCTCTGCCTAGCCACTCGGCCACCCGACCCTAAAGGGATGGCAAATTTACGGATTCTTACAAATTATTTGCAGTTTTAAATAAAATAATGTATATAATTGATTGTCAAATACTTATTGTTCTTTAACCCGGACATAAGCGATCGACATGTGGGGGGAATACATACGCATTTGGTCATCGCCCCGTAATTCAATGCGGTACCAAAATGTCGCGTATTCAAACTCAAATTGTATGGAATCGCCTGTAATCATGTAAGCAAACGCTTGTTGGTCTTCGATGAACATAATGCTATCCCCATGAAAACGGATTTCTGCTGGTGCTTCTGGTTTACTGGCCCATGAACCCTCCAAGTTCTCTTGGTTAAAAGGCTTCAGAGGTAATGAAACTTCACCATTGGGATGCTTTCGACATGCCATGCTTAACACCAAAATAACTGATATCAGGATCTTCATGCTGCATTGAGTTTGATGCAAAGTTAAAAATTGAATGCATCCCGGACAAATCTCTTCATCACTTTTCAATGTACGACAAAATAGAAACTTAATGACACAATGGCTGTTATTAGTCCATATTGTAAACACTTGAATTAACAATCACTGCCATGGAACCATTAGCTTTCGATTTTAAACGCGATGTCGTTGATCTGAGTTTTATGAAACCCGTCCTCATTGACTTTTGGGCACCCTGGTGCGGTCCATGTAAGGTTCTTGGACCGGTACTGGAGAAACTTGAACAGGAGGATCAGGGCAAATGGGCATTGGTAAAGATCAATACAGAAGTCGAACAGCAAATAGCGTCGTATTTTCAAATCCAAAGTATTCCTCATTGTAAATTGGTGTACGAAGGAAAAATTGTTGATGAATTTACTGGCGCCCAATCAGGAGACACCATCCGAAAGTGGCTGGAGGCAAATTTTCAACGATTGGACCTTCCCGAAATGGTGGAAGCGCAGGTCGATGATTTCGATGAGCTGATTGCCGGACATTCATCGCTGCCGGATAAAAATCTGGTAGAAAAACTCAAGCTGTTTTTGAAAGGTAATTCAGATCATGAGAAAGCCATTCACTTACTGGTACAGCATGAAGTCTTTTTCGATTCGCCTGTTGCTTTATCCAGGATTCCAAGTTCACCGGATGCTTTGGAGAAACCTGACTTGATCAAAGACCTTGAAGCCGTCGCCGAATGGATGGCCGTCTCTGAAGGAAACAGTCCATCCAGTCGATTACTGAACTCTGCAAAAAATGAAATATTGAAAACTCATATGGCTCAAGCCATCGAGAATATCATCGAAGCGGTTCACCAGGAACCTGGATTTCAGAATGAACTACCCCGAAGGACGGGAATAGCCCTTTTTCATTTCCTCGGTAACCAGCATCCCATGACTCAGGAATACCGCAAATTGTTTGACATGGCGATTTATTAAGTCTCATGTTTAAAGGACAGAGGCTAAAGGTTGAGATTGTGGAATTTTACATTTTTCCATTTACTTATTCCTTTATTTGAAATAGAAAAATATAAACATTTAAATACAAATACATAGTAAAATTTGAATTACCTTTTACCTTTAGCCTTTTACCTTTAGCCTTTTACCTTTAGCCTTTTACCTTTAGCCTTT
>CAZMSE010000038.1:16344-27530 GCA_964568865.1 uncultured Saprospiraceae bacterium
ACCTTTAGCCTTTTACCTTTAGCCTTTTACCTTTAGCCTTTTACCTTTAGCCTTTTACCTTTAGCCTTTATCCTCAAGTATCTAGCCTCCTTCAAATGAACGTATTAGGATTAATGTCAGGGACCTCTCTCGATGGACTGGATTTGGCTTTGGTCCGGTTTTCGCAATCTCCCAAATTGCAGTTTGAATTTCTGGCGACCAAAACCATTCCATACACAGAAGAATGGAAGTCCAGATTGTCTGATGCATTTTTTACTGCGCCCAATGCCATACGAGAGTTGGATGTATCTTATGGAATTTGGTTGAGCGAACAAGTGTTAGTTTTTTTGAAGGAATACCCATTTTCAATTGATCTGATCGGATCACATGGGCATACCATTTTTCACAGGCCGGATGAAGCTTATACTCTGCAGATTGGATCGGGTAAAGAGATCAATCATTTAACGGGAATTCCGGTCGTGTGCAATTTCCGCCAACAAGATGTTGCCCTCGGTGGACATGGAGCTCCATTGGTTCCCATTGGAGATGAAATGTTATTTTCAGAATATCAATTTTGTCTTAATCTCGGGGGTTTTTCCAATATATCCTGGAATCTGGAGGGGCTGAGAAAAGCTTGTGATATAAGTCCTTGCAATATGTTGTTGAACAATCTTAGTCAACGCATAGGTTTGAATTTCGATGAAGGTGGAAAACTTGCACGCGAGGGAAAAGTCCTCTCCACAGTTTTGGATCGTTGGAATGCTTTGAATTATTATCATTTAACTTTTCCAAAAAGCCTGGGCCGGGAATGGTTTGAAGTGAATTTCAAAAACGATCTGAATTCTTCAGCCTATCGCATCGAAGATTTATTGCGGACGTCAGTCGAACATATAGCTTTTCAAATTCATCATTTTATTGAAGCACTAATTTCTATAAGTCCGGAGAAAAGAAGTAATCAAGCTTCAGTTCTATGCACTGGGGGTGGTACTTACAATGATTTTTTATTAGAGCGATTGAATTCATTGAATAAGACCAAATGGAAATACATCATTCCTAATTCTACTTTAATAGATTGCAAGGAGGCATTGGTTTTTGCTTTATTAGCTTATTTGAAATGGAATGATAGAATCAATGTCCTGAGCAGTGTTACCGGGGCATTGCGCGATCATTCAAGTGGAGATGTATATAAAGATTTCAATCATAACACTGGTAGTGAAGAACCAAGGGAAGGAGAGTAATTATGGTTACTTCACTCCACAATTGCCATCTTATTCCCAGGCTGCAGTTCAGGCAAATCCTTTTTCTTACATGCATCGAAGATCTTAAAATCATAGCTAACACGCAATCCTAAAGACTGAATTTGGTGCAGGTGAAAAAAATGAATTTCATCTCCTACGATGGGCCCATGCAGCCTTTTATAATAATATGCTTCAAACTCATAGTTTTTATATTTTAACCCAAGCATAAACACATATCCATTCTCAGAATATTTAAATTTTTGATCGCTTATATATTCGTGTTCAATATCTTCAAAGTAAAGATTATTTACTAGATTGTATGACAAGCCTCCACCTATCTTCCATTTAGCTTTATAATAATAAGAAAGTACGAACTGATTTTTAATATAATTATAATGGTAAAGAAAATCAGAGGAAAAACTTCCATCAGGAAATCCTCGAACATGTTTATGGGTAAAATCACTTAGAACATTAAGAAAAAGTCGATCAAACAGTTTTTGCTTTAAATTTAGTCCTATCACTGGGCTGAGATGTCCATATCCTTTATTTCTTAAATCTAATCTAAAAATGCGAGCTGAAATTACCTTTTGAAAATCAAAACCCACATGAGGGCCTATGTATGTTTGAGATAAAGAATTGGTATTCAAAGCAAAGTTTAGAATGACGCAATAAGCCAATTTATATATATTATTCATTGCAAAGAATTTTGTGATCTTTTTTAAGATTATTCTAATTTATTGTCATGAAGCAACCACCTCTTTTGAACTTTTAGTATCTTGTCATCTTTTGATGAAAATCTAAAGATCGCAATTCCTGAATACGGAATTTCTTGTTCCTGAATTAAACAATTGATAGTTGTAAAAATTAGACGACCATAAATATCATAAACTCTTAATAATGCACAATCATCCTGTTTGTCAGTGATCATGTTTACTTGGATTCCATTCAAACTTTTCTGACCTTGGCCTGCCATTTCAGTATAATAATCGCAATGAGGGTCATCATTATTACAATCTTCCAATTTGATAAGTTTGTACATTATACAAGGCCTAATGCCAGCATCACATAATGAGGGCGAATACATGGAAATTTTGATATACTGAGGATAATAAGGATACTTGGGGATATCCGTTATGGTCAAACATTGCCCTCCGGTTTGACTATTGCCCTGCATTCCCAATTGTGAAGTATATTCAGTGCTTTTTGGACCTATTATCGTCCAATTGAAACTTGAACCCGTTGGAAAAGCACCACAAGCGCAAAGTTGAAATGCATCAGATTCTTCGCAGATAATGGAGCTACCTGTCAAGCAAATATTTGCTGAACAATCAGGGATGATTCCCGAATTTGCATATCCGGTAGGTACACAAATTAACTCCCAGGCTTGAGCAACCGACCTGAATTCATCTGAGCATCTGCCATAGGTTTTTAATACATAGGCTAAGGTCGATTCCATAAGGCCTTTGTAATCACTCAGATTACCCAGGTTTTTAAGCGATGCTAAAACGATTCCTATGGCCTTGTCCAAACCCAGAGACGGAATGACCGGCGATGTTTTTCCCTGGCTAATCAAAAAAAACCAGTGGCCCAGAGGTTTTCCTCTTTGATGAACATTGGTCAAGTCTTTTACTTCGGTAAAGCAATCAAAAGCAGAGCCTGGAAATTGAAGATTGCGATCAAATTTTTGTTTGGTTCGATTATCGTCATCTCCAATATCCCAATCAAGTGATTGTATCTTTGATTCAATATAAGTTCCAATGATGTCACACAATCCCTCATGCAAGGAATGTGCCTTAACTAAATCACTTGATAAAAATTTGCGCAAATAGAAATGAGTCAATTCGTGAGCCGCAATATCAAATAATGCTGTTGGCCCGCCATTTTCTGTAATGCCAAATAAAATAGCTTGAAAATCGTCCCAAGGTTCTGATAATGCACGATCGTAATTTGAGGATGCCCCAACCCTAACGTCATAGAACCCGGCACCAATACCTAATCCGTCGAATTCAGGAAGTACTTTTTCCATTACATAAAATGCCTGATAAGCTAAAGTTGTTGCTTCCAGATCCCAGTAAGTATTTGAGGTATTTGGCGAAGGCTTGTCTCTCCAGTTTGGAAAATACGCAGGATCCCCAGTGGATGAATTATCAAAATCGAGTACTTTAATTCTTTGGTCTGGAGACTTAAGGAGATAATTATTTCCTGACATAAAATTATCCAGATTTTGAGTTCCATATGTAATCGTAGGCGCATTGATGTATTCGTTCAAATCGATGGTAGTGAGTGAGTCTCCAGTATTTGCATCAATAAATATACATTTATTTTCGCCCGCTGTATCGCTGTAAGCAATTCTCCAGACCAACAAATATTCACACTCATTCAAAAAATTATGTGTGATGATCAATTCCGAGTCATAAACCGTATCGCTTTCAATATATTCAAGTGCAGATGGCAAGGAAATATCTGCAGCCGTATCTATAGAAATTTCGGTCAAAATTCTTGGAGCAATGGAGTAAATATTATCACAAGGATTGTCAGGATCATCTGTTTGGTTTCTGATATATTCCACTGTATATCCTCCACCATCTACCCTAATTCCTTTATAGAACTGTTGATACCTTGAATAATAATATAGAGTATCCTGGAAATCATTTTCGGTGAACAATAATTCAAAGCTCGTATTGGAATCCAGACCCAAACTCTCAATAATTATTTCCAGGCTATCTTTTGGAGATAAATCTAAATGAAGTAAGCCATTTTCAAATGGTGCGATCAAATGTGTGCTATCAAAAATAGTTGAATCATTGACAAAGGAATTAAAATTTTCACACTCCGATGAAATATTTGATTCCTGAGCCTGCACATTGAAATCTGTGAAAAGTTTTAAGTTGATTAATAGAAACGCAATTACGCTTTTAGTAACTGGATGTAACGATGTAAAGGTGTAAAGGTGTAAAGGTGTAAAGGTGTAAAGGTGTAAAGGATTCATAGCAAACTTATTAAGGTTTAAATAACAAATATACTATAACTGGGCCAAAATTCCAAATATTGTTCGTAATAATTTATATATAGTTTTAACTTATATGAATCTGTGAGGTTAATGCCATATATAATGCTGTAGCTTTATTTAGCTGGGTTATTTGAAGATTTTTATGAATTCCCTGGCTGATAAGTCAATGTAAATCTGATTAATAGGAGATGGGGAAAATTCTTTGAATTTTATTTTTCACTCCACATTTGCCATCTTATTCCCAGGCTGCAGTTCAGGCAAATCCTTTTTCTTACATCCGTCGAAGATTTTAAAATTGTAACTCACACGAAGGCCTAAGGATTGAATTTGATGGAGGTGGTAGAAACTCCTTGTATCTCCTTCCTTTGGTATTCCAAGTCTACTATAATAGTAAACTTCAAACTCCAAATCATTGTATCTGAGTCCAAGAAAATAAACCCAACCCATTTCATAATAGCTATTAATTGGGTCACTCTTTAAGTCGATATCAATATATTCTTCATATAAATTATTTACAATATTGTAAGTTACACCTCCACCAAACTTCCATTTGTTTTTCCAATAATATGTAATTAAGAATTGATTCTTTAAATAGTTATAATGATAAACTAATTCTTGGCCAACTGATCCATCAGGTAATCCTGCAACATGCTTATGTGTGAAATCACAACCCAATTGAAGGTAAAACTTGTAGAATATTCTCTGTTTTAAATTTATTCCTATCAAAGGACTACTGTTTCCAAACCCTTTGTTATTTAAGAATAGCCTAAATATTGGATCAGAAATTACTTGTTGAAAATCATAACCTACCATAGGGGCAATGTAAGTTTGAGAAAAAGAATTGCTATTCAACGTAAAGTTTACAATAAGGCACCAGGCCCATGAATTTAAATTCTTCATTACACTGTATTTTCTAAACTACCAACAGGGCTATTTTAAATTGTTGCCATGAATTAAACATCGCTTTTGCGCTTTTAAAGTGGTATTATTCTTTGATGAAAATCTAAAGATCACAATTCCGGAATAGGGAATATCTTGTTCCTGAATGGAGCAATTGTTTGTTGTAAATATGAGACGACCATAAATATCATAGACTCTTAATATTGCACAATCATCCTGCCTGTCCATAAGTACTGTTGCTTGAAAGCCAGCGTCCGTTTTTTTGCCTTGAACCGTCATATCAGAATAATAATCGCAATTACGAGCTTAGTATTTGGAAGTAACTTTATTAAAGGGAGGAGGTGTGGAGGATTTCATGGGAATTTTATTAATTTATAGATAACAAATATATTACATATATATAAAAATACCAAATATTATATCAAATAATATATATAATGTTTTAACATATATTTAATATAGAGGTAATTACCATATATGATACTGTTGCTTTCGTTCTCAAATGTATTAAGCCTTAATCGTATTTTCAGGGACAGGATTAATTTTCCATGATTATAAAGGACCCTATATATTTGTCTTAAATTCAAATCAAATGCTTAAAGGAAAAGTAGCTCTCGTTACCGGCGGTAGCCGCGGAATTGGAGCATCCATTGCAGAATGTTTGGCTAAAAACGGCGCACAGGTTGCCATTACTTATGTTTCATCCCCTGAAAAGGCCGAAGCAGTTGCAGAAAAATGCCGCTCTTATGGCGTTTCAGCTAAAGCTTATTGTTCCAATGCGGCAGTTCATGCAGACGCAGAACAGCTGGTTCAGTCGGTGGTCAATGATTTAGGTGGATTGGATGTGCTGGTCAATAATGCGGGAATCACCAAGGATAATTTGATCCTTCGCATGTCCGAAGAACAGTGGGATCAGGTCATCACAACCAATTTGAAATCTTGCTTTAACCTGACCAAACACACAGCCAAACACATGATGCGGACCCGAAAAGGATCCATCATCAACATATCCTCTGTAGTAGGCGTGTTCGGCAATGCCGGTCAATCCAATTATGCTGCATCAAAGGCAGGTATGATCGGCTTTACCAAAAGCATGGCCAAGGAACTGGCTTCCCGAAACATCCGTTGCAACGCATTGGCTCCTGGATTTATCGAAACGGAAATGACCCATGTCCTGGATGAAAAAACCAAGGAATCTTTTCTCAAAGGCATACCTCTCGGACGCCTGGCGCGCCCTGAAGAAGTTGCAGAAGCCGTACTCTTTTTAGCATCAGATCAATCCAGCTACATCACCGGCCAGGTCCTTAGTGTGTGTGGGGGAATGAATATGTAAAAGTTGCCGTGTGGCAATTTTAGAATCTATTCTAAGTGGCTATTGGATTATTTTTTGAAAGCCAATTGATTAAAATGCATACAGAAACTATTTACTGGTGCTAACGTACGTTTGTTAGTCTGTCCTTGCGATACACCCATACATAGGCAGCATAACCATACAGGAGAATAACCATCGCTGAAATAAAACTGGAAGTCAACGGATCCAATTGAATAAAGCCATAAAGCAGGGGTAAGCCATAAACCAATAACACAGCGGAAATCAACCAGGCGGTCATTTGCACTAATTGGTAAGGTATTGGAAATTTCTTTTGTCCTTGATAATAAGCCATTCCACAAATAAACACATAGGCGGTCAGATTGGCATAGGCGGCAGCTTCGTTTCCATAGGCAGGAATCAACAGGATATTGAGTAAAATCATCAACAACATCCCTGAAATACTCACCAAAGCCATCATATGATTCTGGTCGGAAAGTTTGTACCAACTGGAAATATTCGAATACAGGCCCATAAAGATATTGGCAAGCAAGAGTATACTCACCAAATGCAATTCACTGCGAAAATTCTTGTCCAGCAACAATGCGAGGTCACTTACAAATAGACAGGTCACCAAATAGATCATTGAACAGGTGATGAGAAAATACAAAGACAATCGCGCAAACTGATGAGGTGCATTTTCGTGTTTGGCCGATCGAAAGAAAAAGGGTTCTGCAGCATAGTTAAACGCCGTCACAAATAAATTCATAATCACTGCAAGACGCATCGCAGCATTGTATTGACTGCTGGCTTCAAGGTTTTCAATAATTTGTCCGGGAAGAAAATATTTAAGAATACTCGTTGCCCCGTATTGAATTACGATAAATGAAAAGGTGACCACGACCAAAGGGCCGATATACTTCAGTAATTTTAGGGCAAGGGTCCAATCGGCCTGAATGAAGGAGGCCTTCATTTCAGGAGCCAGACATACGACAACCCATAGGCTTCCGAGGAGATTAGCCAACAAGACCCAATACAATTTCTCTCCCGGATCCCCACCCAGCAAATTTAAAAAAATGAGGACCAGAATAATGTTGATAAGTAGTCCGCTGAGTTTGATCCAGGCATACCTCAATGGTTTTTTTTCGAAACGGATGTGAGCAAACGGTAGGGCTGAGATCACATCCAGGACCGTGATCCATGCAGCCAGATAAATCAAAGACCTGAGATTTGGGTATTGAAGGATGCTTTCAATCCAATCAATCCCTCCGTAGACCAAGCCCAAAAATACCATACAGGCGATTGCTACCAATTGTGATGCAAGGGGATAAATTTTTGAGCGATGTGCGGTATCGGAGGCAAAGCGAAAATAGCCTGTTTCCATTCTGAGGCTCAGAATGCCTAAAAACAATGCGATTAAAAAATACAATTCGCTATAAATAGAAAAATATGCTTTAGCCTCAGTAAATACCCGAGTCAGGTAAACCGTTACCAACAAAAAATTGAGGAGCCTGCCTAAAGAATAACTCATGCCATAAATCATGGTTTCTTTGGCAAGACTTCTTAGACTAAGCATGGCACAAAGCTCATAAAAATCAGGAAGATATATAGTACCAAAAGCCATATTTAATGAATTAGGCGGATTGGCTTAATTTTGGCCGAATGAAAGGATTGAATGGCCGAATTTAATTTGTTGAAAGAAATAACTGGAGCTCCCGGAGCACCAGGTTTTGAGCAGCCCATCCGTGCCCTCCTTACGCAATTGTTAACCCCGCAGGTTGACCAACTGACCACTGATGCCATGGGCAACCTCATCGGATTTATTGGCGGGAAGACCGATAAAAAACTTATGTTGACGGCCCATATGGACGAAATTGGTTTCATCGTCCAACATATTGATGAAGATGGTTTCATCCGATTTTTACCCCTGGGTGGATTTGACCCAAAAACACTGACGGCGCAACGAGTATGGATTCATGGCAAAAAAGATATTCAGGGTGTAATGGGGAGCAAACCAATCCATGCCATGAATCAGGAGGAAAGGGTAAAAGCCCCTGCACTCAAGGATTATTATATTGATACCGGATATGCTAAAAATGAATTGGTGGAGTGGATTCAAATAGGTGACCCCATCACGCGGGAAAGGGACATGATCAAAATGGGAAAATGCTTTAATTCGAAATCCTTGGATAACCGGATCAGTGTGTATGTGTTGGTGGAAGTTTTGAAGCGGTTAAAGATCAGAAGACCCGAGGTGGGTATATATGGAGTTTTTACCGTTCAGGAAGAGGTGGGAAGGCGCGGTTCGCAAATTGCCGCCACCAGCATTGCTCCGGATTTTGCCATCAATCTGGATACGACCATTGCCTATGATGTACCAGGAGCGCAAAGCCATGAAGTGGTGACTCGTCTCGGACATGGGGTGGCCATTAAATTATACGACACCAGTGTCATACCTGATTACCGGATGGTCCGATTTTTGAAACAGGTAGCTCATCAGCACAAAATCCGATGGCAAGCTGAATTGATGACCGGAGGGGGAACGGATACAGCCTCAGTACAACGAGCCGGAAACGGTACCATTGCAGGAGCCATTTCCATTCCAACCCGCCATTTACATCAGGTAACCGAGATGGTTCACGAGGAAGACGTGGATGGCGCTATTGACTTATTGGAACATGCCATTCGTGAGATTCACCATTATTCATTTGACTTCAAATAAAAAAATAGAAATACCATGTGGAAAGAAACTAACAACAAACTAAAAGCAAGCTTTGATTTTCGTGATTTCGGCGAAGCCTTTGCTTTTATGACCGAAGTAGCCTTTCAGGCGGAGAAATTAAATCATCATCCCGACTGGAAAAATTCATGGAATAAAGTGGAAATTACGCTCACCACACACGATGAAGGGGATATGGTTACCGAAAAAGATCACCGTCTGGCAGGAGAAATTGACCGCATCTACAAAAAATATGTAAAAGCCTAGGATACTAACATTCGTTAGTATTGATTCAACATGACTTTACAAATCAGATCAAAATTACCGGTTGCGGGAGTTTCCATTTTTGCGAAAATGACCGCACTGGCTCAACAACATCAGGCCACCAATTTGGCTCAGGGATTTCCGGATTTTTCTCCACCGGAGCAGTTGTTTGATTATTTACAGGAAGGCGTTCAAATAGGCTACAACCAATATGCTGCCATGCCGGGATTACCCATATTGCGTCAACAAATCCAGAAGCGCCTTCAACATCAATATGCATTTATCGCGGATGCGGATACTGAAATTACAGTCACTGCTGGAGCCACACAAGCCATTTATACCATCATCAGTGCATGGGTAAAACCAGGTGACAAGGTTTTGATTTTTGAACCGGCTTATGATTCTTACGGACCGGCGGTCATCGTCAATGGAGGTGTACCTGTGTACCTGAGATTGAACATACCTGATTTCTCTATTCCCTGGACAGAAGTGGAAAATTTGATGGAGAAAGAACCTATTCGCCTGATGGTGATCAACAACCCGCACAATCCGTCCGGTAGAATTCTGAATCAGGAGGATATGCTGAGATTTCAGCAGCTCGGAAAACGACATGAAACATTAATGCTTTGGGATGAGGTTTACGACATGTTGGTGTTTGATGGAAGAAAACACGAAAGTGCGTTGAATTATCCCGATATGATGCAACAGTCGGTCGTCTGTTTTTCGATGGGAAAGACATTGCACAACACCGGATGGAAAATCGGTTACTCTGTGGCCCGCGAGGATATCACCAGAGAAATACGCAAGATCCATCAGTTTTTGGTATTTAGTGTAAACACGCCCGCACAATATGCTATTGCAAAATTTATGGAGGCTTTTCCAGATTTTATCACGGATCTTCCTCAGTTTTATCAAAACAAACGGGATTTCTTTTTCAACGAAATGCTTGCTACCGATTTCGAATGGTTGCCCTGTGAGGGAAGTTATTTTGCTTTAGCTCGATTTGCGAATTCCAGTAAAGTAAGTGATGTTGCTTACGCCGAACAGCTTGTATCCAAAAACAAAGTTGCAACGATTCCGATCTCTGCATTTTATCATGATGGTTTTGATCCGGGTATCTTGCGTTTTTGTTTTGCAAAGAAGGAAGAGACGATAAGGGAGGCTGCGAAGCAGTTGTTAAAATAATTCCGCCTCACCAAACTCACATCTCTATATTTTACCAATGTTGTGCCATCAATGCGTATGGTTTTTAATTGGCTTTATGCATTCGTTAGCTATCCTGATTCCATAATTCAGCCAGGACTTCAAGTAATCGAAAAGAACGCATTTAAAAAGGTAATAAAATAGGAACTAAATCTCAACTAACAAACAGATTTACTCGGATGATTATTTTTTCTATGTGTTAAAATTTCATATCACTTAAAAATAATCATTCAAAAATTTGGTTTTATCGTTTTTTTTTTTTGCTTTGTACTGAATTTTGTCTTTTAGATCTGATTGAAATCAGATCTTTAATAAACTCAGAGTTGGAATATTTTTATTAACCCAAAAATACTACACTATGGATCCATTAGACTTTAATCCGCCTGGCTGATAGCAGCCGAAATTATTCTTATTATTTGCATGAAAGCAACTGAAATTGTTACATCGGGTATAATTTATTTCAATAGGAATACTTTCGGACTATTTTCTTAGAACTAATAGAGTCAAATATTAGTGATATGGATCACTGCTATTCATAATGGAAATTGATTGTCTAATCAACTT
>CAZMSE010000038.1:27630-28829 GCA_964568865.1 uncultured Saprospiraceae bacterium
GGTACATTGAAAATTGATAAGCACTTTCGCGGAAATAATTTACGATTTAAAATGGGTGATGGTGCAAAAATTATCATAGAGAATTCAAAAAGTTTTTATGCCGCAAATTGCAAATTCTTTTCATGTAATGAAATGTGGAGGGGAATTGAAGCACCATATGCAAAATCTATTTCTCTTATTTCTTGCTCTATTGAAGATGCAGAATATGCGTTTTCAGTTGGACCTAACACGGGTATTGGATTACTGAATAATGATTTTACCTTGAATTTTGTTGGATTTAAGAATCTTGGCGATCAATTAAAAATCGGAGCATGTTTGGGTAACAGCTTTAGGGGCATTGAAGATCTGGATATGAGACCACATTATAATTCGGATCAGGAAATTCTCGATCATTATGATGCCGGAACTCCTTATGCCGGGTTCTTGTTAACAAACTGTGTAACTACTATTGGACGCAGCAATAGCTCTTCAAGTTTTACTTTCAGCAGGGTTGTACACGGTGCTAAGATAATAAACACAAATATGACCATGCAGGGTGCAACATTTAATTTAATCTATGGGACAGAATTGGATGAATTTTTATCATCTGGGATCTATGCAGAAGGTAGCAACCTGACCTCAAAGAAGAACAATTTTACGGACAATTTTTATGCTGGCATTTATGCGCATTCTACCAGGTTGGACGTACAATACTGTATATTTACAGATTGCTGTAATGGTATTTTATCTGAATACAATGTGCTTGGAGAGAAAATTGATATCATTGGTAATGTTTTCAATATGAATTCACCTTCATTTCAGGTAAATAAATCTTCAAATGAGACCTATCCAAATTATGGAATCTTATTAAGCAGAAGTGCTGGCAGCCCTGGACTGATCAATACCATCCATGATAATAAGTTTTACATTGGCAATGACAATACCAATGCATTTTCTGCACACGTTTCTGAAACGAGCGTCTCGTACGGAGGAGAGGAGATACAGTTTCGTGGAAACAGGTCTAATATTACTTCGACTGAAGACATGGTTTGCGGTTATAAAATTCGCTGTTATAATTCAAATTTTATTGAAATAGATCAGGATTCATTTTATTTCATAAATAACTCATTGCTGACGATGCGAAATGGTGTTACAGCTCAAAGTCTGGGAAGAGGACACAAGGTTACCAATAATCGCTTTGAATCGGGAACAAATCGGAC
>CAZMSE010000039.1:0-28553 GCA_964568865.1 uncultured Saprospiraceae bacterium
TTCGCTTCGTCAGCATTCGAACCCTCGGTACCCTTTTCAAGGTACGACGGTTTAGTCCCGCTACCTAGCGGGATTGGTTTCAGCCACTCACCCACCTCTCCTGAATTCTTTTGTTCATTTATTGAGGCCTTTAACCAAGGTCTCCAACTTTTACTATAAAGTCCTTCGTCAGGCTTCAATAAACTTATACTAGCTCATTTGTCAAAACCCTAAATCACATTTGATTTAAGGCCTGCAAAAATATAAAAACTATTTATTCCTAAGACTTTTCTGAATTTTCTTTTCGACCGATAAATAGATTTCTCTATAATTCGGATCGGAATCGACGAGATACTTAGCCATATTGCATGAATACAATACCGTGGCATGGTCTTTTCCGCCAAAAAACTCACCGATCAACTTCAATGGTTTGTGGGTATACTGTTTGACAAAGTACATCGCCATTTGACGGGCCATCACCACATTTCGCTGCCTCCCTTTTCCCACCAAGCGCTCAATCGGTAACTTATATTGATCAGCAACCATTTGGGCGATAAAGTCAATGGTCAATTCTTGATTGACCTGATTTACAAAATTTTGTACGACCTCCCTTGCCAGTTCGATATCAATCTTTTTGAAATTCAAAGACGATTGCGCAATCATCCCCACCAAAGCACCTTCCAACTCGCGAATGTTCGACTTAATATTATGGCATAAATATTCCATCACGTTTTCAGGAAGTTGTAACTGATTCTGCTCCAGCTTGTTGAGTAAAATGGCCATTCGGGTTTCAAAATCTGGTGAACTCAAATCGGCCGTTAGCCCCCACTTGAATCGACTAATCAAACGATCCTCAATGTCAACTAAATCTTTTGGTGCTCTGTCTGAACTCAGAACGATTTGTTTTCCGCCCTGGTGCAATTGATTGAAAAGGTGGAAAAAGATCTCCTGGGTACCCGTCTTATTGGCAAAAAACTGAATATCATCCAATAACAACACGTCCAGGTTTTGATAAAAATTAGAAAATTCTGATACGCTATTGTTCTTAACTGCCAATATGAATTGATTGGTGAATTTTTCTGCATTGGTGTAAACCACAATCTTATCCGGAAAATTCTGTAAAATGCCATTTCCGATAGCTTGTACCAAATGAGTTTTACCCAATCCTACACTCCCGTAAATCACCAATGGATTGAACATGTTTCCGGGCTTTTGGACGATGTGCAAGCCAGCCTGCCTAGCCACCCGGTTACAACTCCCTTCAATAAAATTTTCAAAGGTGTACTTTGGAGATAAGTTAGAATCAACTTTCAGTTTTCTAATTCCCGGAATGACAAATGGATTGGCTATGACTCCTGGATCGTTTACCGCTTCCCGATCTTGTGGTTTTGCTTTCTTGTTAAAACCAGGTTTTTGATAATCTTCCACCAAAATCTGATACTCCAATTTGCCATTATCCCCCAGTTCCTTTTTAACACAATTCTTCAACAAGTTGAGAAAATTGGACTCTATCCAATCATAAAAAAACTTGTTCGGTACTTGAATGGTCAACGATTGATCTACCAACTTGATCGGTACAATGGGTTCAAACCACTTGCGAAAATTTTCTTTTGGGACAGCCGCACGAATTAAATCCAAAATGTTTTTCCAGACAATTATGGGATCTGCGGTTCTATGTTCTATTATTGGTTTCAATCCTGTTTTATGGTATAGGGAAAAGGATTGCAAAATTGCAAAAATTCCCCGTCTGAAAAAGAGCCAACAATTATTTTTTTTTAATTTTATAATAGTTTATAAATGTGTATTTAATACATGATTACAGTTAATAATGTGTAATCATCACATTCATAAAGCCAAAAGTCAATCTCGAGCATTCAAAGGGTTGCGTAACTGGCATTTACTCAAAAATAAATCTATAGCTTTCAATTTTTTATCATCTAACAAATAAGAAATGTTGTGATGGAAATAATGCTGTAAAATCTCGTCTGATATTCTTTCATGATGAAATTTTTGCATGTTCATTACCTGATCAATTCCTTCCTGAAAAGCATTATTTAATTCCGCCTGAAATGAATGCTCCAATGGATTTAATGAGACCCATATCGCAAAAACAAACGGTAATCCCATCCAGTCATGCCAAGCCTGACCCAAATCTACAGAAAATGAAAAATGGTGTTCGGCTTCAAAAGCTTCATCCCCAATGATGACAAAAGCTGTAGGCAAATCAGACTTTAAATCTTTCTCATAGGACCATTCAATATTTTTTAAATGCCAATATTCATCTGCCAATCGTTGCACCAATAAATTGGAAGTTCTTGAAGCTTTACTAAAAACTATCCTTTTGGTTTCCTCAAATTCATAATGGCTACACAACTTTACAGTCTTTACCGGTCCAATTGAACCAATGCAATATTTACTGGCGAGGTACAAACGGTCGAAATCAGCTAGTGCACCCACCGGTAATAATGCAAGGTCTACTTGTTTATTCAGCAACCACTTAGCACAATCCGCGGGAATGGCTTCCAGCCAGTCAATTTGATGACTCTGCTTCAATTGGCTCAAGCCTAAACTGAAAGGAAGGGAATTCAGGTAGGCAACGGTTGCAGCTTTCAACATCAAAACCAATGATTTAAACCCAAATGCCCACAATCGTTTTCTCTCATGATTTCAAATTGATCAAAACGCCATCTTACCAAATAGAGTCCCGTATTGTGGTGAGGAATGGTATCCATTAACGACAATGGTTGGTTTTTCAATAAGCAAATTAAGGCTTTCAAGGTACGTCCATGCGTGGAGATCAATGCGCAATTAAACGACTGGTTACAAAGATCCTCTAAAAAAGAATTTAACCTTAGGGATAATTCATTTGCTGATTCCCCTCCAACAGGTTTGTCATCGTAATTTCCCATTGACCAGGACTGAATGATCCGGTCATATTTTTTCATCAATTCTTCTCCTCCCGATTTTCCTTCATGCTCCCCCCAGGAAATTTCATCAATCCTATGGTCTTGATTCACCTTCAAATTATTTTTTTCAAAAGCTGAAATGGTTTGATAAGCGCGTTGTTGTGACGAAGCCAGCAATAAATCGAATTCATGGTGCTGATATTTGGAATAAAAAAGTTGCGCTTGTTTTCTTCCTACTTCATTCAGAGAAGTGTCTACTCCTCTTCCCTGGACAATTCGATTGCGATTGTGATCTGTTTCTCCATGCCGAATGATGTACAATAGTTTCTCCACGGCTTTTTTAAGTTGGGATAACTGGCAATTGATAAAATCGCACTCCATTTTTCATATCCAGGTCATGGTGGGTGTACTCCCTTAATTCTTCATATAGGGAATCTCTTTCCACTGCCCGTCTGCCGACTTGCAAAATTAATTGAACCAATTCTTGTGTGGTCAGGCTTGGATTAAGTTCCTCAGATCCTGCCATTGAATAGATTTTTGTAGAATCATCAATGGTTCCATCCATATCATCCACTCCAAAAGAGAGCGCCAGCTGTGCATTATGGCGCCCTAACATGGGCCAATAAGCTTTGATGTGATCGAAATTGTCTAAAAAAATTCTCGAAATGGAATAATTCCTCAAATCTTCAATCAAACTAAGCTCCTCCAAATGCGACATTTGGTTGTTTTTATTTCTGAATTTTAAAGGAATGAAGGCTTGAAATCCCTTGGTTCTATCTTGGAGTTCACGCAAACGATTAAGGTGGTCAACCCGATGTGCATAAGTTTCCATATGACCATAAAGTATTGTCGCATTAGACTTTTTCCCAAGTTGATGCCACAATTCGTGCATACTCAACCATTCGGATGAACTGCATTTTCCACCAGCAATTTGAGATCTGATTGATTCGTCAAAAATTTCAGCTCCTCCTCCTGGCATTGAATCTACACCCGCTTCGATGATTACTTTTAAACCATCTTCATAAGATAATTTAGCCTTCTTGAAAATATAATGATATTCTACAGGGGTTAAGGCTTTGATGTGAATTTGCGGACGGTGAGTTTTCATGGCTTTAAACAATTTGCAATAAAACTCAAGGTCGTACTGTGGAAGCACTCCACCTACAATATGAACTTCGGTTACTGGCTTACCATCATAAGCCATAAATTGCTCCATGATTTCTTCAAAGCTATATTCCCAACCTTCTTCTCTTTTCTTGATCAATCTGGAATACGAACAAAAACTACAGGTGTAAAGGCAAACATTGGTTGGTTCAATGTGAAAATTCCGGTTGAAATAGGTTTTGTCTCCATGCTTCCGCTCCCTAACGCGATTAGCCAACATACCGACAAAGGGTAATTCGGCTTTTTCATACAAAAAGAGTCCCTCTTCCGGTGTAAGCCGGATACCATCAAATACCTTTGCCTGAATGGCTTGTAATGTGGTATCAAAATTCTGGCCCGAAGGTACATAGTTAACCATAAATCAATTTCTTCTGCAATATTACAACAAGGCGATCATCTGGAAGTTGCCAAATACCTCTGAATCCTTGTCCTAATGGCTTAGGGCACTCCTCAATATTGCACTTATGCGACAACGCAAATTGCAACATTTTTTGATTAAACCAATCATCAACTTTTGTTCTTACGCAGCAATCTTTTATTATTCTGCATATCTAAATAATCCTTCTGGATCTCGATTTAAATATCGAAATCGCTCTGTCATGTTTTGCGAATAAATTTAAACAATTTAATGCTTTGGATTCAATTTGGAATCAAAGAACGATATATAGAATTGCTCTTAAAATAATAGTTTTGTCTCGTGCTGTCCATATTAATTCCTGTTTATAAAACCGATGTTGTGACACTGGTCAATCAGTTGTACCAACAATTGGACAGCCTTAAAATTACCTTTGAAATCCTGGTCTGGGATGATGGATCAGGTGAACCCTGGACCTCTGTCAACAAAAACATTGAACGCCTTCCTAATACAAAATACCATCGGTCACCCACCAACCAAGGTAGGGCCCTTACAAGAAATCTGCTAGCTCAATCTGCCCGTCATCAATATTTATTATTTTTGGACGCTGATGTTGCTCTAATTCGCGATGACTTTATTTCAACATATCTCTTGAACTTGCAAAATGATCCTTCCCAAAAGGTTTTTTCCGGATCCTGCATTTATCCATCCAATTCTCCATCAAATCCGAAAGAACTGCTCCACTGGAAATATGGTGTTGTCGTTGAGAACCCAGGAATAAAAAAAAGAAAGGCACATCCATATTCTCATTTTCATACAGTAAATTTTCTTGTTCCCAGGAATGTATACCTGGAACATCCAATGGAATCAAGTCTTAAAAAATATGGCCATGAAGACAGTTTATGGGCTATGCAACTTAAACACTTTCATATTCCAATCATACCCTTGGATAATCCGGTTCTGCATAAGGGTTTACATCCAAACAAAGTTTTCCTAAGGCATCAGGTGGCAGCAGTCAGAAACCTGTTACAGATTAACCGTCGAGGAATTTTCTTAGCAGGTAATCTCCAAAAATGCATTGTTTGGATTCAAAAATTAAAGATTCAAAAACCACTCCTATTCCTTTATAAAAAGTCAGAACGCCGCACCATTCAAAACCTTCAGGGCAATGATCCAAATCTTTCAAATTTATCCTGGTTTAAAATTGGAATTGCCTTGCGTTTTCTGGATAAGGAGTCTTAATTATAATTTTTTGTTAATAAAGGCTTTAGAATTTCGTGTGCAGGATTTAACTTGCAGAAGAATCGAATTCAATTCTGGCAAAACGAATGCAAATGGCGAAACAGTTAAGGTTTACATTGCAATTTTTTGTAATGTTTATTTACCTTTATTTCAATACCTCTTGGGAATGTCAAGGCCAAAACATGGTTTCAGGCATTCTCAAAGATGCCAAAACCGGAGAACCCTTAATCGGTGCCACCATATTGGTTAAAGACTCACCCCTAGGCACAGTCACCGATTTTGAGGGCAAGTTTATCCTTAAAACCAATATAAATTATCCCTTCACACTCGAATTCCGATATAGCGGTTATGCCAGTAAAACAGTGATCGTGAATGAAACGACAGGTAAAATTAACCTTAGCCTGGAGGAAGAATCGGTCATGATCGATGTCGTTGAAATCAGTGGACAACGCATCAGTGATAAACAAAAGGCCTCACCCCTCACCGTTGAATCCATGGATTTGATTGCCATTCGCGAAACACCTTCTGCTAGTTTTTACGACGGCCTCGGTTCTCTTAAAGATGTTGATTTGACTACCGCTAGTCTAGGATTTACCATCATAAATACCAGAGGATTTAACAGTACCAGTCCGGTCAGGTCACTACAAATTATCGATGGCGTGGACAATCAATCTCCCGGGCTGAATTTCTCTTTAGGTAACTTCTTGGGTGCTTGTGAGCTGGATGTCAATAAGGTTGATTTAATCGTTGGTGCAAGCTCTGCTTTTTATGGGCCCAATGCATTCAATGGGGTAATCAGCATGGAAACCAAAAGTCCATTCATCCACAAAGGACTTAGTTTGCAACTTAAAGCTGGTGAGAGAAACTTGCTGGATGGATGTTTACGCTGGTCTGATGCAATAAAAAACAAGAACGGCAATGATTTTTTAGCCTATAAAATTAATCTTTACTATTTGACTGCCAACGACTGGCAAGCAGACAATACTGATCCCGTTTACAATTCCATTTCTGCAAAAGATAATCCTGGAGGTTATGATGCCGTCAATATTTATGGTGACGAATATCAAGCCGAGTTTGATTACCGAAATGCCGTCATCACTTACCCAGGGCTCAATATTTTTCACCGAAGAGGCTATCGAGAAAAAGAATTGGTGGATTATAATTCTTATAATTTCAAAGGAAATGTCGCTATGCATCTCCGCTTAAAACCAGCCATGACCTATTCTTCACCTGAGTTGATCCTTTCATCCAGTTTAGGGGGCGGCACCACGGTATACCAGGGAGACAACCGCTATAGCATAAAAAATATTTTGTTCTTTCAACATCGCTTGGAGTTAATTAAAAAAGACCGCTATTTTTTAAGGTTTTATGCCACTCATGAAAATTCAGGAGATTCTTATGATCCTTATTTTACCGCACTTAAACTGCAACAAACTGCATCCGATAATTTTAATTGGGTTACCGCATATAGTAATTATTGGACCCTAAACGTCGTACCTAAAATAACTAAAAAAGAAAAATACCCTTCCATACTTGATTACATTGGTCGACCTGCTGATTACAAATCTGCCGTCAATTCTTTTTTATTGGGCCTTCAGGATTCTCTAACGCTGTGGCACCAGTTGGCTCAGCTATTCGCAAACACGGGTAACAGTTTATTGAGAACCAATTCCTTTTACGAACCAGGTACAGAGGAATTTAATCTGGTGTTCAAAGACATCACATCAAGAATTGCTTATTCGGAAGGAGGTACAAAGTTTTATGACCGCTCTGCATTGGTACATGGTCAGGGTGAATATATTTTTAGCGACCTCTTTCAAAATGAACAAATCAGCGATCTAGACTTAGTCGTTGGTGGAAGCGGACGGATTTATTATCCGGATTCAAAAGGTTCCATCCTATTGGATACCGGTTCGACCAACATCAACACTTACGAATATGGTGTTTACCTCGGAGCAAATCTGGGAATACTCAACAATTTATTAAAATTCAATCTAACTGGTCGTTTGGACAAACATGAAAATTTCGATTACCTTGTTTCGCCAGCTGCTTCCATTGTCTATCAACCTACAAAAAATAACTATTTAAGAGTTTCATTTTCATCAGCCATCAGGAATCCAACCCTTACTGATCAATATTTACATTACAATGTTGGACGAGCGATATTACTGGGAAACATAAATGGAATTCAGGATTTAATTACCGTCAATTCGTTTATAGATTTTTTGAACAGCGGTGCAAGGGACACCCTGGAATATTTCGATGTGCCTGCCATTCGTCCAGAAAAAGTTAAAACCATTGAAATTGGATACCGAACCAGTCTTTTCAATTGCCTTTATGCGGACCTGGGATACTATTACAGTCGTTATAAGGACTTTATAGGTTATCAAATTGGAATAGATGCCTTTATTCCACAAGGCAGCGCGCTACCTACAAGCGTTCAAGCCTATCGCGTGAGTGCTAATGCTAAGGACCAGGTAACGACTCAGGGATTCTCCATCGGCTTGAATTATTTTTTTAATCAATATTATCAACTTAAAGGAAATTATAGTTGGAATGTTTTAAATACGCAGACGGATGACCCGATTATACCTGCATTCAATACACCTGAAAATAAATTTAATGTTGGCATTAGTGGGCGAGACATCACATTTCTCGGTTTAAAGAATATTGGTTTCAATATCAACTACAAATGGATTGAGGGATTTCTGTTTGAGGGATCACCACAATTTACAGGTTACATTCCTTCATATGGCATGACAGATGCTCAAATCAATTGGAACTGGAAATCGCAGAACACTACTTTCAAATTGGGTGCCTCCAATGTTTTTGATCAAAAAAGTTATCAGACTTATGGCGGCCCATTAATTGGAAGGTTAGCTTATTTTAGCGTATTGTATGAATTCAAAAAACAATAATTATCATTATTTAAATTCAAACTATGAAAAAACTTTACATTTTATTTTGTTTGCTCACTATGGTGCTGTTGACAGCCGATGCGCAAAGACGATATCTCGACCAAATGTTTCCCGTGGTAAGAACAGCAGATGTGGTTTATGGTAAAAACATCAGCATACTAACCGGTATGCCAGCCGCAGAAGACCTCAAGGTGGACATATACACACCAGCAGGCGATGCAAAGACGGATCGCCCATTGGTCTTGATTTCTCATACGGGTAGTTTCCTACCTCCATTGTACAATGGTCAGGTAACAGGTGCTCGTACTGACTCTACGGTGATTAACATTGCTGCCGCCCTTGCCTCCAGGGGCTTTGTTGTCGGTTGTTACACTTACCGTTTAGGATGGCTACCTACTTCACCGGATCAAAACGCCAGAACCGGTACATTGCTACAAGCGGCCTATAGAGGCATTCAGGACACCAGATCTTGTATTCGTTATTTTAAGAAATCTGTAGCAGAGGATGGCAATCCTTATGGAATTGATCCTTCTAAAGTTTGCCTTTGGGGAATTGGAACCGGAGGTTACCTGGCACTAGGAAGTGGTTGTGTAAACGATTGGAGTGAAGTCACGCTTCCAAAATTCATTAATACACAAACTTTATTGCCATTCATTGACAGTACTCTATTGGGGAATCTTTATGCGACCACCCAAACACCCCTTTGTTTACCAAACCATCCAGCATATTCCTCCAATTTCCAAATCAGTATTAATATGGGCGGAGCCCTTGGAGATTCAAGTTGGTTGGATGGGGAAGCTATAGAACCAACCTACGCTGGAGTCCATTGTACCAGTGATTTCTTCGCACCATTTTATGAAGGGCCGGTCATCGTTCCTACTACCAACCAATTTGTTATTTACGCCACTGGAACAAGAAAATGCATTGAAACCGCAAACAATTTGGGCAGCAATGACATCTTGAAAACTGTTGACCCCAATTTGGATGTACTGAAAAATTTGATCGATGGTCAGAAATCTACTCAGACCATTCTTCCACTGACTCAACAAAATATTTTGCTGGGGACTGACAATTTTTATGCCTTTGATATTCCGATCATCTACAATGGCAAAGTTGTTCCACAAGGTTCACCCTGGGAATGGTGGGATCTTAATACGCTCAAAGTGATTGTACAAATCGTTAATGCTCAACGTGGCACCAACTTCAATGCGGATACCTTGCACCTTAATGGATTAGCGACCAATCCCGACATGAGTGCTAACAAAGGAAGAGCGTATATTGACACCACACTGCAACTTGCCTTACCAAGAATGTGCGCTTCACTCAATTTGGGCTGTCAAGCAGTAGCCGTTGAAGAAGTTGACGATGCTGTTATTGGATTAAAGCTTGGACCAATCCCTGCAAAAAGCGAAGTAAGATTTGAAACAAAAGCTGAATATCCAATTGAATCCATTCATGTTTATGACCTCAAAGGTAATCTGGTAAAAGCCCATACGGATATTAATGCTAACCGTTATGTAATGCCCAGACATTCTTTACAACCGGGTTTTTACCTAGCACAATTGAAGACAAAAGATAAACTGGTGACTAAGCAAATTATCTTTAACGATTGATTTCAACAATTAACAAATTCCATAATAAAAAGGCCATCTATTATTTTAGATGGCCTTTTTCTTTTACGCTATGATCAAAGATGGGATGTTCAACAGCCAGGATTGCTTATCGGAATGTATAAATACTTGGAGGTAGCGGAAGTCTTTAGGCTGAAAACCAGAAGAAAAGAGCAAACGAACTGTATGTTCCGTAAGTCTCAATATTGGTCTTCACCAAGTTGTTTTTTTTCACAGCACCAGATGAGTGTTCTTAAAACAAACTTAAATACATCGAAAACCATTTGAATTAAGATGGTAAGTGTACACCGCATAACGACATCTACAATAAAGTTTGAATATTTTATCGGAAATAAATTTGTCGCTTAGTACCAGCCAAATGTCTTCCGAGTCTAAATATTTCACTGGTAACAGTTAGCTTCTTTCCCGGATCACTGCATCTCCAAGCAGTTCGTATGCTATTCTCCTTACTCACATATCAAATGAAAGGAATAATAAAATAAGATGAAAGTGAAAATTAAATATAATACAGACTCATAAATGCTATTCACTAAGACTAAATCAATCGAGTAAGACGGGCAAAAAGATTAATATTCAGTCTTACCCATCATTATAACACCTTCAAACAAACTCTCTATTGAATAGCAATTCGTTTGGCAAAATTTGAAATGAAAGATTTAAATATTTTCGACTTACTGTGCAGAAGCTCTATAATAATAAAACCCGTTACACCACAACCAATACCCGCCAAAACATCGACTAAATAATGGTGCTGCGTGTACAAAGCTGACCACCAAATACCCATAGACAAACAAAGTAAAAGAAAACTCCATTTCACCAATTTATTTTTGAATGCATAAAAAAATGCGACGAGTGGATATGCTGCATGAAGAGAAGGAAATGCTGCAAATACGTTTGAACTTTTAGCATACATTCCTCTAAACAAGTGAATTCCAAGTAAATCATCCGTTCGCAATAATCCAGCTGCATGTCCTGGAGTGTCAGCATTGAATGAAAAGCCATAAAGCGCAACATACCACGGAGGTGCAGCTGGCAAGGTATAGTATAAGATAAATCCTATTAAGTTGCTCACTAAGAAACATAGTGAATACAATAAAAGCGCATCTGGCTTGATGAAAAACAAATAAGCACCAAAAATTAACGGAATCGGTACCCAACTAAAATAACATATTGCAGATAAAATATCTTTCCAAGCAGTTACAGATTGTAACATAAACTCATTGATGGTAATTTTGGTCCCATGGTCAATAACTCCAAACCATTCTTTTTCCAAACTATAAATTCCCTCAACACTAACCTCATGAAACCAAAAATTCGGAAATGCTTTCATCCCATCCCATAATACCCAATAGATAAGAAAGGCAGAAAATCCAAGTACAAATTTTTTTCCAACGGGATGGATCAGATAAGAGAATATACAGAACAAACTTAACACCAGGTGCTCTGACCTCAATCCTGTCAATCGGTCAAATAAAAGTAAGTATCCTCCTGTAATGGCGAACACCAATCCATGCTCCAAATTTAAATATTTCCGAATGCGGTATGAATGAGCCAATTTTTTAACTTCTTAAACAGTTTAATTTACAAGCATGTAAAACAACAAGAGATGAATTATTGACTCAATGCCTTTTTACAATGCAATAATCGGGAATAGGCGGTGTAGTTTGCCAAAATGGCTAAAATGGCTATGGGAAAGGTAAAACAGGACATTGTTTCAAACAATTGAAACGGGATCCCTTCCACGCTCCAATGCACTTCTCCTACAAAATGGTTGACTATACCGCAAGCAATACCCGACAAACCAATGGTTATAATTCTTTCCGGCCTTTGCATCAATCCGTCCGAACATTCTATACCTAATCCTTCGGCTCTTGCTCTGATATAACTTACCATCATCGAACCTATCATCGCGATAAATGCAAAAATAGAACTTAAAAAGTAATGGTACGAAACTAGGTAATAACAAATGCCAAGAAACATGAGAAGTTCACTGTACCGATCCAAAACGGAATCATAGAGCGCGCCAAACTTGCTGACAGATTGCGTATGCCTCGCCAGCTGTCCATCCAACATATCAAATATTCCGGCAAACAAAATGAGCGCACCACCCCATCCTACATAAGAAAGGTCCATTCGTTGATCGCTTTCTGCTGCTAATATAAACCAAACTGCCACCACTACATTCAAAATAAACCCAATGGTCGTTACATGATTAGGCGTGAGTCCTGCCCGTGATATTAATTGCACAACCGGATTCAATACGATCTGCAGTTTATGTTTTATAAGTTCGCGCCAACTACTCATCAAGGTAAATCAATTAACAGCATAATCTAGAATTCAAAACGAACACGAGCCCTGATGCCTGATTTTGAAACATTAGGATGGTCAAGATAATTTAATCTTCTTACATAATCAAGTCGAATTATTTTAAAAATATTATAAATACCTATGCTTGCTTCTACATATGGTTTCTCTTCCAATGAAAAGGTAGCTGGAGAACCATCAGCATAACTTGGAAATTTGAACAAACTTCCATCCTTATCCGGATTATTTTCATCGCGTATCCCTCCATACAATAATTTAACCGAAAAAACTTCCCTCCATTTCAACTTTTTAAGTAAGGGAACTCGATTAAATAAAAACCCTCCTAAATAATGGTTGTAATTAAAGCCGATGTATTGATCGCTGACAAATTCCAGAAAATTCATCAAATTGTAAGACTGAACTTGGTATGAATAAGTTTGGTTAGCCCTGTGAATGAACAACAGTGGAAATGGAACCTGACCAAATACTTTTCCTCCTTCCAATACAGCATCCGCGAAACCAAACTGAGGAAATAATATACGTTTGGAAAAATTAAAGGTTAGATTATGATATTGGTAATCACTGGATAGAACATCTTTCAGCCCAAGTGTATAACGTACACTGAAAATAGGATGCTTATTAGGCAATGGCGTCCTGTACAACTTTCCTTGAAAAAATTGTTCATTCGGAGCCCAGCGCAAGGCAACTCCTAATTCAGTTGTTTTCAGTTCGGAAATGTTATTCATCAAGTCATTGTAACTGACCTTGTTGAAGTACAGAGAACCTGCAGGTCTTTGAGTCAAATACTTTGCATCGATAGAAAATGAAAAATGACTTTTGTATTCCTTGATAAATTGAAAATCAAAAGATTCATTGTAGAGCCACTTATCATTTTCACCTCGCTTAAAGGACAGCAAGAAATTATCTTCCTGTATAAATTGTAGTTCTTGTCCGGGAATTTTAGTGTCATTCTGATATTTGGCCCTAAATTCACTTACCGGAAAAACACTGATGCGATCTTTAGCCAATGAAAAAGTACTTCCCAGAAAATACTTAAGTTTATGATCCTTAAATCCATATGCCCCATACCCTTCCAACAATATTTTTTTACTAAAAGCAGGTGTTGTTCGCCCTCCCAACCTCATTCTAAACCCTTCGACCGGGTTAAAACTATAAAATGTATTCACGGGTCCGATTTCAATAGGTCCGGCCACTTTGTACCCCGCTAACAAAATAGTTGCAATATCCATGATTCGTCGGAAAGAGGGAATTTTTTGAAGACTGTCCATGGCCATATACACACCAGCTTCCGATTTGGTTAAGGTATCATGACGTGATTCGACCCAGAATGAATCATTATTTTGAGTCATAGATTCTAGTTCCACCAATGAAGGTCCATCGTAATCTGCATCGGGTCGAGGGGAATTGAATTTGAAATTCCGGTACGAAACATTTCTTTGCCCAAATATCCCCATTTTAGTATTGAATACTCCAAAATCTGCCATAATTTCATCCTTATCCAGAATGTAACCAAGTGTGTCTGCCTTCACGAACCGCTGGCGGATGGCCAACTCTTTTACCCAGTTAAGATTAATTTCCTGATTGACCGTCATCTTGATTTCCCTTACAGCATAACTTTCATTCTTGGTAATGTACAAATCTCCCTGGAACAAATAATCTGTTCTGGTCCTTGGATAAAACGAAATTTGAAAACATGAGTCCCCATCGATAAAGACGGTATCTTTCAAGTAAAACCTGTAGAATGTAGGAGACATATTAGCGATAGGACTCAAAAAGAGATTACCAAATAACGGAACATTACTTTCGTAAATATCAATGTCCTGATACAAGTATTGGAAATATTCAGCTAGCGATTGATCATTAATAAATTCACTAAAATTCACATAACGTTCTCCTTTCATGATTTCCTTAAGTGCCTGAGGAGACTTACGATAATATACATCTGAAATGTTTTCCTTGAGATATACAGGCATCAGGGGTTTTCCATTCATCTTTGACGAATCGAGATTATCAAAAACAAACTGGAAATTTTTAAATATTTTCTTATTCCTGAATTTCTCAGAAATATTACTTAATGCAAATTCCAGCTTTTGATATTTTTCAAATTCGTAATGGTCAAAATTCGCTTTTCTGTTTTTCTTTTTATTGGCAATTACTTTTTCAATTATTTCTACTGCAGGGTTATTTTTTTTGGAATACTTCTGCTTTTTAGACTTTACTTCAACTTCTTTAAGTGTACTCTTAATAGGGGTCATGGCAAGAACCACCACTTGCGATTTGCCATACTCAACGTCGATAATTTTTGCCTGATAGCCAAGGTATCTGGATTCTAGTTGTAAGTATTTTTTTGAAGTCTCTAGAACGAATCGACCATCATAATCTGAAGTGGTACCTGTGGTGGAGTTTACAAAGAGTACATTGGCAAAAGGTAACGGTTCTTTTGTCTTGGCATCGATGACCGATCCTTTAATTACGGTCCGCTGAGCCTGCACATTGGTTAGGCCAATAAAAATCACTAATAAAAACGATAAACCACGTTGAATGAGAAAATACATGGGTTGAATACTATTTGGGGCGGAATTTGTCCAAAATGATCGAATGATCCAAATATTTATAATTAGATACTAAAACCTTCATAAGTTAACATAAACAATACATTGGGTTAAAAGTTGCCAAGAGTCAATAATTCAACTGACAAACATAGTTAACATACTCATTTGAACCGCAATTGGATTTCTTATAGCTTAAAAAGTGCAAAAAAAATAATTTGTGTGATCAGGTTTGCATAAACTCCTGCTAACCAATCATCCGCCATTACCCCAAATCCACCAGAAATATTTTCTAATTTTTTAATATACAATGGTTTATATATATCAAATAACCTAAATAACACAAACGCAATAAAGAAAGCTTTGGGAGTGATTGGCACAAACAGAATCGACATGATCATTCCAGCTACTTCGTCAATGACTACCTTATAGGAATCTTTACCCCAAATCGCGTCTACTTTGGCACTGCTGATCCATCCCACTAAACTAATGGTTAAAAAAAGCCCCAAAATCCACTTATCTGCCTCTTCATTTTGGTGGAAAATCCAATAAACCAACAAACCTGTCAATCCGGCAGCTACGGTACCTCCACCTTTTTGAATGTAGCCGATTCCAAAAAAACTGGCCGTAAGTGGATAGATACTCATTATAACGACTCCATCAAGTCTTCGTAATAATCTAAGCCAAGATGGGTAATCAGATCTTCACCCATGATAAAACGTAAGGTATTTTGCAATTTGATGAGTTGCTTGAATATATCGTGCTCATGCCTCAATCCGGCTTTCACCTGAGGAGACTTAAAATAAAATGAAAGCCATTCTTGTATTCCTTTCATTTTTGATCTTTTGGCTAAATCCATGAACAATGCTAAATCCAACACAATGGGAGCTGCGAGTATAGAATCCCGGCATAAGAAATTGATCTTAATCTGCATCGGATATCCCATCCAGCCAAAGATGTCAATATTGTCCCAGCTTTCTTTATTGTCTCCTCGGGGCGGATAATAATTTATCCTCACTTTATGATACATTTCACCATAAAGGGATGGATTGGTTTCAGGGTCGAATATTTCCTCAAGCACACTGAGTTTTGAAACTTCCTTGGTCTTGAAATTTTCCGGATCATCAAGTACTTTTCCATCGCGGTTACCCAGAATATTGGTCGAAAACCAGCCGGAGACTCCAATGGCTCTGGCATGTAAGCCAGGTGCGATGATAGTCTTCATCAGGGTTTGACCTGTCTTAAAATCTTTTCCGGCAATGGGAGTCTCTGTTTTGTAAGCCAATTCTTCCAGAGCAGGTATATCACAAGTTAAATTAGGTGCCCCATTGGCAAATGGAATCGACATTTTAAGTGCTGCATAAGCATAGATCATACTCGGGGAAATCATTGGATCACTGTCCAGTAAACCCCGCTCAAAGGCTTGCAGACTCTGATGTACTGCTGAGGGTTCCACATATTTTTCGGTGGATGCACACCACACCATAACTGCTCGTGAACAGCCGTTCTTTTGAATGAATCGCTCAATGTCTTTCATAAGCTGATCCGCCAGGTCCATCTTACTACTTCCTTTCTTAATGTTAGGTCCGTCCAAATTCCTGATATAGGTTTTATCAAAAACTGCCGGCATAGGCTGGATGGCTTGCAAAGCTTCCCGAATGGGTTCTAAATGTTGTGATTCTAATACTTCAGCCACTTTTGCTGCTTCATACATATTGTCGTCAAAAATGTCCCAACCACCAAATACAATGTCATTGATTTGAGCCAATGGGACAAAGTCTTTTACCAGGGGTCGTCTGTTTTCAGTCCTTTTCCCCAATCGTATGGTACTCATTTGAGTAACTGAACCGATTGGAAGAGATAGTCCTTTCTTTACCGATTCAACGCCCGCAATAAAAGTAGTAGCGACTGCCCCCATTCCTGGAATCAATATTCCAAGTTTTCCTTCTGCAGCAGAAGGTTTTTGAATTCCTAAATTATTTGATTTCATATTCTTTTTTAATCAATTAAAGCCAGCAGCGCTCCTGATACCAACTTATAGTCTCAATCAAACCGCTCGCTAAATTATACTGTGGCACAAAATTAAAATCTCTCTTTAAATCAGCTATATCACAGGCCCAACTTGGAGCAAGTATTTCATTTAATTTATCGCGATTCAATAATGAGGGCTGTTGCTGTATTCTACAGATCCATTCACTCGTGCTTGCAAGACTTTTGCCAACCCATAGGGGTAAAAATATCCGGAAAGCTTTCTTTTTCAAGATTCTGGCCACCTCTTCGCTAAAATCAAATCGCGTATACATATAACCATCTGAAACATTATATGTTTTTTGAGACACTCCGGATTCCAGTGACGTAATCACCAACCGGGCAAGATCCTTTACGTAAATAAAACTTAGGGATTGGTCAAATTTACCAATATAAAGGTCCAATCCTCGATTGATCATTTTCACTACTTGCAAAAAATCTTTCTCCATCGGACCAAAAACCCCCGTCGGCCTCAATATGATATAATTCAGTCCTTCGATTTGCTTCACATATTGTTCCGCTTTTAATTTACTAAATCCATAATCGGTAACAGGCTGTTCAGTCAGTTCTGTTTTTAGCCATTGTCCGGGTAAATTTGCAGGTCCCTGGGCGGCGAGGCTGCTCATAAAAATAAACTTTTCATTTTCAACTTTTGCCCGCTCAATGGCTCTTGTTAGAATGTGAGTGGAATGTGCATTTACTGAATAATAATCCTGTGACTTAATGGCCTTAGTCAATCCTGCATTATGAATTACCCAACGAATATTATGATTCTCGATAAGCTCTGATAGTGCATTTTCATCAAATAAGCTCAGTTTATGGTAGCTGATGGGCAAATGGTCCAAATGATCATAACCAGAGTCTCGTCTAACCGTGGCATGAACTTGATATCCGTGCTGTATAGCTTCTTCGGCTAAATGTGATCCTACAAAACCAGTTGCTCCGGTAATGAGTAAGTTTTTCATGAACGATTCATCCTAATGCTGATTATTCAAATGTCATATTGAATTCGAAAAGTATAACAAGTGCCGCATTGGATGGTTAAAGAAACGAAAATTAATCTGGGGAGAATGAAAGATTTTCTCATATTTATCTCTGACTATGGAATACAGAAATTTAGGAAAATCAGGTCTTAAGGTGAGTGCTTTGTCATTTGGATCCTGGGTAAGCTTTGACCGGCAATTAAATGAATCTCAAGCCTTGGAAATTATGGAGCTTGCCTATGATTGCGGAGTGAATTTCTTTGACAATGCAGAGATCTATGCCAATGGAAATTCTGAAAGAATCATGGGACGCATACTGCGCAAATTAAATTGGGACAGAAGCAGTTATTTGGTTTCAAGCAAAGCCTTTTTTGGACGCGGTGATAAAAGGCCTAATATGACCGGACTCAGCAGAAAACACCTAATTGAAGCATGCAATGAAGCACTCCTGAGGCTTCAATTGGATTACTTGGACCTTTTTTTCGCTCACCGGCCCGACAAAAGTACTCCTATAGAAGAAACAGTATGGACCATGCACCAGCTCATAATCCAGGGTAAAATCTTATACTGGGGCACTTCTGAATGGTCTGCCCAGGAAATTATGGAAGCCCATTTGATAGCAAAAGAACATCATCTTTTGGGTCCTATTGCTGAACAACCCCAGTACAATTTATTGGTCCGGGAAAAAGTTGAAGTTGAATTCAGCCAATTATACAAGACCGTAGGCCTGGGAACCACCGTTTGGTCTCCATTGGCATCCGGGATGTTGACTGGAAAATATCTAGAGTCCATACCTGAGAATTCAAGACTGTCATTACCTGAATACAATTGGCTAAAAGAGAAAAATTTAACTAAAGAATGGCTGGAAAAAGTTAAATCTCTAAAAACTTTTGCAGAATCCTTGGGCATTAGCCTGACGCAACTTGCTATTGCATGGTGCCTTTCAAACCCAAACGTAAGCACGGTAATTTTAGGTGCTACTTCAATGAATCAATTAAAGGAAAACCTATCATCAGTTGAAAAACTATTTCTCTTAGAAAAAAGTTGTCACGATTACCTAGAGACCATTTTACTAAACAAACCTAAATTTCCTACCTATTAAACAGTAATTTTGTAAAAAAGTAATATGCTGCGCTTTCTCATTTTGTTAACTATTGGTCACATCTCCGGTGGGTCTTTGATGGCTCAATGCAATTATGATAAAAATTCTTATCCTTTTGAAAGTGAAAAGAATATCTTGTTTGGAGTACTTCCCGACTACCGGAATCTTAACGATTCCCTTTTCCTAGACATATATTGGCCTGTAGGTTCTGTGGAAAAAGAAAAACCTCTGATAATCTGGGCTTTTGGAGGTGGTTTTTTCCAAGGTAAACGCCAGGACTTTGCTGCCATTTGTCAGGAAATGGCACAAAGAGGAATTGTATCCGCCACCATCGATTACCGATTGGGATTCGATGGTCCTGGTTTTGGTTTAAACCCACCTTTTGCTTATGACGCAGCTGAAATTTTACGTGCAGGCTACAGAGGGGCAACAGATATGAAAGGTGCAATTCGTTTTCTAAAACAACAGCATCAAAAATATGAGATTGACCTTTCCAGGATATGGATTGGGGGTGCCAGTGCCGGAGCCATTGTGGCCATGAATGCAGCCTTTTTAAACAAGGACAGCGAAAAACCAAAAGAAGCCGGAGTAACTACTTCCATTGGAGTGAAAGAAAGACTTGACTTGGGTCCAGTCGAAGGAATTTTGAATCAAAACGGTTACAACTCAGAGGTACAAGGCGTTTTCAACATTTTTGGCGCCCTTTTGGACACTTCTGCAGTCGATGCAAAAGACCGGATCGCTGTCTTTTCCTATCACCAAACTGGTGATCCAATTGTACCCTGCCTAGCCGACAAACCTTATTATCCTATTCCACTGATATCGCAAAATTATCCTATAGCTTACGGTTCTTGTGTCATTACGGACCGCTTTAAGAACCTTTCCATACCGGATCCATATTGGGAAACCTGGATCTATACCGGTACTGAACATGCGGTACACAATCAGGATGAAGTACTAAATTTTATGATCGAACAAGCTAAGCCATTCTTTTGTAAAACCATCACCCATTCTTTACAAGCTGAAGATTCAGGTATCCAGATTTTACCCAATCCAGCCGAATCATATCTGCAAGTTAAGAATTTGAATAAGCCCTATTCATATAAAATATTCAATACTTCCGGTCAAATCATGATGAGCGGCCATTTGATCGAACATCCTTATATCGAAATTGAGCCATTACCTTCTGGAATATACTTGTTAAAGTTAACATCAAATTCCGACCAGGTTACGATAAAATGGCTCAAGCAGTAGTTCAATTAGGGTTGATTTAAAATGAAATTTGATATCTGCATAATAGGTGGTGGAATGATAGGATGTTCCACCGCTTACCAGCTTTTACGATTAAAACCAAAACTGAGTATTTTATTACTGGAAAAAGAATCCGTTCCAGCCTTTCACCAAACTGGCCATAATTCAGGAGTTATACATTCAGGTATTTACTACAAACCAGGTTCGTATAAAGCGCAAAACTGCATAAAAGGCTATAATCTATTGCTTGATTTTTGTTATGAGAGAAATATCCCGTTTCAGAAAATAGGAAAACTAATCGTTGCTACAAAAAATGAAGAAATTGCAACACTGGAAAAAATATATGGGTACGGCATAGCCAATGGCCTAAAAGACTTACAATTGTTAGTGCCTGAACAAATCAAAGAAATAGAGCCCAATCTTTCTGTAGTAAAAGCAATATTGGTTCCACAGTCAGCGATCATTGACTATAAAGAAGTCGTCAGGCAATTATTACGTTCGGGGCTTGACAACGGATTGAGTTTTGAAAAAAATAAAAATGTTGTTTCCATTAACCGAACATCAAATGCCATCCGGATAAATTGTGAAGATCAATCTTATTATGAAACCAACTTTCTGATCAACTGTGCAGGATTACAATCTGACCGAATTGCAAGATTGTCTGGTCTGAATCATCCTTATCGTATCGTTCCCTTTAAAGGGATTTATTTTAAATTGAATGAGGAGAAGAAAGACATAGTAAAAAAACTTATCTATCCGGTGCCGGATATGAAGTTTCCATTTCTTGGAATCCACTATACCCGCACCATTCAGGGCGATCAGACCCTGGGACCCAATGCGGTACTTTCATTCGACCGAGAAGGTTATGAAGCAAGTCAATTCAAATGGAATGACACGTTTGATTTTCTTAGTTTTATTGGATTTTGGAAATTGATTTACAAGCATTGGAAGACCGGGCTTTCAGAATATAGAAGAAACTATTCAAAAAGTTTCTTTGCGGCAAAAGCATCCGAAATGACCCCAGGTATTGTGGCAGAAGACTTGTCCTATGCTGGTTCAGGAATTAGAGCTCAAGTGGTGGATCATCATGGTAACTTGGTAGAAGATTTTTTGCATCACAGAATTGATAAAATGATCCACATCTGCAATGCGCCATCACCAGCTGCAACCGCAGGACTTTCCATTGGTGATCAAATTGCACAATGGTATATCGAACAATCCAAATAGCAGTTTGATCAACTACAGCTGCATACCTAACATATCCACGATCAACAGATTTTTCCTTGTATGGATTCCAAGTTTTTTAACATCAATTTTCAAGCCTCCGGATTATCTTTGCAATCCATTCAAATCACCTCAAATTTGAAATATCTCGTACATTGTCAAACTCGATCTTATACGTTGGAGTCCAACCCTTTAGAAGCATTTTCATTACTCCAAACCGGGGCTCAAACTTACCAGTTTCGTATGAACAATACCCATCTGAATGCCGAATTGATTGATGTAAATCTGAGAGAGGGTCTGGTTACTCTGAAAATTGGACGAAAAAAGAAAATTTTTAAGATTGAATCGCCGCTCGACCAGCTCATAAGCGATTTGGGATTTAATTCAAAAAAATCAGTTCATGATGATGCGCTAATGGCACCAATGCCAGGATTGGTACTTGATGTAAAAGTATCTGTCGGGCAATCCGTTGTCAAAGGAGACCATTTAATAACGCTCGAAGCAATGAAAATGGAAAATATTTTGCGGTCTCAGCATGATGGAATCGTTCAGGAGATTCATACTTCAAAAGGGGACAAGGTTGAAAAAAATCAACTGCTCATTATTTTTGAACAACATCAGGATGGAAAATAACATAATGTTATGGCCTTACCAATCAAAACAGTCCTGGATAGAACAGGTCCTGAAAGACCATCCTGAAAAACAAATAACTGATATTGTCCAAGTAACAAACGATGGACTTATTTCAGATCCATTCTCATTTTTTACAGACGTTAAACACGAAATTAATCTTGAAGAAGTCAACAAGCAAAATTGGAAATCAGGTATCCGTATATTTCCGAAAAACCACCTTCATCTTACAGAATTGATACAATTATCCTTAGATAATGGAATTGAATGGATTCAAACAGATCTTACCCATATTGAAGATTCAACTCAACTGGAATACGCATTCCAAAACGTAATGATTGATTATCTTCAACTTGGTTTTTTTCTTCCATCTAAACATCCCTATTATATTCATTTTTGCGAGTATTTTAAATCAAACGCTGATTTTAGAAAGGCACTAATCATATCAGAAAATTCGAATCCAAAAGATTTTATTTTCACTCCTGCATTTGTTTCAAATGGTACAATAAACTCATTAGCGGACCAATTGTATAAAATTTGCAACGCCCCAAATAAGAAAGATGGAACAATACTTTTGTACCATGAATTAAATAATGACTTTCTTAAAAACATTTATACCCTTAGGGCCTCACAGATCGTATTAAGAAATCTGAGTGAATGCTTAAACAACTCCAGCGTATTACACGTTGCTACAATTACTTCTAAAGATTTTGGTAAAGACCCCTACTCCAATCTGATCCAAATGAGCTGCATGAGTGTCTCAGCTGTCTTAGGAGGTGTAGATTGTTTGTTATTGGACAGTGCAGATTTACTGAATTCAGATCAAGACTCCAAATGGACCAAGGCCAGTATCCATCTTCAGCAGATAGTCAAGCAGGAGGCTAAGATATTTGGATTTTCAGATCCTTTGAATGGAGCTTATCATATAGATGACATGACAATAAAATTTGCCAATGCCCTATGGGAAAGACTAAGAGAATTTAGCAAAGTATGATTAAGAAAATACTGATAGCAAACCGTGGTGAAATTGCAGTGCGTATTATTCAAACCGCTAAAAAAATGGGAATAAAAACCGTTGCAGTTTTTAGCGATATCGATTCCGAAGCACTGCATACAAAATTAGCGGATGAAGCTTATTGCATAGGAGAAGCTCCATCGCGGAATTCGTATTTGCGAATGGACCGTATTGTGGAAGTTGCACATAAAACGAAGTCCGACGCGATTCATCCTGGGTATGGGTTCCTGAGTGAAAATCCTGAGTTTGCTAAAAAACTTGAAGTTGAAAAAATTAGTTTTATTGGTCCTTCGGCTCATGCTATGTTGCAAATGGGTTCGAAAATTCAAGCAAAGCAACTCGCAAAAAAACTGAATGTTCCCCTTGTTCCTGGTACAGACGAACCTATTCAGGATCTTGAAAAAGCTAAAATGATAGCGCACTCAACCGGATTCCCATTGTTGATCAAAGCATCAGCTGGTGGTGGAGGTAAAGGGATGAGACTCGTTATGCATCCGGATGAATTGGAGACTCAACTCAATTCAGCCTCCAGCGAGGCTCTTTCTGCTTTCGGAGATGGTGCTGTTTTTATTGAAAAACAAATTATCAAACCACGACATATAGAAATTCAAATCTTAACCGATCAATTTGGCAACGGAGTGTACCTTTTTGAAAGGGAATGCAGTATTCAACGACGTCACCAAAAAATAATTGAGGAGGCACCTTCTTCATGTTTAGATCCAACTTTGCGTGAAAGAATGGGAAGTGACGCTTTAAAGCTCGCTTTAGGCTGCGGTTATGTAGGCGCAGGAACCATAGAATTCTTATTGGATGAGCACCACAATTATTATTTCCTTGAAATGAATACCCGGCTCCAGGTTGAACACCCTGTAACAGAATATATTACCGGCTTGGATTTGGTGCAACTTCAAATTGAAATCGCCGAAGGTAAACCCCTCCCCTTTAAACAAAGTGATTTGAGCATTCATGGACATAGCATTGAATTAAGAGTTTGTGCAGAGGATCCTCATAATAATTTTTTGCCTAGCACTGGAACTTTGGTACGCTATAGACCACCCTGTGGTCAATACATTCGGGTAGATTCAGGTTATGAAGAAGGGATGGATATCCCCATTCAATATGATCCTTTAATTTCCAAACTCATTGTTAAAGGAAAAGATAGAAGTGATGCAATTCATTTATTGAAATCAGCCATCATGAATTTTGAAATAGAAGGAATTGAAACTACTTTGGATTACGGAGCTTTTGTTGTAGATCATCCAGATTTTATCTCTGGAAAATTTGATACAAGTTTTGTCAACCTAAACCAATTATCCTTTGAATCACAGCTTGATTCAACCGAAGATGAAAAAGCCTATGCAATGTTCGCTTTAAAATTATTTTTGGAAAAAAACAATCAAATCAAAATTGTTGCAAACCCTTCCAGTAATTGGCTATATCAAAGAAAGAGAATGGAATAAGCATGCAGCATTTAGAAGACATATTGAAGAAAGAGATTCAGTTTTCCTCTGATTTCAAACTATCTAAGGAAATTAATTATCACTCAGCTGAAGGATTTGACATCTTATCACACTATACTAAATCAGATCATCCCGAAGAATATAAACATTACATTGCCGGAGTTCCACCATTCCTTAGGGGTCCATATGCCTCAATGTATCTGAATCATCCGTGGACCATTCGCCAGTATGCAGGCTTTTCAAGTGCTGAAGAAAGCAATGCTTTTTACCGTCGAAATCTTGCCGCTGGGCAAAAAGGATTGTCTGTGGCATTTGACTTAGCCACACACCGTGGGTATGACTCAGATCACCCAAGGGTAAAAGGTGATGTAGGAAAGGCTGGGGTAGCCATTGATAGCCTCGAAGATATGGAACGCTTGTTTGAAGGCATTCCATTAGATCAAATTTCAGTATCAATGACCATGAATGGAGCCGTGATTCCCATTATGGCTTTTTACATTGCTACCGCAATGAATCAGGGTATCGATATTCAAAAACTAACAGGTACCATCCAAAATGATATTCTGAAGGAATTTATGGTCCGGAATACCTACATCTATCCACCTGAACCTTCCATGCGAATTATTGGCAATATACTCAGTTATTGTGCCAAATACCTTCCTAAATTTAACGGTATAAGCGTTAGCGGATATCATATTCAGGAGGCCGGAGCCAGTGCAGACATTGAGTTGGCCTACACCTTAGCCGATGGATTGGAATATGTTAGAGCTGGATTAAAAGCAGGATTAAACATTGATCAATTTGCACCACGTATTTCCTTTTTCTGGGGAATCGGGATGAACCTATTTATGGAAATTGCAAAAATGAGGGCAGCCAGGATCTTATGGGCAGAACTCATCCATAGATTCAATCCAAAGAATATAAAATCCCTTGCTCTTCGCACGCATTGTCAGACTTCCGGATGGAGTTTGACCGAACAAGATCCTGCAAATAATGTGACTAGAACAACCATAGAGGCTATGGCCGCAGTCCTGGGTGGGACACAATCCCTTCATACCAACGCGTTGGATGAAGCCATTGCTTTGCCGACCGATTTCTCTGCTAAAATTGCTCGCGATACACAACTTTATCTTCAAAAACAAAGCGGTATATGCAAAGCTGTTGATCCATTCGGTGGCTCCCACCTCGTAGAGTCCCTAACAAAAGAAATTTATCTAAAAGCCAAAGGATTGATTCAAGAGATTGAAGATGCAGGGGGCATGACTCAGGCAGTAATAAAAGGCATTCCAAAGTTCAGGATTGAGGAAGCAGCTGCAAAAAAGCAAGCTGCCATTGATTCAACACAAGACCAAATTATCGGAGTCAATGTGTTTGTCTCAAAATCTGAAATTGATTTTGAAATTCTCGACATAGACACACATAAAGTACGGAATTTGCAAATAAATAAACTTAAGCTTCTTAAACAATCTCGCGATATTAAGAAAGTGGAAAAATCTCTGCAAGCGCTTGAAATGGCAGCAAGGACTGCTGATGCCAATATATTGGAAGTCGCTATTGAAGCAGCAAAAGCTAAAGCAACTCTTGGAGAAATTTCTTTGGCCTTAGAAAACGTATTTGGAAGGCATGTTGCTGAATCAAGAGTGGTTACTGGAGTATATTTGAAAAACTATATGAAAGGCGATCAACTCGATAAAGTAAAAAAACAAACCAATCGTTTTGCTGAATTGGAGGGCAGACGTCCACGCATTTTAGTCACTAAGTTAGGACAAGATGGCCATGACCGCGGGGCACGGATTATTGCTACTGGATTTGCAGATCTGGGTTTTGATGTTGATCTCGGTCCCTTATTTCAAACTCCGGAAGAAGCTGGCCGGCAAGCTATCGAAAATGATGTTCATGTAATCGGAATCTCTTCTTTGGCCGCTGGACACAACGCTCTAGTCCCCGAACTTATCGAATACCTTAATCAACATCAAGCATCAGACATCATGGTGATCGTAGGTGGAGTGATTCCCGAAAAAGATTGGGCATTTCTCAAAAAAATTGGTGTTTCAGCTGTTTTTGGTCCTGGAACCCCGGTTTATCAGGCTGCTGACGAAGTCATCAGGATTTTGCTCCAACGATTGCATCCCTGAAAAACAAAGTTCAGTTTAAGTTTTTAAGAATTTAATATAAGGTTACTGCTTAGCCATAATGCTTCTCCAGTTCGTGTTCCCCATTCAGTATGATAGGCATATATAATTTTTTATCATAAAATTTACCACCACCAAAAACCAGTTTTCTGCTAAATTCTATAGCCATTAGGAAGGCTAGATATTTCCCTTCCTCTAGAGGAGAGGTCGTTCCTTTTGTTCGTATGGCTTGAATTGATCATGAAGGATCCCATAAATAAAAAGGCCCCACTTTAGAGCAGGGCCTTTTTATTATTGTTGTTTACAATGATTACTTCAACTTTGTCATTCGCTTGGTAGCGGTATGATCTGCAGCATCTAACTGATAATACAATACTCCAGAAACATCAACATCATCCTTTGTGATTCGGATTGAATTCATTCCCTTCACTCCCTGTAAATCGTATACTCTGATAACTTTTCCAGTTACATCATAGATACTGAGTTTTGCGGGAGATGCTTTAGGTAATCTGAAATTCACCACCGTTTCAACATCAAATGGGTTAGGTGTATTCTGGTACAATTCAAAAACACCACTGCCAACTATACCATCATCCGTCCGAATTCCGAGTTCAACTCCTCTTTCTTCCAATTTCGAGTTATATGCCTCAGCAAACGTTACATCGCTGGTTACAGCAAGAAGTTCATGAATGCTACCATTTTTCAGTGCCGTAAATGTTATACTGAACAACACTTCATCTTTTCCAAAGCTTACACCCGTCCTGTTGTTCCAGCTGGTGGTAATCTTACCTTCTTCCAAACGAGATAATCCAAAGTTAGTTTCATCTAATTCAAGAGCACCACCTCCGACTTTATCAAACATCATTGCAGTTTGGTCAAAGTTCAAAGTAAATTGGTATCCAATGATATCAGAGAAATTACTGGATTTAAACTCTACAGTATAAGATTCACCTGCAACCAGATTTCCTGACTCAATTTCAAGATTCAATTTCTCATTGGTACGAGTACTTGAACCGTTGACATTATGAGCGACAGCATTTCCAGTCACATCTCCCATTTTCACAGCAACGAAATCTTCATCATGTGTTGAAGCATTTGGCATTGCAATGAGAACTTCACGAGGAGCGTTGTATGGTACGGATGGATTAGGGAATACATACTCTTTAGGCACAAACGTCCAAGATTGAACTTTTGCAAATTCAGAGCTAACGCCTAATATCAGTTTGCGAATTTCAGTTACATCGGATGCAGTAATGTTCTGACTATTGTTAACGTCAGCAGCAATGATCTTATAAGGTGAGTTCAAATACTCAATACCTAAGATATGACGCTGGATTTTGACGATATCCGCAGTAGAAACACCGTTTACATGATTGTCATTACGCAATGGACGAACCATATACTCGGTAGTGGCTCCAAATGCCAGGTCACCGAACATGAAGTGTCCATCTTGTTTTGTGATGACTTCACGCATCATTTGAGCACCTACATACATCTGAACATTAGCTAACTCTGTTTCATCTCCTTTTTCTGTTACCAGATCACCGGTAATACGTCCTTTTTGAACTCCATCAGGACAGATATCCTGATTGTCCTGAACGATCACCACTGTTTTGCAGTAGTCCGTGTTACCTTCTTCGTCTTCTACCCACATTTGTA
>CAZMSE010000040.1:0-9008 GCA_964568865.1 uncultured Saprospiraceae bacterium
TTTTATGAAATTCCATTCGTTGTTATTTGAAGTAACCGCATACCTCTTCTATTGTTCACAGTGTATCCGGAACCATTTGAAAATTGTTCCCTTATGCAGCAGGAGTGGTGGTGTTTTCCTTTTTCAGTTTATTGACGGATTTTAAGATCATAAACATCACAAACGCTATGATCAGAAAATTGATGAACGTCGAAATGAATTTACCATAATGGACCGCTGATTCTGGGGTGGTTACCACTCCAGTAGCGTCCTTAACTTCGCTGGTCAACACTATTTTTGCTGCACTCAAGTCTCCAATCTGAAAAATATTTCCGACTACAGGCATTACAATACCATCCACAAAAGACGCGGTGACCGCGCCAAATCCGGTAGCCATCACCAAACCTACTGCAATTTCGATCAGGTTACCCTGAATGGCAAATTCTTTAAATTCCTTAAACATGATATTAACTTTTTTTAATGAATAAAATAGAAAAGCTTAGCCTCGCTAAATTAAACAGATTGAAGTTCTTTTCTGATTTTATTTAATGCAGAGCCTTCCCTGATCCAGCTGATCTGTTGTTCATTGTACGTATGATTCACTTCAAATGCATCTGAACTTCCGTCTGCATGAGTCAACTTGATTTGAAGTGGAATACCGGGTTTCATTTCATCAAATCCCTGTATCTCTATGTAATCATCCTGACGAATCTTATCATAATCAAAAGGATTGGCAAAGGTTAATGCCAGCATCCCTTGTTTTTTAAGGTTGGTTTCATGGATACGCGCAAATGATTTAACGATCACTGCTTTTACGCCCAAATAACGTGGCTCCATGGCTGCATGCTCCCTTGAAGACCCTTCTCCATAATTTTCCTCTCCGAAAACGACCGTCGGGATTCCATTGGCTTTGTAAAGTCTCGCAGAATCCGGAACCGGCAAATAGTCTCCCTTCACGAAATTCAACACTTTATTGGCTTCGTCATTGAATGCATTGATTGCGCCGATGAAACAATTGTTGGATATATTTTCAAGATGCCCTCTGAATTCTAACCACGGACCCGCCATCGAAATATGATCCGTCGTACATTTTCCTTTAGCTTTGAGCAACACTCGCATGGACGTCAGCTCATTGGCCTGAATTGGGGAAAACGGAACTAACAACTGTAAGCGTTTACTGTCGGGGGCCACTTTCACCTCAAGCTGGTGTCCATCGGTTGCAGGAGCCTGATATCCGGCATCTTCAACATCAAACCCTTTTACCGGCAATTCCACTCCTGTGGGTGGGTCCAGTCTTACCTGTTCGCCGTTTTTGTTGGTCAGTGTATCGGTCATGGGGTTAAAACATAAATCACCTGCAATAGCGAGTGCTGTCACAATTTCGGGCGAGGCTACAAAAGCATGTGTGCTGATCAAACCATCATTTCTCTTGGAGAAATTCCGGTTGAAAGAAGTTATGATGGAATTTTTCCGATTGGGATCGTCAATATGCCTTTTCCATTGTCCGATACAGGGTCCGCAGGCATTGGCCAAAACGACGCCACCCATTTTTTCAAAATCAGCCAGTAATCCGTCGCGTTCAACGGTATAGCGGATTTGTTCGGAACCCGGAGTCACCGTGAACTCAGATTTTGCTTTCAAATTTTTTGCCACAGCTTGTTTGGCCAAAGACGCAGCACGCGAAAGATCTTCATAAGAGGAATTGGTGCAGGATCCGATGAGACCCACATCTAATTTTTGAGGATAATTGTTGTCTTTGACTGCCTGGGCAAACTTCGACAGCGGCCAGGCAAGATCGGGTGTATAAGGTCCGTTGATATGAGGCTCTAAAGTAGACAAGTCGATCTCAATGACCTGATCAAAATATTTTTCGGGTTCCTGATAACATTCAAAATCACCGGTAAGGTCGGGAGCAATGCCGTCACAGAGCTGAGCAACTTCAGCCCTTCCGGTAGCTTTCAGGTAACGGCTCATGGATTCATCATATCCAAAGGTCGAGGTCGTCGCTCCGATTTCCGCCCCCATGTTGCAGATGGTGCCTTTACCCGTGCAGGAAAGCGATTGAGCGCCATCACCAAAATATTCTACAATGGCACCGGTACCTCCCTTTACGGTTAAAATTCCAGCTACTTTCAAAATGACGTCCTTGGAAGAGGTCCATCCCGAAAGATTACCTTTAAGATGAACGCCGATGACTTTAGGCATTTTGAGTTCCCATGCCATGCCCGACATCACATCAACCGCATCTGCACCCCCTACGCCAATGGCAATCATGCCAAGGCCACCTGCATTTGGCGTATGTGAATCGGTACCAATCATCATTCCCCCAGGAAAAGCATAGTTTTCAAGGACAATCTGATGGATGATTCCGGCCCCAGGCTTCCAGAATCCTATACCGTATTTGTTGGAAATCGATTTTAGAAAATCAAACACTTCCTCATTATCCTTCAGAGATGAATTCAGATCCTGCTGAGCCCCGTTTTCAGCCAGTATTAAATGGTCACAATGCACCGTAGTCGGTACGGCCGTTTTTTGTTTACCACAGGTCATGAATTGCAAAAGCGCCATTTGGGCAGTGGCATCCTGCATGGCGACCCGATCAGGGGAGAAAAACACATAGTCCTTTCCTTTCTGGTAATTTTTTATTGGAGAGTCCTGATGCAAGTGGGTGTATAAGATTTTTTCCGTCAATGTCAGCGGTCTACCTAAAGATTTGCGGACATTGGCTACCCTTTGAGAAAAGCTGCTGTAGTGATTGCGCAGCATTTCGATGTCGAAAACCTGATTTGTCATGAAGCGATGATTTTGAAATGCATGAAATGCGCCGCAATGATAGGTTTTCAAGCGTAAATTTCAAAACATATTGATTGTCAAAAGGCCTGAAAAATGGGATTTATACTCACTTTATACTTTAATTAACAAAACAGCGTTTCAAGTACGGATGACCATGAAAAAATTTGCCTTTTGGATGATGGGGATTTTGGCCCTTTCTGCCTGTTCAAAGCAGGAAGAAGGAGACTACCAATTGGAATACAGAATGCGCATTGAGATTCCTGCCAGTGCCAATCCATTGTTGACCCATGTATTTGAACAGCGGCTTCCCAGCGCATGGATTTCATTTTTGCAATCCCATGGCTTGAAAGCAGAAGACATACGACTGATTAGACCCAGGGAAGTGGTGTTGTCTCCCGTTCTGGAAGAACGCATATCCTATCAGTTAATTGAACAAGCACATGCCAGCGTATTTGATCCTTTCGACCCCTCCGGTAAAATCTATGTAGGGGATGTGTACGACAATCTGGAAGACCGCAACCCTTTTTACCTTTTGCCGGGACTAGCCAATGTAACTCCGGTGCTTATGCAACCCGAATTCATCCTGCAATTGGAGTTGAAACTAAAAGCTGTACCCGGAGTCCATTCAGAACATTATGTGGACGTACTGTTTGATGTGTTTCTAAACTAAACTTTTTCAGAGCAAACTAACATATGTTAGTTTATTATTTGTCTTTCTTTTTTTGCGAATAAGTTAAAAATAATACACCTACTTTATTGTTTATCCCTCATCCAATAATAACCGATCACTCCACCAGGGTATTAATTCCCTACATGCCATCGCTAAAACTGTGTTAAAATTGGGTTTCAGGTATGCATGGATAAGCTTAAGCTAAAGAAAATCAGTATTTTTACGACAAAATGCCAACATAATGAAAAAATCTCTGTGGATCTTTTTTTGCTTTATTGCTTCACTTTTTACCTTAAGTGCACAAAGCACACAATCCGTTTACGCAGAATTGCTGGGTAACGGACTGGTTTTCAGTTTCAACTACGACACCCGTTTTCAAAATACACCCAATGGATTAGGCGGTAGAATCGGACTGGGTTATATTGGCGATGACGAGCACAACGCGGTATTAATCCCTTTTCAACTCAATATATTGCTCGGAAAAAACGGACGCTATTTTGAAATTGGAGCAGGTGCTACATACGTGACCGGAAATGCTGATCTGTTTGATGAAGATTTTGATAATCTGATCGGTACGATGACTTTTGGTTATCGCCGCCAACCCGTAGACGGAGGATTTATGTGGAAAATTGCGATCACACCCATCATCGCAGAAGGCGTCTTTTGGCCTTACTACGGCGGAGTATCCCTAGGTTACGCGTTTTAGGAGCTTAGGGGATAGTGGTTAGGGGATAGTGGATAGAGGATAGTTGTTGGTTGTTAGTGGTTAGGGGATAGTTGTTCGGTGGCAGGTGTTAGCTTTTTTCAAGATCAATGCTAACATTCGTTAGTTATTATTCTCCTGAACTTCTAAATTCCTACATGCATAAATACCGGCATTCCTATGCACCTACATGCCTACATACCTATATATCCTAGGAGGGGTTTGGGAGTTTAGGGGTTTTGGAGTTTAGGTTTGTAGCTATGCAGACTTAGAGGTTTGGAGGATAAATCAAATTTAAACTTACTAACGTATGTTAGGTATACACAACAGATTTCCACATTCCTAAATACCTAAATTCCTACATACCTACCTTCCTAAACGCCTCCTAAGAAACAGGAGAAGGTTGATTTAATTTTAAATACAAACGTATGTTAGTTATAGGTTGCTCATTCCTAAATAGCCAAACACCTAAATACCAAAACACCTGTCTCCTAAATACCTAAATACCTCCATTCCTACACACCTCCATTCCCACTAGTAAATCACTTCCTGTTCAAATTCTCCAGGTGATTGCTGGTACAATTGCCAATACATTTGGGCAATCAAGTCGGGAGCATATTTAGAGTCCTTGGGATCTACACGGCCGCAAACGGTCAGTTGGGCTACATGTACCTGCGTACCATTACAGCGCCTCGCCAGGGCTTGAACAAGGTTTCTCATCCCTGCTTTTCCGACACTCAATGACGAAATCATCGGTTCTCCCTGTAAAGCAGTTCCTCCCCCGGTAAAAAAAAGTTTTCCATAATTTTTTTCCAACATAGCCGGCAACAATTGCCGAGCCATATGGAATGCACCGGCAACACAGGTTTCAAAACCGTCTCGCATCACATTCCAATTCACCTCCAATACATCCTGAACATGGATTGCTGAAGCATTGAATAAGGCGATTGAAGGAAAACCATGTTGGTCAATCAGTTCATTCATGGACTTGGCAAGCACCTGGGCTTGGGTGGCATCGGCTGTACGGTAATCAGCAGAAATTCCTGAAGCATTCAACTCCTGTTTCAAGTCTTCTAAATGCTGGGGCTTACGGGCTATTAACCCTATGGTAAATCCCTCTTTTCCAAAACGATGAGCTACGCTCCTGCTGATCCCTGGGCCAGCACCAACGATGATCATAAAAGGCATTCGAAAAGGTATTAAGCGTCCAACAATTCAACTTCCAGAATGATCTCCGCATTCAAGAGCTTGGAAACAGGACAATTCTCTTTTGCATTGGTTGCAAAATCATGAAGTTGTTGCGGAGTGAGACCCTGACATTTTATTTTTGTGCTGAGTCGTATAGCTGGTATTTGCCCATTCTCTAACATTACGGTGGCGTTTGTTTCAATGCTTTCTGCAATAAAACCACCGGCGTTGAGTACAAAAGCAAGTTTCATAGAGAAACATCCGGCGTGGGCAGCACCGATTAATTCTTCCGGATTGGTCCCCGGTTTATCTTCAAATCGGGTTGGATATGAATATGGGGTATCGCACAATACGCCACTTTGAGTAGTCAATTGACCCCCACCCTCTTTACCAGATCCTTGCCATAATGCTGTTGCCGTTCTTTGAATAGCCATGCTGATGTGTGTTAATTCATTTGGTGAATAAAATCAAAAAAAAATTACCCTTGGGTTATTGTCAAACAGATCCGTCCCCAAATGGTTCAGCTCAAATCATTGAAGAAAAGCAATGAATGCACAGGTGAAAGGCCAATTGGGTTAACCGTTGGGATCAATGCGCAATTCTTTGATCAGAAATTTTCCTTGTACAGGTTCACCATAGAGATAAACCCTGAATTTTCTGCCATTCTGGGCTTCCATAGTCGCTATGATAAAGCTCGAATCATCCCCTTTGGCATTTGCCTTGTGTAAAGCCTGAATACTTTTTGGAACATTCCGATCCAGGAACGCTTTAAGAGCCTTTAATACCACTGCTTTATCGGCTATCTCTATCTGATCATTGAAACAATATTGCATCCGTTGATCCATCATGAGATTCATGGCATTCAAATCCGATTTGCGCATGGATTCCAGAAAAGATTGGAAGCCTTGTGCCTGTATCCATTGCAAAGGCAATAACAACAGAACCAATAACGTATTTCTCATGTTTTATTTAATTAGACACTTAAAATTGATCGGGTGTTCGTTTCTGGCCTTAAAGTTATGTTAATTCATGCATTTCGGAAGGATTGCTGGAAAGAAATCAAAGCAGTTTTTACAAATTTAAAAAACATAGCAACTTTGGCCTTTCATTGGAAAACAACAGAACTGTGAACCGAAAAGCAATTTTGATCATTTTGGATGGATGGGGCATAGGCACCAGACCAAATGCCGATGCCATTGCCCAAGCCAATACACCTTTTTACGACAGACTTTGGTCGAATTACCCTCATTCTACCTTGGTTACCCATGGGCTGGCCGTGGGTTTACCTGAAGGACAAATGGGAAATTCAGAAGTTGGTCATCTGAATTTAGGTGCTGGACGCGTGGTTTATCAAGACTTGACTCGACTGGATCGCATCATTCAGGAAGGTGGCTTTGACCGACACGAAAAATTGGATGAAATGGCCAGGTATTGTCTTGACCACGATAAAGCCTGCCATTTAATCGGATTGGTCTCCGACGGAGGGGTGCACAGCCATCTGAACCATTTAATGGCCATGATAGAATCTTTGGAAAACAGAGGTTTAAAGAAAATATACCTTCACGCCATCACCGATGGCAGAGATTCCGACCCGCATTCCGGAAAGACATTTTTAGGGCAAATTGAAAAATTTATACAAGGTAGGTTTTCCAAAATAGCCACAATAATTGGCCGGTATTATGCTATGGACCGAGATCATCGTTGGGAGCGCATTCGCCGGGCTTATGAGTTGATGGTCTGTGGCAAAGGTAAAAATTGCAGTTCTGCGGTTGAAGCCATTGAATGGAATTATCAGCAAGGTGTGACCGATGAATTCGCGGAACCCTGTATTTTATTGCCCACAGAAACAGCGACCATTCAAAAAGGAGATGCCGTTTGTTGTTTCAATTTCAGGACTGATCGCCTGAGGCAACTCACCCGTGCTTTTACACAGGCTGAAAGTATAGACGGGTGGATTTCACCTTCGATTCCCCTGGAATATTTCACCATGACCAATTATGATGTCAGTTTTTCAAAAGTGAAAGTTCTTTTTCCGCCACAAGACATTTCCAATTCGCTGGGTGAATGCCTTTCGCGTTACGGACTCAAACAATTGCGGATAGCTGAAACTGAAAAATATCCCCACGTAAGTTACTTTTTTTCTGGAGGTCGCGAAAAAGTATTTTCCGGAGAATCTCGGCGACTCATTCCATCCCCTAAAGTAGCGACCTATGATTTAAAACCTGAAATGAGTGCTTTTGATGTGACAGACGCTCTTCTGGAAGAACTTCAATCCAATGGTCCGGATTTTATTTGCCTCAATTATGCGAATGCCGATATGGTAGGGCATACGGGTGTATTTAGTGCTGCGATCCAGGCGGTTGAAGCAGTGGATCAATGTTTATCAAAAATTGTACCGGTGCTACTTGAAAAGGGTTATGACATTATTTTACTCGCTGATCATGGAAATGCCGATTGCATGATCAATGAAGATGGTAGTCCTAATACAGCACATACGAAAAATCCCGTTCCATGTATATTGGTTTCGAACAGAGTCGATATTGATGTCAAACCCGGCAAACTTGCAGACATTGCCCCTACACTGTTGGAACTTCTCAATCTCCCCATTCCTGTCGAAATGACGGGTGAATCACTGCTGATCACGCATAAAAATTAAATATCGATGATTGCCCTGGAATTGAAAGAAAACTTGGAAAAATTTGGATACCTGAACTTTCCGTTGGATCCCACATTGGATTTAATCGATGAAATTAACCAGCTAAAAAAAGAAAAAAATGCAGTGATCCTGGCACATTATTATCAGGATGCAGAAATCCAGGACCTCGCCGATTTTGTAGGAGACAGCTTACAATTGTCTCAGGAAGCAGCAAAAACCAAAGCAGACATCATTGCATTTGCAGGAGTCCACTTTATGGCGGAGACAGCCAAAATTTTATCCCCCACAAAAAAAGTAGTCGTCCCGGATCTCAAAGCGGGATGCTCTTTATCCGATTCTTGTCCTGCCCCTCTGTTCAAGAAATTTATGGAACAATATCCGGATCATGTCGTAGTGAGTTACGTGAACTGTTCAGCAGAATTAAAAACCCTGACAGACATTTGTTGTACTTCTTCCAATGCAGTCCATGTCATTAACTCCATTCCAAAAGATAAAGGAATCGTATTTGCTCCGGACAAAAACCTGGGTGCCTATTTGGAAAAGAAAACCGGAAGAAAACTGATCAAGTGGAATGGTGCATGCATGGTACATGAAATCTTTTCCAGAGAAAAAATTACCAAACTCAAAATTCAACATCCTGAGGCAGAAATTATTGCCCATCCAGAATGCGAAGAGTCCGTTTTGGAAATGGCCGATTACATTGGTTCCACCAGTGGACTGCTCAAGCATGTGCAACATAGTCCATGCCAAAAGTTTATCGTTGCCACCGAAAGTGGAATCTTGCATCAGATGCAGTTAAAATGTCCTTATAAAACTTTTATTCCTGCTCCACCCAATAACCAATGTGCCTGCAACGAATGCCCACATATGAAACGCAACACTTTGGAGAAGCTCTACCTATGTCTAAAATACGAACAACCTGAGATTCATTTATCGGAAAGAGTTATACGCGATGCCAAAGCAAGCATTGACCGAATGCTGGAAATTTCGGCTCAGGCGGGATTGGGATAGTTGTTAGT
>CAZMSE010000040.1:9108-11711 GCA_964568865.1 uncultured Saprospiraceae bacterium
AAAATTTTTACAAACATTTGTTAGTCATTATTTTCCTCAACTCCTAAAAATCGAAATTCTTAGATTCCCTTGGAGGGGTTCAGGGGGTTTAAGAAAATATGATTTTAAAAATTCTAACGTATGTTAGTTAAAATCAATTGATTCCTAAATCCCTACATTCCTAAATCCCTTAATCCCTAAATTCCAAGATCCCTAAATTCCTGGACACCTACCTACCTCCATTCCATTTGGATATATACCAAAAATATTGAATATTTGCCAATTATCCAGAACATGCCAATTCATCATTTGGATTCGATTACCTTATCAGTAGCGGAAGCAGCCCGTGAGGCCGGACAGTTTATCCGGCAGGAATTGGGACAAGTCAGGGCTGAGCATATTTTAGAAAAAGAGAAACACAGCCTTGTCAGCTACGTTGACATAGAAACAGAAAAAAAACTGGTCCACGCCATAAGTGACCTGGTATCTGGCGCACAATTTATTACCGAAGAAAAGACTCAGGATCACCTCTCTGACTCCCATTATTGTTGGATTATTGATCCATTGGATGGAACCACCAATTTTTTAAAAGGCATTCCAGTCTTTTCAGTCAGTATTGCATTGTCCTATCATGGAGAACCTGTCCTAGGAGTGGTGTATGATGTCATGCACGATGAATGTTTCTACGCATGGAAAGGTGGTGGAGCATATTGCAACAAAATGCCCATACAAGTCAGTCAGGTCACCACGCTGGACGAATCGGTCATTGCAACGGGATTCCCTTATAAAAGAGGTTATATGCCGTCATTGTCGCAAATCTTGACTGACGTATTGCATCATTCTCGAGGCATCCGCAGATTGGGATCTGCTGCAATTGATCTGGCGTATACGGCCTGTGGGCGGTTTGATGGGTACTATGAAACCCGTTTAAACCCATGGGATATAGCCGGTGGCATTGTGCTGGTCCAGGAATCTGGCGGTAGGGTCAGCAATTTTAGAAATGAAAAGACGGGAATTCTTTCGGCTCACCACATTCTTGCCACCAATGGGTACATTCACGAAGAGTTATTGCGTTGGGTCTCACCGGCAAATCTCGATGATTAATAGCATTTGGTCGAAATCCCGGCAGCTTCTTGCATAAATTCTCAAATCGCATTTTACGGTCACTTATCTTTGGTTTTCACTTATGTCATACATTGAAATATTGCGATTAGCCTATGCCAACGTGAGAGCGAATCTTTTGCGATCTGCTTTGACATTGGTCATTATTGCCTTGGGTATTTTAGCCCTTGTGGGTATTTTAACCTCCATTGATGGGATGATTTACAGCATGAGCAGCAATTTTTCTAATCTCGGAGCCAACAGCTTCAGCATTGACAGAAAGTCCACTGAATTTCGCCGACATGGCCAGGATGTTTATAAAGAATCTCCCCCGCTCCAGTATGATCAGGTGATCGAATTCAAAGAACGCTTTCAGAACATAGCGAAAGTCAGTATTAACTACCGGGCCAGTTACAACAGCATCGTTCAATACCAAAATAAAAAAACCAATCCGAGTACTCGAATTCGGGGAATTGATGAAAACTACCTTGATATCACGGGATACGAATTCAGCCAGGGTCGAAATTTTTCGACACATGAACTTGAATATGGGGTTCCAAAGGCCATCATTGGTTCCGAATTGGTTGCCCGGTTATTTGATGATTCTCCTGAAAAAGCCATCAACAAAGAAATTCTCATTGGTGGAAAGAAATACCAGGTCGTGGGCACCTTAAAATCCAAAGGCGCCAGTATGAATGAGGGAGCAGACCGCAGGATTTACATTCCACTCAACAATGCCAAATTTGAATATGCATCTTCAGAATCGAATTTTGATTTAGATGTTGCTGTGCCACTCGGCATCGATTTGGATCGCACGGTAGACCAAGCCATTGGAGTGTTGCGTGTAATTCGCAAGTTGAAGGCATACCAGGAGAATGATTTTGAGATATTCAAAAGTGATGGAATCGTTGAATTTCTCAAAGAGAACACGGTTAAACTCCGGGCAGCTGCGGTAGCCATCGGACTCATGACACTGCTCGGTGCGGCCATAGGCTTAATGAACATCATGCTGGTTTCAGTTACCGAAAGGACTCGCGAAATAGGCATCATCAAAGCACTTGGAGCCACACGAAAAAACATTATTGCACAGTTTTTAACAGAAGCCATTCTCATCTGTCAGGTGGGCGGAATTCTTGGTATCTTGCTGGGCATTCCGGTAGGTAACATTGTTACACTCTTAATTGGAGGTCAATTCATCATTCCCTGGGCCTGGATTCTGTTGGGGTTATTTGTCTGTATGGTAGTAGGAATTATCTCCGGACTTTATCCTGCACTAAAAGCCGCAAATCTTGATCCCGTAGAGAGCTTGCGCTATGAATAAATGTTAATAGTTGTTAGTTGATAGCTATTAGTAGACAGTTGTTAGATGTTAGCTTATAGTTGTTAGAGTTTATCCATTTTATCATTACTAACGTTTGTTAGTTAAAGAATAATGATTTCAACATTCGTAAATAACTCCATCTCCCATTCCTCCACTCCTCCATTCCTCCATATCTCCACTCCTCCATTCCTCCATATCTCCA
>CAZMSE010000040.1:11811-27929 GCA_964568865.1 uncultured Saprospiraceae bacterium
CTCCACTCCTCCATTCCTCCATATCTCCACTCCTCCATTCCTCCATATCTCCATTCCTCCACCCCTACATTCCTACATCCCTCTACCCCTCTGGCCCTATCCCTATAACGAAATTCTTCGTACCTTCGAAGTTTAAAGATCATTTCTAAAATAATTTAAACTAACTACCCAATGGTTCATTGTATCTCCTTGTCTTTTTGTATTTCACTCACCCTTTGTTGCGTGTTAATGAGCTCTTGTTCAAGCAATACCAAATCAGAATCCTCCCATGAAAACCTAAGCGATAACCCTGTTTTTGCTCCCTGGACGGGCCCTTATAATGGGGTGCCGGCATTTGACAAAATCGAACCTAAGCATTTTATTCCAGCCGTTGAGGCAGCGATTGCTGAAAAACGAACTGAAATAGACCAGATTGCCCGCCAAGTGGAAGAACCCAGCTTTGCCAATACCCTGGAGGCCTTGGAGAAATCAGGGAATGCATTAAAGCGTGTCCAATCCATTTATTACGTCTGGACCAGCAACATGAGTTCTCCGGAGATGGATTCCATTCAAAACATACTAGAACCCAGGTTTGCGGCATTTCAGGATTCGGTAATTCAGAACTCGGCATTATTTGCGCGCATCGAAAAACTTTATCAAAGCAAAGACTCCCTGAATTTAAATCCTGAACAACAGCGGTTGTTATGGAGGTATTATACCACATTTACCTTAGCAGGAGCGAAGCTGGACCCGGCAGCCAAAGAACGCGTCGCAGCCATCAATCAAAAATTAGCCAGTTTGTTTGCTCAATTCAGCCAACATCTTTTGGCCGATGAAACCAAAAAGTATCTAGAAATTACGGATGCAAAAGACCTGGAAGGATTATCCGAAAGTTACATTCAATCAGCGGTGGAAGCAGCAACCTCCCATGGTAAATCAGGATCCTGGATCATTGCCAATACCCGTTCAGCCATTGAACCATTTCTCACCAACTGTAACAACCGGTCCTTGAGGGAAAAAGCATGGCGGATGTTCATCAACCGCGGTGATAACGGAGATGCCAATGACAACAATGCCATCATTCCGGAAATCCTCAAACTAAGGGCAGAAAGAGCCGAATTGATGGGTTACCCCACCCATGCCCATCTACGCCTTGCGGACAAGATGGCACAAACACCTGAGCGCGCTATGGCATTGCTGGAATCCGTTTGGCCATATGCATTGGATAGGGTCAAAGAAGAAGTTGATGACATGCAAGCCTATGCCAATCAACAAAAGGAAAACATTAAGATCGAAGCCTGGGATTACCGGTATTACATGGAAAAAGTACGCAAACAGAAATACGATCTTGATGAAGCTGAAATTAAAGCATATCTCCAAATGGATAAGATACGGGAAGGCATGTTTTTTGTTGCAGGCGAGTTATTTGGGTTAAAGTTTAGTCCTGTCTCGGATGTTCCCGTATTTCATCCCGATGTGACTGTTTATAAAGTCAGCAAGATAGAAAACGATGCCTTGGTAGGATTATGGTATTTTGATCCTTATGCGCGTTCTGGAAAACGTTCAGGAGCCTGGATGACCGCATACCGGGATCAAGAAAAACTGAATGGCGAGATTACCACCATTGTTTCCAACAATTGCAATTTCTTAAAAGCGAAAGCGGGTGATCCTGTATTGATTTCCTGGGATGATGCAGTGACTTTGTTTCATGAATTTGGACATGCTTTACATGGTTTGTGTTCAAAAGTGGTATATCCAAGTCTATCGGGTACCAACGTGGCTACTGACTATGTTGAATTTCCTTCTCAGGTATTGGAACGCTGGTTGTCTACGCCTGAAGTTTTGCAAAAGTATGCCATACATTACCAGACTGGAAAGCCCATGCCACAGGAGCTACTGGATAAAATCAATAAAGCAGCCACATTCAATCAGGGATTCTCAACCCTCGAATATCTGGCCAGCGCAATGGTGGACATGAAATTGCATTTAGCAGGAAAGCAAGACATCGATCCGGATGTTTTTGAACGCGAGACACTGACCGCTTTGAAAATGCCCAATGAAATGGTGATGCGACACCGTACACCACAGTTTGGTCATTTATTTGCCGATGACGGTTACTCAGCGGGATATTACAGTTACCTATGGTCAGATGTACACAGTGCCGATGCATGGGAAGCCTTTACAGAAGCTGGCGGAGCCTATGATCCAGCGGTGGCCAAACGTCTAAACGACTTCGTCTTCAGTGCTGGTGCCACATTGGTTGAGTCGGAAGGTTATCAGAAATTCCGTGGACGTCCGGCTGATCAAAAAGCCTTAATGAGGGAACGAGGATTTATCCGTTAATCCGGCGTTTTTTCTCAAACATGGATGTCATTTATCAATTTATATTTTGTACTAACGAATGTTAGTTATGAGCTTTAAATACCCATTTTACGGGCCTCTACATGGATTGCAATGATACAATTTATTGCATAACTAACATTTGTTAGTAAACAGAAAAACGTTCGTTAGTTATATTATTTATTTTTTTAAATTAAATATTTTTAACATATTAACGATCGTTAGTTTTTTTGTTTTTGAAAAAATGAAATGTTTGATATTTTCATGTTTGATCAATAAATTATCATAAAAAAAATGGCCTTTCCATAAGAAATTTCTGGTTCAATTTCGTCAGGGTCTAAAATGACGAGCATTATCCATTTGAATTGTTGGTCTATTCATTGGGCGCTCCAAGAAAAATTCAAAATACTCCCCGTCGAACCACCCCTGTAGATCAAGCTGAAGAAATGATCTTATGTGCTCCTGTAAGCTTCCAGGAAAGCGTCGGTGAGATTACTTATTCGGCTGGTTCAATTGTCGCAAAGTGGACATTACCCTTTTGGGTGTTTTTCTATAAAGTTTCAATTCAACCACCCCTGGTTGAACTACATGGATGATAAAAATACTGCTATGGATCTTATTTTATCAATAGGGTCTTTGAATTAACAGAATGGGGACCATTTTGATGGCAAAACACCTTTCCGTCAACGATGTTTCATCATCGTATAACCAAACCGCTTACTGATTTTTATACCCGCCTGTTCCAAAAATTGCGTAGGCAGTTCACCTCCGGCAAAAATATACACCAGGTCATTTTCTAATAAATGTAGTTGTTCGACTTCTTTTTGACGGATATTCACGTGTTGCGGTGTAATTGAAATCACTTCAGAGTTAAACAGTACCTTCACTTTACCTTCAAACATCGCCTGCTTTATTTTTTCAGAATTTTTAGGTTTGATCCTGCTAAAAGAATCTGATCGGTAAGAGAGATGAACATTATTTTGTTCTGCCAATAAAAGTGCTGACTCAATGGCAGAATCCCCGCCCCCTACGACCAATATATTTTTACCTAAGATTCTTTCCGGTTCCAAAAGCCGATAGGCCACTTTTTCTGATTCCTCGCCTTCTATATTGAGTTTTCGCGGAGTTCCGCGCCTTCCAATAGCTAACAATATTTTACAACAAAGAATTTTTTCTCCACGAGATGTGTTGATTAAAAATCCATCATCACTGGGTTGTATAGATTCCACTTTTGTTTGCTCGTTAATGTGAATATCGTTTTCACTCAACATCTTTGTCCATAAATTCAAGAGCTCTTTTTTACTGGTGTCCTTCAACCATACTTTTCCATGCAGTGGGATCTCCATCGGAGAAGTCATGACCACCTTTGCACGCGGAAATGTAAACACCGTTCCTCCTAAACTTTCTTGTTCAAAGGTTCTAAAACTTAACCGGTGCTTCTTTGCATTGAGCGATGCTGCAATGCCGGCAGGACCTGCTCCGACAATGACCACATCCATCATATCCTTTTCCTTCTTAAATCCTTCTTTCACCATATTGTCGATGGCCTGAATACCTTGCTCTACACTGTTTTTGATCAATCCCATACCTCCCAGTTCTCCGGCTATGTAAATGCCCGGAATATTGGTCTCATAGTTTTGGTTGACATGAGGCAAATCCACACCCCTTTTCTCCGTACCAATCACCAGGGAAATGGCTTCTACCGGGCAGGCATGAAAACAAGCGCCGTGCCCTACACAATTTGAAGCATTGACCAGCGTTGCCCGTCCCGTCACAATACCCAGGATGTCTTTTTCAGGACATGCTTCTATGCAGGCGCCACTTTTAATACAAGTGGTGGTATTGATTACAGGATGTAGGGATACGGGTTCATGCAGACCCTCTTCTTTGGCCAATGCAATTTTAGCTCTGGTTTTGCGGCTAATGGTACTTTGCTTCCAGAGATAAAACCCAATGACCAATGCACAAAACACAAATACCGATCCATAAATCAGCCACTGTTCAAAAAATAAATCGGTCATTAAAAAATCCATCGGTAACCAAACATTAAAGTGATGACTACATGGATGACCATGATAATAAGCATGATAAACGCAAATGGCAAATGGGCAACATGCCAATACCTGAAGATCTTTTGCATAAACTGTAGCCGCTCAATTTTTTGTTGCAACTGTATTTCTTGTCTAAAAAGTTTTAGTAAGCTCTTTTTATCCGTGTTAGGTATTTCTGCTGATTTCAATATCTGACGTGCTGAAGTCATTTGTTTATTGACCAAATTCCATCCTTTCCACCAGCTGGTTGCCCGGTTACTGACCTGACCACCTGGTGAGATTTCAAGAGCACCGACTAATTGAGTGACCAGGCTTTTTTCTAAATGATGTTCCGATATTAAAATCTCTCCCATGTTACGCTTTAATGCATTGGCTTCTGCAAGACTCAATTCTCTTCCTTCGATGGTCCTGGGAATTTGTATGTAAATAAACCTTCCTATGACCCCACTGGCTACCACGGCTACCATACTCCAAAAACTAACCGATACCAATCCTCCAAATTTGAAAGCCGTGTGGAACAATACCAGCATGGGCCCCAAGGTGCATAAAAAGATATGAAATTCCAGCCAGTATTTTAACCTTCCAAAACCTGCCATCGATTTCATTTTCTTTCTGGCAATATAAGAAAATACCCCAATGAGGATCAGTAAAGTGCCAATGATCCCATAACCATGGCCGATCGAACCACTGGGTTTAAGTTGAACGTGATCATCGTGATAAAAACGTTCGACGACAGGTGTGGAATAATACGATAAGCCTTTATAAAATAAAAAAACAAGGACAACTAAATTTATCCCCACCAGTGTGCTAATGTAAATGCGATGTGTAGTGCTGTTCATAGAATGCAAAGTTGGATAATTTTGAGATGAAATTATCACCGATGTGCAACAAATTGAATAACTTTCGCAAACCCAATGCATGCAATTGCATGAATTGCATGTTATGCGGCATGCCTTAACAACATTCCAAACCATTGGATAAATGAACTATAACAATCTGCTTTTAGCATTTAAACAAATTACCCCTGATTTTACGCAAGCTGAACTTGAGCAGATTACTCCGCTACTATCAAAATCAAGCTATAAAAAAAATGAGCATATTGTGCTTGCAGGTCAAATGAGCAGGAAAGTCAATTTTGTATATAGTGGTAGCTGTAGAATGTACTATTCAGACAAAGAAAGTTTTGAAAAAAATATCATATTAGCGATTGAAGGTCATTTTATTCATGACCTCGAAAGCCTTATCATGAATAAACCTTCAACTTATCATATTGAAGCATTAGAAGATTCTGAAATAATAAGTATTGACTATGAAAAATTTGATATCCTACTTAATTCAACCAAAAACTGGGAACACTGTGGAAGAATGATTAATCAGTATGTTTTAGTAGGTGTATTCAGGTACGTTCATGCACTTTGGACGCTGTCTCCAGAAGAACGATACCTCAAACTTTTTGAAGAAGAACCATTTTTATTTAATCGGTTTTCTCTTGAACATATCGCTTCGTACCTCGGAATAAAGAGAGAATCATTGAGCCGTATTAGAAAAAGAATAGCTTCACAAAAACGATTTTAACTCAGGTTACATTTATTTTATAGAAAGCATCTTTATTTTTGTCACAAAAAAGATAAAATATGAAGCAAATAATACGAGAATCCATTCTTTGGATTAGTTTAATCTTAGTATCAATTATCGTTGGAGGTACAATTTATCAAATGCTTGTTATTGTACCCGAATTCAACAGGGATATCCCGAATGCAATGATAGGTTTTGCCCGAGGGCATATATTAACTAAATCATTTTGGGGTGCCCCGTTTCAAGATTTATGTCTGCTATTTTTAATCGCATCAACTATTTTTAATTGGAAAAATGGAAGAAGATATTGGATATTAGGAACAACGATATTGGCTGTTCTTTCAATAGTCCTTACTATAATTATTGCAGTACCACAATTACAAATTATGGGCATCCTTGATGGCAAACCATCGAACGATATTGAACTACTTACCAAGACAATTAAAACTTTTACAATGTTCGACCAGCTACGATTCTGGACATTAATTTTCCCTGCATATTTATTATTGATAAGAGCTATAACTATTAAAGTTAATTAGTGTCAGCACGACCGCATAACAAGGTATTGCCAAAATGGGGGTTGACGGAAGTATATCAACGCCTGTGCTTCTATCAACTTTTGTGCTATATTTAATTGACGGTTTTCAAATGCCCCCACATCGGCAATACCCAATCCGTGTACTGAAATAATGAATAAAGTAACCTTCAAGGAATTCACAGTTTCCTCAACATTTACCGGAAAGTTCCTTTATGATAGTTCCGGGTAAATCCCGAGAAACCCACATCACATAAGGGCATCGTCATTCCTACAGGCCATTCATGCGTTAGCAAAGCATGAATTGGGATAAATCTTGTTATTTCATGATTTTACCAGATTGAAAAATTCCTCCAAAACAGAATAAAATTTGCTCTGGTTCCTCAAACTTTTTTCGCTGCAACATTTATAACCTCCTTCAGGTTAAGTTCAATTTGCTCTACATGCAATGATCACGACTTACCATCTTCCAATAAATTAATTCAGGGGTTACCGTATCGTCCGCGTAGAATATGATGTAAATAAAAATTTTACTCGCTCTTTCTTCCAGAAAATTACTCTTGGATTCCTCCGATTTTCAAAATCTCTGACCATAAATTGCCCAAGCACTAAAAAGTCAATACAACGATTGGTTGGTGTCTGGTCATCCATCCATTCTGATCCATTACAGAAACATAATAAACACCATCAGGGATTTTAGGCAATTCGATAATGGAATTACAACCCGATATTCCGGAAGACGTCCAGACGAGGTAACCCATGGAATTGTACAATACAATACTGGCGTGCACGAAACATGGCCATGAAGAAATGTGCAAAGTGGATTGTGTCGGATTGGGATAATAGCTTAGTTCACGATATTGGGAATCAGGTAAATTACCCGAAACTATCCTCAGCTGACAAGGCAACAAAGACTTCTCAGGAATTAAAAAATTTCGTGTGGTAAAACTTCCGATTCCCAATTGTCCATAGTTATTTCTTCCACAGGCCCAAAGTGTTCCCTGATCATCCAACAACAGGGTATGTTCTCTTGTACAGGCAGCCTGTATAATGTTCGCCTTATCCCAGCTGGCATGCACCCGAACCGGAATGAGTCTATCCTGATTTGTTCCATCCCCTAACTGTCCGTCATTATTGCCTCCACTGTTTAGTCCACAGGTCCAAACTTCTCCATCAGACGAAACAAAAGCAGAATGAATTCCACCTGCACTCACCTGGAGGATAAATGGAAGTCCATTGATCTGAACAGGTGTATTCTGATCCATCAGCGTGCTAATGCCTAATTGGCCTGATTGATTTCGTCCACAAGCCCACACACTTCCATCCTTTTTTACAAAAAGACTGTGCCACTCCCCGGCCGATACGTCAACCACCTCTGTCATTCCTGGAATGGGAACCGGTCTTGTTTTTGCTACACGACTTCCCAATCCCAATTGGCCGAAACCATTGTATCCGCAGGCCCAGACCGAACCATTTTCTTTTAGAAAAAGTGAGTATTCCGCTCCCGCTTCAACGCGTACCACTGAATCCAAACCTTCAATTTTTACCGCTACATTTTTACTGGTGGTGCTGCCATCTCCCAATTGCCCGGATGAGTTTAAGCCACATGCCCAAACGGTTCCATCTTTCTTCAGGAACAGCGAATGTTCGCTACCACCAGAAACCTGTTGTACTTCAAAAAGACCCATCACCTGAGTAGGTATGGTTCGATCCGCGTAACTACCGTCACCCAAGGCGCCTGTGGCGTTTCTACCGACAGACCAAACCGTCCCGTCATTTTTTACGAATAAGCTATGAAATAATCCACCAGCAACATGTGTAACCTGGTTGACCTGTAACACGGTAGTGGGTGTATGTTGTTCTTTTAAATTTCCAATTCCAAGTTGACCAAAACCATTGTAACCAAAGGCAGCGACCCTTTGATCATTGCAAATCAATAATGAATGCCTTCCACCCACTGCCATAGGCTGAGCTGGAATTTTTTGAAGGAACACCCATGGCATCAGACAGAATATCATTTTATCCAATGCGTATTTTCTTAATCCATTCAGCATGCAGAGAAATTTTATTCAATAAAAAACCTATTATCTCAAATTCAGATAATGGCATTGCTTTGCTTAGCAACCGTTGACAAAATTAATCCTTTCTTCTCCTTAAGCAGTTATGACAAGATATATGGAGAGCAGTCAGGTGACCAAATACAGTCAAAGTCCATTCCGTCAGCTATGAATATTACGTAATTACGCTCACAATGCACAATAAATTTTTACCCTGTCTTACTCTTCCATCATGTGGGCCAGTCTTTACAATGTAGGTCCAGCGAAAAAACCTTGTCAGGAATAATAGGCGTCCGAAATTCCATGGTGGGTAAGTTATCCCTGATAAACACGGCACACAGCGTATTGGATACGTGGTAAAGATACCGTCTGAATTCCGGAGGCGTGCCGTCAAGAATGGCCGCCATAACCTCGGGCCTGAGATGTTCCGGACTTCTGGCATAGTCGTGCCAGACGACGATGGATCGCCCATGGATCAAGTGCTTAAATACTTTTTCCGTATCGTTTTTAACATAAGCGTGGTGGTGGCTACCATCAATAAACACCAGGTCGAAGGATTTCTGAAGCCCTCCAAAATCAAAATTCATCGAGTTACCCGTCAAATGATTTATGTTTCGAATACCCCTTGAGAAAAAACCATGTAAATCGGCATAACGCTCGTCCAGTCCTTCCGCCATGATTTCAGCCTTTGATATGTTCAGCGTATAACATTCGCTTGCATATCTGGCTACATTGCGTACACTCTCTCCCCGCCATGTGCCGATCTCAAAATAACGACAGTGCTCAAATTGTCTGCTCAGGGATGTTAACAAAGCAAGGTCGGTGGGTAGTGAACTTCCACCGAGAAAAGCCAGGCCTTCCAGAGATTCTGAAAGATTAGGACAAAGAGTACGCAGGTCTACGACCGGCAGACCACCTGAAAGGCCGTAATTTCTAATCAGGTACTTTCTCCATACCGTGTCATCAGAAAGCACGTGATTCAGCAACCAGGGATTCCGGAGGATTTCATAAAAGGCTTTTATCGCTTTGCTCCACTTTTTCATAGACCGGATCTTTGGAAGATGCTAAGTTATCTGGTAATATCCTGCGAATATGGCTTCATGATTTACCGAATATCTCCTTCCATCAATAATTTTTTCAATACAACAATTTGTCCCAGGTGATAGTGCAAGTGCTCGATGACCCCTGCCAGATTACGAAAATACGTTCCATATCTCTCATCTACGAATTGATCTTCCAGCATATCATCCGGAAGTTGTTCGATGAGTTTAGCAGCCATTTCGGCATTTGCCCAACAATTTTCAAGCAGTTGCTCCCAATCCTGTGTGCCTTGAAGGGGAGGAAGCTCGAAACTGTAAGCATCCTTTGCCTGCAAACCTTCCCCCCTGAGGACGCCCAGAAGGGCAGTCACATAATAGCAAGCATGATAGGTCAATACGGCAATCGTGTTCAATCCTGGTACAGCGGTCGTAGCCATTTGCCAACTGACATCTGACAGTTGATCTTTCAGATTGACAGTAGTCCAATTACCTCCAAAATGGACTTCTCTGAGGTGTTTCGCGATCTGTTGAGTCGTACGCATGTGGATGCCAACGGGTTTAGTGTAATGAAGCCAACGTGATATGACTCAAAGCTAAGTTGAATCCCTTATTTCAGTCTCAGCAATTTTCCTTTGCGTTTTACGATGTTTTTATAATCCCACTGGAGTTCGCTGGATTTGTTTAACCAGCGGATCAATTCTTCCGTTTGGATCTGATCCACAGCAGTGTACCAGATGGAAGCATCTTTAAATTTTCCTGTCCCGGGTGTCAGACGATCTTCTCCGAAGTCAGCACCACTCCAAAACATTAAACGCATGCCATCCTTTTGCTTACTATAACCAACTATGGGGTTTCCATCTAAAAACCAAACCGGATGAGCGTGCCAGATCTTGTTCTCTGCCTCGGATAAGCCCTGGTGGATGAGACTGACCAGTAAATTTCCAATTTCCCGATCCGGCGAGGCGAGTTTATCGTTGTAAGCTTTTATGGATGGGTTTATTTCCATACCTGATTCTTAGAAATTTGAATAAAGTCAAACGGTGCTCATGCTGTGATCGAATTATGTAGTCCTCCTCGAAAAGACGGACCATGAACGATTGCAGTGAAACCTGACCATGACGCGATTTCAGGGCTTTAAATTAGCAAATCCCGATGAATTCACTTTGGAAACCCGTCTACCAAAACATTAAAAATGAAAAAATCAGAATCTTACAAACGGACCTTAAGCCCTGTTCATCAGATTCCGTTGATCTTTAGACACCTTTATCAGGCTAACCAGCATCAGGCCAATTCCAATACCTTTCATCAGGCCAGCCTGAAAATCAGGTACAATAAAACAATGTTTAAGGATGAGGGGCAAACTCAACCATAAGGTTCCAATAGTAAGAATGATTAAGTGTTTACGACGGATAGGTTTCATGATGTGGCATTTCAGTGGTTAACGATTGGGCGTTCAGCCCTGTGATGGCATTGAGGAATATTTTCTTTTCTCTTCATGTATTGGGTTTACTGTTTATACAATCCCATAGCAAGCAAGCCGGTGGTTGAACCCGGCTTTACAAGTGTGGATGACTTAAGGAATGAGCAGCGAATGCCGTTTACTCCTTTTTCTACGCGGTGAGTTAGCCGGAAGAGTAATCCATGGCCATTCACCCTATCTGGGTGGTTGGAGACCCTTACAAGGGATGACGGTCTTCTTCTTCCAGTTCGAACAATTCCTCGACCTTACACTTAAAAAATTGAGCCAATTTAAGCGCAAGGACTGTTGAAGGAACATATTTTCCTGTTTCAATGGCGTGGATGCTTTGACGACTCACTCCCAGGGCTTGAGCCAATTCAGTCTGCGAAAGGTCGCACTTCGCACGCATAAATTTCAGTTGGTTCTTCATTCACTTAAATGATGATGGTACAGATACGAAAACCTGAAAATATAGATGCATGGGATGGAAAACATGTTTAAAATCATGCAATAAAAATACCCGCTTCCGTAAAAGAACAATAATGTGGCGATCAGCAAAAGGCAACTGGCAAAAGCTGACCACATCAATGCGTTGTAGCGCAATTGAAGAGTGTATTCATCCTCCTGCTTCATGCGGGAGAACCCCAAAAACACAATCCCGAGGACAAAAATCACGCCTGTTAATTCCTGAGTGAGATTGTCTTTCAGAATGGTAAACCAACCGGATTTTCCAAGCAGTTCGTCTCCGTAAATGGCAAAGGTTTTCAGTTTGAGGGCGTCCCATTCCCAACCTGAAAACAAACAGAAACCTCCTGACAGCAGGCCGGTAAAAAACAAAATCCAACCAGGCATTCGATACCGGTTGGTGAAAATCAATAAGTCTTTCATAATGTAAAGTATTGTTTACAATATGTAATGTATACTTTACATTTTTTATTGTATCTTATGGAAAAAAATTTAGGTACCGGTCAATGGGTGCCGACCGTTGGATTCTATGGGTTTCACTTTTGGCGTGTAGGAAGTTGTATCCTGGAAACCTGTAATTCCAGTGCTTGGTGAACGGTAGAAATACAAAATGCGGCATTAAATCCGTTTTCATTCAGGAGCCATACCGGTCAAGACCGCGGATTGATTAAAAAAGGAAAGGTTTAAGCGGGGATAAATTATCCCTAAAAAACGGTGGAATTAAACTCCGTCTCCTTTTTTAGTTTGGCAAAATAGTATTTAGAAGTGCCTTAAATTTGCAGCTCTTTTAAAATAACACAAAATGCAGTTTAAATCAGATGTAGAAGGAATTGACCACCTTTCCCAGTCCTTTCAAAAGCTCCGGACGGAGATTGGTAAAGTCATCGTAGGCCAGGATGAGGTCATTAAAGCTACCCTAATCTCCCTGTTCAGCAATGGTCATAGTTTGCTGGTGGGCGTTCCTGGATTGGCTAAAACCTTGTTAATCAATACCATTGCCGAGGCTTTGGACCTCAGCTTCAAAAGAATACAGTTTACACCGGATTTGATGCCCTCGGACATCACCGGTTCGGAAGTTCTCGATGAAGACCGCAAATTCAAATTTAACCGGGGACCCTTGTTTGCCAATATCGTACTGGCCGACGAAATCAACCGGACCCCGCCCAAGACACAATCTGCTCTGCTGGAAGCCATGCAGGAACGAAACATTACGGTAAGTGGGGTTAAACACAGTCTGCCCAATCCATTTTTCGTTCTGGCCACCCAAAATCCCATTGAACAAGAAGGAACATATCCCCTTCCGGAAGCACAATTGGATCGATTCATGTTTAACATTCTGTTGGATTACCCCGCCTATGAAGAAGAATTACAGGTCGTCCGCCAAACCACCTCTGATTATAGTACTCAGGTGCATTCAGTAGTCAATGCTCTTGAAATCACCGAGTACCAAAAACTCGTGCGCAAGATTCCCGTTGCAGATAATGTCCTGCAATATGCGGTTTCTCTTACCGGTCGTACCCGACCCAATTCTACCAACCCCGTACAGGAAGTCAACCAGTATGTCAGTTGGGGTGCGGGGCCTCGGGCATCACAGTACCTGGTACTTGGAGCGAAATGCCATGCTGCTCTGGCGGGAAAGTATTCTCCGGATATAGAAGATGTCCAGGCCATTGCAGGTTTGGTTCTCCGGCACCGCATCGTATTAAACTACAAGGCAGAAGCGGACGGTCTGAAAATCGACCAGTTTATCCAGCAGTTGCTTTAAAAGAAAATTCAGTCTTCCAACCTACCTAACGAACGTTTGTTCGTAACTTAAGGTTTATTATTTTGCGGGTTTAGCTTTGGCACTAAAGCATTCAACTAGTCTGATGAACACCATTAACTGCGAAGCTCATAGAAAATTAAGAACCCCATTTAACAGCTGAAATCTTTATGCCAATTCCTCTACCTTAATTCCACCCAAGCAATATAACTTGCTTTCTTTAATTTTAATCATTTCGGCCATGTTGGATTTTCAGCAAAATTTACAGTTAGAAAATGATCGTTGTTTGCTTAGACCACTCTCTCAGGCTGACGAAAAAGACCTGTTACCTTTCAGCCTAAATGAACCTGAAATCTGGAAATACTCATTGGTAGGTGCAAATGGTCGGGAAAATTTGAAGGCCTATCTAACAGCTGCTGAACAAGGCAGGAATTCCGGTAGAGAATATGCTTTCATTGTTTTTGATAAAAAATTTGGGCAATATGCCGGGAGCTCAAGATGGTACGACATTCAAGCTGAACAGTTGACTCTAAAACTCGGATATACCTGGTATGGAAAAAATTTCCAGGGTTCAGGGTTAAATCAACACTGCAAATACCTGATGCTTGCTTATGTTTTTGAAAAGATGAATTTTGCCCGTGTGGAATTCAGGGCTGATGCCAGAAACGAACGCAGTATTGCCGCCATGAAAAGCATTGGATGCACGGTAGAAGGCATTCTTCGAAGCGATAGTAAATGTTCGGATGGTAGTCGAAGAGATAGCATTGTTTTGAGTATCCTGAATTCAGAATGGAAGGATCATGTCAAAGATCATCTTATGAGAAAATGCAATGCAGTTTAAAATCTTTGTGACTTTGAAAATGCAAATGCTCAAGGCAAAGAAGTAGTACTGAAATTCATCATGCATTTTGAAATCAAACTGGAATGGTCAATGCTTCAATGAATCGGAATATCACTGGTTTAGAAAATTCTTGGAATAAACTTGGGTACTTGTTGTTGGTAAGTGTTGTATTCTGGATATTTTCCAGCACTGATTTCTTCACTAAAATTTGCACTGCCCTGAAAAAGTAAGATGAGTAAGAGACATCCCGTTAAGCTCCAATTGATCCAGTTGCCTCCGGAACTAACGCTAAACAAATAATAACAAAACCAAATTGCCTGTTCAGCAAAATAATTAGGATGCCTGGAGCGCGCCCATAGACCTTCTTGCAAAAAGCCACGCTGGTAAATCATCGGAGTGACTTGGCCGGAAGAAAGCCATACTCTTTTGGCTTTCTGATAATTCCATTGTTGCCGGTCAGCAATGGCTTCCATAAGGATAAAACCCAACATGGATAGGGCGATCAGTACATCCATTCCATTGAGGGGTGTTTCCTTTTTCTGCATGGCTACAACCGTTGGCAGACAAAACATCAGGATTAAAATATTTTGGTAGCCGCAGATAAACAATAAATTGAATAGGCGCCATTTCCAAGGTTTTTGAAACTCCGGCCGACTGCGCAACACTTTCCATCGATAATCTTCTTCACCTTCCCAAAATTTCCATCGGTAGGCTCCTTTTAATGCAAAATTCCATGTAAGTCGGATTCCCCAAATCATAACCAGAAAGGACATGATCATTAATCTGCTATTCCATTGTGATTCCCATGCAATTAGCCATACATAGATTATCGGCAATAAACTCCATAGTTTATCTACCTGGCTATAGTTTCGGGTAAGCTCACTGGTCATGAAGGTCAACGAAACAGAAAACAAACAGATCCAAAGCAGTTTCTGAATCATGATCCATTCCTTCGCTCCGGGAAAATCCCCTAAATAATATAAGATTACGGGCAATGCCAATATAGAGATGATCAGCCATGTGGCTGTTTTAATAATTTTCATAGTACAATGATAACCATTTTCAGAAAATGGTGTTGCCTAATTTTTTTTACAAGAAAAAACTAACGTTTGTTAGTACCTTGTCGCCAGGTACCAGCGAAACATTTGCCAAGCCACAATATTTCGCTCAACAGCGCTCGTAAAAATTACAATTGGTCAGCGTGACTACACCGCTTATCGTAACATAATATCTAATACGTCGGTGTACAGTGCGTGGTGAAAATATTCTATCAAGACAAAGTTGTCTTCAGGCATCAGCGGAAGATTTTCCCAGCATTGGTGTATCGTTTAAAAGGACATACTCTTTTCTCGGTTCACTGTCTTTTAAACATTTCCTATGCTTTGCTCAACTGTTTTCAATAGCCTTTGGTTTAGCAATTGCAAATTCCAGTTTTTGGAAACACTTTTTCTCGTTCAAGCCCTTCAGGCTTGCTGGAGGGTTTATGTCTTTTAACACCGCATTTCATGCGGTGTTAAAAATGTTCAATCCTTCGGATTGTTCGATATTGTAATAAACCCCTCTAGCTGCAATTAAACAAGACAGAACTCTTATTTGAAATTAAGGTTTTGTTTGCGCGATGAGATTGAAATAAGCTAAATTCATTCAAACACCTATGGATTTCTTTGGTTAGCATGAAGTATTCCATTACAACAATGGCAACTTTATTGATTCTTAAGACTCATTTCAATCGTTACAAAAACCCGAAGGGTTTTAATTTTCTTAACTGCATGCGACCGCATGCAGCACCAAGCCACTACCGAACCGAACCCTGAAGGGGTTCAAACCTGAAATTCTGGAATACATACATCGGTATACTCATTGTCTAGAGTTGAACTGCTAGGATTGCTTGTTAGTTGTTGACCAAAGTGGTCTTCCCGTTTACCGCAATATTTCATCAAACACAACTTAGTATTTGTCGCGTCGGTGTACAGCGCGTGGCGAAAATTTCTGTGGCTCGTAAGAGCTGGCAAAA
>CAZMSE010000041.1:0-26876 GCA_964568865.1 uncultured Saprospiraceae bacterium
TAAAATTTATCAGCAAAATATCTGAATTCTATAGGTGTAATTTCAAATCAGATTATACCAGAATATTATTGAAGTTCATGGATTAACCTGCATTCTTACATATTGGGATTTTACCTAAAATTCCTAAAGCTTAATGAACACGTATTGAAATATTGATTTTTGGTTATGATCGTATATGGCCAATTCATAGTTTCCAGAAGGTATGGATTCAATCACGATTTCTTTGGTACATTGACCACTCATCACCTTTTTTCCATGGACATCAATAACTTCATAATAATGATTTTCAAAATTGACATCCGCAGAAAGTTTGATCAGATTGGATGCAGGATTTGGGAAAACATTCCAATTCAGATGATTTGTCTGATGATTGGCTACGTTAACTTTATACCCGTGCGCCAGTGCATAATCTCCCGGAAGAAGTTTTGTGATGCGAACAAATCCTTTGCGGTCGGTTGGATTCACAATCAGTTTATTGTAGTAGGGATAATCTTCCCATGGGTCTGAAGGCTTTTGCCGGTAAACCAAGCGTAGACTATCCTCAGAGGTAAACAATATGTCACTGTCAATGCTGGCACTGTCATTTCCATTGTATTCAATTCGTCCGTCTATTTCGAGATTTCCATGTTGGATGATAGAAACTTGCCAAAAATGATTGGAGGAAATTCGATCGATGTTAGTTGCTTTCCGATCCGTATCTGGACCGACCAAATGATGAGCAATGTTTACAAATGAACTATCACTAAAATTGGAAACGTTTACCGTCATGGCAGTATAAGGTACATTGGCAGGGCCTGTCTTTTTTACAATGGTTTGACTTTGTAAAGTTGCTAAGTTGAGTTTCTGATTCTCGTTAAGTAAAACGACCGTTGGAATATAATCTGCTGGTAGCTTGAATTTAACTTTTGAGTTAGGTCCACCAAGAGTGGTGTTAAATTCCATGCGTTTGAGGTTCTTATCGTAGGTGCTAACGACCATGGGGACATCACGATACAAATGTGCTGCATGATAGCTCTTTTGGGCAATTCCAATATTCAGATAATTTTCATTGTTGATATTCTCAATTATGAAAGAATCCATGTAAAAAGTGTTATAGCCTGGATTGAAAATATAATCATCAAAATAGGAAGACATATCTACTGTGCTGTTGCGATTCAGGAAATCTCGAAATTGAAACGCATTCATGGACTTACCATTCATTGAATCAAAAACCATGGTTGACATTCTTCTAAATTCTTCATCGCCCATGTAACCTCTCATGTTGTGAATCATTGCAGCTCCTTTTCGATAGGTGTGAGTACCATAAGTATGCTCGTATGGCATTGGGGATAACGGTAGAAATAATCCTCCATCATTTTTGTGGGCATTAAAAAGAATATAGGATAAATTGGATTTTACAGCTTCCCTGAATTCGTTTTCCCCGTATGCACGTTCAATAAACAAATGACTTGCATATTCAGCAGTACCTTCTTTAATCCACATATCTCTTGCATCATCGAGGGTTGTTATATCTCCCCACCAGTGGTGTCCTAACTCATGTCCATACAATCTTTCGTTTTGAATTAATGTGCCTCCTTGGATGGTCGAAACGGGATAAGCCACATTGGTCGGATGTTCCATAGCGCCAACGGTCGTGGCTACATATCCAACCCGTTCAAACCGGTATGGACCAAACCAGTATTCATAGGCATCTAAAGCAGTTCCAATTTTTTCAAATTGGGAAACCATTTGATTGAGATCGGCAGGTTTCGAAATAAGCTCTACTGGAATGTCGCGAAAGACTCCAGGATGCATTGATTTTGATACTGTATAGTTTGCAGCGGCTATTGAAGAAAGGTAGGTGGTAATGGGTGTACCCATATAGTAATGTCTCCGAATTCGATTGGCAGAAATGGTATCCTCTTTTACAAAAGTTCCTACACAATAGGCTCGTTTGTCAGAAGTCGTGGTGACATAATAATCAAAGGTGGTACGTTCCACAAAGTTATCGAAACAAGGAAACCAAACTTTCCCAAAATTGGGTGGAGTGGTGGATAAACCAATGCCAAGGTTGTAAATGTAGTCTTCAACAAAATAAAAACCACCCCAAACCGGATCTCTGGTCGGGACCCCATTGTAGTAAATGATCAGCGAATATTCTTGTCCCTTTTTCAGATCCTTTCCGAAAAATGTCGTGATGAGGTTACCATCATAATTAAAGGTGGCCAACTTATTTTCAAAAATTATAGAATCAACATTTAACCCTTTTAAATCCAATTGAATCCATTGAATGCCTTCCATCTGTGGAACAAAAAGCACCGTGGTATTGGCTTTTATGGCCTTTCCTGCATAATTGGTTACGTCTATATCTATGCTATAATGTCGAACATCAATACTATCACTGCGCTTATTTGAATTTTCCATCATAGCGATTTCTTGTTCGGTAGGCGAATTCCTTTGATGAAATTTTAACGGAGCATGGTGACATGGAATGAAAGCATCTTGATCAGGCTGGGCATATGCATATTTAATACAACTGGTAAAGACAGTGAGCACCACCATTGAGTATTTCAAAAAGCGAATTAACATTGGGTCTAAATTTTTGAAAGAGGTTTTAAAATTAAAAGTATTCCAAGACTTATCAAGATTCCTGCAGCAAAAAATGGTGCTCCAGGGTAATAATTTTCCGCATCCTTCATGCTGAAGTGACTAAAAATACGCGTCATGATCAAGGGTCCAATAATGGCTGAAAGGCTAATAATTCCAGTCAAGCCTCCTTGTAATTCTCCTTGAGCATCCTTGGGAACCTGATTGCTGACCAGGCCTTGAATACTGGGTCCGGCCAGACCACCAAATGCAAATGGAATGGTAATGGCAAACATCATCCATCCTTCGGTGGCCAAGGAATATGCATAATATCCCAGCATGGATATGGTAAGACCAGTAAAAATGGCTTTTTTTGATCCCAATCTGGGAAGTATAACGCGGGATAATCCACCTTGAACTATGGCCACCATCAATCCAACCATGGTGAGTGACAGGCCAATCATTTTAGCGTCCCAGCCAAATTTAGCAATGGTGATGAATGACCAAGTGCTCTGAAGAGCATGATGAGCAATATTCACAGCAAATAGGGTAAACAAAAAGCTTTTTAAGATCGGATATCGGAACAATACCTTTAACGTGCCAAAAGGGTTGGCCCGTTTCCAATCAAAAGGTCGTCGATTTTCAGGTTTTAAGGATTCAGGTAAGACAAAAAAACCAAAGCCCATATTCATTAAGGCTAATATCCCTGAAGCTATAAAAGGAATCCGTAAACCATAATTGCCCAATAATGCTCCCAGCGACGGACCTATGATAAATCCTAAGCCAAATGCAGCTCCGATTAAACCAAAATTTTGGGCTTTCTTGTCCGGTGGACTAACATCTGCAATGTATGAACTCGCGGTAGTGTAACTTGAACCCGTGATTCCAGCGATCGTTCGACCAATGAACAGCCAAAGGATATTGGGTGCCATTGCTTGAAATAGATAGTCTAAGCCAAAACCAAAGAGTGACAACAATAAGACAGGGCGCCTGCCAAAACGATCACTTAAGCCCCCCATAACAGGGGCACAAATAAACAAAGCAGATGAGAAGGCAAAAGTCATCCATCCAGCAATGGCTCCAGCTTCATTCAAAGGTTTACCCGACAGTTCGATGATTAAATCCGGCAATACGGGTAAAATGATACCAAGACCAATGACATCAATTAAAACAGTAATGAAAATAAATGTAAGTGCTCTGGTATTCACCGGCTGAGCGTCATTAATTGTGTTCATAAAAGGATCTCAAAAGTACTCAGATTACGCCAGATCGTAACGGTTCAATGCTCCAATTGGATATGCATTTTCAGAATGGAAGCAATTCGATCAGAATGGAAATAATTTGAAGCTGTCATTTGATTGATCTGAAGCTGTAGTCTCCGGCTATGATCGTCACGGAGGTGTCTTAAAGCCCTTAACAATTGGTCCTCTAATGGAATGGATACCAATTCACCACAATCATATTTTCTAATGAAGTCGGTCAAAAATGAATTTGGCGGACTATGAACCAGAATAGGTACCCCGGAGGCAAACAATGGAACACTACGCGTTGGAAAAATAGTTTGGTATTCAACAGGGGTGTAGTCACCCGTAAAACCGTGTGTTAATACACAAACGTCGTACTGAGGCAAGACATGATCAATTTCTTCCTGCGCAATACTCCCACAATGATTTATTCCGGGTTGATCCAAGGGCAATTTGTACTTCAATTGGAGCAATTGTTGATTGCTGGGCGAATAAATGTCCAAATTAAATTCTTCGGGATGGTTGGCCACTAACGATAAAACTCTTCTCGTAGCATCTAGATTGGATTGATTAATGGTGCCGATCAAGACACATCGTAATGGAAAATGGATTGCTGACAGAGGTGGTCTCTTTTTGCTTTGCGTTTTTGTAGAATGGCTGTGGGGTAAGACCACAAACTTGTTTTCGAGATCAGGATATTGCTGTTTATAATAAGCATCCATGCCTTCACTCATGGTAAAAATCCTGACAGATTTTTGAAATGTCAGTGCCTGAATTTTTTTTGCAAACCACTTATTAATACCCTTCCGGTTATCGACATACGTGTTATGAAAATAGGTGTAGAAAGGAACTCTCAAACGACTGCTAATGATCAATCCCAACAATAAAAAATATCCATCTGGAAATACAGCTAATACTTTATCGACCGCTTGCTTGCGACAAATCATCCACAAACGGAACAGCACAAAGGGAAACGATAACCAACGTATAGGACTGAAAAAACGCGCTCCCATGCCATTAATAGACCATTCTGTAGGAAGGTATCGGTATCGAATATTCTGATAATGATCCGGATATTGAAGAAATGGTTTGCCTCCTCCGACAGGCAAAATCAAGTCATTTGGTAAAGCTTTTAGCAGTTGATGGGTAATGTAAGAACTACCACTGATGGTTGGAGGAATGGTCCAGGATAGTAACAAAAGTTTTTTTGAGGCAGAATGGCTCATTTCAAATTATAAGCGGCAATGCCAGGATTCAATGATTTCAGCATAAATATGCTCAAGACTCCGAGTGATTTTCCATTGAGGGTAGTGACTGTATAACTTTTGTAAATTTGAAATATAACAGATATGATCTCCTTCCCGGTTACGCTCCTGATATTCATAACGCATAGGTTTGCCCGAGATGGAGGATACTGCATTGAATGCTTCAAGAATGGAGCAAGAGTTATCTCTGCCACCTCCCAAATTATAAACTTCCGCAACACGCGGATCTTGGATGAAATAATCAATAAAATGTGCAACATCCCATGAGTGAATGTTATCGCGGACTTGCTTTCCTTTGTAACCAAATACTTGATAAACATTTTCTGACAAGTTGACCTTGATTAAATAACTCAGGAATCCATGCAACTCAACACCTGAATGGTTGGGTCCCGTTAAACATCCTCCACGCAATATGCAACAGGGCATTCCGAAATAACGTCCAAATTCCTGTACCATGATGTCTCCAGCTAATTTAGATGCACCAAACAAAGAATGTTTAGATTGGTCTATGGTAAACTGCTCATCAATTCCATTTGCATAATGGGGATCAGCATATTCCCAACGGGTTTCCAATTCAACCAGCGGCAATAAATTTGGAGCATCACCATATACTTTGTTGGTAGACAAATGCACAAAGGGTGACTCTTTACAATAATTTCTGCAAGCTTCCAGCAAATTCAAAGTACCCCCGGCATTCACATCAAAATCATCAAATACTCTGGTTGCTGCAAGGTCATGAGATGGTTGTGCCGCAGTATGGACTATCGCATCCGGTTTAATCTGTTTTATAAGTTCCATCACTTGGCTTCGCTCCCGGATATCAAGTTCAACGTGTTTAAAACGTTTGCAGTTTAACTCCAGTTGATGTTGGTTCCATCGGGTATCACCTTTTGGTCCAAAGAAATCAGCTCGCATGTTATTATCCACTCCGGTAACCTCCCATCCCATCTGATCAAAATAACGCACGACTTCCGAACCAATTAAACCGGAGCTTCCTGTTACAAGAATTTTAGACATTTATGCTATGTATAAATACAAGTTAATCAGCTGTAAAGATATTTGAATTTGTGGAATCTTTACCGTTTGAAGGGAAATAGCAAAGCTTCAAGTAAAACCAAATCGTCCCAGGTAAAATTAAAGTTTAATGAGTTTTCGGACCCAATAGTTTTGTTGTCCACTAATTTCAAGAAAATACAAACCGGCTTGAACAATATGACTTGGAAAGGCGATCCGATGTTTACCCGCTGGAAAATATTGCTTTGACATCACCAATGATTGTAGACGTCCCTCAGCATCTATCAATTTAATGGTTAGGTAATCTCCTTCGGTAATGTTTAAATCGATGTTTGAGGAATTTGAAATTGGATTGGGAATGATTTTACAATCGTTAGTATGGAGATTTTCAAGTTGAATATTTGTAATCCTTTTACCTACCAAACTTGTCACGGAATAAGCAGGAAGATCGATGGTTAAACGCTGTTGTGCAGCCATTGCATTGCTAGATTGCCAATAGGCATTTTCTTGGCTGGTAAATCGTGCAAACTGATTGATTCCGTCAGGAATCTGAAGGGTACCTTGCTGCGGACTCGAAGATGAATTGATCAGTTCCAGCGCAAGAGTTTGGCGATCTGCTGTCAAATAGGCACTGACCAGTATGGAAGATGTTCCATTTACTGAAGTACCTATGCGAATACTTCCTGGTCTTATCAGTTTGAAGTAATGTTTAGCTGCATTGTATTTTGGACTGTTGGCCTGATCACTAACATTTGTTAGTCCGTATGCACTCACTTTACCTGAATTATCAGAATCCGAAAAGGTCCAATAGATCCATGCACTTTCCAGGCCTGTAGTTAATGCCTGATGAATGCGTATGGCGAGTCCAAGCGCACCATCACCCGGGAACCCTTGTTTGGGATATAACCAATCGGGGTGTTCGCCTGAAGTTTCGGTCATCCATGATTTTTTCTGATAATGGGTAAAACCCCTGATGTTTGAAGGGATGCCAGCAGCAGGACTGGTATTCCAACCATTGGCCCACCAGTTCCATAAGTTGGGTTGAGCTCCTGAACTGGTGACTCCATCAGAAGCATAACCATGCACACAATGAAAATCGAGCGCACGAAAAGCAACTGTATCCCTGCTAATGGATTGCAGGTATTGCAGATTCTTATGAATGGGACCGTTTGAGCTCCCATATTCCCACATACCATATGCATCGCCACCTAGCAAATCCTCAGGCCCCATGAGTTTAATATGGATGAGTTCCGGGTATTTATCAAATTCTGCGCGAACAGCTTTTAATGCGGCGATGTACTGAGAGGAAAGTGGATAGGTCGTACTGTTATAAAATTGTTCAAAATTCAATTCGTTTTGAATGCTTATGGCATAAAATTCAACTTTATGAAACCGTTGATAGCCTAATAAGTAAGCCGCGGTACTTCGGGCAAATTGGGTCAACGCACTGGTGGGTCCCAGACCACCCATTGACAGGTCATTAAAAACCTGTAATGGAGTGTTCGAAACATCTAATCGACCTCCAGCAAAATTTCCTCCCCATATAAAGGGCCATGCAGTATTTGCCACTGGTCCGGGCCACCAGTTTTCCCGATAAACATTGCCTGATGCAACTTTAACCCATGGTAACGGGGACCAAATACTTCCGATTAATTTGAAACCACCCAGTTTTTTTGATTTTGCCAAACCTTGTTGGATGATTAAGTTGGGTGCATAAACAAAGTAGGGTATATTTTCCTCAATATTGGGGCCCATAACAGCAATAGGTGCATTTCTGCCTCCAAAAGTTCTCGAGTAATCCTGAGGTCCAGTGTAGGTTCTTACACGATTACCTTCAGGACCATTGGGGTTTGAAGGATCTTCAAGATTGAATAAATGTTTGATAGTTGACCCCATGAACCAGGGAGAGAAGTAATTCAAGTCAGCATAAGGACTGCGTAATCGGGGAGTAAGATCAACGCGATATATACTGCATTCTATGTCATCAAAATACAAATTGCTTAGCCAAGGATTATTGATGTCCTCATCACTTTGATGGGCTCCAAATCCATCAATCACTTGATGTTTGATGGCTGTGTCCACAATTACACTAAAGTTTTGAGCTTGCGCACCGTGAATCAAAGAAATCATGGAGCATAAAGCAATGACTCGGGCAACGGATTTAAAGTAGTTGATCACCATTAGTTTTTTGATGTTTGAATATTAGATACAAGTTTCATTGATTACGCTGCTTGATGATGAGAAGTCAAGAAACGAATCTTCGCTTTCGGAAGCTACACAATCGCATTCTACTACACCAAGGAGAGCGAACGATACGCGAAGTTCAGGTTTATGAAATGAACCTAACCATCAACAATATCAGCGTAATGGAAGTATGAAGATGGCTACTTAAGATCTTCCTTAAAGTTTGATCTTAATATTACATCCCAAAGAGAAGAACTCACACCAAATCCCTTGGATGGATCGTGGTAATGATGAAGCATGTGGTGCTTTTTTACCCGGGCAAACCATGGATTTTTCCAATTAAAATGATGGATTGCATAATGGGTCATATCATACATGAGGTAACCTAGCAAGAAACCACTAAAGAAAGCGAAAAAATTTACTTTGGTAAAAAACAGAGAGAAAAACAAATAAAATCCAGTTGCGATTAACAAGCTCAAGGAAGGCGGCATAACCAATCGCAATCGGTCCATGGGATAATCATGGTGTACACCATGAAAAATAAAATGCAATCGCTGCCCCCATCCAGATTTTGGAACAAAATGAAAGACATATTTATGTAATACATATTCTGTCAGGGTCCATATGAACAAACCAAAAATAAAATAGAGGATGTAATTTAGAATTGTGTTTCCAGTAGCTATCGATTTATAAGAGAGAAATCCAATGATGGGGATATAGACCAGCAAGGGTATTGAAAAATGAACCTTTGAAACGGATTCCAGCAGGTTATTTTTGAACATTCGAATCGATTCAGGTGAGTTCGATACAAAATTCTTTGCCATGAGTGCTTCGTTAATGGATAAACAACAAAAATTCGATATAAAAGGTTTTCATCCTTATTTTGATTTAGAAACCTGTCAATTTAATTTTTCAAATCTTTTTTCTGTAGAACCGATACATTTTTTCTACCTGTCCTCCCATTTTAATTATGGCATGATTCATTTCTGGATTGTTTTCCAAAATCCAGGAGGCCTCACCGGATTCGAGGTATTTGCTTTGTTGGGTATAGGCAAATGTTCTGGCATAGAAGTAGGCATCAATACCAAGTCTTCTGTAAGGCTCCAGTAGTCCCAGTGCAATGATCCTGACAGAGTTGATTTTTTTTCTTCCAAACAGCAACTTGAAAATACCCCAAGGCAATAATTTTCCATTTTTGATTTTAATCAGGACTTGATTAATGTCTGGAAGGGTAAGTGAAAATCCAATGCATTTTCCGTCTTTTTCAGCTAGCAAAACCAATTGAGGATCCATGATCATTTTCATGTCTTTGCCTGAATGTAGAAATTCTTTCTCCGTCATTGGAGCGAATCCAAGATTTTTACTCCAGGCCTGATTGTAAACGTCCAGCGTCTTCTTGACGTCCTCCTCGAAATGCTTCATATCAATGGTCCTGATGGTAATGCCATTCTTCTTAAATTTCTCTTCCAGCAAAGGAAGGCTGTTTTTCAATCGCTCTGGAAATTTACTTTGGTGAATGCGATAAGCCAAAACATCTGTTTTTTTGATAAAACCAAGTTGCTCCAGGAGATTTTGATAATACGGTTTATTATAGCTCATCATCACCGAAGGAGGAAATTCAAAGCCTTCGATCAACAGACCACAAGCATGGTTGGTTGAGAAATTGTAAGGCCCTTCTATCCATTCTATCTGGTGAGTCTTTAGCCAATTTATGGCCGCCTCCATAAGGGCATTTGCGACCTGTGGGTCATTGATACAATCAAAAAATCCAAAAACTCCAACGGATTCCTCTGTATATGATATGAGTTGATCGTCTTTTACTGCAGCAATGCGGCCTACTACCTCGCCATCACGTTTGGCCAAGAAATATTCTGCTACAGCATGTTCGAAAAATGGATTTTTTTTGGGATTGATGTGGTCACTCTGAGCGATATAGAGTTCGGGAACAAAGCAAGAATCGTTCGCATATAAAGTGTAAACAAACCGAATAAAGGCATCCCGATCGGATGATGTTCGAACCGGTTGTATTGAAATCATGTGATTAATGAATTAAATCACGCCCAGAAGCCGGGCATGGTCGTAAATTTTATTGAGTGCAAAATCTATTTGTTCGTGTGTATGGGTTGCCATCACAGAAAAACGGATCAAGGCAGAATCAGCGCTGGTGGCTGGAGATACTACAGGGTTAATAAAAACGCCATCATCGTATAAGTTTTTTGCGATGAGGTAAGTTTTTTGATCATCACGAATGTATATTGGAATAATGGGGGTTTCAGCTTTTCCAACATCCATACCCATATCTTTTAGCATTTTAATGGAATAATGGGTGTTTTCCCATAAGTTGCCAATCAATTCAGGTTGCTCTTCCATAATGTCAAGGGCTGTCAATACCGCAGCGACTGAAGCGGGTTGAAGACCTGCACTGAATAATAGTGCCCGGGAGGTATGTTTAATTAAGTTGATGAGTTCTTTGTCTCCAGAAACGAATCCACCCAACGCAGCAAGAGATTTACTAAAAGTACCTGTGATAATATCCACCCGATCGGTAATTCCAAAATGAGAAGATGTTCCACTTCCATTTTTACCCAATACCCCGATGGCATGCGCATCGTCAACCATAATCAAAGCACCGTTCTTTCTAGAAACGTTTACGATATCAGGCAAAGGTGCTATATCTCCGTCCATGCTGAAGATTCCTTCAGTCACCACAATTTTAAATGCTTCCGGGTCAATTTTTTGAAATAGCTTATCCAATGAATTTACATCATTGTGCTCGAATTTTAATTTTTTAGCATGTGAAAGAGTGGCACTTTCGATGATGGAAGCATGGCTCAACTTGTCCATGATGAGGTAGCTCGACCGGTCTAAAAGTGGAGGCAATGCTCCTAGATTGGCTTGAAACCCCGTACTGAATACAGCAGTATCTTCCTTGCCAAGATAAGCTGATAGTCTTTCTTCCAATTCCCTGTGAATTCCCAAATTTCCATTCAGTAAACGCGAACCCGAAACTCCGGTTCCATATTTTTCAATGGCCTGAATGGCGGCTGCCTTGACTCTTGGATGGGTGGTTAAGCCTAAATAGGAGTTGGACCCAAACATTAAAATTTTACGGCCATTTTCATACATCTCGGTATCCTGGGCGGAATGCAATTCTCTGTAAAACAGATAAATATGATGATCCTTAAGGAAATTAACCTGGTTGGCAATTGAACTGACCTTACGCTCCAGTGAACTCATTTAATCATTTTATTTGAATCGGTAAAGATAAAAAGATATTGAAAAAGCGAAAATATTAAATGGATTGCGAAATATATATTATAATATTATTTACATTGTATATTATTAATAATTAGCAGATTATATATAATGAGTGTTTTATTTTAATCTTGACTTGCTTTTAATTCAATCCATCCCTAAAAAATGCTGAATTGAAATCATTCGGACATTAAGATGTGGTATTTAGAGGCAGTCTTATGCATTACTTTGGGTATATCTTGATTTATATAGCTTTGATTTTCTTTTCGAGTAAGGTTTTCTTGAAGGGCAGACCAGCTCTTTTCCAAATATACTTCGCTAAAAGGTATGCAAAATATGACATGGGAACGGCACCCAAAATATCAATCGTATAGTGACAATGCTGAATCAGCAAAAGCACCCCCATCAACACCGTCAATATCTTGAAAATCCTCCGCCACACAATATATCTCCGGAAGACAATGCAATAAACCGTTAATGTGGCTGTATGTCCGCTGAAAAATAAATCTTTAAGCTTAACGCTCTCCCGGTAAACATAAGGTAGCAATAATGGATCGTGCAATGGAATGATATCCGGTGATGGTTCAAGAGGGGTAAAGTACATACAGAGTGCACGAATCAGATTTTGCAGTAAAAAAATGTGAGCGGCAAAAAGAAATGTCCAAGGACATGGAAGGCAAAATATAAATACGAGTGCTGCACCCGCATAAATAATAAAAAAGATGGGTCCGGACATGTCATGCGCCTCAAGGGCATTCAATATCGCATCATTGAGTACACAGCCGGGTCTGGATTCAATGTATTCCAAAAAGTCTCCAATGTTTCCAAAAAAGGCAATGGTCAATACTATTGATATTATCCCCAATCCCCAAAAGAGCTTGTCTTGTAGTGCCAGTCTCCATTCCTGGCGGACTTCATCTATGTATAATTTAATTCGAGTCAATAATTCCTGTTCTATTGGATTGGCGGCTGAAATCGACCACAAAGTAAAGCAACCAGGCTGGAATTTAATAGAGCCTTAAAACATCAAATAAAACCCATATAGGAAAAGGGTAAATGAAATTGAATCTCTGAACCGCCAACACAAACCCTCAATGGGTATGTTTTCATGTTTATGAAGTGAGGTTTTTTGAATATGATATCACTTGAATGTATAAGAATTCAGCCCTTCATGGATTGAATGGCATGGATATTTATCCAATAATAAGGTTCTTGACACGTGCATCCCTCAAAATGGCAACCCTGCTGTCTTTTTGACTGAAGTGGATACTATGTAGCTTCTTCAGAAGAGTTTTTGAGAAATTTACCAGACAAAAGAAAAGCTGCTGTAACCCAACCTATAAATGCTCCTGCAAGCACATCCCTTAAAAAATGTTGAAACAAATAAATACGTGAAAAGCCCGTTACCCATGCAAGAAGAAACCAAAACCATTGAAAATAAGTGGAACGGTAATACCACGACAAAATACTACACACTAAAAAAATGGAAGTGGTGTGTCCTGATGGAAAACTATCCCAGTGATGGATTTTGATGCCATCCACTAAGTGTAAATTGGGTACTTCCTGCCAAAAATGTTCGATGGGCCTGGGTGTTTTTTTAAAAATCATTCCTTTCATAATGGAAGTCACTATGGAAGACAACAAGTAACCCAATAAGATAACTTTTCCTTCCTCCCGGTGAAAAATCCACAAGGCCAAACCTAGTAGAACAACGAAAACACCATCGCCTAACTGGGTAATGTTCCTAAAAAATAGATCGGCCGTTGGATGGTGTATTGCATTGACTTTAAGACAAAACAAGTCATATGGGTAAAATAAATGATATGCAAGACCGGTCACCAAAAATGCCAGCACCAAAACACTGTATACCCGGGTGTTGATAAAATAGCTCGTCAATTGCCGCACGGTATAAAATTACTGTAACACCTGAGGATTTTATTGAAAACACATTTTATTTCATCGAAAAAAATGGTATACGCAAATTACCATTGAGGAAACTTAGTGTAATGTTTTAATTCAACCCAATGGGGTCATTTATGTTCAGCAAAATAGCCATCACTGAAAGCGATAACTGATACCGGTATTTAGGCTGGTGGTTAAAAATTTATCTTGGTTAGGTCCAAAGCCAATTTGGCCTAACATTTTGCTGCATTCCAATTCCGTAAATAGAACAATATTGTTCTTAAGCGAGTGGGTGTAGCGGATTCCTACGAACGCACTGGCAAATGAATTGGTACCAATATTCCCTCCTTCTAAAAGCCCTTTGTTGGAATTGGCTCTGACTCTTGAAAGAATTTCGCTGGATCCAGTGGTATCAATGAACGCAATGGATTGGTTGGTTTGTGCCGATAGCCCGGTTAGAGTATCCACATTGTAATTATTTTTAAGTGAAGCAGTCAATGAAAGTCCCATGTGGGCACTCAACTCGCCCTGCTTAAATTGGAAAAGTGTTTTATTTAAAGCTACTGGTAAATTGATCAGGTGAGCCTGTATTTCACGGAAATGAATTTTAAAATAGCCTCCTTCAAAACTACCCAAGGTCTCCGACATGTTGGGTTGGTAACGGATATTTTGATATGACACTCCTGTCAACACAGTCCACTCTTCGTTTTTGATATCCATTCGCAGTCCAGCTTGATAGCCCATTCTTGCCTGGGTATATTTTAAATCGGGATCGATAAAAGATGGTGATTGTATCGCATTTACCATCAAACCGGTATAAAATCCAATAAATTTTGATTCTTTGATTTTATAAGGTTGAATGTGGTGTGGTAAAGTGGGTAAGGATTCATCCGAATGTGCGATCTCATGAAGCTGTATAGGCATTTCTATTTCTTCCAAAGATTTTAGTGCAACCAAACAGGAAGCATTCAGGGTGACCTGAAAAGATGGCTGGATGGATGGAATGCTTAGTTGTGGAGTGGAAGTTTCAATTTTACCAGGAGATAAACTTTCTTCAAGGTTTGACGCTTGAAAACTGAATGTTTCGCTTGAATGCGTTTCATTTTCAGGATAAATCAGTTCGGTAGGTTCAGCAATTTCATTTGGTGAACTTAATGAACGGGTTGTCCAGGTCTGTTTATGAATTCCTTTGGAATTGGGCGACCTGTAGTCCATTAACGATTTACTGGTTGAATGAATATCTTTGGCCTTTGATGTATTTTGATATTGAACCAATGGCTTGTCTCCAGTTTGTTTCCACGCCATTGGAGAACCTAGGGTTGTGGAGGGTTCGTTAGGAATCCACTGGGTAAGTCCAATGTTATCCAGAGTCCATAAAAATAATAGGAATAAGCTGGTTTCTATAATTCTAGCGGTAATAATTTTCTTGCGTCTATCCGCTTGATATTTGAGTTTTGATTGAAATGATTCCCATCGAAGTTGCTCATGGTTCGCTTGAGCGTTTTCAAAAATTGATTTGATTTTATGATCAAAGACCTCGTCAAATTGCTCTTCCTGCAATTTCGATTGCATGTGATCCCAATGCGGCTTAGCGTCAGGTGTATAAGACTCCAACAGGTTTTTAATATTCTGGTCAAACTGATGCTCAAAATTTTCCATTCAACATTTCTTTCAGTTTGGTACGAGCTTTGACCAGGTTGGATCGGGAAGTACTTTCGGTAATTCCCAAATGGTCTGCTATTTCTTTATGCGAATAACCTTCAACAACAAACATGTTAAATACAGCGCGATATATGGTGGGTAATTTCTGAATGGCTTTCATGACTTCTTCGAGGGTCATGGATTCCACAGGACCTGTTCGGCTATAACTGATCGCGCGGGCCTCATCTAAATCACTGGTAACACGTCTGGATTCTCTTCGATAAAAATCAATCGCCGTATTTACCATAATTCTTCTTATCCAGGCTTGAAATAGAGAACCTGGTTCGTAGGATTTTATGTTTATAAAAACTTTTAGAAAGCCTTCGTGTAAAATGTCAAAGGCATCTTCTGAATTGTTAGAATACCGAAGGCAAACTGCCATCATCGATTTGTAATGGTCTTCGTAAATTTTTTGTTGTGCCCAGGATTGTTTTTCTGCACAAGCATTGACCAACTCTTGCTCTGAGGGATTTAGTGGTATGGCAATGTTAAGATCCATAAATGGGCTCAATTGTGAATATAACGCAAAATTGCAGTTTTTCGCTGCTTCAATTCCATTTTCCAACAAATTAAATTTCCAGAAGAGCTTATGTAAGCTGTGTGGAATTTAAACAAATTCAAGCATTTGGCCATTACTTTTGTCCAGTGATTGAGCGGATTGGACATATGTTTCAGATTATTGGCGTGCGGGATCCTCAGTTGGAGGCCCGACTGGTTAGCATGGGAATCTATGAAGGGAAGTGGATCAAAATCCATCGTAAAGCACCCATGGGTGGCGCCTATTACCTTGAGGTAGATGGTTGCCACTATGCTTTTCGGGAGGATGAAGTGAATGCGCTGGATTTGAGGGAATCGGAAAAAGGAGAGCAATATGTTTAAGTTGGGCTTGGTTGGAAATCCCAACAGTGGTAAATCAAGCATATTCAATGCTTTGACCGGTATGCAACAAAAGGTGGGCAATTACCCTGGTGTAACGGTAGAAGTCCACTCTGCAAAATGGAAAATTCCCGGGGGTGATCACGTTGAGTTAATCGATTTTCCAGGGGCTTACAGTCTTCATTCAAATACTTCTGATGAATTTTTATTGACCAGAGCTTTGCTGGATTGTTCTTCTTCTTTTCATCCCCAAGGAGTATTGTATGTTGCGGATATTCAAAGTATTGACAAGCAATTGCTTTTACTGACACAGATCTTGGATTTAGAAATCCCAGTTTATGTTTGTCTCAGCAATTGTGACCAGGTGGAGGATGGTCGGGTTCAACATGTCGTAACCATTCTAAAGGAACAAATTGGTCAAAATGTAATGGCCATTAGTGCGAAAACGGGCCAAAACCTTGACCAACTCCGCGACCATTTAACCAAATGGGTATTGGAATCCGATAAAAAACCACATTCCGCAAAATTCTTTAAACTACCACAAAATCTGGAGGGCGAATTTTCTAACAGTTCGCAATTTCAAACGGCCTATCAGTTTTATTTGTGGAAGCATTACGGTCAAAAAATAGATTCCAGGCGTATGGAGTCTTATTTTGGTAAAGAACATTCTCTCCGGTACCAAATTGAGGAAACCATGGACCGTTATCGCTGGATAGAGCATTGGTCAAAAATGAAGGGGGATTTGGTGGAGCATTCTGTAGATCCACTGGTGAGACGCATTGATCGGTGGGTTACACATCCCTGGTTCGGAACCGCACTGTTTGTACTTTTCATGTTTTTTATTTTCCAAGCCATATTTTCCTGGGCACAAATACCCATGGATTTCATTGAGTCGGGATTTGGCTGGATGCAAGAATCCCTGGCAAACCACCTGCCTACAAACTGGCTAACGGATTTATTGATTAAAGGTTTGTTGCCTGGATTGAGTGGAGTGATGGTATTTATACCTCAGATAGCTTTACTGTTTTTACTCATCGGATGGATGGACGAATTGGGGTATATGGCCAGGGTTGTTTATTTGTTTGACCACCTATTGAGAAAGTTTGGACTCAACGGACGGTCGTTGGTAGGCTTGGTGAGTGGAGGGGCTTGTGCCATTCCAGCCATTATGTCGACGCGTAACATCAATAATCAAAGGGACCGATTGGTGACCATGTTTGTCATACCCTTGATTCCTTGTTCTGCAAGAATACCCGTTTATACAGCATTGATAGGATTCATCATTCCCTACAAAGAAGTTTTTTGGATTTTCAATACCCAGGGAATTGCATTTATGGGCTTGTACAGTTTGGGTATTCTGATGGCTTTATTGACGGCTTCCATCATTCGGTATTTTGTACCTTCAGAAGATTTGAGTTACCTGGTTCTTCAGCTTCCGGATTACCGCTGGCCTACTTTTAGGAATGTGGCCATGGTGGTGTATGATAAAGTTAAGTCATTTGTAGGCCAAGCGGGAACCATCATTTTATTGATCAGCATGCTGTTATGGTTTTTAGCCAATTTTTCCTGGAATGGGGAATTGGATCAGGTAGAAAAACAGTTGAGATTGGAAGCAAAGGGAACCGGAATCCAGGACGAAATCCTAGAGGCCAGGATAGACGCTGCAAAACTCGAGCATTCGTTTGCAGGAAAGGCCGGAAAATTCATCGAACCTGTTTTTGAACCTTTAGGATTTGATTGGAAAATTTCCATTGCGTTAATCACCTCATTTGCAGCAAGGGAAGTGTTTGTAGGGACCATGTCTACCATATACAGTCTTGGTTCTTCAGAAGAAGAATCCTTATTGCGCCAAAAAATGGCACAGGAGGCCAGACCGGATGGAAGGTTATTTTACGATCGGCCAACGAGTTTGTCTTTATTGGTATTTTATGCTTTTGCCATGCAATGCATGAGCACTTTTGCCATCATGATGAAGGAAACCAGAACCAAAAAATGGCCAGTGGTGCAATTTATTTATATGAGTTTGCTGGCATATTTTAGTTCGATGCTGGTTTACAACCTCTTTTAAGTTCAGTTTGCTGGAGGTGTGGCAGGAGGTGGAGCAGAATCGATGGTATCTTCAACTTTGTAAACCAGGTATTCGGTTTCTCCACGCAATGAAATCTTTATGTATTTCTGTTTATAGTGTAAGGTTACTTTATGTCCTGATTTAGAAGCTTCCTCCACTTCCTTGGCAATTTTGGAATTGGTCACGGAAAAATACCAAACGGTTTCTGAAGGCTTTCCTGCTGTAGCAGAACCTCCAAAGAATCCGAAATTCATTTCTCCTTCATAGGTTTTGAAAATATAACCTTTGCGACTTATTTTAGTAACATAACCTGTTCGAGTGCCATCGCTGTAATTGGCAAAAATGAGGTATAGAAATACAACGATCGTCAAGCCCAGTATGGCCATAAATGCAATTTTGGTGTACCTCCACCAACTTTTTCCTTTCGCGATTATAGCCTCTTTGGTATTCATGATGTTAAATTTTACTGCAAAATTAGTTCGAATTTAGGGAAATCGACAGATGAAAACCATGAAGTAAGTAGTTGAATGGTTAAGCCAGTGAGCAAATGGCAGAAGGGTGAGTAAAACGCAGAAGACTGGGACATTGAAATGCGAATTGTAATCGATTCAATCAGAAAGTGTGCATAGTTTTGCAAAAAACCGAAATGCCTGAACCCACCATAGTCGCCCTGAGTACACCCCCTGGAATGAGTGCACTTGCCGTCATTCGATTGTCAGGGCCAGAAAGTTTTTCGATAGTTTCAGGATTGTTTTCTAAGCAATCTCTTGCTGAGTGCAAGGGGAATACCGTCCACTTTGGTCAGTGGAGAGACGCTGAGAATCAATTGATCGATGAGGTTTTGGTTACGGTTTTTAAAGCTCCCCATTCATATACGGGGGAAGACATAGTCGAGATCAGTTGTCATGGTTCAGTGTTTATTATCCGTCAAATTCTTGAATCGCTAACCTCACGGGGAGCGCACCTTGCGAAGCCAGGAGAGTTCACTCAAAGGGCTTATCTGAACGGCAAGATGGACCTTTCACAGGCAGAGGCGGTTGCCGATTTAATTGCTTCTGAAACGAAAGCCTCACACCGTTTTGCCATCAATCAACTCAAAGGGGGTATTCGAAAAGAAATGAGGGAGTTGAGGGAGCGTTTGGTATATTTTTTAAGCATGATTGAATTGGAGCTGGATTTTGGTGAAGAAGATGTTGAGTTTGCCGACAGACTTGAGTTTGCATTATTGTTGGAGGAGATAGAGAGCCGAATGAAGGTAATGTTGGATAGTTTTCGAATTGGACAAGCGGTGCGTAGTGGAATCCACACGGTCATTGCAGGAAAACCCAATGCAGGAAAATCAACCTTACTGAACAGCCTTCTGGGGGACGAACGTTCGTTAGTTTCTGATATACCGGGCACTACCCGGGATACGGTTGAAGAAAGGATGATCATTGGAGGGATATTGTTTCATTTTATTGATACTGCTGGGCTGAGGATTTCGGAGGATTTAGTAGAGCGAATGGGTATTCAGCGAGCTCATCAAAAAATCAGAGAAGCGGATATATTGATATATGTATTTGATCCAGGAGAAGAGGATGCTTTGGAGGTTGGATTGGCCTTAAGCGAATGGAAGGATGGAATACCTTACAGAGTCGTCGTTGCCAATAAGCTGGATTTGAATCCAGATTTAAATGAAAGGGCGTACAAAGAATCCTTGCCTTCGGACATCTCATGGATTGCATTGTCGGCCAAAGATTCCGGGCAAGTTAAACACTTAAAAAATTTATTGTATAGTTTGGCTTCAGAAGGTAAGGATTTACAATCCTTACCCATTGCCATTAATGCCCGCCATGTAGATATTTTGCAACGAGCAATGACCCAATTGACAGAAGCCCGGAAATTGTTTGATGATCGATCAGAAACCGATTTATTGGCTCAGGCAATTCGCAGAATGAGTTATGAATTGGGGGGTATCACGGGTGAAATCAGTTCTGAGGAATTATTGGGAAATATTTTTGGTAGATTCTGTATCGGAAAGTAACAGCTATAAACAATAATAAATAAGCAGATAGTTATAATATGTAATGTATTGATAAATAGCAATATAAGCTTAATTTGATTAATTGTTATTTATAGATGTTCCTTGTATTCTTATAATTATTTTGTACCTTTATTGTACCTTGAGGTACAAAGTACAGAATTTGTACCTCGAAGGTGAGTCAGTAATTCAGTATTCAAAGCCATACTAATTTAGGTCAACTAATTTCAAAAAATGTTCAAGCCCGATATGCCTTACAATGATTTGCCACTGCTCCCGCCAAAGAAGAGCAAGGTAGAGACCATTAAAATCCTTAGACAGGAAAGTAAATCTGCCGTGGCCTTAGCAGAACTCAAAGGGCTTGCTAAAACCTTGCCTAACCCAAATATTCTTATCAATAGCATAGTTCTGAAAGAGGCAAAGGCAAGTTCTGAAATTGAAAATGTGATTACCACGCATGACAAACTTTATCAGGCGCTTACTCTGAAAAACATTACTGTGGATAAAGACACTAAGGAAGTGTTGCGCTATCGTGAGGCCTTGTTTGTGGGACAGAAATATATACAACAAAAAGGATTTCTCAATACAAACAGTATTGTAGAGGTGCAAAGAGAATTAGAGGAAAATGATGCAGGATTAAGAAAGCTGCCAGGCACCGCTTTAAAGAATGAAGTTACAGGTGAAATTATTTACACGCCACCGGATAATCAGGAAGCCATTCAGAAGCTAATGAAAAACTTTGATGAGTTTATCAATGCAGATGATGATGATTTGCCCGTGCTCGTCAAGCTGGCTATACAACACTACCAGTTTGAAAGCATCCATCCTTTCTATGACGGAAATGGAAGAACCGGAAGAATCATTAACATGCTTTATCTGTTCATGAAAGGTTTGCTCGACAGCCCTATTCTTTTCCTGAGCGGCTACATTACTAAACACAAAGCATCTTATTACCAGCTGTTGCAGGAAGTGCGAACTTTGGGAAACTGGGAGGAATGGATTCTCTTTATGCTCAAAGGAATTGAGCAAACTTCTTTGGACACCACTAAACAAATTGAGCAAATCAATAAACTCTTTGATGCCGCCGCTTCCAAAGCAAAAAAGGAAGCGCCAAAAGTTTATTCCAAAGAATTAATTGAACTGCTCTTTATGCATCCTTACAGCAAGATTGAATATGTGGTGAAAGCTTTGGAAGTGGAAAGAAAAGCAGCATCCCGTTATTTAAAATCAATGGAAGAAGCTGGCATTCTAAAATCAGAAATAAAAGGGAAAGAAACTATTTACATCAATGTAAAACTTTATGATTTACTCAAAAAATAGTAATGTCCCTTTGTGGGACATGTCCGGCCCATCATGTACCATTAATATAAAATATGGGACACGACAAGTTTATCATGTCCTTTCGTGGGACATGACAGAAGAGTATCATGCAGGCAACTTTTCCGATTTTATAGCCATCTGCCGGTCAGGTTGGTATGAATTAAAAAGTGATGAGTACAATGCTCTAAGGTTGCAATTTGCGACCTTAGATATGTCATCACAAATTGTGATATCAAAAAGTGATAATCGGATTCTAACTAAAAAAGCTGAGTAATAAATAAAAACAATATGGGTATAAAAGTCAAACTCAGACAAAAAGCCATATCCAAAGGGAGATCCAGTCTTTACCTGGATTACTATCCCGGAATCCATGATCCCAAAACAGATAAACTTATAAGACGAGAGTTCTTGAATTTGTATCTTCTAAATAATCCAAGGTCGCCGGTTGACAAACAACAGGACAAAGAGACGATGCAGATTGCCGAAGAAATCCGGATGAAAAAACATAACCAGTTAAATAAACCGGAGATATATACGGAACAAGAGCGCCAGCAGCTCAAAGCCAAAGAACTTGGAGAAAAAGATTTTATCCAATATTTTCAGAAATTGGCTTACAAACGCTATGAATCGAATTACGATAACTGGATGTCAGCTTATAAGTATCTCGTTGCCTTTACCAATGAGAAATTGAAGTTTGCTGATCTCAATGAAAAGTTCTGCAATGACTTTAGGGATTACTTGCTTAAGGCAAAAAGCAATCGGAGTATTAAAATGCAACTCGCTCAAAATTCAGCGGCTTCTTATTTTAATAAATTCAAAGCGGCTTTAAAGCTTGCATTTAAAGAGGGATTATTGCCTTTTGATCTAAATTCCAGGATTGAACCTATTAAGGTAGCTGAAACGCGAAGAAATTATTTGACAATTGAAGAATTGAATGATCTTGTAAATACGGAATGTCTAAATCCATTGCTAAAAAGGGCGGCATTGTTTTCAGCCTTAACGGGGATGCGTTTTTCCGATATTGAAAAATTAACTTGGTCCGAAGTGGAGAAAGATCCTAAAGGAGGATATCTTATTCGATACAAGCAGAAAAAAACCAATGGAGAAGAAACCCTTCCAATTTCCGACCAGGCTTTCGAATTGATGGGAGTCCAAGATAAGGCTCAAGAAAAAGTATTTAAAGGGCTTAAATACTCAGCATTTCAAAATAAATACCTTTATCAATGGTTAGGAGCAGCAGGAATTACAAAAGAAATAACGTTTCACTGTTTTAGGCATACATTCGCTACGTTGCAGTTGAGTAATGGAACTGATATTTTTACTATTTCTAAAATGCTTGGACATCGGGAACTTAAGACTACACAGATTTACACTAAAATAGTGGATAAAGCCAAACGCGAAGCAGCCAATAAAATTAGAATCAAATTATGAATTTAAACAAGGTTTTAGATAAGTACCGTAAGTTTTCATTCTCAGAACGGGATAAGGGAGATCGTTTTGAACGATTGATGAAAGCTTATTTATTAACTGATCCTAAATATGCCTACAAAATCAAGAAAGTTTGGCTATGGAACGAATTTCCGGGAAAAAATGACCTGGGTGGCGGAGATGTGGGTATTGATTTGGTTGCACTCACTATTGATGATGATTATTGGGCCATTCAATGTAAATGTTATGCTGAAAATGCATACATCGATAAACCCGCTGTGGACACTTTTCTTTCAACCAGTGGTAGGACTTTTGGAGGAGAGGATTACAGGACCAATGGCTTTTCTCATCGATTGTGGATTTCGACAACAAATAATTGGGGAACCAATGCATTAGAGGCTTTGAAAAATCAAAGTGTTCCCATATCCCGCATTAATTTATTTGATCTGGCCAGTGCTCCTGTTGATTGGGAGAAGTTGGAGAATAACATCAGTGGAGAAGCTGCCCGAACCGATAGAAAGCACCTAAGACCACATCAAACCACAGCGCTTCATAAAACCAATGAATACTTTAGAACACATGATCGGGGGAAACTGATTATGGCATGTGGAACGGGTAAAACATTTAACAGCTTAAGAATTGCCGAGAATGAAACCGGAGGAAAAGGATTTGTTTTATTCCTGGTCCCATCTATTGCTTTACTTGGTCAAACGCTCAATGAATGGAGTGCAGATGCACTGGAACCCATCAATGCCATTTGCATTTGTTCCGATCCGGAGGTGACTAAAAAGAAAAAGCAACTGGAAGACATTGAAACGAGTTCTGTGATAGACCTGGCTTATCCGGCTTCGACCAATGTAGAGAACATATTGCATCAATTCCGGTACTTGGATAAAAATAGAAATAGCGGACTTACTGTGGTGTTCAGCACTTACCAAAGTATAGAGGTCATTGCTAAAGCACAAAAGCAATTGCAATTAAAGCAGCCTGAATTTGGTGAATTTGATCTGATCATTTGCGATGAAGCCCACCGGACCACCGGAGTGACTTTAGCCGGAGAAGATGAAAGCGCTTTTACTAAAGTTCATGACAATGACTTTATTAAAGCAAAGAAGCGATTATATATGACTGCCACGCCAAGGCTTTATGATGATACCAGTAAAAGTAAGGCAGCACAGGCAGAGGCTATTCTTTGCAGTATGGATGATGTTGATTTATACGGTGAGGAAATTTACCGGATTGGCTTTGGAGAAGCAGTGGGAAAAGATTTGCTTACAGATTATAAGGTACTCATCCTTACATTGAATGAAAATGACGTTCCACCTGCGGTTCAAAAAATGATTGCCGACAAGGAAAGTGAAATCAATACAGATGATGCTTCTAAACTTATAGGGTGCATAAATGCCCTGTCTAAAAGAGTTTTGGGTGATCATGGAGTATTAAAGGAAAGTGATCCTGAACCTATGCAAAGGGCAGTTGCTTTCTGTCAAAGTATTGCTACATCTAAAAAGATAACAGCCGTATTTAATACAGCTTCTGATACTTATCTAAACGAGTTGCCTCCTGAACAAGGTGAAACTATGCAACAAGTAGCTTCTATGCATATCGATGGGACAATGGATGCAACCAAGCGGAATGAATTGTTGACCTGGCTAAAGGATGAGACCAAAGAACGAGAGTGCAGGATATTGACCAATGTACGTTGTCTAAGTGAAGGAGTGGATGTGCCTTCATTGGATGCTGTTTTGTTTTTATCAGCACGTAACTCCCAGGTAGATGTAGTTCAATCCGTTGGTAGAGTCATGCGAAGAGCGCCTAATAAAAAATATGGTTACATCATCATTCCAATTGTGGTCCCGGCAGATGTGGAAGCAGACAAAGCTTTGGATGATAATGAACGCTATAAGGTAGTTTGGACCGTGCTCAATGCACTAAGAGCGCATGATGACCGATTCAATGCTACGGTGAATAAGATTGAATTGAATAAAAAAATGCCTGATAACATTTTGATTGGAAGGCCAATGGTTTCGTATGATGAAGATGGGAAACCATTTGAATGGGCAGAAGATAGTGTACAAATTAATAATAAAGATATCTCGCGGCAGTTAAGTCTCCAATTTGAACAATTGCAGTCTGTAATTTTTGCCCGGATGGTCCAAAAAGTAGGGGACAAGCGCTATTGGGAGCAATGGGCAAAGTCAGTGGCAGAAATTGCCCAACGGCAGACCGAACGTATTACTAAATTGGTTAATGAAGAAAACAAACATCAAAAAGCATTTGATTCCTTCCTAAAAGGATTGCACAAAAACATTAATCCGAGCATTTCACAACAGGAAGCCATCGAAATGCTCAGTCAGCATATTATTACCAAACCGGTCTTTGATGCATTATTTGAGGGCTATTCATTTGTGAATAACAATCCGGTAAGCCAATCCATGCAAAAGATGCTCGATTTGCTGGAAGAACAAAGCTTTGAAAAGGATGCAGAGACATTGCAGAAGTTTTATGAGAGTGTAAAAATGAGAGCAAGTGGTATTGATAATGCAGAGGGTAAACAAAGGATCATTATTGAACTCTATGACAAGTTTTTTAAGACCGCATTTCCAAAAATGGTTGAAAAGCTGGGGATCGTTTATACCCCGATAGAAGTGGTAGATTTTATCATTTATTCAGTTAATGATATATTGATCAAAGAATTTGGCAGAAGCATTTCTGATGAAAACATCCATATCCTGGACCCGTTCACAGGCACAGGAACTTTTATAACCAGATTACTACAAAGCGGCTTAATCCAGCAAAAGGATTTGGAAAGGAAATACAAACATGAAATTCATTGCAATGAAATAGTATTGCTGGCATATTATATAGCAGCCATTAATATTGAAAATGCTTATCACGATCAGACACCCGACCCGGACGATGGAATCGGAACAGCTAAATACTCTCCCTTTGATGGTATTGTATTGACGGATACTTTTCAATTAGGAGAAACCGAAGATGGGGAAAAACTCTTTTCTGAAATGTTCCCTCAAAACTCGGAAAGAGTAAAACGCCAGAAGAAAGCACCTCTGCGTATTATCATCGGAAATCCTCCCTATTCAATTGGACAGAAATCTGCAAACGATAATGCACAAAATCAAGAATATCCAAAATTGGACCAACGTATAGCGAAAACATATGCTAAACTTTCAGAAGCCGGATTGAATAAATCTTTATATGATGCATATATTAAAGCTTTTCGATGGAGCACAGACCGACTGGATAAGTCGGGAGGTGTTATTTGTTTTGTTTCTAATGGAGCATGGTTAGAAGGAAATAGTACCGATGGATTCCGAATGGCGATTGGAAAAGAATTTTCTTCAATTTATGTGTTCAATCTAAGAGGCAATGCGAGAACCAGTAATGAGCTTAGGCAAAAGGAAGCTGGTAACGTTTTTGGTAGCGGAAGCCGCACACCCATTTCAATTACTTTGTTGGTTAAAAATCCTGAGGTCAAAACTGAAAAAGCCGCGATTTACTACCACGATATAGGAGATTATTTAAACCGTGAAGAAAAGCTGAAAATTGTTAAGCACTTTAAAACATTTGCAAATCCAAATTTGAGATTAAAAAAGTTGAACCCTAACGAGCATGGCGATTGGATAGCTCAAAGAAATGCCGCCTTTTCAACCTATATACCGTTGGAGGCCGCTAAGAAGTTTGATGCTAAAGCTATTAGTTTTTTTATTGCTAAATCAGTAGGAAGTGTTTCATCCCGTGATTCGTGGGTTTATAATTTTTCAATGAAAGACTTGCGAGAAAACATTCAAAAAACCATAGAATATTACAATGAGCAAAGAGAATTAATAGCGAATGGCAAACAAGATGAACCCATTATTTATTCAGTAAAAGGCAGTTGGTCAAGAGATTGGAAAAACTTTATAAGTAAAAACAGGAAAATTATTGAAAGCACAAAGGAGTACCGACTTTCAGCTTATCGGGGTAGTTTCTAATATTTTGTGTACAGCTTAATACATGGAGAACAAAGTATAATT
>CAZMSE010000042.1:0-26726 GCA_964568865.1 uncultured Saprospiraceae bacterium
ATTGGAATCAAAAGAGTTCGCGAAAAATAAGAGCATCCAATTTTTACTATTATTTATTCATTAAAAAAAGTAAATCTTCTGTTTGATTTCGTCAATTGTTTAAAATTGGCCCTATTTAAAGTGTACAGTATTTTTTACTATTTTTAAGCCTTGTAAACGTTTCCAGAAAATCATTTCTGAACAATATAAATTACATTTTTTCTTAATCTAAGATGTTGAAGATGCATAAAACCATAGAAAGCGAATCCAAAATAATTTAAGAAATTTAAAAGACCATTTCAATACAATGAAATATTTTCAAGTACTGCCTGTTTGGCTGTTCGTTTGCAGTGCCATCTTTGCACAAACCAATGTTCGTGCCTGGTATGCCCAGGGACAAGTGTGGATTGTATGGCAAATCGATAAGCCTAATCCTGAAACTTACGGAATATATAAAAGATCAACGCCATTTAACCAAACTGCTGATGCTACACTCATCGGCAGACCTTTTCACTATGAATATCTTCCGGGTACATATTGGGAGCAAACAGGAGATACCACCTTCACTTACCGGATTCCAGGTCCGGGAGGAGGGACGTATCAATTAGCTTCAGGCGAAGCGCTTTTTGTTGAAACTGTAACCCATTCAGGCGCTGCTTATTATGCCGTTGCTGCATGGGGAAATACTGCAGTGACTCCAGGAGTAAACATGACTCAAAACCTTGTGCAGTTTAACTATGACCCCATCAACCAACCCGTAAACTGTCATCTTCAACTGATCGATATATTACCTACTGGCCATAAATCCTTATGGTTTTCTATGTGGGCAATGGGTCGGCAAGATGAAAATGCAGGCCGTCCTGATTTTCCTGTATTGGCAAATGCGGCTAAAAATGGTATGCCTTCAATGTTCATCATCAGTCAATCCTTGTCCCTTGACACTGCTGGTGGAAAGAAATTTCCAATGACACACTTCCTGCATGGCGGTGGTATGTTAGCCAATCAGTTTCTGGCAAATGATTTCGATATTTTTAATATCGAACCAATTCAAGGCATTTCCGTGTCACACAACGATGATTTTGGTTTGAAAACAATTATTGAAACAGGTGATTCCGTTTTCACCAGTGGAAGAACGCTTTGGTTTGGTTGGACAAAAAGACATGATCCGTTTGATTACCATTTCAAAGCAGGTCCCGGAGATACAGTAATCAATTATACCCAACGACGAATAGTTTGGATTAATGACTGGCTAATAAAACAATTTCCCATTCATCCTGATCATGTAGCCGTCATGGGATATAGCATGGGGAGTGGTGGAGCCACTGCGCTGGCAAAAACCTATCCTGAAAAATTCTCTACTGCATGTTTGTTTAACTGTGGTTTAAGAAGCGGGGTTGATCCTACCAGTCAGGCCATTGTCGGTTCGATTGCCATGAATCTGCCCACAAGTTTAAAGGGATTTTCTGGTGAAACCAAGCACATCAATGATGTCTTTGACCTCAATTCGAGACTCTCTCCATCCCGTGATTTTCCTTTGGTCAGACTTTGGGTTGGAAAAAATGATATCAACGATCGGATGCACTGGGCTGCCGATATGGTAGTCCAGCTTCGATTAGCTGATTCACTCGGATGGGGTACTCAAATTAACTGGGATGAACGGCCCCATACGTATCAAAATGCAAATTATCATTGGCTAAAAGGATTTGCATCTAACCAACAGACCCTATTGGACAACCTTTCTTTTCAGGAAGACTTTCAATCTAACATTTCATTTCCTGCATTTTTTAATCATCATCTGGATGTGCAAAACAATGATCCCGGTGATGGTACGCCTGGTACTGGTCCTCTTGGGGTTGGCGATGATTGGGGCACCTGGGGTGGTTATCACCGATGGGAGAATACACAAGAGAATTCAACCGGTTGGCGAACCACCGCCTGGATAGAATCAAAAGCAGATTATGACAATGACAACTGTCCAAGTGATTTTCTGACTACCGACGTAGCCATCCGAAAACCACAACAATTCAAACCGACCAGTGGAACTACATTGTTTTGGCAAGTCGTGGACTCGGGCACGAATCAACTGTTGCAAAATGGTACCACCACAGTTCAATCAGATGCACTTGTTGTCATACCAAAAGTTAAAGTTTTTAAGAGTGATACCCGCAAAGTTAAAATAGAAGTATCGACTAAACCGGTTTCCACTGAGGATTATGAAAAAAACTATCTCCGCATAGATATTCGCCCAAATCCCTCCAACGAATCTTCTCATCTAATCGTTCAAGCCGAAAAAGAAGTTAAAGCAAAAATAATTGTCTCGGATCTTTGCGGAAAGGTTCAATCTATAGAAATGCAATTTCAGCCTGGAGAAAATCACATCCCTCTCGATGCCCTGGTTCACAATTCTGCAGGATATTATATGGTTTCCATCAAAACGGAAAGGCATACCGAAATTCTTAAATGGATCAGACAATAAGAATGAAAATTTTGGTATACTTTTACTTTCTGGAATACCTAAAAAACCAGTATTAAACGCATAAATACATTGCCCAGCAATCCCCACCCTTAATGCACAAATGAATCGTATGAACCACGAGTATTTAAACAGCATCAAAAAGCAATTTGAGTATTATAAGTTACTCGGTGAAAAAACAATCGATCAACTTACCGATGATCAACTTTTTTGGAAATACAATTCTGAGAACAACAGTATTGCAAATATTGTAAAACACTTATGGGGAAATATGCTATCTCGCTGGACGGACTTTTTAACTACGGATGGGGAAAAACCTTGGAGACAAAGAGATGCAGAATTTGAAAATGACATTACCTCCAGAGAAGAGCTTATGGCTAAATGGTATGAGGGATGGAATTGCTTTTTTACTGCAATCAATGGATTGAAAGAAAGTGACTTATCCAAAGAAGTGTTCATCCGAAATATGGGGCATACGGTATTTGATGCCATTAATCGCCAACTTGCTCATTATCCATATCACATCGGTCAAATCGTCTTTATAGGGAAAATGTTGCGCAATGATGACTGGAAATCACTTTCTATCCCTAAAGGACAATCCGATAAATACAATGCGGATAAGTTTTCAAAACCTCCCCGTCCTCAACATTATACGGATGAATTTCTGAGTGAAAAGTAATTGCCGAATTTTATGCAGAGCCTCTTAGGCTTTCTATGTATAACCGTTCCTTGTTCAACGATGGTCAACACATTGTTCAATGGGAACTCACCAAATGCAAAAGTCCATTGTTGGGAAATATATTCTGATTAATATCGTTAATAAGTCAATAGGAGAATGCAAGCATGGCTTAGTCCTGGAGATCGACTGAAGATTACACGAACTGATTGTTGTAATTTGGGCGGAACAATATACTTATCCATATTTTTGACAGATCGGAAAACATCAAACAATGAATTCATCCTACATTCTTCGAATGAAATTTAAATATTATTTATTAATATTTATTCTATTGTTTGCCAGGGGATGCGATTTTTACTCCACCAGTCTTTGGTTTTTTGACAATCCAACCGGCGAGCAAAATTTTTTTTATCGGATTTTTGGTTTTGGATGGTCTGCTTTGTTGGTAAGTAATGCCATCATCGTCGCATTGATCATTTATTGTTATTATTACTATAGTTTTAAATATCAATTATCTCCACCCACAGAAAAATCTTACTCAATAACAGATTATGTGTCGTTGAGATATTTTAAGAAAAAAGGGCTTTTCCATCAAGTCTTTTATAAGCTTCCAACCGATAAAAAAACAGGGATAGGACATTTTGGATATGTCATGATTCGGGTAGCGATCGTGGGGAGTTTCTTGGCTACTTTTCATAACCTCTGTCAATTCTACAACATTGATGCATACAATAACTTCAGAGAACTTGTTGGAAGACCCTTATGGGTCATTTATGGATTAATTTTGGCATCTTTTATTTTCTTCCAATACCGGTTGTGGAAAAAAGAGTTCGAACTGTCCAGACAGCTAGATGAAAAAGCTGTTACGGCGGAAAATGGATTGGTCACCCGTGATTAAATCATCTAAACATAGGATTTGTTTTCGTGGATTGGAATAATCCTATCGCCCAAATGAGCATACCAAGAATCTTTGAAGAAATACCAAATATAAAATTATATCATCATCCTATTACTCCTTAACTTTATTGGTTATTGACAGTCTAAATGAATTCCTTTTAAAATAATTACTCAATTTATGGCGGAGATCAAGACCAAAAAAAATGACACCAATGTTTATGAATTTATTCAATCCTTTGCTGATTCCGAACAAAAAATAAAAGATAGCCATGAACTGATTCAGTTGATGCAGGATTTCACAGGTTATGAACCCAAAATGTGGGGGCCCAGCATTATAGGATTTGGGTGCTACCATTATAAATCCGAAAGGAGTCGTCAGGAAGGTGATTGGCCACTTGTGGGATTTTCTCCCCGCAAAGCGGCTTTCTCGCTTTATGTTTACACCGGACTCAAAGAACATGAATATCTCCTAAAAGATCTAGGAAAATTCAAAATGGGAAAAGCCTGCATTTATGTTAAAAAACTATCGGACATCGATCCAGAAGCTTTGAAAAAGCTAATGAAAGCGTCCATTGATTATCTAAAAACTAAGTACAATATCCTACATTGATCTTCAGTGGCTACAGTTTAATCTGACGGCCCAAAATTTAGACTTGACCTAGGCCAACCCACTTATGTCTTTTTATATCTCAGAAAATCTGTAGACTTATGCACTCTTCATGCATCAAAAATGATGTTTAAGGGATCCTAATATTAACCATACGACACTTCGATGAAAGTCCGAATTACCATAAATTTTAGCTATATTTCTTATCCTGGCTTAAGCCTAATGTTCCTGTTATTTTTCAATTTAGGAAGCAAGGCCCTAAAAGGACAAACATGTCCCAGCATGTCCACGTTTTGCAATGACGTTCCATTAACCTGTGGAGCCAATAACCTGAACAACTCGAGCTGTACACTATATTCAGTCAGCGATTATATTGGTGACCGTTGCAATGAACTCTGCACGCGTTCGGCCCATAATCAAGTGCATTATGCATTTGTGACCAATGGTAGCAAACTCGATATTGTGGTGACCACCTCCAATTGTTCTAATGAATGGGGCTATAATCCTGGACTTGATTTGGGGGTAAGTACCGCCTGTTGCGGGGGCACTTCTGTTTCTTGTGTTCGATCACCCACTCCAATTCCTCCCAACTATCAGTTAAAAATGACGATTCCCAATCCAGTTCCTTGTAAAATTTATTATATGGATCTTGATGGGTTTGAGGGTTCAGTTTGTGATTACACGATCAATGTAACCGGAGGCAATGCACCTCTTCCATTGGTATTAAAGAACATCAACAACAATCCAAATAATCGGATAGATATCAGTTTGGGCGCTTGTGCCTACAAATTCTCAGTTGAACCAAAAAATGAACCGTGCGAAGGATATTATGAATGGACCTTTGATGGAACCTCATTAAACGATTTTGACCGTGAAGTCAAACTTGATTTTCCAGATGAGGGTGATTTTACTTTATGCGTCAAAGGTTATATTGGAATACCCTCTTATAATTGCGGTCAATCCAATTTAACCTGTACAACCATTCGCGTAAAAAAAGACCAGTTTTACGCAGGTCCCCGGGTATTATGCAATGAACATATTGGTTATAAATGGTACCAACATAGAATTTACTCAAGCGGAGTGTATAAGCAAGAATTGATGGAGAAATGCCATGTATTTGACAGCATTGTAGAATTTATTCTGCTACCCAAACCACAACCAGGTATTGTCAATTACATTTCGTGTTCGAGAAGTGATCCCTATTTTGATCCCGTCCATAAAGATTATTATCGAAATTGTACTGCGCATAAAAAAATTAATGTTCCTAAATCAACAGAAGTCTATGGATGTGATAGCAGTTACATCCTGAATGTTGCATTTGTAGACTTAAAAAATACTTTTCATCTAAGGTGCAAAAATGGAAATGTCTATATGGTTCCTGATTTGATCAATTATACGGATACTTGTGGACTAGGAATACAAATGAATTTTTCATACTCCTGGTACGAAAAATTAAATAATAACATTCAATTTATCAGTCATGGACCAGAGTTAATTATATTAAGAAAAGGAACTTATCAATTACAGGTTCTAACCCAATATGCATTGGGTACAGAAGTTGGTTCTTGCGTCATCTCATTCGATGAAGATATTGATGAAGATTCCTATTTATCAACACCAAATACCGGTTCCATTCTAGGAAAAATGCAAGTCTGTAAAGCAGATATTGAATGCTATTCCATCAATGACATTGTAAAAAATCCTTATTCATTTACCTGGAGTGTTGATCAGGGTTTTATTATCACACCAAACCCGGACACTGCAAAACGTGTTTGTGTGCAATGGGATAAAACCAGTACGATGACGCATGGCAAAATATGCGCAACTTATTCTGATTCATGTTCAAGCAATCTACAAGCTTGCCTTGAAATTGAATTCGGCAAATCCTTAAAAGAAATTGCCGGACCCGATCAGAAAATTGGTGGAGTGCTTGGAACAAAAATGAATGCTCAAGGCAAAAAAGGACTATGGACCTATGCCGGCGGTCCCGGTTCGGTTAATTTTACTGACCCAACCGATCCAAAAACACGTGTGAGGGTTACCCGATTCGGAAGCTATATTTTTAAATGGACTACACATGAAGGAGATTGTGAGGTCTATGATTCCGTGACGGTAAATTTCTACCTTGAGTTTCCCCAACTGGAAGGAGAATATTATAAACCTTTTTATAAATTTGATTATAAGGAATATCCAATCAAAAAAATTAACACTGAATATCTGGATCATCAATTAAAGATTCAGGGCGAGCTCAAGTTTTCAGGCATATCAAATTATATTATTTTTAATGGGCACGGCACAAAAATCTGCAATGGCACATTCATGGCAGATGAGAAAGAATTTACTCACAGCTTTTATTTTGATTCAGCGCCCGGATTGTATTACCTCGTTCTTAAAAACGATGCAGGTATTTCTGTCAGTAAATTTTTGATTGTTCGCTAGGAATAACCTTAAGGGGACACTTAATAATTGCTATCTACTTTCACGAAATTACCCAAATGTTATTTCGCCACACGGAACATCACTTCTGGAAATCATTACCCTAAAGAGCCACAATCTGAAAGGACCAGTTAATACTACGTAGATTCTAATCAACCCGATTATATCGCGATGAATTCATTTTAATACACATGTTGGCCGCCGTTGATTTCGTAATTAGCCCCTGTAATGAATGCTGCTTCCTTACTCGCCAAGAAACTGACTAAATGAGCTACTTCATAAGTGCCTCCCATTCTTCCTATAGGAATATTGGCGACAATTTTATTGCGATAGTCTTCAGGAACTGCCATCACCATATCGGTGGCGATGTACCCGGGGCTAATGGTATTCACCGTAATTCCCAACTTTGCCACTTCGATGGCCACCGTCTTTGTCAATCCATGCATACCGGCTTTAGCTGCTGAATAATTAGCTTGTCCAAATTGAGCACGTTGTCCATTTACGGAAGAAATATTGATGATACGTCCATATTGTTGCTCAATCATCGGGTTAATGACACACCGTGTACAATTGAATGCAGAATACAGGTTGCTTTTGATGACGATATCCCAATTTTCAAAACTCATCTTCCGAAAAGAGCCGTCGCGTGTAATCCCTGCATTGTTCACTAAGACATCAATAACACCATAATCTTTATGAATTTGCTGAATCATGGACTCTACTTCAGAATAATCTGCCACATCAGCTTTAGCCATTGCAAAATCATAACCTTCAGCCTTCATTTTTTCATGCCATTGCTCTGCTTTTAGATCCGACCGGTAATTTGCAATTACAAAATAGCCATCTTCAGCCAGAGTTCTGCACATGTCCGTTCCCAAACCACCCGTTGCACCGGTTACCAGTGCCAAGTATTTTCCATCTTTCATGAGTGTGTAAATTTTGTCAGCAAATTAATCAATATATTAATGTTATACCTTAACCTAAAAAAAAGAAATGAAAAAATAATTTTAACCTGCTGATGAATTGGAATCCGCGTCGTATTTCGGTTAGTCAATGCAGTGGGTCCAACTATGTTTTGGAATTAAACATGGGTATGTCCGCTCACTTTAAAGGAAAAAGGGCCAGGAAACAAATCAATATAAAATAATCTTACCAAATACCATTGTGTGTCCCTTTTGTAGTCTTATGATGTATAAACCCGAAGGTATTTTTTTCATTGAAAACGAAAACCCATCATGATCTTGAATCCATCCGTCCAAAACCTTATTTCCTTGCAGATTATAACACTCAAGCCAAATTTTATCACTCCCAAACGTATGCCCGACGAGGTTAAGTTTATTGTCTGTTGGATCAAAAAACCATTTGATTTCATGGTTTAACATACGTTCGTTAGTCTGTGTAACTACCCCATCCCACCCGGCAATTCTCGCCATCAGAACCCAAAAAGCCTTTGCAACGCGGATTCCTCCTGCAGCAATACTTCCCAAATGACCGCCTTCCGTCTCCGTAGTGTATTGAGGGCAAATTGCGGGAATATCAAGTCCGTCGTCTGGATGCATTTCGTCAAAGTAATCAATTCCATCCCGATTATCATAGCAAGGTTTACCGGAAGGATCGTGAGATAAAATATCTGCTACATCAAACAGAATGATCGAATGGGTTTTGGCATAGTCCCTCATTTGATCATTGAAAGCTTGAGATTCAATTGTTCCAATACCTCTGGCGAGTGAAGTGGTCCACCAAATGATTTTCTTATCCGAATGGGATTGAGCAAAATTAGCATAGTGGCTAGCATGATTCTTCCCGACTTTACTTCCAAAAAAACCATTCACGGAATCCGCCAACTTGGAACCACTCAATACCGAAAGGTAAGAGAATTGACAACCCATGACTTCAAAGGAATCCAAACGGAGGTTTACAAAGTCTATGAAACACGAAACATCTTCTGAGCAGTTGGCAGGCCAGAATTCATAGCGCCAGTTGGATCGATCCCATCTGTCTTTCCAATACACTTCGGAGGGTTGAACAGCATATTGCGAATCACGATGCTGGTAACGTTTGCAATAACTTGGGGCTGAAGCCCATTCATTGGACAGACAGTCCAGTGAAGAAGAAATGTTTGCTCCGACTGATCGATCCATAAACAACATTTTGGTATTAGCCGCTGCATTTTTATATTGTTCAGGAATTCGTTCAAAATCATTGACAGATAAGTGATCAATGATCAAACTTTGGCTCAAGAGATTATGCATCATGAACCATCCTATCAAGCATATATATGATCGCACACTACAATTGTTTTCTTAAAGTTAAGCAACCTTTAATAATAAGAATGAAAAAATAATTCTACATTCCTTTTCTTCTGCCTGCCATGAACTCATCGATTACCAATCTGTGTAGTAAATTTACAAGACAACGCTTAGTTTGTATCAGGAAATGAAAAATTACTACTCCATAAGTCCGGAGACCAGCTTAAACCAATTGAATTCAAGCCTGGCAGGATTGGATAGCGTTGAGGTTGATGCAAGAACGATCCAATATGGTAAAAATGTCCTGATTGAAAAAAAGAAGACAACTGCCTGGATGCTTTTGCTTAACCAATTCAAAGATTTAATGATTGTGGTTTTGATCCTGGCATCCATTCTTTCCGGAATGTTGGGTGACCTGACTGACACCTACATCATTCTGGCCATTATCCTGATCAATGCAACTGTAGGTTTTTACCAGGAATTCAATGCAGAGAAAGCATTGGAAGCATTAAAAAAGCTTGCCGTCAGTTTAACCAAGGTACGTCGCGGCAACGTTGCACAAATGATCCCTTCAGAAGAATTAGTCCCTGGGGATATAGTTCTTTTGGAATCCGGCAACATTATTCCTGCCGACATGAGAATTCTCGAATCGCATCTTTTATCGGTAGATGAATCTTCCTTGACCGGTGAATCTTTATCGGTAGATAAAAATGCACGAAGCCTTGAAGGATCTCCTCTCATTCCAGCGGATCAGACCAATATGCTTTTTAAAGGCAGTGTGGCAACTCGTGGCCGGGCTGTTGCTTTGGTTACTGCAACCGGAATGCAAACCGAGTTGGGTAGAATTGCAGGTATGCTCCAGGAAGAAAAACTGAAAACTCCCCTCCAGGACCGAATGTTGAGATTTGGCAAAAGTTTATCCTACGTTGTATTTTTGATTTGCATCATCCTTTTTGTTGCAGGTTTGGTCAGAGGTGAGGACCCTTTTAGTATATTATTGATCTCCATTAGTCTTGCCGTGGCTGCCATACCTGAAGCATTGCCGGTACTGATTGTCATAGCATTGGCTCGTGGTGCATCACGACTGGCTAAAAAAAATGCATTGATCCGAAAATTACCAGCAGTGGAGACTTTGGGTTCAGTCTCCTTTATATGCAGTGATAAAACCGGCACATTGACACAAAACCGCATGCAACTTGTAGAGAAGGTCTCCTTGGTTCAGGAAACATTGGGTAGAACACATCCTGAACTAGAACTGGCTATGTGTCTTAATCACGATGTAAAGTACAATGTTGTGGATGGTTGGCTTGGAGATCCTACTGAAAAAGCGCTGGTTGAATATGCGGTAAAAACTGTGGGAATGGATACTTATGAAAATTATCAAGCGAAATTTCCACGCATCCGTGAATTGCCTTTCGACGCTGATCGAAAATGTATGACCACCGTTCATCATTTTGGTAAAGAATTTCTCATATTAACCAAAGGCGCACATGATGCCATAGCGGGCATATTACTTGATAAATATCAAGCAGATGGTCTATTGGAGAAAGCTGATTATTTTGCACATCAAGGGATTCGGGTGATTGCTTTTAGTTATAAGATTTGTCATGAATTACCCGAAGAATTTAATTATCAAACCATCGAAAACGGACAAGCATGTCTTGGCTTTGCAGGGCTAGCTGATCCAGAACGAAAAGAAGTTTCCGACTCTTTGCGCATTTGCAGAGAAGCAGGAATTCAGGTTATGATGATCACCGGAGACCATCCGGCAACTGCGTCTTATATCGCGCGTAACATAGGTTTGATCAAGGATCAGGACAAAACACTTTCAGGTTCAGAAATAGCCAATATGCTCACTGCACAATTTGAATCGGAGGTGGAGGCCATTAAAGTGTTTGCCCGGGTCACCCCAGAGCAAAAACTGAATATCATTAAGGCACTTCAGCGAAAAGGACATGTAGTGGCCATGACAGGGGATGGGGTCAATGATGCAGCTTCTTTAAAAGCTGCGAACATTGGTGTGGCTATGGGAATTACCGGAACAGACGTATCCAAAGCAGCTTCTGATATGATCCTTTTGGATGATCATTTTGAAACCATCGTACATGCAATTTACGAAGGGCGTCGGGTGTATGACAACATCAGAAAATTTATCAAATACATCCTGACGTGTAACACCGCTGAAATTTGGACCATTCTTCTGGCCCCACTGATGAGTTTACCGATTCCATTGTTACCTGTCCAATTATTGTGGATTAACCTGGTGACCGATGGATTTCCCGCATTGGCGCTCGCCAGAGAAAGGGCTGAACACCATGTTATGAAAAGGCCACCGCGTCCACTAACCGAGAGTATCTTTTCAGATGGTTTGGGTTATCACATCATTTGGGTGGGATTGTTGATGGCAGGTGTAACCTTAGGGATCCAGGCATGGGCAACCGTGAATAGCTCCGGCCATTGGCAGACCATGGTGTTTACAGTATTGGCATTTTCACAGTTGGGACATGTGATGGCCGTAAAAAGTGACCGGACATTTTTATATGAACAAGGAATTTTTTCAAATAAATTTCTCATGGTATCAGTGATAATCACTTTTATACTTCAAATGCTGGTCATCTATTGGCCGGTAATGCATCCCATTTTCAAAACACAACCCCTTACCCCGAAAGAACTGATGATCTGTCTGATGATGTCGGTTGTGGTATTTCATGCCGTGGAATTTGAAAAATGGATAAAATACCGGTGGAAAAAATCAAAACAATCATCCTATGATTTAATATAGAATCATCATACTAACATTCGTTAGTAAATCAGGATCAACCGTCCGGTGCTTGCCGTTGAAATTTAACAATTCACCCAGATTCCACTAAAATCTTAATCCATTAGGATCCGATATTCTTGTGGAATGCCAAAGCATTCATCGGATCAATCAATACTGCCTTAACCTATTCTATCAATGAAGCGTATAGAGTTTCATATAAAGGGAGAATGGTGTCAATGTCAAATTCGTGGGCCCGCCTTAACGATGCTTCTCTGAATTGGAGTTGCTTGTTCTCGTCCTGCAGCAACTCATGAGCTTTTTCAAACATATATTGAACATCTCCTACCGGGCAGGTCCATCCAGTTTTACCGTCCACAATCACCTCCCGTAAGCCACCAGCGTTGGAAGCAATTACAGGAACCTCACAAGCCATAGCTTCCAGGGCAGCCAGTCCGAAACTTTCATGTTCGGATGGTAATAAAAACAAATCGGCAATGGACAGTAACTCCTCCACGATATCTTGCTTTCCCAAAAATTTTACCTCGCCGCAAAGATCCAGCTCCCTGCACAAAGCTTCGAGACGGGGTCTTTCTGGACCATCTCCAACCAGCAACAATTTAGAAGGAATGGCATGACGCAACTTTTGGAATACGCCGATGGCGTCATCAATGCGTTTTACCTTGCGGAAATTGGAGATGTGCATGAGGATTTTTTCCCGGGGCTCAGCAAATTGCGCCCGCAAGGCGGAATTGGCTTTTCTGCCAAAACGTCTGAAATCGATAAAATTTGGAATAACGTGTATGTCCTTATTCATATCGAAGGACTCGAGCGTTTGCATTTTCAATGAATTGGAGACTGCCGTTACTGCATCCGACTGATTAATGCTAAATTCCACGACTGGAAAATAAGATCGGTCTGCCCCAATCAGTGTAATGTCTGTACCATGCAAGGTCGTCACGAAGGGTAGCTTTTTGCCTTTCGTTTTTAAAATTTCACGGCTCAGATAACCAATGGTGGCATGCGGCAATGCATAATGGACATGAAGTACATCCAGGCCTTCGAAAAGGGCCACATCGACAATTTTACTGGCCAGGGCCGTATCCATTGGCTTGAATTCAAACAAAGGATACTCCATAGGAGCAACCTCGTGATAAAAAATATCCGGTAAAAAATGGCTTAAACGGGCAGGTCTCCGGTAGTTTATAAAATGTACGCGATGTCCCTTTTCTGCGAGAGCCATACCCAATTCCGTTGCGACCACCCCGCTGCCTCCATAAGTCGGATAACATACGATTCCAATGTTCATCAATTTTCCCATGCTTTATCCTAAACAAACTAACTTTCCGAATGTTAATCCCAACATTGACTTTAAACTTCAATTATTGTATTCAGTAACTCAAACCTGTACCCATTGTTACTTTTCGCAGGTTAAGCGCAATATCGGAAAAGCAGGAATTTTGAGTTAATTGAGATAGAAAAAAACTAAATACCATTTTTTGGCCATATATTCAATAGCGGATTTAGAAATATTGACAGGGATAAAAGCCCATACCATCCGCATTTGGGAGAAGCGGTATTCGGTCATCAGGCCTAAGAGAACCCACACCAATATCCGTTATTACGATGACGAGGATCTGAAGAAATTGGCCAACATCGCATTACTCAATCAAAATGGCTTTAAAATTTCTCAGTTATCCGAGATGCCCTCTTCGGAAATCGAAGGCATCGTTGCTAATTTCAACGATGTTGAAGTCTTTAACCGTGATGCCCTGGATGCATTAACCCTATCTATATTGCAATTGAACGAGAAAAATTTTGTTCATCTCATCAATACCAATTCAAATCAGCTTGGTTTTGATAAGACGTTTAATGAAATATTAATGCCACTGCTGGATAAATTAAATGACATGTGGCTCAGTGGTTCGATTAAGAAAGTTCACGAGGAATTTGTAAGCAGGATCATTAAGAAAAAACTGATTCAGGAATTATGCAAATATGAGCATCAAGAACTATGCTGTTCATCCTGTTTCCTGTTATTTCAACCATTGGACGAAAAACAAGAATTGAACCAACTTTTTGTGGAATTAACCATTCGGAAGAATCATTTTAAAGTGGTTGATCTGGGATCTGAGCTTATGGTGAATGATCTTGTGGATGCCATTCAAATTGCGAAACCAAAATTTCTTTTCAGCATCATTCATGAGGAAAACTCAATTCCATTTATTGAAGACCTGCTTAAAGCTTTGAAACTTATACAGAATCCTCCACTTCTACTTCTAACAGGGTATTGTTCCAGCCATTTTTTACATCAGGCAGAATTTATTAAAATTGTTCAGGGTTTTGAAGATTTTGAACAATTTATACAAAATGCCAAGAATATGTGCAATACCGGAAAACGCAACTAATATGAATCTGCAGTATTTACTGGCAAGCACTTTTGCATTGGTAATTTACGCTTGTAACAGCGGAACAGGAGTTAAATCCTGTGGAGCCAACAAACCAAATGAAGACGTTCCCACCGATAGCTTTCGCATAGAAATAGATCAATCACTTATTTATTGGAGTGGCTCTTCTCCATCCGGATCACACAATGGATTGGTTAAACTGGCCGGTGGTGAATTGTACTTTAAGGAAGATATTTTGATCGGCGGAGAAATTCGAATTGATATGCGCAGTATTGAAAATCTGGACATTGAGGATAGCAGTGATCGCAAGGATCTGGAAGATCATCTTCGCGAGGTTGATTTTTTCAATATAGACACTTTTCCTGTGGCAAAGTTTTTCGTCAAGGGTTCTAATCCGACTTCTGATACGCTAAATAATATCGTTGTCCAGGGGGAAATTGAAATTAAAGGTATTCGCAAATCAATGGTAGTGACGGGTAATGTACAAAAAACAGAAAACCGAACGTTCGTTAGTATTCCTGAATTTACCATTGATCGAACCGATTTTAATATCATGTATCAGTCAAAAAAGATATTGCCTTCCATCAAAGATGGATTTATCAATGATGACATTGCTTTAAGCATCAATCTGATGGGAATCCGCAGCAATAGTCTGGAATGATGGTCCCTCTTAAGAAACCAATATTTATTTAAGATAGGTTGTAAGATAATGTCAGGGCCACACACCTCTACAATATTATATTCTTCGTATGATTAAGATGTCAGGGCTACGCCCCTTTAAAAATTCAAGGGCTCTGCCCCTGAGAAAAATTGGTTGATTACTCAATTTTAATTTTTGTGCTATTTCAATTATTTTTTGATGTAATGCTCAATTGTTTTACTTCGAATTTTCATTGGATCATTTTTTTAGGAAGATGTCGGGGCTACGCCCCTATAAAAATTCAAGGGCTCTGCCCCTGAGAAAAATTGGTTGATTACTCAATTTTAATTTTTGTGCTATTTCAATTATTTTTTGATGTAATGCTCAATTGTTTTACTTCGAATTTTCATTGGATCATTTTTTTAGGAAGATGTCGGGGCTACGCCCCTATAAAAATTCAAGGGCTCTGCCCCTGAGAAAAATTGGTTGATTACTCAATTTTAATTTTTGTGCTATTTCAATTATTTTTTGATGTAATGCTCAATTGTTTTACTTCGAATTTTCATTGGATCATTTTTTTAGGAAGATGTCGGGGCTACGCCCCTATAAAAATTCAAGGGCTCTGCCCCTGAGAAAAATTGGTTGATTACTCAATTTTAATTTTTGTGCTATTTCAATTATTTTTTGATGTAATGCTCAATTGTTTTACTTCGAATTTTCATTGGATCATTTTTTTAGGAAGATGTCGCGGCTACGCCCCTATAAAAATTCTAGCGCTCTGTCCCTGAGAAAAATTGATAACGTTTGAATTCAAATAAAGGATACAAGAATAAACTCAAGTGGCTAACGAGTGTTTGTTTATGAACATTATTCTGGCATCATTACAACAAAACTATATACCATAAGGAATTTACCAGGTTTCCAAATAGGCAACTCCCAATGCATGTAATGGAATTAATAATACACTGCTTTACTCAAATAATATTGCACATATTCTTGAATGGATTGCCCAAAAGGGCTCATGGGTTTTACATATCCCGCCTGATGTAGTTTTTGCATATCGGCACAGGTATAATTTTGATAAGTTCTCATTAAGTCCTGTGGCATATCGATAAATTCAATTTTGGGCGCCAGGCCCAAAGCTTCAAAAGTATGTTCTACCAGATGCAAAAAACTATTGGCTTTACCGGTACCCAGATTGTATATTCCATTGGGGCGGACATGATCGTAAAAATCCATCAAAACATCCAACACATCCATGACGTAGATAAAATCTCTTTTCTGTTCTCCATCTGCAATTCCTGGCTCATTGGATTTAAACAGTTTCATCCGGCCGGTATTATGGATCTGATGAAATGCATGAAAGATCACTGAAGCCATTCTTCCTTTATGATATTCGTTGGGTCCAAATACATTAAAAAACTTGAATCCTGCCCACCGCGATGGAGTTTTCTCCTGAACCAATACCCATTGGTCCATTTTTTGTTTTGACCAACCATAAGGATTCAAAGGCTGTAACATTGGAATGAGGCCATGGTCATCACTATATCCCCTCTCACCATTTCCATATGTAGCTGCGCTGGATGCATAGAGCAAGGGAACATCATAATCGGCACACAATTCCCAAAGCCTTTGGGAATAATTGTAATTTAACTGATCAAACAACCATTCATTAATTTCTGTTGTATCGGTTCTGGCGCCGATATGAAAAACAAATTTTATTGACGTTGCATGGTCCTTAAACCAATCCTGAAACTGCAGTCTGTCAATATACTGGTCAAAGAATTTATCCTGCAAATTACGGCAATCCTTCTTTGATATATCATCTACCAGTATCAGATCCTTGTGACCTCTTTGATTCAGTCTGGAAACCAGGCATGAACCAATAAAACCTGCTGCACCCGTAATGACTATCATCCGTTAGCCATGTAGCTCTCAATAGGGGGGCAAATACAAACCAGGTTTCGATCTCCATGGGCATTGTTGACTCTGCTTACGCTTGGCCAAAACTTATTTTGTGGGGTGACATGATGCGATGGAAAAGCCGCTTTGGTACGGCTATAAGGCCTTTCAAATAAGTCTGAGCAAATAACTGCAGCGGTATGTGGAGCATTGGAAAGAACATTATTGTCCTTTGGATATTCTCCCCTGGCAACTTCCTGAATCTCTTCGAAAATACAGAGCATAGCATCACAAAACCGATCAAGCTCTTCTTTATTTTCTGATTCTGTCGGTTCGATCATGATGGTTCCAGCCACGGGAAAAGATAGCGTTGGTGCATGAAAACCATAATCCATTAGACGTTTGGCCACATCTTCTGCACTGACACCTGCATCTTTAAAAGGTCTCAGATCAAGAATCAGTTCGTGAGCAACACGTCCTTTTTCTCCTGTGTACAATACTTTAAAATGTTTCCCTAGCAGACTTGCAATGTAATTGGCATTGAGAATGGCATACTCTGTTGCCTTACGCAAACCATCCGGACCTAACATTCTGATGTAAGCATAAGAAATCAAGAGGATACTGGCACTTCCGAATGCGGCAGCTGAAACTGCAGGCACACCTTTTCTTTGTTGATCCGAAGGATGATAAGGATGAGCCGGTAAGAACGCTTGCAATTTTTCATTTACACAAATAGGTCCCATTCCTGGTCCTCCTCCTCCATGGGGTATTGCAAAGGTTTTGTGCAAATTCAAATGGCAAACATCCGCGCCAATGGTTGCAGGGCTGGTCAAGCCTACCTGAGCATTCATGTTGGCGCCATCCATATAGACCAATCCTCCATTTTCGTGAATGATTTGGCAAATTTCTTGTATGGAGGTTTCAAAAACCCCGTGAGTAGATGGATAAGTAACCATTAGGCAAGCCAATTGATCTCTATGGAGTTCCGCTTTTGCCTTTAATTCAGATACAATGATATTGCCCTGTTCATCACAGGGTGTCACCACAACCTCATATCCCGCGACCACTGCAGAAGCTGGATTGGTGCCATGCGCTGAAGCGGGTATCAATGCAATATTTCTTCCGTGGTCATTTCTGGATTCGTGATAAGCGCGAATGGCCAGCAAGCCCGCAAATTCTCCCTGTGCACCCGAATTCGGTTGAAGTGAACAGGCTGAAAATCCTGTGATTGCGCAGAGGTAATTTTCCAATTCGTGGATCATTTGCAGATAACCTTCTACTTGTTTTGCCGGAACGAAAGGGTGTATATGAGCAAATTCCGGCCAGCTAACAGGAATCAATTCCGTGGCGGCATTTAATTTCATGGTACAGGAACCCAAAGAAATCATCGAATGTACCAATGAAAGATCTTTGTTCTCCAGGCGCTTAATGTATCGCATCATTGCGCTTTCGGTATGATATCGGTTAAAAACCGGATGCGTAAGATACTCAGATGACCGCACCAAAGCGGATGGAATGGCTGTATTTGTCGCTGTCTTTAAACTGTTTTCTGTAACATTTGAAAAAACTTCCAGTACCTTCAGTAAGTCAATTTCCCGATGAGTTTCATCCAGGCTTAACAAAATGCGTGATTCTTCATACCAGAAATTAATTCCACGATTTTCTGCGCGAGAGCGAATGCTGAGCAATTGATCTGTTGACAATTGGATGGAAAGAGTATCAAAGTAAGCGCGATGTTCTACCTGAAATCCCAAATTCTCCAAAGCAGTCGCCAATGATTGAGTCATATCGTGGATTCTTCTGGAGATGGCCTTGATTCCAGCGGGGCCATGGTATACACCATACATAGAAGCCATTATGGCCAGCAATGCCTGAGCGGTGCAGATATTGGAGGTGGCTTTTTCCCGGCGAATGTGTTGTTCACGTGTCTGCAAAGCCATTCGAAAGGCTGGATTTCCAGCATCATCAATAGACACCCCGATGATCCTTCCGGGAAGATTTCGTTTAAATTCGTCTTTCGTAGCAAAAAATGCTGCATGTGGCCCACCAAATCCCATCGGGACACCAAAACGCTGACTATTGCCCAAAGCAACGTCAGCATCCAGTTCTCCGGGACTTTTTAACAAACATAAAGCCATTAAATCAGTGGCCATGGCGACCAGACAGTTTGCAGCATGTGCTTTTTGGATAAATTCTGAATAGTCATTGATTTGTCCGGTACGGCTTGGATATTGAATCAATACCCCAAAGCAATTTTCCGGTATAGAATCCACAAGTGTATCGCCTACCACGATCTCAATACCCGCTGGCCATGCCCTTGATTTCAATACGTCCAGAGTTTGTGCGTACACCCCATGGTCGACAAAAAATACATTGGGTGAGTCTTCTTTTGTTTTTTTTGATTTTTGATGGTAAAACATCAACATGGCTTCAGATGCTGCTGTCCCTTCATCCAATAAGGAAGCATTGGCAATTGGAAGGCCGGTCAAATCGGAGACCATGGTTTGGAAATTGAGCAACGCCTCCAATCGGCCTTGTGCGATTTCTGCCTGATAAGGTGTGTACTGGGTGTACCATCCTGGATTTTGAAAAATATTTCTAAGAATCACATTAGGCGTTATGTTCCCATAGTATCCTTGACCAATAAAATTTGTGTGCAGAGCATTTTTAGAAGCAATACCGGACAACATTTCCAGATAATCGAATTCCGATAAAGCCTCAGGAACATTCAGCCGACCGGTCAGACGAATGCGGTCAGGTACGGTTTGTCGGATGAGGTCCTCCATGCTTTGGGCTCCAATGGCGCGCAACATATCGGATGTGTCAGCACCGATAGTTCCTATGTGGCGGTTCTCAAATTGATCGTAACGGGGAAATAGGGACATATGATTTTAATTAGGCTGCAAAAATAGTTTTTCATGATTAGGAACTGAAGGAAGAAAGGTTTTTTTTAAGACACCGCAGCAAGTATTCTGGCATGGGTCCCAGTGAATTCACGGAACAGCCTTTTAATAATTTTAACCGAATCCGTTTAAACTTTTGCCTAACTTTGGTATCTACTTTGAAAATCAGAATATGAAAAAATCAAACAAATTGCTTTTTAGTGCCTTAATAGCGGGTATCCTTTACGTTTGTCCTTCCTCAGCTCAAGAACAAAATGCTGATTCTACCGGAGTACCGGGGGACCAGTTTAGTTTGCAAGGGGCTTTGGAACTGTTCAAACAGGCCAGTTCACCCGAAGATTTTGAAAAAAAGATCAACATGGAGGACAACCACGTCAACAACCTTGACCTCAATGGAGACGGGGAAGTAGATTACATCAGGGTGGTCAGCAAAATGGAAGGCGAGGTTCATGCATTTGTATTGCAAGTTCCGGTTTCCGAAACAGAAAATCAGGATATTGCTGTGATCGAATTGGAAAAAAACGGAAATGAATCTGCAATGCTTCAAATTATTGGGGATGAAGACATCTTTGGGGAGCAGATCATCGTTGAACCTCAAGATGAAAATGGAGGGCCGGAAATGGAAGGTAAAGAAGGAATGAAAGGGGGAGGACCCAATCCATTATTCAACGATATAGAAGAAATGGCCATCGTTATAAACGTTTGGCCTTGGCCTTGTGTACGTTTTGTCTATGGGCCTGCATATCGCCCATGGATTTCTCCGTGGAGATGGCGTCATTATCCGGTATATTGGAGGCCCTGGCGCCCCTTTGCCTGGCATGTTTGGCATCCATTTCGTCATCGCCATTATCATGGTTTTGGGATCGTGCATACTCATCGCGTCGTACATGCACACCGCATTTATGCACCCCACCGCACGGCTTCAGTCACTGTCAAAACCAGACATTCCGCATCGGTTGGTAAATACAGGGTCACTAAAACGAAAACCACCAAAACCGTAACGGGCCCCAGAGGGAACAAGGTTAAAACAACCAAAACCACAACCCGGGTAAAACATAGATAGTTTTCATGAGGATTTTTTAATCTTTCTTTTCAAGCATAAAGAATTAAACTGCCCTAAGCTAACAAATGTTAGTTTTAGGGCAGTTTTTTTAGTATGGGTACTTCTAAATATTGCTCTTTGATGCCAAATTGAATTTTACAAAACAGAATTAGGCGCGACGAAGGAAGTTATGTGGAACAATAACTGACTGAGGAGCAACGACATACTGTGAAGTTAAATTCAATCGATAATAAGTTTTCGATTTGTTTTGGCGCAATAGCGCAATATTTAGAAGTGCCCGTATGTAATAATTTGCACATATTTGTATGTTCGTGTTTTATTTCAGGCATGTACGATTAATTTGGAATGTTTAATTTTACTTCTGATGACAGTCTCCTTTGAAATATAAATCAAAATGACCCTGCCTACATTTGACATCATCCGCTTTCTGAGTCTTCAAAATCAAGATCAAAATCCCAATTCAAATGAAAGCCTAACCGTACGATTTGTCAGGTATCCGGAATCACAGCAACTGGTGATCTGGCTTCCTTCAAGCGGATATTTGGGTTACTCCCACTATTTGCTGAGCCATTATGAAAATGCATTGGAGAAAGGAGAAGTATCCAACAAACTGAATGGTTCGGTACAAATGCTCTGGGATAGTCTACTTTGGAAGGAGGGGTTGTACACCCTCCAAATACATCATCAACAGGGATGGTACCACGAATTACGGTTTATCAAACAAAGGATGGAAGAAAGCATGTTTGATATGTATGATTCCGGGGTGATCAACCATAAGAATTTTCCAATGTACCTCAGTCAATGGAATCTTCCTATAAAATCATTGGTGGTTAACCGGAAGCCAGAAAACAGTACTGCCCATTCCGGTGATTCCGGTGGTTCAATAGAAGAGGCAACGATACGACAAAGCGCTACTCAATCTATTGGTAATCTGTTCTTATCGCTTCTAAATCCACCAGAGGAATATCCAAGATTGGAATATGAAGAAAAAGATAAAGAGGTTTGGATTTATTATGTGGACGAAAAGTATCGGATTCCGCTTCGAGCATCATTTGAAGAGACGGATGCTGAATTGTGCATTTGGATACCCACAGAAGAGACCTGGGAAGAGGCCACTGGATTACCGGTTTCCAAAAGACGCGAAACCCTGTTATTTATAGCACAGCAAGTGCGTCGAGATCAGGCGCCTATATGGCGATTTGAAATTGGCGAAGACTCCATAAAATTTTTCCGGGATAGACTTTTGCATAGCACATAGATTGATATAGGATTCATATTTGGATGAACTTTGAGAATAACCAGAATCCCTTAGTTATATTAACATACGTTAGCTTCAGGTAAAATTCATAATCTTAGCCTTCTTTTTACCAGTAGCTAAAGTGCGCAAAGTCCGTAAAAATTATATAATGCCATACCCCAGTATTATAGTGGCGGAATCCCATCTAGTCTACTTACTTATGCTTCAACAAAGTTCTCCACCCCATATCGTCTGCCGGGAATATTGATAATGACAAAAGTTAATGTGTTAAAGTCGATAGAAAATTTGGATTGTACTGTTGAAAATGGTAAGTTCGTCAATTCTTAACCCTTTAAAATTATTCACTATGTCACCATCAATTTATCTCCCTACCCGTTTATTAAATTCTAATTATTGTAAATCTTATATATATATATATGGTTTATATAATATGTTTTATTACAAGCGATGGCTTTTCTCAAACCCTTTGCAGTCAATTTGCAAGCACCAGTCACACGGTTACGCTTAATGGAACCTATAACGATCATGTAGTCTGGAGCCATAAAGTAATCCTTGTTGAAGGCAACGTAGTTTTCAACAAAGGAGTTTATTTTAATAACTGTACCATTAAAGTTACATCGGGGGTGCTCTTAACATTTACTGAATCGCCGGTTGGATTTAATTATTCAACGCGAATATTAAATTCAAAGATATTTTCCAACTCTTGTAGTCAGATGTATACCGGATTCAAAATAATGCCCAGACGTAATTTCGTATTTACCAATAATGAGATAGAAGATGCCGTCTGGGCAGTTACAGCATCTAATGGATCAACACTGACACTGGAGAATAACGAGTTTTCGAGAAATTTCAATTCAATCCGTTTGCATAAATTAAGTGACAACTATCCTCCGAATGTGCTGGTCAACAAGTTCAGCAACAACAGTATTACATGTCCTTTACCATTGAATCAGATAATTTACTGGACACCCGGAAGTACTCCCACTGACAGGAGTTTTACCGGTGTTGAGGTGAAAGACATGTCAATACGTGAGAATTTTGGTCTAAATGCAACATCGGTGAATTTATTTGAGGATTTACACATAGGTATGCTGATTGAGCATTCTAATGTAAGCATCGAGAACTGTAGCTTTGAGAATATGGTTCAATTGCTTCACCAGGATGCCCAAGAATATCCGATAGGAGGATTCGGACTTTATAGTAGCCTAAGCGAAATAGACATTAAAGGATTGGGATCAAGTCCGACATCACCTGCTACCTTTCAAAATTGTGATGTAAATCACATCAGATCAATTGCCGACAGAAGATTAAATGTAAATAATTCCTCTTTTGAATTCAATAAGGATGTCCAAGATCAAATTCAAGTGTTACATGAAGGAATAAAGGTATATGGAGGCAATGACATAAATCTTGAAATCTACGGCAATGCAATGACCTATCAAGAGCTTAAAGCTCCACTTGAGAATTCATATTTCAGCAACTCAATCATAAAGATTGAAAATACTAAAATGGATTATGGACGCATACAGAACAACCGAATATTTTACAATTGCCTGGTCTGTCCGACAGCAACTAAAGAAAAATTGAGGACAATTTATTTGTTAAATTGTCCAAAACCCTCCACTGGATTCTGTATCCGGAACAACACCATTGACCGCTATGATTACCTGGCGCCCATGATCGCCATTGAAAATTGCGATCGAATAGATATTTATGATAATATAGCACTTCGATGGGACATTTTGCTATCCCAAGCGAATGAAGCGCCTAAGCCTGCTATCCTGATTCAGGGTGGCGGTTTCCATAATTTGGCCAATAACAGGATCACCGGCAAACATAAAAATGGTTCTGAAAGTATAGGGATCAAAATAAGCGGATCCGTAAATGACTCCTTATGTTACAACAAACAAACCCGAACCAATACGGGTGTTTTGGTTGAAGGAGCTTCTACCGGATTTAACTTGTCGGAAAACCAGTTTGATGATCTTGGAAAAGGTTTATATTATGTAAATGGAACCCTCACTATGAGGGAGAATAACCATAAGGCAAATTTTTGGACAGGTGCGTTTGTCAATGAAGAAGCCAGGCATGATGGTAATACGTTTCCATTCAATTCTTATAGAAGCAAACGTAATAATTATGGAACAAGTATTAAATATTGGCCAAATCCATTAGTCCCAAATAACAACAGATGGTTTATTGATCGTATAAATGAAAATAATGAAAATTTAATCGGCTGTCCAGTTTTACCTGGACCGGATTTGCATCACTGGACCCCAATGCTCGACGATGATTTTGAAGACTTAACCAATCCTGTGCAGCGCTGGCAAGTGTATAAGGATTTTTATGACTATGTTGTCGAAAATGATTTAGAATCATCTTTAGATTCATTAGAACTCTTATTTCTTTACATACAGGACAGCACGCATGTGCCTGAATTTGTAAGATGTATATCCTCTTTTAGGTCTATATACAGCATCAGCAATCAGGAACAGCTTGAAATTCAATTGGTAAAAAACACCTTAGACTCAATTTATTCAGAATTGGCTGTGATTGACTCTATGATTTATAATTCATCTGAGGACTGGGTCGACAGTGTGTACTTACTAAGAAATATTATTCTGGCCGACATTCAGCTAGAGTTGTCTGGTTTGGATTCCTTGCAGCAGGCTATTGATAGCAATCAGTATGATAGACTAATTTCCAGCATCGCGTGTGTTGACAATCTGCCTGAGGAAGAAGATTATGAAACGGATGAAAAATTTTGTCTTCAAATGATTCTGAAATATTATTCGGGTGAAAATTTTGATTCATCAGAAGTATTGTTGCTTGAAGAAATTGCCAATTCATGCATTAATGATCGGGGTAATATTGTTCTTGTGGCGCAGGCACTGGTCCCGGACTCTCTGAAGTTTTATAGAAGTACTTTATGGAATTGTGCAGAACAGGAAGCCCAGATCGTAAACACACAAAAACCCCTCAAAAACGGAATGAGCATTTATCCTAATCCAGTAACAGACCATTTGTTTATGGAGGCGGACTTAATTGCGATCAAAACAATTCAAATATGGGAATTGAGCGGAAAAAGGATCCTTCATAAAGATTTCGATAATAATTCCATGTCTACTCTTGATGTTTCTGTTCTAAAACCTGGTTACTACATACTGCAGGTTGAATCATCCAAAGGAGAATTGGAATATTTTGATTTTGTAAAGGGAAAGTAATGATGCTCATTATTCGTTTTTTATTAGTGGTTTGTTTGTCGACTAGCGTCATGCAATCACAAGGTTATTATTCAAATTGGATACTTGGTTTTGGAGGCGGTACAACTATTGATTCCATTCGATGGGCAGGATTGATGAGATTAGAATTTAATCCTGAATTAAAGGTATACCATCCACTTAATGAAAAGGATAAATTTGATACCGGATTTAGTCCGTCTGCTATTTCTGATAAGAATGGAAAATTACTATTTTGTTCAAACGCACGTAATATTTATAATAGAAATTTTGCAATAGCCAAGGGAGCAGAGAAAATAAATCCTGGAGGTTTTTGGGATGGTTATCCAAATATGTACCCCATTCAAAATGGCGGGATTTTCATACCTATGCCTGAAAGTGAACGGTATTACTTTCATTTTCATAAAGCGCTTAACCTATTTAAACCAGATCCTCAAAGAGAAGCTCCGGTTGGATGCGACAAGTTTTATTATACATTGATGGACATTGACAGTGATGGCGGAATGGGGGCAGCGGTAGAAAAGAACATCATCCTGATGGAGGGAGAAATCAATTCTGCAAATATGTCAGCTTGTAAGCATGCCAATGGCAGGGACTGGTGGATACCTATGAAATGGTCTGGCAGGAATGTGTATCGCTTATTTTTACTAACACCCCAAGGAGTGGCCTTTCATCATGAACAACAGATAGGCCCAAATGGAACGAAGACAGATTGGAATGGGAGAGATTTTTTTAGTGAAGATGGTACAAAATACTTCCAGGTCAATCATGAGGATCATATGATTCTCATGGATTTTGACAGATGCAAGGGGACATTTTCAAATCCTTTACAAATCATCAATCAAACTGCCGTCAGGGACAGTCACCCTTCAACTTGTGCAGCTGTTTCACCAAATGGTCGGTATTTGTATTTCAACAATCTTACAAAAATCTGGCAGTATGATTTGTGGAGTGGCGACATTTCTGGAAGTGAAAAGCTGATTGCAGAATACGATGGATTTTTATATGATAGCTTTTGGCCAACCACATTTTATCAAATACGGTTAGCACCGGATCAAACCATATACATCAACACTTTTGGCGGGAATAATGTGTATTTACACCAAATTAAGTATCCTGATTTACCTTTTCCAGATTGTCATATCACACAACGTGCAGTTCGTTTGAAAGCAGAAAATGCAGGTTCTTTACCGCTAAGTGCAAATTACAAACTGGGACCGGTCATTGGCTCAGTA
>CAZMSE010000043.1:0-24593 GCA_964568865.1 uncultured Saprospiraceae bacterium
GCTCCATTTGATAAATACTGTCCTCATGAAATTTTTGATAGAATTCAATGAAATCCTGCGGTAATTCGTTTGAATAATTCCCCAGATTACTAACTGCCGTTAGTTTTTCAGTTGCATTGGAGTTTTTCTTACAAGCTCCAGCAAAAATCATTAAGGCCAATAATACACTAAACACCCACTGCAAGGGCCCAAACGAAATCTTTGTTTTTTTCATAATGAATGTGATAGTTATTGATGAGTTCGGATGTCTGCAAGATTGCATGAATCGATACATGACCAGCCTCCTCCATGGAAAAATCCAACCGGATTTGGCGCGCAAAGTCTATTCCCTTTTTTCCATGGTGTTTATAGATCGCCTCTTTCGCTGCCCAGCAAAGGCAGAGATCTTCCTGTGTAAACAATTTCAATGTGGACAGCATGCGTCTCTCTCCTTCGGATAAAAACCTGTTGGCTATGGTTTCTATTTTTGGTTTACATACCTGCACATCAAATCCCATATTGAATTTTGCCAGGCTGATCCCTATCCAGGGATCGCTGTGAGAAACTGAAACATGATGTTGAGATTTTCGAAGGTACAATTTTCCAGCTTCGTCTTTGTATAAATGTTCTTCCTCAATTCCTGCAAATCGGTATATCAAATAACGGGAAGCCATATATTCCAAACGCTTGACCGGATGTAAGGATTGCAACCAAATCAATTGTTTATTATCCCAGGCCATTGCATTTACAAAATAGTCTTCCTCTTCTTCGAGGGTCCATAAATGGATGTTGCAATCTAAACACGGGCTTATGGTTTTTACCAATGGCATATCCATTATTCTGTTTGACCCCAGCGGAAAGCGTCCACCGATATTCCGGCCAGTTGAAGGCTCCGATCTGTTACTGTCCTTGCAAGATCTTCTAAACTTGATGGAGCTGAATAAAATGAAGGTATTGCTGGACAAATAATTCCACCAGCCTGTGTCACTCTCTGCATGTTTTCTATATGGATCAGGCTCAAAGGTGTCTCACGAAAAACCAAGACCAATTTCTTTCGTTCTTTCAACATAACATCCGCCGCACGGGTGATTAAATCATCAGAAATCCCATGAGCGATTCTTCCCATCAAACCGGCCGAACAGGGGCATATAATCATCGCATCCCATTGTGCTGATCCTGAAGCAAACGGAGCTGTAAAATCTTTGTTCTGATAAATTTTATAGGGTAGACTCTCCAAATTTGTATCAGGGTTTTCAAGTGCCCAGTTGGTCATGGCATTGTCACTCATCACCACACCCACCATTACTTCTGCTTGCTGACGCAGCGTGTCCAGTAAAACTTTCGCATACAGTGAACCACTGGCTCCTCCGATTCCAATGACAAGTTTCAATTTGCAGTCAATTTTTTAAACGATTTCATTTTTCGATACTTAGATAACACTTCTCCTACAACAAAAATACTCCCGCTGACCAGGATGGCATCATCATTTGAAGCACTCTGAATGGCTTTTGCAAATCCATGTCCCACACTAACATAAGTGTTTCCGGAAAGTTTATAGGCTTTTGCAAGTTGCCGCAACTCTTCCGAAGGAAGAGCTCTGGGAATATTGGCATGGACAAAATAGTATTTTGCTGTGACCGGAAACTGATTTAATATTCGACTCAGGTCTTTATCCTTTACGAATCCGCAAACTATATGAAGTTGCTTTATCTTCAATAGCTGAAGCTGCTGCATCAGCTGATGAATGCCATCTTCATTGTGTGCACTTTCACATACGATGAAAGGTTTATGGTGAATTATTTGCCATCGACCCATCATCTGTGTCAATTGCAAAACGTTTTCAAAAGCACTCGAAACTCGATCGGAAAATAAAGAATACTTTCCCAGGCTATGCAAGATTTCACAGGCAGCTAAAACGGTCCGAAGGTTTTCGGCCTGATAAACGCCTTGTAATGCTGGGCGAAATCGTCCTTCAAAGGTTTGTGTCCTGTACTCAATTTCTTCCAGGCCATTGGTGCTGTATCTACAGTGATAGTCCTTTACCCTCTCTTCTGCAGTATAAAGCACCGAATGACGTTGTTCTGCGATTCTTTTAAAAACAGGATACGTTTCCTGTTGCACCCGTCCCAGCAATACCGGAGTCTCCGTTTTAATGATACCTGCTTTTTCAATCGCTATCTCCTCTAAGCTATTGCCCAGCATTTCAGCATGATCCCAACTGATGTTTGTAATGATACTCAGTAAAGGGTGGATCACGTTGGTGGAATCCAAACGACCTCCCAAACCGGTTTCTATTATGGCTAAATCTACATGCTGATCCTTAAAATATTGAAAGGCCAGAGCTACCGTCATTTCAAAGAAGGAAGGTTTAACCGTATCCAAAAGGTCCTTGTGTCGGTTAATGAATTTACTGATATATGCTTTAGAAATGTAATGACCATTGATTTTAATTCTTTCCCTGAAATCAAAATAATGAGGTGAAATATACAATCCTGTTTTGTAACCGTGCTCTTGGAATACAGCTGCCAACAGATGGGATACGCTGCCCTTTCCATTTGTCCCGGCTATGTGAAGTGTCCTGAAATTATTCTCAGGATTTCCCAAGGCCGAACAAAGCTTACGAACGTTCGTTAGGTCTTTTTTGTATGCACTTCTTCCTTGCCGGTGGAACATGGGCAAGGCGTTGAATAAATATGCCAGAGTCTCTTGATAGGTCAAGGCGATGACTTGTTTAGGCCCTTAAGGTTTTATGATTTCCAGTTGTACCATTTTTAAATATTTTTCCGACTGAAAAATACCAAAATAGGACCCTGCTGGCAAATCCGTCGTGTTACATATTCCCTTTTGTCTGAAGCGCAAATCTTTCAATCGCCTGCCCTGTGAATCCATCAGCTGAAATCGAAATTCTTCCGGCAGATTGGTGTTCAATTCCCATACCGAAGATCCAATTACGGGATTTGGATATACCCAACATCTTAATTCACTGGACTCTTTTATGATTGGGCGTGTCGAAACCAAAATGGTGTCTTTGGGAGAAAGGGTCAATAGCCATTGACTCTCTGATTGAACTCCGGTGTTTTCAAAAACTGCAACTGACGGATTTGTCTGGACTATGCTTGATGCCGTCGCCGACAACGTCCAAGCCGCAGTGTCCGCATTAGGCGCTCTTTTAAACAACTGATAATCACTCAACATACCATTTCCGGACAAGGGTCCCAGATCCTTGAGTTTTAGGTTTTTAATTGCGCTAAAATTGGAATTGCTACCGTAGTTGTGCATGATCCAATAGCAGGGGGCCACAGGATTTGCGTTTGGAGAAAAATATTTTTCCGGTATATAGTTGATCCGACTGATGCAAACCTCACCGTTTGGAAATACTCCACTTTCCGCGGTTTCAATTTCAACTTTTGTTTGGTCATAGTTGTAGGTTCCTTTAGACCGAATGTCTAATCGGTGACTGTAACCTGGTCCGATGGGAGCGGTTGAAAGACTTCTTCCTGCTTGTGCATTTAAGGAGGCATGGTTCACTCCCTGCCGGTCCAATGCGATTCCTTCTGATTCATTAAACTGGTAATAGTTCAACAGTCCATTATTTGGCGTGTGAGTCCTGGCCAGATGCATGTATTCCCGAATCTCATTTTGGGAGAGCGCACGTTGGTAGATACACACCTCATCCATCAATCCTTTAAAAAACCTGGCACCACCATTCAGATCAGCACCGATCGCAATGGGGCTTGTAAAGTCATGCACATTGACATTGAAAACATGGCGATAGGGTACACCATTTTTATAGATGGTGACGGAGGTGGGTTCAACCACAAGGGCTACATGTGTCCATTCATTTTGCATCAATCGGGCTTGAGAGACCCAATTGTATCCACCGGAATTCCAATGATAACGCAAATCTCCATTGCTTAAAACACTCAATCCGGCAGCTTGTCCACCATTCCGGATAAATAAAAGGCCAGCCCAATCATTTTGGACTGCTGTGGATTTTACCCATGCCATCAGGGTGATAGAATTTGTCGTCAAACCTAGCGATGGAACTTGCACATAAGCTGACTGTCCATCCAACTGTAAAGCCATTCCCGGTAAACTGTCTTTTTCACAATCATTGCCCACTTGCAGCGTCAGGGTATCAAAATAAACCCCTTGTGGTGTTGTTAATTGCATAAATGCACGGGTAAAACCTGGCTGTTTAAAAACAACTTTAGGTGTTCTGGTATGCTCTCCTGATACGAAAGCCGGGTTTTCAAAATTCCAATTCCATTCCACATTCTCATGCTTTACTACAGAAATATCATCAAAGTAAAAAGTATCCCGCAGGCAGTTGGATTGTAATTTGTCGGCCATGATGTTGGCCAAAACTTTAGAATCTTCAAACAGATCGTTTTCCCAAACGCCAAATCCCCAACATCCATTGCGGATTTTTCCTTCTTTGTAAAATACTTTAAGCCGGTTGGTTTCGGCACTGACCGGAAGTCCTGTTGAATAAGGCATCCAATCGGCCATCAAATGATTTCGATAATAGACCCCGCGATTGGTACCGAGGTACACCCCGCCATCTGTTCCATAGGCATGCAAAATATCAGAAACCCGCACATCATTCAGAAGAGAAGTCGTCCAATTCAACCAGTTTGAACCCCCATCTGAGGAATAGTATATTTTTTTTCCATTGGAACCATATGTCACCGCCACCCAAATTTCATTTGGATTGACAGCACTTAGGGTCATTTTTACGCGGTCGTTGTTGTTTGGTAATGGAAGTGCCTGAAGCTTATTCCAAGATTGTCCTCCATCTATACTGGTCCACATTGAATCATCTGTTCCATCCCACTGACTACAATACATAACTTGTGGATCAGAACGGCTTATTTCAATTTCAAAAACCTTGTGGTCTGCGGTACCTGGAAAAGTGTACATCAATTGAAATGTTGATCCTCCATCTTCACTTTTCCAAAGTTTATTTTCATGGCCCAAAAAGACTGTATTCCAACAATTCGGATGCCATTGCATCTGGCTGTTGGCATAATAGGCATAAGATTCATTGGGAAACAATCCGACAGGAAAATATTGGACACCATTGCCTAAACCCGCTTTCAATGCATAGCCTCCGATATCTGAAAAATAAGTTTTATTTCCGGGTCCCGGATTGACATAGCCCGTAGCCGCTTCTGCCCCGCCCATACGATAAAAAGTCTTTGGTGGAAAACTTTGGTGCCAAGCCATATTACCATTGTGATAGCGTCCCCCAACCAAAATGTCTTCGTTCCAACCCCCATCAAAACCCCATAAATCGGCTCCAGAAATACCATCCATCCGGGCTTCCATGCTTTGTCCAAAATTGTTGGAATAATTGAGTCCTCCATCACTCCCAATCCACAGATCATTTCCAGATACCGCAAGGCACTGCAAATCCGGATGACTCCAGGGTAAACCACCGACATAACTGCCTAAGGCAGTCCAGGTTTGTCCCCCATTCACACTCTTAAACCAGGAAGTTCCTCCAGCAATGAGTTCATTTTCATTATTGGGATTAACGATGATCGCCATATCATAAAATCCCTGATCAAATCCATCGGTACCATTATGTGCCATTAGATTCGTATGCTGAGGGATGGAGTATACTCCACCAATCGCATTTGCAGGATTTGTATTTCTCCAGTTCAGTCCTTCATCTTCACTCACAAATACCCCAACATATCCGTTCAAGGTGCCCCCTTGTCCGCATAAGTAGGCATAAATTTTTTGATCATTGCATTCGCACAAAGCCAAAATGGCGCCGGTAACACTAGTCCCTGATAAGGGGGTATACCAATTGATGGCATTGGAGACCCATACCTTTCCTGCATCAAGGCTGAATACAAATTCACAACCGTTGCCCTTTTGCCTAATGGCAAAAAATTGATCCGGTCGTGAGTTGTGCGACTGAAGCGTCCAGGTTTGTTCAGACCACAATTTATTCCAGGTCCTTCCACCATCCTCCGAACGGAAAAGACCTTTATTTCCGGCAGCCATCATAACAGCTGGATTGTTTCTGACAAATTCAATATCAAAGGCGGTCCACCCAGATTCACTGTATGCAGTTTGCCAACTCAAGCCACCATCAAAAGACCGGATTAACTTACCTGCCGTAGAAGCAAAAACGGTATCGGCATTTTTGGGATGTATCGCAATGGCCTCAAAAGCTCCATGTAATACATTAGCACTCAATAACTCCCAATGAATCCCTTTATCGGTAGTTTTCCAAATTCCACCAGACTCCCCTCCTGCATAAAGTACATTAGGATTCGAAGGGGCTATGGCTATTGAGTAGATATTTGTTTGCCAGGTAACTTTGGTTGTCCCATCCGTATGGTAAGTGGAAGAAGGACCTAAGAATTTCCATTCCGAAGCTTGTCTTCCAAATACTGTGTTCCTATTTTGGCGAAGTTGAAGGCGGGTGGTTTGTTCGCGTTCCTGCTGTGTGGGATCCTGATAAATTATATTGCCCTGATTATCCATATTCCGTTGAGCCCAAATCATCCAACGTTTATAAAACTGACTGTAAGTGTTTTTGACAAAGGGATGATGTTGGTAATGCTCCCGGTATTTATCCTGAACGCGGAATACATTTGGAGAATCTTGTTGAATTTCGCGAATATATTCCGGACAATCCAAACCTATTGGAATACTCTGTGGTTGTGACTGTGCCGTCAGATTATGAATGGAAAAGTACCATGCGCAACAGCTGCATAGACATAAAACCCATTTGCTTAATTTATAATCATTCATATAACAGTCTTTGTTAATGTATTGAAATTGGAATTCAATGAGAATAAGTCATTTTTACGGGATGCTTAGTTTCATGGAGTTAGCGTTAAAATTAGTTCAACTCATTAAATGTTCTACAAAAATGACAGGACTATTTAAGCTCTTCCGATGGACAAAAATAAAGCTAAGGATGGAATGAACGGTATTTATCCTTTTCATAGGGTACTTGGCATCGGATACAACAAAGTTTCCTCCTGAAACCACGATTGTGCGCGAATGGGCACCTTCGAATTTTCTAATAACAAGGATTGAAATTCACTTAGCTCTGCACATTGTCCGCCCATTGACCTCATGTGTGGTGTATCTTGCTGACAATCGATAAAGCGAAAACCTTTTTGAATCAGTATATCACAAAGTACCTTTAGTGCAACTTTTGAGGCGTTGTTTTGCGTTGAGAACATGGATTCGCCACAGAACATATGGCCGATGGCGAGGCCGTATAATCCGCCGATCAAATTCTGGTCCGTGTCCCAAATTTCGATGGAGTGTGCAAGTCCTTTTTCATGCAATTCAAAAAATACCTCTTGAATTGGTCCATGGATCCAGCTACCTCGCTGACCCTTACGCTTAATTTGTTTACACTGCAACATCACAGCAGAAAAGTCTTTATCGATGCTATATGACCATGAATTGTGTTTAAGAAAAGATCGCAGGCTTTTGGAAATTTTCAATTGCTCCGGAAACAGCAATAACCGGGGCAATGGACAAAACCACATCACCGGGTCATCCTGTGAGAACCATGGAAAAATGCCCTGTGAATAAGCTACCAAGATACTGTCGAAATTAATTTCTCCTCCAATTTGGATCAGACCTTCATAGAGGTTCTCTCGAAGGGAAGGAAATTCATATAGGTCATGTCGAAGGGGATACATGGCAGCACCGAAAGACATCCTTTATCATTTAATATAGAAAAATAAAATGCACAGTAGTTGAAACTCTGGATATACTTGGATGAGTTCCCCGAAAGAAAAAAAAGCATTACACCTTTATGGTGTCTATAATCGCAGACAAACCCCGGTCACACAAAGCATCTTTTAGCGGAAGCAAAACCTCAAAACTGGAAGTCTTTACAACAGCTTTGCCTTTAAAGTGAACAATCAATGATAATTGTTCTGCTTGCTCAAAAGTATGCTTACATACTTCCATTAGACATTGAATCACCCAATCAAATGTATTGAAATCATCATTCAATACAATCAGTTCGGCAATTTCCCCAGTGGAATCTTCCAACAAGACTTCATCTTCAATAGATTCCCACGTACCTGGATTTGTATTTGGCATAGGTCTATTCTTTAATGCTTGTGAGTATATTATTTATCGCCTCGAAGTTAGGTAAATTTCCTGCATTTTCCAAAACTTCGATATAACGAAGGCAACCCTCGCGGTCCACAATAAATGCTGCCCGCTTTGAAACTCCTTTCAGCCCCATTGCAAATTCTTCATAAATACAATCATATGCACGTGAAGCTTGCTTATTAAAATCTGATAGCAAGGTAAAGTTAAGTTGCAATTCAGATTTATATTTTATCAAACAATAAGGAGAGTCAACCGAAATGCCCAGAACAGTAGCCTTCATTGATTCGTATCGCGCCATGTCATCACGCATAGAGCACAGTTCTTTGGTACAAACTCCGGTAAAGGCAAATGGAAAAAATAATATTAATACATTAGACCCATAATAATCCGATAAATTGACTTCGGTTTTATCGGTCGAAATCAATTTAAATCCCGGTGCTTTATCGCCTACCTTTAAACTGGTCATGGTGTATATGAAAAGAGGGCACAAAAATAGATATTTGTTCCAATTATCAAAATAAAATGAAAGAAAGACAAAAAGCGATCATTCATCTCCATCTGGCCGTCTTTCTCTTTGGTTTTACGGGTATTCTGGGAAAACTAATCCTATTGCCTGCGCTTGTACTGGTGTGGTGGAGGGCTTTGTTAAGTTGTATTATGATGTGGCCCTCATTTGTCAAAGCAGGAGGAATTAAGTCCTTATCCCGTGCAAAAATTTTCACTTTTCTTGGAATTGGTGGTATTGTTGGTATACATTGGATTTGTTTCTATGGATCCATCAAATTATCCAATTCCTCCATTGCCATGATCTGCCTGGCTTTTATACCGGTGTTTACTGCATTTTTTGAAAGCCTGATTCGTAAAAAACCGCTGAACCGGTTGGATGTCTTAACAGGCTTAATGACCATTCCTGCAATGTGGCTAATCGTGCAGCACATCGATCTAAATTATCGACCGGGTTTGCTCGTGGGAATATTGGCTGCTTTGTTTTCTGCATTGTTTGCCAGCTTGAATAAAAAATATATTTTGGGTGCCTCACCAATGCAAATATCCTGGATCGAATTGTTTGCAGTTTGGTTATTGTTAAGCTTATTATTACCCGTGGTATATTGGAGTCAACCGGATTGGAAGTTTTTTCCCAGTGGTCAGGACTGGTTTTATCTGTTGTTATTGTCCTATTTCTGCACGCTGGTGGCTTATGTGCTGACTTTAAAATCCCTTCATTATCTCAGCGCATTCTCTGCCATGTTGGCTTTTAATCTGGAACCGGTTTATGGTATAATATTAGCCATCATTGTATTGAATGAACATAAAGAGTTTAATGCGTATTTTTACCTCGGCGTATTCATGTTACTGTCTGCAGTTTTTGTTCACCCTTTGCTTCAAAAAAAACTTGCAGGAGATACTTTAAACAACTGAAATTCCAATGCATCAAATTTTAGAATTTAGAAAAATGATTAGCATTACTGTTCATCAACATCTAATTGTACCTAAAATACGGTTATACTTTTAAACTTTCAGATGCAAATCAAAAAAGAGTATTATCTCACAGAAGATGTGTTATTTCTTGCAAAAGATTTGATTGGGAAAGTACTGCACATTACCCAGCCTCACAATCAACTGCGTGGAATGATCGTGGAAGCTGAAGCCTATAGGGCGCCGGAGGACCGGGCGTCGCACGCTTTTGGTAACCGCATGACCGCTCGTAACCGGACCATGTTTCTCGAAGGCGGCCATGCTTATGTTTACATTTGTTATGGTATTCACGATATGCTCAATGTGGTTACAGGACCTGAAGGCCTGCCACATGCCGTGTTGATTCGCGCCATTCAACCCCTGGAAGGCATAGAATTCATGGCTTCAAAAAGAAACCGGAAATCATCAGATCCTGCCATAGGTAAAGGCCCTGGTTGTGTGACTCAAGCGTTGGGTATAAACAAAATTCACGATGCACTAAAGTTGTATCAACCAGATAGTCCAGTTCAACTTCACGATGAAGGCATACAATTTAACTCAAATGAAATTGGAATTTCTCCTCGTATTGGCGTTGAATCCAGTGGAGAGTCTGCCTTGCTTCCTTACAGGTTCTTTTTAAGAAACCATCCTTCTGTAAGCGGTCACATCCGACGCTAAGCAATTGCATAGCTGTTCAACCTGTCAATGCTGATAGCAACCGTAAATTACTATGTCAAAAAATCTGTTCAAACTCCATTGAGAATGAAAGATTTTAGGTTGCTTGTATGCTATGTACATAACAAAACTATATCCAAAGGTTAGCATGAATTTGATGTTAGATTAATCTTAAAAATCCTGTCTAAACAAAATATTATTTTCACCTGATTGTCAACCTTCATCCAAATCCATACATTAGAGATGCATAGATCGTCCTCATGGCCGAAGAAGCCCTTATATAATAAGGGCTTGTCAGGACTAATTCGGACAACCAAAATAACTCACGTCCCTAGAAAGTAATCTTTGTTATAGTCACTTAAATGCACTACAGACATGATTGCCATAATTTTTTTTTAATTTTGCGGTAAATACAAAACATGTCCTTCTTAGAAAAAATCAATGCGGACCTAAAAGAAGCCATGAAAGCACAGGATCAGGTTGCTTTGCGGGGAATCCGAGCCATTAAAGCGGCCATACTTTTGGCCAACACCGATGGTAGTGGTAAAGAAATCGATGACGAGCGTGCCATTCAAATTTTACAAAAACTCGTCAAACAACGCCGCGAAAGTCTGGACATTTTTAATCAGCAAGGGAGGGAAGATCTTGCCAAGGTTGAGCGTGAAGAAATTCATATCATAGAACGGTATTTACCTGCTCAAATGGATGAAAATGAATTAAAGTCAGAACTTTCAACAATTATCCAGGAATTAGGAGCCCAGGGGCCCAAGGACATGGGAAAAGTTATGGGAGCTGCAAGTAAGAAACTGGCAGGCCGCGCTGATGGCAAAGCCATCTCTTCCATAGTCAAAGAATTATTGGGTTCCTCCTAATGCTGATATCCAGGCTATTCATCTCTATTGAGTTCTGCTTATCCTTTGCAATTTTTGGCCAGTACTAACAGTCGTTAGTATTTTGGCTGAATTTGAATTTTTGGGGTCATAAAATTGATCTTTTCAAGGAGATCAATAAGCCCTCACATCATTGTGCTGCATGTAATTGATAAAAGCCGTATTCAACACTTTTACTCCTCCGGGAGTTGGATAATTCCCTGAAAAATACCAATCACCAGTGTGGTTGGGACAAGCCTTGTGCAAACCCTCCAGTGTCTGAAAAATGACTTCAACTTCAATATTACTGTTTAGCGGAGTAAGGATTTGCCCTATTTTTTTGGAAATGGCATCATACGAGTATGTATCGTACAATGCAATGAGGTGGTTGGTCATTTTTTCTGCTGGCCAATCTTTTTGCATTAAACATTTTTCATAAGTCTCCTCCAGTAAATGTTCCTTGTTGTCCTCGTGAAGTAACTCTACCAGTGCCAAAAATGCAACAAATTTGCCCATTTGAGACATATCGATTCCATAGCAATCGGGATACCTGATTTGCGGCGCTGAAGAAAGAATGATGATTTTTTTCGGATGCAGCGTAGATAAAATATGCACTATACTGTCGCGAAGAGTTGTTCCACGTACAATGGAATCATCAAGTGCCACCAAAGTATCCAACCCAGGTCGTATGATGCCATAAGTGACATCATAAACATGCGAAACCAGCTTTCCCCGTATATGATCATTGGCGATAAAAGTCCTCATTTTATCATCCTTAACAATGAGTTTTTCGATTCTTGGTTTTTGCAAAACAATCTGTTGGAGTTTTTCGTGGCTCATGGTTCCATTTCCAGCCCGGATATGTTCCAGTTTTTGCTGATTCAAATGATCGTGAAGTGCTTCCGTCAAACCAACAAAAGCCGTTTCAGAAGTATTGGGAATAAAAGTAAAGACCGTATTCTCAAAATCATTTTGAATGGAGGCAAGCAATTCTCCGGCTAACTCCCTCCCAAGGTTCTTGCGCTCCTGATAAATATCGACATCATTACCTCTTGAAAAATAAATTCTTTCGAAGCTACAAGAGGTCTTTGTTTGTGGTTCGATACACAATTCCTCACTAACCTGACCATTGTATTTAATGATGAGTACATTACCGGGCTTTAATTCACTGATCTCATGCTCACCCACCTCAAATGCAGTTTGCAATGCAGGACGTTCAGAAGCCATTGCAACCAGGTCATCATTTTGATAATAAAAAGCCGGTCGAATGCCATGCGGGTCCCTCAGCACAAAGGCATCACCATGTCCGATCATCCCAGCTATCACATAGCCCCCATCAAATTTTTTGGCTGCACGACTCAATACGCGGCATATGTCCAGATTTTCGAATATCAGCGGATTAATAGCCTGTTGGGTATGTCCCTCAGGTTTATACCAATCAAAAAGATGTTGTACTTCTTCATCTAAAAAGTGCCCGATTTTTTCGAGTACGGTGATGGTGTCTGCTTTTATTTTAGGATATTGACCCAGACTGACGAGTTTTTGAAAAAGTTCTTCAACATTGGTCATATTAAAGTTACCCGCCAGAACCAGGTTACGGCTGATCCAATTATTTTCACGTATGAAGGGATGTACGGTTTCTATAGTATTGTTGCCATGTGTCCCATAGCGCAAGTGCCCCAAAAGCACTTCGCCCATAAATGGCTTGTTCTCTTTTAGCCAGATTCCGTCAGTAATTTTGTCTTCATCCAGATTTTCAAAATGCTGCATTACCCCTTCAAAAAGCGATTGAAGATAGTTGGACGCATTGCTTCTTCGCCTGGAAATATATTTCTTACCCGGACTAATATTTAACTTTATGGTAGCAAGTCCGGCCCCATCTTGTCCACGGTTACGTTGTTTTTGCATCAGCAAATGCAGTTTTTGCAGTCCGTAAAAACAGCTATTGTATTGTTGCTGATAATGGTCGAGAGGCTTCAGCAGGCGAATCAACGCCAGACCGCATTCATGTTGGATGGAGTCACTCATGTGAATCTTCTAAGGTGCAAAGATATGATGTTTTTAGTCGATTCGTTTACTTAAGGGATTTCAAGTAAGTTTCCCGGAATACCTTCAATTGAAACCTGACTTCTTGAAAAAGTACCCGCTTTTCCGCTTTACAACGAATCATCAATGTATTCAGTTCAGGATTGGGATGTTTCTTTATCTGAATTTTTATGGCTCGCTGAATATCATTCCGGTCTTGCCAATCCCCAAGATGCTGATTTAATCCTTTCAGGGCATTTTCCAGTGCCATCAGATCTGTATCTTCAGAACATTCTAACAAAAATCGAACCCACTCCAATATTTGTCGTAGGCTTTTCCTCAGTTCATGCAAGTATTTTTCGTTGATTCGATGATCCAGTAGCTTTTGCAATTGCTTAAACTGACGGGACAAGTTCTTGTCAAAGGATTGACATAATTTGACCAAGTCCCATTGCTCCAGGTGGTCATTCCAGGCTAGAATAAGCTTTTGAAATCTTACCAGGGAAACTGCCTCTACCATTTCTGCCAGACCAGCAACCTCCGACTGAATAGATTCTGTTACGCTTTCATGAAAATCTTTTGAAAAAATTGCAAGTTCGTTTTCCTCCAGCCATTGTTTCAGCAGTTGAAGCTTTCGGATTTGACCCGCTGTCTTAAAAAGTCTGGTCAATTCATGAATGTCCTTTTGTACTTGCTTTTGTTGTAGGAAAGTAGGATAAATCGACCAAAGACTCAGCATTCTTTTAATCCCCAGCCTAAAGTCATGTAGAGTTTCCTCATCTTGTTTTTTGACCATGGCCAAAAGTCCTTCCCACCAGCCCTGATTATGGTAAATGAATCGATCGACCACACGTTCCATATCCTGCAAAATACTTGAAAATTTGAAGAATTTTGCTGGTTCGAACGAAAGACATCAAATGAACACAGGAAATCAATCATTCATCCATCCATCGTGAGGGAAACATTGGAAATGGCAAAATTTGTTTTCCCTTTGGGTTATGAGAATTGTTTTGATTTCAGTGAAGGGATGAAGGACCGGTATATTTTTCATCAATTGCAACCTGTAACTTTGCTCCATTGTTATGTAAAGTTTAACGTAGGACAATAGATGGCCGATTTAATAAGACTATTACCCGATGGCGTGATCAACCAGATCGCTGCAGGAGAAGTCATCCAAAGGCCTGCTTCAGTAGTTAAAGAATTGATTGACAACGCCCTGGATGCAGGAGCTACAGAAATCCGCATCCTCATCCGCGATGCCGGAAAAACCTTGATTCAAATCAACGACAACGGAAGCGGGATGAGTCCAACAGATGCCAGGATGGCTTTTGAAAGACACGCAACCTCCAAAATCCAGGCATCTGAAGATTTATTTAAGATTCATACCAAAGGATTTCGGGGTGAAGCCCTAGCTTCCATGGCTTCAGTGGCTCAGGTAGAAATGAAAACCAGACCTCATGATCATGTAACAGGCACCCGCGTGCTAATCACTGAATCCAAAGTAAAACTGCAAGAACCCTGTGCATGCAGCACAGGGACTCAAATTCAAGTTAAAAATCTATTTTTCAATGTTCCCGCACGTAGAAAGTTTTTAAAATCGGACAGCATTGAAAATCGGCACATTCAAGATGAATTCATTCACCAAGCTTTGTCCTATCCAGATGTGGCCTTCAGCCTTCAGATCAATGATCAAGTAATCTATAAACTTGTTCCCAGCAGTCTGAAGCAAAGAATCATCGGTTTATTTGGTAAAAAATATCAGGACCATTTGTTGCCGGTCCAACCCGAAACCGGTATTTTGGAAGTGAGCGGTTTTGTTGGTAAACCAGAAATTGCTCGGAAGACAAAAGGTGAACAATACTTATTTGTTAACCGGAGAGCCATCCGCAGTCCGTTCCTTCAACATGCTATTAAAGCTGCCTTTGATCACATTATACCTCCGGAATTGCATGCTTTTTATGTTTTATTTTTAAATCTTGATCCAGAAAAAATTGACATTAATGTTCATCCAAGTAAACAAGAAATAAAATTCGAGGATGAAAGGTTAATTTACCAGTTTCTTAAAGCAGCGGTACGATTTAGTCTTGCAAAGTACAGCATTACTCCACAGTTGGATTTTGAATCTGCCAATCCAGGCATAGAACGCATGATTTCGGGTTCGACATCCAATGCATTACCTTCAATAGGTGGACATTCCGTAAGTTGGACACGTCTTGCGTTCCCTGATGGGTTGCCACCTGCAAATTCATCTCAAGAAGTAGCCAATACACAAACCCCTCAGGAATCATTGCATAAAATTGCCGATTTTGACTCAGACCAAAAAGGAGTAAAGGCACAACAATATTTTGGAACCTACATTGTCGTTCAATTACCTTCTGGATTGACCATTATTGATCAACAACTAGCCAGTGAAAGAATTTTGTATGAGCATTATCGCAATCGAATGAAAACCTCAGAAGGACTTTCACAAAGCTTGTTGTTTCCACAAACTTTGCATCTAAACCGCCAGGATGCGATTTTGTTAGCTGAACTGATCGATCCTCTGCGCATTTTGGGATTTGATTTGGAACCCTTTGGTACTGATTCTTACTTAATACGCGGAGTTCCTGCTAAGCTCGAAGCCGCAACAGATGAGCAAAACCTTATTGAGCAAGTGCTGGAACAATATCGCAGCCAGTTGGAAATTGATCTCAGCCTGGAAGATCGAATGGCGAGGGCAATGGCCGCCAGTAGTTGCGTTAAGCGACACACGATGCTTCAACAATTGGAACTGGATACATTGGTCGAACAATTGTTTTTATGTGAGGTTCCATATTCCAGCCCTTCGGGCAGAAAATGTATTTTCCATTTAAGCGTTGAAGAACTACAGAAAAAATTCAGTTGAATACTTATGCAGATAACAGAAGCCGTTAAACATTTATTATTCATTAATCTCATCTTGTTTTTTGCTTCCTTAGGCTTGATGGGTGACTTTAAATATCAATTGTATTTATTCTACCCCGAAAGTGAATACTTCAAACCCTGGCAAATCATTACGCACATGTTTATGCATGGAAGCATGAACCACATTTTATTCAACATGTTATCCCTGTTTTTTATAGGACCCATGATGGAATATAGTTTAGGTACTAAGCGGTTTGTCAGTTTTTACCTTGCTTGTGGTATGGGTGGAGCTATACTTCATGTGTTGTTCAAATTTATTACCCTACATTACTTCGGTGCTTCTGGAGAATTGGATATCCCGATGGTTGGGGCATCCGGTGCAATCAATGGATTGTTTGTGGGATTGGCTTATCTGTACCCGGAAATGCCCATGAGTTTATTGTTTATTCCTGTGCCCATCAAAGCTAAATACCTGGCCATATTTTTCATTGTTGCCGATTTGCTGTGGGGGCTCAGTGGATATGTTACCGGTATAGCGCACTTTGCACATTTAGGAGGTGCATTGGTGGGTTTTTTATTGCTTTACTTATGGCGAAACAATAAAAGATACTGATGTTTGATTCGCTTTTCAAAGATTTGAAATACCAATGGACCACCGGCAATTTTTGGGTCCGCAGTATTGGCATCAGTGTAGCCATTTTTGTGATGCTGAATCTGGTAAAAGCTTTATTTACTTTTCAGAACAATGGAATCGCCGGAGTTGTATATGATGATATCATTCATTCGATCAGTATGTCTTCTAACTGGAAATCCAATTTAATTCAATTTTGGGTTTGGTTAACGCACATTTATGTGCATGAAGGATTTTTTCATCTGCTTTGGAACATGCTATGGTTATATTGGTTTGCTAATATCGTTGAAGATTTAATCGGTGCACGACATGCCAAATTCATTTTCTTTGAATCGGCATTCTGTGGTGGTTTATTTTTTGTCATAGCTGCTCAATGGATTCCATGGTATCAACACTCAGAGGTCCACGCTTATGGAGCTTCAGCAGCGGTCAACGGAATGCTTTTTGCTGCAGCTACCATTTCACCCGGTTACACCATCCGGTTAGTTTTAATTGGAGATGTTCAAATCAAGTACATTGCACTGGTGGTTCTCATCCTGGATTTATTGTTTGCTGGTCAACAATCCAATACCGGTGGACATTTCGCTCATCTTGGAGGTGCACTTTGGGGTTATTTGTACGTAATTCTTTTACGTCGCGGTATATCAATGGATTTTACATCGCCATTGAAAAAGAAAGAAAAAACACGCATTCGTAAAAATATCAGGATGCATAAACCGAATACCGATCCGCCAGCGGAGGATCGCTTAAATAAAATATTGGATAAAATTCATCAACATGGAATCCAATCCCTCTCGTCGGAAGAAAAACAGTTTCTAGATCAGAAAAGTAAGGAGTCCTGATATGCTGAGATTCCTGCTTGCATTAAATATTGTGTGGTCATTTATCTGTGTATTAATGTATTTGGTCATTGGAGCCAATCCTTCGACTTTTTGGATGTTTTCGGTCATCAATCTGATTCTTCCTATTGTTTTTCTGGTCAATCTTCTCATCGTACTCTTTTGGTTGGTATTTAAATGGAGAAATTGCTGGCTACCGTTGATCACATTGCTCCTGGGATGGAAAGCATTTTTCCTAATGTTTAGTTTTGGAGAAAATTCTACCGCCAATAAATGTTTAAAAGATCCCGTCAGTATCATGAGTTATAATGTCTATGGGTTGAAGCAATTAAAAGATACCGCACGATCCATATCCGAAATGAAGAAGGCAAAATTTATTTCTTTTATTCGTCAGCATGATCCAGACATTTTGTGTGTACAGGAAGATAACTTTTTTGCTGATGAAATCATCAACAACTCAGGCATCTATCCCTATTTTCATTATATGATACAACATGGTGCGGCTATTTATTCAAGGTTTCCAATAATGGACAAAGGCAGGATAGAATTTGGCACCAAAACCAACAGCTGTCTATGGGTGGATGTACTGGTACAGGGTAAAGCAATACGTGTTTACAGTTTACATTTACAAAGCAATCAACTGGCAAGCGATATTTCTTCTATTAAACAAAATGACAAAACAAGTGAATCTTCCGTCGCAACCGTCAAGAACATGCTTCGAAAGTATAAAAAAAATACCATTGTGCGTTCTCAACAGGCAAGGATGGTCACTGAGGATGCGTTGAAATCCGGAAAGCCTTGTATCCTTGCCGGTGATTTCAACGACACGCCCTTCTCTCACTGCTATAAACTTTTAACCAAAGAATGGAATGATAGTTTTCTAACCTGCGGTAGCGGACTGGGTACCACATTTGCCGGCGCTATCCCGGGACTGAGAATTGACTACGTCCTGGGTGATCAGAAAAAAATAGTGTTTTGTTCTCACAAAGTATTTCAAACCAGTTATTCTGATCACCATCCATTGTTTGTAAAATTCTATGTAAAAAATTGAAATCATATACACTCCAAACTGTATAAGTTCTCCATTCTTTTCATAATGATTGATTAAATCAATTCTGATCTTTTCTCACACTTCACTCCAAACAATTCATCCAATTTGATTAAAATAAAAAACCCTGGTCATGCCAGGGTCCAGGGTGCTTCTTTTTTTCTGAAATTCCGCTATAAGTTTGCAAGGAAGTCTTTGACTTCCTGTAAGGTTTTGACCGATAAATTGATCACCACTTTTTCGTCTGATTCAACATTCTTTTCCACATATCCCAAATAATAATCCTGTTTTCCTTTCCCAATGATCAAATAATAAACAGGCTCTCCTATGGGTAAAGGGCCGAAACATATTTCATCTTTATTTTCCACACAACAAGGTTGAATGATCATCAGATAATTTTTAAAAACAGCAAAGGCTTGCAAATCAACCGTATCCCCATTAGAAGGACCATGAGGAATAAAGCAAGGGTTAGTCAGTGGTTTGTCATTCAGTTTGCTAAAGAAGTCACAATTCACCCAACCAAATTTCTTGGGAAAGCATTCCATTCCGATCACCTGACGACCAGATGAATCCCGCGTCCATTCAGAAAGGAATATATTATTTTGGGTTTTCGGGTCGTTGTCAGCCTCTGACCAATTGATTCCTGTATCAGTTTCCTCTCCATAAAACAATTCCATTGCAGGATTAAAATTTCCACCAGGAACAGACAATTTTAAAGTATATCCTTTGTCAGGATCCAGTGTCAATTCCTTTCCATCACAGAAAGCACGTACATTGACCATTCCTCCTGATTCAATGAGTTTATCTCCTGAAGATGTACTCAATAAATTTCCTACCACCTGCGATTTGTTTCTTACCAAAGTTACTTCAACCTGCACAAACTTATTACTTACCGGAACCCCATTGAGTAAAAAACTCCCTGCTTTAAATTCAATGACCGACTCATCCGGAAAGAAAAAAGGACCACCCCAATCTGAAAAAATTTCAAATCGAAATGGTTCAGATGGTAAATCCTTTAAAGCGGTAATGGCTTTTGTCCGTGAATAATTAAAGGATTGAGATTTTTCATAAGGAATGAAGTTGTCTTCATTTTCACAAGAGGTTAGAAATAAAGATCCAGCCAGCAAAAAGAAGAAAAATAATAAATTTAATCTTGATGTTTTCATAATAATTTAATTTAATGTTCACTTACATGACTGTTCTTTTGTGAATTATGTTTCCTCGTCCTTAAAAATTCTTATGTAAACCTAAACGAATTTGATAACTCGTGTACGATTGTTCCAAGGGATATGGTCCTGAAGTAAAAGGTTTTAGATAGAATTGTACTCCAGGTTCTACAAATGCTAACCAGTCATTTGCTAATTTGAAGCGAACTGGAATGTGAAGAGAAACAAAAGGAATGATCTTCCGGTCAAAAAGTTTAATTCCATTTACTGCTCCAAAATCAGCTGGTTCTTGCATACTGTCCAGAATCTTTCCACTATGGGTACCAAAAACCTGAATACCTCCGCCCACCAATAAGCCACCGTTTACGTTCATCAAATTCCAGTCATATTGAATTGCAAATGGAATATTGAACAAATGATGATAATTGTGATGCCGAATTATGCGTACCCCTGTCAATGTATCGCTGTATAACCATTTTCCCCCTCGATAAACGCTTATGATCCGTGTCTCATCAGGGTTCCGATGGTTTAGCTGTTCGTAAAAAAGCTGATACTCCAACCCGGTTTTGAATGCCCATTTTCCTTTTTGCAATAGCCAGCGAAGTCCTGCGGTTAAACCGGGGCGAATGGATTCTGTTTCGAGCCGTTTTCGCAACTGTGCATCATAACCATCGCGTTTCTGGTTTAAATGATACGGACTGTAGGCAGGACCTACAAAAACCTCAAGTCCCATTTGTAATTTCTTCTTCCCAAACTGGTAACAATCCGTTTTGGAATTAATCTTTTGCGACAACTCAGGGAGAATCCATTTAGATGGGCCCACTGAAATTTCATTTAAAGCAATCGGTAACATTTTAATTTCAAATGCAGCTGAAAGATCATTCCTTGAAACACTGATATCATCAGGAACTTCCTCGACCTTCGTCTTGCTGGGTTTATCTAAAGAAAATTTTCTTGCCTCTTGTTTTGAGGAAGACAGGGATGGGTCAAAGGAAGGATGGAATTTATGACTGTAATTTGTTTTTTGATTCGCAGCACGAGCATTCCTATCTTGTAAAACTGATTCGGTTTTGGGTGCATTTGCGTCAGGTAGGCTGTTACCCTGTATTGAGTTTCCGGTAAAATTATTTTTACTTTCATAAGTTAGGTTTGCCACCGCATTCGTTTTATCGACTGCAGGTTTAAAGCTTTGGTTCACAAAGTAAACTGCTGAACACAACAGCAATCCCATCCCAAACCAAATCCAAAATCCAAAAATCCGTTTTCGTGATTTGCCTGGTAAATGATGCTGAACCTCTGTCCATATGTGATCCGGGACAGGTCGTTGCTGCCCTTCAGTTAATTTTTGTAAAAAATCTACCCATTCAGGTTTCATGCCGGCAATTTTATATGTGGATACAAGGATTGTAATTTTTGAGTTAAAAACTGTTTGGCTTTAAAATATTGTGAACGGCAGCTCACTTCTTTAATGTTAAGAAGATTGGAAATTTCAACATATGAATATCCTTCCAGGACAACCAGGTTAAAGACCGTTCGATAACCCGCTGGCATTTTTTTGAGAATGTTTTCAAAATCATTGTAGTCTAATGAAAACAAAACATCCGGCTCAACGGATGAATCAAAATTTCCATCAGCTGGATCGAATGTTTGCAATTGTCCATTTTTTCTCAAGTTTGAAAGACAAGTATTGATCATGATCCGCCGAATCCAGGCTCCTAACGGACCCGTTTGATTCCATCCCTTTAAATTTTGGAAAATTTTAATAAAACCTTCCTGAAGGGCATCTTCAGCTTCGGCAGTATGCGCAATGTAACGATGGCACAAGCTTAACATGGTCGGAGCGTATTCCAGGTAGAGCTGTTTACAGGCTTTTTGATCCCCTGCAAGGCAATTTTTGACCAAATCAATTTCACGCATGCAGTTGTATGACTTGAAAAGGTGACAATTTGTTGCCTCAGTCATTAAATATTTTTCTACATCCTATAGGGTGCTCACCAGATCTTCAGATTGCCGTGTTAATGGCAACGCCTGGGAGCAAAATGAAATACTCTTTGTTTAGACCATTTGATCCTAAAAGCATTCTATAACTTTACAAACTTTTTGGCCCATGAGGGTCTCATTTATACCGTAAAAATTATCAAATGCATCAAGAACCGCTGGCTCCCCAAATTCCATTTCAACATCAGATTCATGGAGATGTAAGGGATGATCCTTATCAATGGATGAATCAAAGGGAATTACCTGAAGTTCGAAAATACCTTGAATCAGAAAACGAATACCTGGAAGGTCAATTATCACCTGTAAAAACACTTCGTGAACAGTTGTACAATGAAATGCTTGGGAGAATCCAACAGGATGATTCAACGGTTCCCTTTGCCATGGGAAATTTCTGGTATTACATTCGGCATGAAAAAGCCAAAGAGTACCCGGTTCATTGTAGAAAATCCCGTTTTACTGATGCTCCTGCTGAAGAAATTCTCCTGGATGTGAATGTACTTGCTGAAGGGCATAAATTTTGCCACGTCATTGCTCCGAAAATCAGTCCTGACGAACAAAAAATATTATTTGCCCTTGATTATAGCGGTCGAAACTTACACCGCTTGCAAATCATCGATTTAAAAAACAAGTCACTCATGGAAGGCGAATCGCCTATCGTTGCCGGTGATATGGTTTGGACACCGGACAACTCTGCATTTTTCTATACCACTAAAGACGATGTTACCCTAAGATCGGATAAAGTCTGGTTGCACATTTTGGGAACCCCTTACGAACAAGATCACTGTGTCTATACGGAAATGGATGAAACCTGTTATGTGCATTTGTCAAGCTCAAAAGACAAAGCCTATATGTTCATCCATTCCGGCTATACAGAAAATGTTGAGTGCCGTTTTATCCCCTTGGATTCCTTTCGCAAAAAACCCGTGTTGATCAAAGCCAAACAAGATGGTATGTACTACAGCGTAGATCACTTTGAGGGAAAATTTTATATACTTCACAACCATCAGGCTCCCAATTTTTGTGTGAGCCATACAAACACGACCACGTTTGAATTTAAACATTGGCAACTATTTATCCCACACCAGGAAAATGTATTGCTGCAGGACCTGGATTTCTTCAATGAGTTTTATGTGATTCAAGAACGTAGCAATGGTTTAAATCAATTGAGAATTAACCGTTGGGATGATACAGAAAATTCGCACACCATTCGTTTTCCGGATGCCAGTTACGATTGCTGGTTGGGAGCTAACAAATTATTGGATACCCACTTACTTCGACTCCATTACACTTCCCTGGTCACACCGGTTTCGACTTTTGATTATGACATGACAACCCAGAAACTTAATTTATTAAAAGAACAACCGGTATTGGGCGGCTACGATAAGCAACAATACACGACAGCGTATATACAAGTACCTTCCCGTGATGGCAAGTCCATTCCCGTTTCATTGGTTCATCGGACAAACGTCACCAAAAATCAAAAAAATCCGCTGTTGCTGAACGCATACGGAAGTTATGGGATTTGTTACGATCCGGCATTTAGCAGTCATTTACTGAGTCTCCTGGATCGCGGTTTTATCATTGCCATCGCACATATCAGAGGAGGCAAGGAATTGGGCTGGCAGTGGTATGAGGAAGGTAAGCTCATGAACAAAATGAATACTTTTAACGACTTCATTGATTGTGCTGAATATTTAATCAGCATTGGCTATACAACTAACGAACGTTTGTTCGCACGTGGAGGTTCCGCAGGTGGTTTGCTCATGGGAGTCATCCTCAATATGCGTCCGGATTTATTTAAAGGGATTTTGGCACATGTGCCGTTTGTGGATGTGCTAACCACTATGTCAGACCCCGATATTCCTTTGACGACCGGAGAATACAACGAATGGGGTAATCCCTCCAAAGCGGAACAATATTTTTACATGAAGCAGTATTCGCCTTATGACCAGGTAGAAAAAAAATCCTATACCAATGTACTGGTAACGACCGGTTTTTCCGATAGTCAGGTACAATATTGGGAGCCTGCTAAATGGGTAGCAAAACTGCGTAATTATCGTACCGATCGACAGCATTTATTGTTGTTTTACACCAATCTGGATGCTGGTCATGGGGGTGCTTCAGGTCGATTTGAACGATTAAAAGAATTAGCCTTAGAATATTCTTTTATGATATTTGTGTTAAACCTGGATACCAAATCTGAGCATGCAGTTATCCAGTAATGCTCCATTTCTTCAATGGCTTTGCCCGTATATCAAGTCTGCTGATGGTTAAATTCAACTAAGACGACTTCTGACAGGTGTTGAATCCGCCTTGATTTGTTAATTTTCATTAAATTTGGTCATTCTTCAATCATTCAAAAATTAAACTTTATGGAAAACAAAACAAATTGGATTGCTTTAGTGGTATCTGCCTTAGTGGGATTTGCCTTGGGATGGTTATGGTATGGCATGCTCTTTACCCAAATTTGGATGGACGGAAATGGTCTTACTGAGGATGGCGGAAAATTGTTTAAAAACGGTATTGAAATGCCCATGTCTTCATTACCGATGATTGTGAACTTGATATCCCTGTTGGTTTACGTTTATTTGATGAATTGGCTGGTCAACAAAACCCAGTCATTCAATTTACAGGCAGGTGCCACCTTAGGAGGCGTCATTGGCTTAATTCACCTATTTGGTATTTATACGGGCAATCGTTTCGCCGGTAATGCGACTAGTTTGTCAATGGTGGATGGATTCTACACTTTCATATTGTTTGTGGTGATGGGCGCTATTATCGGGGCCTGGAGGCCTAAAGCTGCCTAATCAATGTGATTCTGATAAATAAAAGAGGCTTTCCAGTTGGAAGGCCTCTTTTATTTGACCCATAAGGATGCTGACGAAGCCAATTAAATCCTGCTTCTTGTTCAACTTT
>CAZMSE010000044.1:0-24118 GCA_964568865.1 uncultured Saprospiraceae bacterium
TTTTGAGTGGTCAATATACCCTTCAAGTGCTTACAGAAGATAAAGTAATCAACGAACAATTTATTAAAATTGAATAAAGGAAGGGGGGAATGGAATTCGGCATTGATTTTAAAAATGATATCTAAGTTCAAGTCACTCAAAAATAATCGTTAAAAAATTTGGTTTTATCGTTTTTTTTTGCTTTGTATTGAAATTTGTCTTTCTGAGCTTATTGAAAGCAGATCGTTAATAAACTCAGGAGCTTGGATTTTTTTATTAACCCAAAAGGACTACACTATGGATCCATTAAACATTCATCCGCCAGGCAGATAGCAGCCGAAATGATTCTTATTGTTTCAATACATGCAACGGAGATTGATTCAACGGTATTATTGAATACAATAGGAATACTTTCGGACTATTTTCTAGAAGCTAATTGCTGCAAAAATTAATAATCAGGGTCGCCTATTTTATTAACGGTAACTATTTATCTAGGCAATTTACATTGTAGTTAAAAAATGATGGAGGATACGGCATTGGTTTTGGCCAGTGAGAATCTGTATTTAATTTTTAAAAACTCGGTTATGATTAATCTAAGACAATTTTCTGATTAATTATTTGAATATTTGGTGCCTATATCATATTGATTTCAAACAAATTAATTAATAAATTATGAAAAAAACATTTTTAATTCAGGATTCAATTTTATTTAATTCAACAAAAAGATTTGTGAAAGCTGTAAGCTTTATTTTATTCCTATTAAGCATAGGATATGCTCAAGTTAAAGTGTATTCCGATCGAAATACTTCAGTTGGCACGCTAAACCAATTCAGCAGTATCACAAAACTTCAAACAGCCGCAGGAGCATCAGGAAACGCCGATCCACGCGGATTGGCTATTAATTGTCTCAATCATACAAATAACTATGCGTACTGTCAAATAAATAATGTGAACAAACCTTTATCAAAAGCCTTTGAAGTGCAACTTAACGGGGCTACAAAAATGTATATAAAAGGTGATGGAGGAATTGTTAACTTATCGGACTCCACGTTGAAAACAAATATTACTGCTATTGATAGTGCATTAAATAAGGTTCTCTTATTGGATGGCGTTACTTTTTATTTTGCCGATGATACATTAACTACTACAGGTCAAACCCTTAGGGCGGGTTTTTTAGCCCAAAATATGGAACAAGCAATTTCACATCTTGTCGAGACAGATGATAATAGTCTAAAAGGAATTAATAACATTGAATTAATCCCTTACTTAGTAGAGGCAATCAAAGAACTTAATGCAAAGATTGAAGCATTAACACCATTAAAAGGAACCGATAAAAAATAAGTTATGAAGAAAATAAAATCCGCTTTTATCATTTTGCTCCAATTTATTTTCATGATTGTGTATGCACAATTTCCATCCAACGATGGTACGTGGGAATTGAAGAAAGAGGATCAGTTTAATTCTTATGTTTCCGCTGATTGGCGCAATACGTACCCTTGGGGAAATTTCAATAATGGAGCTGAATATAATGATCCTGCAAATTTAATTTATAGTAATGGCTGGTTGAAAATTAAATCAGACAGGAAAAATCCTCCTGTTACTGATCCTACAACTGGAAAAGTTTATTATTATCAAGGGGGTGTTATACAATCAAAATTTACTTACAAATATGGTTATTTTGAATCCTCAATAAAGACACCCATTGGCAAGGGCTATTGGCCAGCTTATTGGCTATGGAGGGCAACTCATTGTCAATGGTATGATGAAATTGATATTCATGAAAGAGGAGGTGATATTTCAGTAACTTCCAACGAAACATCAGAAAGTAATCATTGGTTTCTTTATTGCGATAGTAATGATAAGGATATTACAACTTTTGTGAAGAATGTTGACAACACAATAAACAATTGCGCAAATGCCCATACCTATAGTTTATTATGGCAACCTAACCGCATGACTTACTACATTGACAACAGTACCGTACACATTAAGCAAGAGCCTGTAAATTCACCAAGCCATGACTTAGAGTTAATTTTTAACTTTGCCATTGACCCTTGGACATTGCCAAACCAAAATACAACATTTCCAGCATATTTTGAAATCGATTATATTAAAGTATGGCAGCTAAAAACAGCCTGCTCAACAAGTGAATCAATTTGTACTTTTACTAAAGCTTCTTATGACCAAAAAGTTAAAAAAGATATTACTTTTGGTGGCACCAGTTGTAATACTTCAATGAATACAAGCGATGCAGTTGCGTTTTGGGCCAAAGATCATATCATATTAGATAAAAATTGCACAATCAATGCAAATGGAAGTGGATATATTTGTTTTAACACATATAATTGCTCTAATTAATTATTTGTTTTATGAAGAAGAATCATTGTTTTATTTTTTTCTTGTTGGCTTTGCCAATTTCGTTATTGGCTCAAATTTACGATTTTGAAGGCAATAGATATGACACAGTTAAAATAGGAAATCAGGTTTGGTTGAAGCAGAATGTTCGAAGTAAAAAATACTTCGATGGTAAAATAGTTGAGTCGAATAATTATAGATGCCCAAATGGAGATTGCAGTAAGAGTGATAGTTTTGGGTTATTGTATAATTTCAATGGTCTAAGCAATGGAGAAGTTGGCAAAATAATTAAGGGTATTTGTCCTAACGGATATGCAATACCCACTCCTGAAAATTGGCATGAATTAATGTTATTTTTAAATGCAGATACAACCTATCTCTGGAAAAATGCATATAATAATGTAAAGTATAAGGTAATAGATACCAATCGTGGAGGGACTGGTGAAACGGATCTTTCTGTATTGCCTTCAGGTATTAATATTGAAGGTATCTACAATGGATTTGGTGAATTAACTAATATTCGTCTTATCGATTCTAACACTCATAAGTCGATCTTTATAGCATTTGATGGAGGTTCTGCGGGAACTATTAACGTGTATAATTTGGCTCCTGGGTTAGTAAAATCAAACACGTATTACCAATCATGTCGTTGTATTAAGAGTAGTATTGTAACTGCATCTAAGGATGTTCAAAATTCTTCTGATTGGGTGATTTATCCTAACCCATCCATTGGTGAATTTGCCATTTATCCAAAGGAAAAATTAAACGAGAACGGGAATGGAATTGAGGTAATTTCTTTAAATGGGCACAGAACTAAATTATCCGAAAATGCTAATGGATACTTTTCAATCAATCATCTGCCTTCTGGAATTTATTTTGTTAAAATATCGAACAGACATAATTCTAAATTCCTTAAAATTATTAAACTTTAAAGGTCAGTATTAAAGGATCAGAGCAGGTGCATATTTTGCTCTTGGATGTAGTGCTGGAAAATGGTTTAAATGATGAAAGCAGAAATAAAAAAAATAATTGTGCTTTATGCCATGATATTTTTAATATTAAATAGCCTTTATTTAATAATGAGTTACTTTTACAGGGAATCCATTAGTGAAGCGAAACTGTACATAATGAGTTTAATGGCAACAATGCTAGTTTTAATATTTAGTAAATGTAAGAAGTGAATATGGTAAATTTATTACAGGGCAAAAGTTAGTTTACTCAACGGAGTAACATATGCCGGTATAGTATCTGTACCATTACACAAAAAATGTAAAGGTATAAGTTAAACCAATTCTTTTCGAAGCCTTGCCACCGGAATGTTTAATTGTTCGCGGTATTTTGCAATGGTACGACGCGCAATGTTATAGCCTCGTCTGTGCAACATGGATTTGAGTTTTTCGTCGCTCAGCGGTTTATTTTTACTTTCATTCTGCACCAGGTCAGATAATATTTTTTTGATTTCTAGCGTGGAAACTTCGTCGCCTTCTTCATTTTGCATGGATTCGGAGAAAAAGTCTTTGAGTCGTTTGGTTCCAAATTCCGTTTGCACAAATTTACTGTTGGCCACTCGGGATACCGTAGAAATATCCAGATCAGTTATGACGGCAATATCTTTCAGGATCATGGGTTTTATCTTTTTCTGATCTCCTGTCAGAAAATATTCCTGCTGGTATTGCATAATGGAATACATCGTCCGGTAGAGGGTATCCTGACGTTGTTTGATGGCATCAATAAACCATTTTGCACCCTCGATTTTTTGTTTGATAAAGAGAATGGCTTCTTTTTCTTTTTTGGAATTTAGTCCAGCCTTTTTATTGTCTTTGTAGTGACGCAACATATCAAGGTAATGATCATTGATGCGAAGATCAGGTGCGTTGCGACTATTCAGAGAAAGTTCCAGATTACCTTCCCGGTTGACAATGGTAAAATCAGGAACGATGACTTGTCCGCTGGGCGAACCGGAAGTTAGTTGATCGACATAACCTGATGATGGCTTTGGATTCAGTTTCAGGATTTCGTCAATAGCCACTTTGAGTTGGGTTTCTGTCAAATTGAGAACCCGTTGAAGTTTGGTATAATGTTTTTTAGTAAACTCTTCAAAATGCCTTTCCAAAATAAACTCAGTCAATTTTAAAATCTTCATTTGGGCTCGCTGAGTGGTTTGTTTCAATTTGCTTCGGATTTGTATCAGCAAGCATTCCTGCAAAGACCGGGCTCCGACACCTGGAGGATCAAAAGACTGGATTTTAAAAAGGATGCTCAGAATTTCTTTTTCGGTACAAACCAGATTTTGTGCAAAAAGTAAATCATCTATGATGGCTGATGGTTCGCGGCGTAAGTACCCATCATCATCGATGCTCCCGACAATTTGTAATGCAATTTTATATTGATCTTCATTTCGCAGTTTTAATAGACCAATTTGTTTGCGGAGATGGTCGTGAAAAGTGTTTTCCACTGCGATCGGTACGGATTTAGTCTCTTCTTCCGACATCCCGTATTCTTCAGATTTGTATTTGTACGATGCGGTATCGTCGTCCATGTAATTGTTCAAGTAGTCATCGAAACTATCGCTGTTGAGCAGGTCCTCCTGACTTTCCTGCTGATAAAGATCCGTTTCTTCTGAACCATAATCGTCGGTTACCGGATCTTCTTGAGCGTCATTACCCAGATCATGGCTGTCATCGTGCTCCGAACCTTCTTCCAGGGCAGGATTGGCTTCCAGTTCCTCCTGAATGCGCTGATCCAGAATGGCTGTTGGAATCTGCAAGAGCTTCATCAGCTGAATTTGCTGAGGGCTCAGTTTTTGCAAAAGGCTCTGACTGAGTTGTTGTTTTATCATAAGCGTAGTTAAAAAACAAAGACAAAGAAGAATAAGTTCTTCCTGCAGGCTTACGATTCAACCCAGGGGGCCACGGTGTGATCCACAGGAATCTTCGTAACATTGCATGGCAAAAGTATATAATTTCCAAACATATTAAAATTATTTTTAATATATAATGAAAAAATCAAGCAATTTCACTGCAAAGCTTACGGGTTTACGAAACCTGATGGCCGAACAAAAACTGGATGCATACATTATTCCTACTGCCGACCCCCATCAAAGTGAGTACGTGCCGGATCGCTGGGCGCATCGCATTTGGATTACTGGATTTACCGGTTCTGCGGGGACAGCCATTGTCACCCACAAACATGCGGGATTATGGACCGACGCCCGTTATTTCTTACAAGCCGAGCAGGAATTGCCAGGGTCAGGTTTTGAACTCCATCGTTTAAAAGTCCAGACTCAGGCTGAATACCTGGATTGGTTATGCCAAAACCTGAAACCGGGTCAGGTGGTTGCCTGTGATTTCTGGTGTTTTTCTTATGCGCAACTCCGAATGTTTGACCAAACCTTGAGTGCCCATCAGCTGGTCTTAAAAGACAGTGGTGATTTGATGGATCTTCTGTGGGAAGACAGACCGGGATTGCCTTTGGGACCTGTTTATGAGCATCTACCAAAATTTGCCGGTGCAAAGAGAGAGGACAAACTCAAGCGTTTGAGGAATGCATTGAATTGGAAGAAAACAGATTACCTGGTTTTATCGGCATTGGATGAAATAGCCTATTTGTTGAATTTGAGAGGGAGCGATGTTCGATGTAATCCGGTATTCCTGGCCTATATGGTGGTGTCAAAAGAATGGGCGGGTTTGTTTATTTCTCCGGAAAAACTCAGCCCTGCCTTAAAGCAAAAATTAATGGACGCTTCCGTTGAGGTGATCGATTACCAGAAGCTGGAGTCCTTTTTAAAGGAATTGAATCCAGAAGCACGCATTCAATTCGATCCTTCAGGCTTGAATGCAAAATTAGCTCTTCGATTTCAACCAAAAGCGATCGTGGAGGATAGCAGTCCGGTCATGTGGATGAAAGCCATTAAAAATGAAAAAGAACGCCAACATATCCGGAATGCCATGGAAAAAGATGGGGTTGCTTTGGTAAAATCATTCATGTGGCTTGAAAAAACTTTGAAAAAGGGAAAAACCCCAATGGAAAGCGAATTCGCGCAATACATAGCCTTGTGTCGCTCCCAGCAAGCTCATTACGTCGGAGAGAGTTTTGACGCCATCATTGGTTACAATGCCAATGGAGCCATCATTCACTACAAACCCGATGTTCAGTCATCGGCCAAAATCAAGGCTAAAGGAATTCTTTTGGTGGATTGCGGCGGTCAATACCTGGATGGTACGACGGATATCACGCGAACCATTGCGCTGGGAAAAACCAACAGGGCTTATAAACAGCAATACACCGCTGTTCTATTGGGACACATCGCATTGGCACAAGTAAAATTCCCAGAAGGCACAAAGGGAATTCAACTCGATGCCTTTTCCCGGCAATATCTTTGGAATCTCGGGCTGAACTTTGGACATGGAACCGGTCATGGAGTCGGTTATTTTATGAATGTCCACGAACCCCCTCAGGGTTTTGTAAGTGCCTGGAATCAGCGGGGGCAAACACCCATGCAGGAAGGAATGCTGACTTCCAACGAGCCTGGATATTACCAGGAAGGGCATTACGGGATACGCATTGAAAACCTGGTATTAAATGTTTTGGATAGCCGTCACCAGGATCAACGGTATCTCCGTTTTGAAACAGTCAGTTTGTTTCCTATAGAAACCACCCATTTGGATCATTCCATGATGCACAAGTCCGCAGTAATTTGGCTAAATGATTACCATCGGGAAGTGTATAAAAGATTATCTCCCCATCTGGACGCTGCAGAAAAGAAATGGTTGAAAGTCAAATGCAAGGCCATCTAGAGACTTTTTAATGCCCCTACGTGGAAATCACTTAAGGCTGATCTAAAAATGTTAAATGATTGAGTCTTTTAGCTCTGAAAAATATTTGACGGGTTTTTGTGAATAAGCCAAAATTGACTTTTCTTTGTACCACCTAATCAAAAGCAATGGAAATCAAAGAATTGAATAAAGGCAGTAAAGGCAGGTGTTTTGTATTTTTCCTGTTGTTTGTCTTCCTATTTTGTTTAATGCTGGTGTACATCTATCAGAAGAACTTCCAATTGGATTTTTAATCCCTCAATCCTCCTCATTTTCAAACAGCAGGATACTGGCAATTTCGTATTGCCCTTCCTTTACGTAAAGGTCTGCCGCCAGTCGGTTGCGCATGGCTCCCGTCGAACTTTCTACCATGGCTTCAATACCATTTTTGGCGAGAAACATTTTCTTGATCTCTGCCTTGTAATTGTCTGCTAAAGACATGATTTTTTTCCACCCTTGCATAGTCAAGTATTTTATGTAAGAACAAATTTATATATGTTTTTTTATTAATATGTAGTATTTAATTATTTTTTTTATGATTTACCCTATTTTTCAGGGTTTACCCTGATATTTTTCCCTTATTTTTCTTTCAATTTACATATAATACTATTTTTATAGTGTAAGGAGTTGAAAAAATTAATCGCCGTTATAGACGGGGAACTTAAAGGCCATTTGGTAGCTGCCGTTCTTTTTATCATCTTTATACCCCTGTAGGTAGCTTTTCAGGTTTATATTTTCCAACTTCAAAACTGCAGGCCTGCTTAAAATTAACCTTAGCCAATTCATTTGAACCTGTGGCAGAAAGTTGAAGAATGAGCCGGAAGAGTCGTTTTCATCGCAATAAATCCACTTCATGTTTTTTAGAGTTTTATTTTTCCTTAATTTCTTGCTGGTGGCTGCGGATTCCACCAGTCAGGGGCAACTTTGGTCTGATTTTCTTTCACAGCGCATAACCGGTTCTAATGCTTCAGTGTTGCAGCTACTGGAGCCCACTTCAAGTCTTTCTATCGACTTACCAAGTTGGCCAGTCACACAGTCTAAAAGTTTCAAGCTTCAACGGAACAACCTGCAAAGCCTACTAATTTCTGCACCCCAACGATTTATATTGCCTGTAGTATCTCTGAATGGCGAGCAGTATCAACTATTTTTGGAACGTCAGGAGGTATTTGGAAAGGGTTCTCTATTATTGACAAACGAATTTCCTCAAGGCGAAAAACTTCAGACCAATGGGTTGTATTATCGAGGTGTTGTTAATGGTCACCCGGGTTCCCTGGTTGCGATGAGTTTCTTTGTCAATGAAATTGCAGGAGTTATCTCTCTTCCCGAAGCAGGTAACCTGGTTTTGGGAAAAGTACAGTCGGAGGACAAAGCCGAAACGGAATCGGAATTACATGTTTTATATCCTGACCAAATGCTTTTAATGAAACCCGAATTTCAGTGCGGCGTTCAGGACTTAGAACCCGGGATATCCCTTTCCGCGCCTGATTCCCTCTATGTCGACCGGTGCAAAGTCGTCAAGATCTTTTTTGAATGCGATTATAAATTATATCAGGATAAAAACCGTAGCGTCAACAATGTCAAAAATTACATCACTTCATTGTTTAACGTAGTGAAAACACTTTATTACAATGAAGGGGTTAATCTGGAGATATCTGACATCATGGTGTGGACATCTCAGGATCCTTTTCTCCACACAGACCTTGCCTCCATTTTATACCACTATTCCAACTACAGACAAAACAACTTTACGGGTAACCTCGCGCAGTTGGTCACCACGTTCGCCCCCCAACAGCAAGGGGGGATTGCTTTTTTAGGCACACTTTGTCAACCTTATAACGGTAATGCAGGACCCCATTCCTTTGCTTATATCTACAATTCCTTTAGCCAACTGCCCAGTTATTCATGGAGTGTGGAAGTTATGGCGCATGAACTCGGTCACAATTTTGGATCGCCGCATACCCACGCTTGTTTTTGGGGACCTTTCAGAAACCAGGCATTGGACAATTGTCAGCCTCCTGAAAATAATGGTTGTCCGGCAGGCCCTGCGCCGACAGGAGGAGGTACGATCATGAGTTATTGTCATCTCACCGGTTATGGCATTAATTTCAGCAAAGGATTTGGAGATGAACCCGGAGATGTTATCCGCATTGCTGCCCAAAACAGAAGTTGTGTTTCTTCCAGCTTTACACCGGTGATCCTTGAAAATATCCAGGGACCCTATTATGAAGATGATGTCATTATTTTAAAAGCTAGGCCATCACAAACTAACTATCAATATGATTGGTTTCATTATGATTACTTGATGCCATCGCCCAAGGATTCAAGTTTACACGTCAATTATACAGGAATTTATACCGTGGCAGTTTCCGACAAGTGCACAGAATACAGCCTTCCGGATACCATTGAAGTCAAGGATTTTCTGGTGAATTTGGGTTGTCCGGTGATTCCAGGCAAAAGAGATTCTGTTTCGGTGAGTCTGACCATGGTCGCCGATCTCGGAACAAGAAGGGATAGCCTGGTGGTACCGGATTCATTGTTTCAAAAAGTCCCATCCTGGGGAAGAGACGTGCAGGTGGTGCTGGATATGACCATACGCCCCAATGGATCTTCCTGGAACCGGGATGTATTGGCGGCCTATACGGGCCCCGCCGGGACAGGCATTTCAAATCCTAAATTCAACATCAACACCAGTGAACCCGCAGGGTATTCTACGGTCAAAACCTATTCGAGAATATTGGGTCGCTTCAACCCGGCCGGCGTATGGCATTTTATCACCAATGACAACAGACCCGATCCCGGTATAGATGGGATGGTAGATTTTACGATAAAATTGGTCTGGCGGTCCAAAGATTCCGTAAGCTCTTGTCGCATTGCCCTTTGTGAAGGACAATCCAAAACGTTGGATGCCGGAATCCGGAGCGCTCAATACCAATGGTCTACTGGCCAAACCAGCCGGCAAATTGTCATTTCGCAGCCAGGAACCGTTTCTGTAGTAGTCACCAAGGGCGGAAAGAAAGCCAGCCACGAAGTTGAATTTTATAATTACCCCAGGCATTATCAGCAAATCCTTTCTCTATGCAAAGGAGACAGCATTAAAGTTGGCAACCGATATCTTCAGCAGGAAGGTCTGTATACCGATACTTTGAGTTCAATTAACGGCTGCGATAGTATATTAAGCACTCAGCTGAACCTGCTCCAACCAATGCAATCCAAAGAAGAGTTATTCTTGTGTTTTGAAGATACCCTCCGGGGAAAAGTTTACCGGCAGGATACGATCGAACGATATTGGTTTGTCGCAGCAAATGGATGCGATAGTGTTCATGAGGTGAGTTATAAAATTAATCCCAAACTGAACTTACAAACGTTTGTTCAGCCGGCTTGCCCGGAAATTGGGGGTCGGATCATCGCTATCATCCAAGGTGGATCGGGAAGCGGATACCAGTACCTTTGGTCAACCGGGGATACTGTCCAACAACTTGTTGGATTGCCTTCCGGAGATTATCATTTATGGGTTAGGGATTCGGCAGGATGCGGCGTTGAGGCCAAGACTGGTTTGAAAAACCTGGATTCAGTCGGACTGGCTGCGTTGATTTTCGATGTGGATTGTTTCGGAGACCACAACGGCAGAATTTACCTGGATTTTACTTCAGGTTTGTCTCCTTACCATGTATTGTGGTCCACACGGGATACCACCAAGGACTTGTTGAACTTGTCTGCCGGCCAGTATTCGGTGTATGTAACAGATGCTAACGGTTGTAAGTCTCAGCAGATTCTTGAAGTAAAATCACCGGACCTGTTGCTGGTTCAAGCAGCAATTAAAGGAAGTACCGGTGCAGATGGGACTGCGAAAGCCATTGTTTTCGGAGGAACCCAGCCCTATACATACTTGTGGAGTACTGGAGACAGAACAGACTCCATCGGTGGTCTTGCCCCTGGAACATACCAAATCTGGATAGATGACCAGAAAGGTTGTAAAGCATCCACATCTTTTGAGATTCCCCAAGTCACATCGTCCTGGATTGGGCATAAAAATACATCTAGTCTGATCATCCCTAACCCGGTGCGGGATAAACTTCACATCGCAATAACTAACGAACGTTCGTTAGCCTGGAAAATTTACCATTTAGGAGGAGTCTTGGTCAATGAAGGTGTACTTGAATCACCTGATCAATTTATTTCAGTACAAAATTTGCCAGCGGGATTTTATCTATTGAATGGTCAATCACCGGATAAAAGGCAATTCCATGCTATTTTTTGTAAATTGTAATATTCGTCGTATTAAATCTGGGGATCACGCAACTGGGTAACATTGGAAAGTATTCAACGGTTAAAGGAATTTCTGGATGCAAAAGTGGCTGAATTCAACCAGCCCGGATTTATTAAGGAGGATCCAATTTCTGTTCCACATAGGTTTTCATTAAAACAGGATCAGGAGATTACAGGACTTTGGACTGCACTGATATCCTGGGGCCAGAGGAAGACCATTCTCAACAGTGCAACTAAACTGATCCACTGGATGGAAAACGAGCCCTATCGCTTTATGATCGGTCATCGTGAAATCGAGCGGAAGCCTTTTTTAAAATTTGTCCACCGCACATTCAACGGTGAAGATGCCTGCATGTTAATCGAATTTTTCCGACGCTACTACCAGGATCACGAATCACTGGAATGGGCCTTTAGCCATGGATTGGCTGAAAACGAGGTGCATGTAGAAAATGCGCTTATCCATTTCAGGAAAACCTTTGAAAATTATGTTCCGGAAGCATCCCGCACCCTCAAGCATATTTCCAGTCCAACAACAGGTTCCAGATGCAAAAGGCTCTTGATGTTTTTGAGGTGGATGGTGCGAAAAGATCATTTAGGGGTCGATTTTGGCATTTGGCAACGCATTTCGCCGGATCAATTATTGATACCGCTGGATGTCCACGTAGAAAGGACGGCTAGAGCATTGGGTCTCTTGACGAGGAAGCCAATCGATTGGAAAGCGGTTCTGGAACTCACCGAAAATTGCCGTCAACTGGATCCGGCTGATCCTGTGAAATATGATTTTGCCTTATTTGGATTGGGAATTGAACAAAATGCGCAAAAACGGATGCTGGTCCAAAAGAAAGCCTAATCAATCTAAAGATTTCCGGGAATTGAGATTTCTGGCCGAAATTTGCACCTGGGAAGATGTAAATGGAACATAAAGGGAGAAAGGTTAAAAGTTGGCCAGAAGCGAAATTTTAACGTTTATCTACGAATTTACTCGTAGATAATAAATTACCTTTGTTTTGCGATACATACTTTTATTGGACTATAAATGAAAAATTATGCGTAAACAATTATTATTCTGGTTGATCGTCGGTTTACTGCCTATGGCCGTCTCAGCCCAAAAAAGTAAAATGGGCAAGAAAGCAGGTCCTCCTGCTAAAGCAATAGATTACAACACCCTGCCTCCTGGGATTACCAAAGGGGCTTCAGTTGAAGGAATTACGGAATACTTTTTACCCAATGGACTTCAAGTCTTATTATTTCCTGACATTTCAAAGCAAACGGTAACCGTCAACATAACCTATAAAGTGGGTTCGCGTCATGAAGGTTATGGGGAGACCGGTATGGCTCACCTGTTGGAGCATATGGTCTTTAAAGGAACCCCTCGTCACCCGGACATTCCGAATGAGTTGACTAAACATGGGGCAAGACCAAATGGAACCACCTGGTATGACAGAACAAACTATTTTGAAACATTTTCCGCTACTGAGGAAAATCTGCGCTGGGCTCTGGACCTGGAAGCAGACCGGATGGTTAATTCGTACATCGCTAAAAAAGACCTCGACAGTGAAATGACGGTGGTCCGTAACGAATTTGAAAGCGGAGAAAATGATCCTACGGGCATCTTAATGGAACGAGTCCTCTCAACGGCATATTTGTGGCATAATTATGGAAAATCCACGATTGGAGCGCGTGCGGACATTGAAAATGTTCCGATCGATCGATTACAAGCATTTTATCGTAAATACTACCAACCCGATAATGCGGTGCTGATGGTTGCCGGAAAAATCGATGAAAAGAAAACCATTTGGATGGTACATGAGTATTTTAGTAAAATTCCCAAGCCAAAAAGGGAGTTGATTCCCACATATACAGCAGAACCCACGCAAGACGGTGAACGTCATGTAAGCTTGAAACGTGTTGGAGATGTTCAAGCGGTTGCGTGTTCTTATCATATCCCACCAGGATCCCATCCAGATGCAGCTGCCATGGATATTCTTACCGATATCATGACGATGGAACCCTCCGGACGGTTGTATAAAAGTTTAATTGAAACCAAAAAAGCAACCTCGCAATTTGGATGGTGCGCAACATTAAAAGAACCTGGATTTGTATATTTTGGTGCGCAAGTTTTGAAAGAGAACAACGCACAAGAGGTGTTGGATATCATGATGAAGACCCTCGATGAAATGGCTCAGAATCCTCCCACTAAAGAAGAAGTAGAACGTGCTCGCAACAAACAAATCAAAGACATCGAATTGTTTATGAGGAACACGGAGTTTATTGGCCGCAGCATCAGTGAATACATCGGCATGGGCGATTGGAGGTTGGCCTTTATTTACCGCGACAATATCCGTAAAGTAAGTCCGGAAGACGTCCAAAGGGTGGCATTGAGCTATCTTAAACCTGCCAACCGAACTACAGGACTCTTTGTGCCAGACAGTAAACCTGAACGATCAGAAATTCCGCCAGCACCCAATGTTATGGATTTGGTAAAAAATTACAAAGGTGAAGCGGTAATGGCGCAAGGAGAAGAATTTGATCCTTCTTGTGCAAATATTGAAAAAAGGACTCATCGCGGAACGGATAAGGGTGGAATGAAATATGCTTTCCTTCCAAAATCTACGAAGGGAAAATTGGTCAACGCAAATATCGTTTTGAGATTTGGTGATGAAAATACACTGAAAGGAAAATCGACCATCACCCAGTTTACTTCTGCAATGTTGGATAAAGGTACTACCACAAGATCTCGTCAGGATATCAAGGATGCTTTTGATAGATTGAAGGCCAGGGTTAACTTTTTTGGTTCAAATGGTTCAGTGAGTGCAAGCATTCAAACTACTCGCGAGAATCTGCCAGCTGTTTTGGAATTGGTAGCTGATATTTTCAAAAATCCAGTATTTCCTGAAAAGGACTTTGAAGAATTGCGCAATGAAGAAATCGCAGGAATCGAAGAACAAAAATCGGATCCCAATTCACTTGTACAAAATGCAGCCATGAGACACCTGAATCCATATCCTAAAGGTGACGTGCGTTATGTACAGACCATTGAAGAAGAGTTGGAATCCATAAAGGGTGTTAAGTTGGAAGATTGTAAAATGTTCCATAAAGAATTTTATGGAGCGGACCATGGTACGTTTTCTGTGGTGGGTGATTTCAGTGAAGATTCTATAAAGAATATATTACTCACATATTTTGGCAATTGGAAAAGTTCTCAGCGTTTTGCACGGATTGAAGATAAATTTATGGATGTGCAGGCAGTGAATCAAAACATAGAGACACCAGACAAGGCGAATGCCATGTTTATGGCTGGAATGAATTTACAGATTCGTGATGATGATCCGGACTATCCTGCTCTGGTCTTGGGTAATTACATATTGGGTGGTGGATTTTTGAACAGCCGATTGGCCACCAGGATTCGTCAGAAAGAAGGACTTAGCTACGGGGTAGGATCCCAGTTATTTGCCGATGCCCAGGATAAGAGCGGGGGCTTTATGGCATTTGCCATTTACGCACCGGAGAATCGGGATAAACTGGAAAAAGCATTTCGCGAGGAGATTGAGCGAATGTTGAAAGATGGTTTCACTCAGACCGAAATCAATGATGCTCGATCCGGATATCTGCAGTCCAGAAAAGTTAACCGATCACAGGACAATACGCTGTCCAACCAGTTGAATCAAATGTTACACATCAACCGTACTTTGCAATTTTCTGAAGAAATGGAAAATAAAATCAATGCACTTACGCCTGAACAAATTAACTCAGCAATGCGCAAATACATTGATGTGAATAAAATCAGTATGTTTAAAGGTGGCGATTTCGCAAATAAATTAAATAAACCTTAGAAGTACTAACATTCGTTAGTCTGACTAAATAGCCTGCAGGGTTTTCTTGATAAAAAGGATCAAACGCTGCAGGCTTTTTTTATTTCAACAAAACATTCGAACTCCTGGGTTGAGAATTGACCTGGCCAAAAGAACAATGGGTGGTATTGACTTTCTTTTTACCGATTGATGCGATGTAATTTATCCCTTTCGTCAGCATTCTGAATTCGCAGGCAATCCTAAGCTGCATTGAATGCTACGGAATGCACTGGGTTAATAATATTTCAGGTGAATGATTTCCTGCTCAGTCAAATGGCGATATCGTCCTCTTGGCAAATTCTTTTTGGTGAGACCAGCAAACAAAACCCTGTCCAATTTCAATACTTCATATCCCAGAAATTCAAAAATGCGACGGACGATGCGGTTTTTTCCCGAATGAATTTCGATGCCTATTTCATCTTTTTTTTCGTTGGCATAAGCCAGACTATCTACACTTACCGGACCATCTTCCAGCTTTATTCCCAGAAGAATTTGTTCAAAGTCCCTTTTGCTTAGGTTTTTGTCCAGTGTGACGTGATACAATTTTTTTATTTTTCGAGAGGGATGGGATAATTTTTGAGCAAGATCGCCATCGTTGGTCAGTAAAAGTAGACCAGTGGTATTGCGATCCAATCGTCCAACAGGATAAATGCGTTCGGTAACTTCTGATTTGATGAGGTCATACACCGTCTTACGGCCTTTTTCATCGCTGAGTGTGGTGATGGTGTTTTTGGGTTTATTCATTAAGAGATAAATCTTGCTGAATTCTTTTTTCAAACGCTTACCCTGGTAAACGACCTGATCTTCCGGTTTGACCTGATAGGAAGGATTGTATTCAATGACCCCATTGACGACAATTTGGCCTTCTTTGACCAAAGATGCAGCTTCACGACGTGAACAAACGCCACAATGTGCAATGAATTTATTTAGACGAATTTCGGAAGGTTCTTCCTTTTTTTGACCAGCCTTTGGTTTAGAATGGTGTGGGTTCTTCATCGTTCATGGCAGATTGTTTGATAATGACATTAGGCATACCGGCAGACATGTGACTGAATGGATCAAAGGTTTGTTCGACAGGGACAAATTTGGCATACTTGTCAATGAAGCGCATATTGACGGTTCCGGTTGCTCCATTTCGGTGTTTTGCTATGATGAGTTCTGTAAGGCCTTTCGGCATGTCATAATTAGATTCAAGATCGTAATAATCCGGACGATAAATGAACATGACCATATCGGCATCTTGTTCGATGGCACCCGATTCTCTCAAGTTGGACAGTTGAGGTCTTTTATTGTCTTTGGTTTGCGTTTCAGCAGCCCGGTTCAACTGAGAAAGTGCAATCACCGGAATATTGATTTCTTTGGCAAGACTTTTAAGAGCTCGGGAGATGGTAGATATTTCTTGTTCGCGACTTCCCTTTTTATCGGATCCACCGACGGTCATCAGTTGCAGGTAGTCGATGACGACAAGCCCTATTTTATATTGTTGATGAAGTCTTCTGCATTTGGCCCGAAGTTCAAACACATTGAGTGAGGGTGTATCGTCGATATAAATTGGCGCTTCGCCAAGTTTTGTGATTGCATGGTTAAGTTTATTCCAATCGTCATCATCCAACTTGGCGTTTCGCATTTTTGAGCCTTCGATTTCAGCTTCCATTGAAAGTAAACGATTGACCAATTCAAGATTATTCATTTCCAGTGAAAACAAAGCCACAGGAGTATCATAATCCATGGCAGCATTGCGTCCGAGAGCCAGCGTAAAAGAAGTTTTCCCCATACCGGGTCTGGCGGCCACGATAATCAGGTTGGATTTTTGCCAACCGGAAGTCAGTTTATCCAGATCTGGAAATCCGCTGGCAACGCCGGAAATACCGGATTCATGGTGACTCATGTTTTCAAGTCGGTGTTTGGCCATTCGAACCAATGAACCCACCGATTCATAACCTCTGCGGAGGTATTTGTCAGTAATGTCATAAAGCCCTTGTTCAGCGGCATCCAAAAGGTCAAAAACGTCTTTGGAATCTTCAAATGAGTCTTGAATGATGTGTGTTGAAATCCGAATGAGCTCTCGTTGAACGAATTTTTGGGCTACGATTCTTGCATGGTATTCCAGATTTGCCGAGGAGGCTACTTTGTTTGCTAATTCCAGAATATAAGCCAGTCCACCAACTTCATCCAGTTGCTGGTTTTTGTGAAGCATTTCGCGAACCGTTAGCGTGTCTATGGGCTGGCTGGCTTCAAAAAGCTTAACCATTGCCTGATAGATTTTCTGATGAGAAGGTTTATAAAAACTTTGAGGATGCAAAATATCCAAGACAATGGAAATGGCATCTTTGTCTAGCATTATGGCTCCCAGAACGGTCTCTTCCAGTTCAATGGCCTGTGGTTGAATGCGTTCATAAGCCAGGGGATTGGGTTCCTGGCTTCGATAACGGGTGGTACCGGAATGTATTTTTAACGACTCTTTTAAAGATTCAGCCATGGTGGATGGATGTTGGTTCGATGAAATAGACCACAAAGATTAGAATTCATCAAATATTAAAAAAGTTCACCATATCTCCCAGCCTGTTTAAAAGTTGCCCAGACTCTGTGGAAAAAATGTTTAAAACTTCAATGCAAATTCGGATCGGCTAAAATACATATTATCTTTTAATTTAATATATAAAACAGTTATCAATTAATGATATGCATATCAAAAGATTATGCGCTTACTGGAGAGGTTTGGACATTCAGAGCAGGCATTGGGGACTTTGTACCCGGCCTTTGGAAACACAACAGACTCCGGGTGGGAGCCTGTTTCATATGTTAAAAAATATTTATAATTTTTTTTTATAATGTGATTTTATTGGGATCTCCCGATGGCTTGTAGTTTTTTGCGGACATCATCTACCGCCTTGGTTTGAAGCTCAATGTCTTTTTGGGCCAATTCCTGATCTTTTATGTTTTTTTGGATGTCATCTTCACGTTTTTTGATTTTGGCTTTTGCTTCTTCTATGTCTTTGTGGTATTTGGTATTGTCATCTTTGAGGTCTTCCAGTTTATTGTTCAATTTTTTCAACTTGTTATTTTCTGTATCGAGAATTTTACGGGTAAACTCCCTTTGGACTTCGTAGGCGAAATTCTGAACAAAGTCAGTTGCCTTTTGAGAAACGGAGGCCTGGTCTTTTGAATTCAGAAATGCGGTTTTGAGATCAAAATAAAATACGGCATTTTTGTCGGCAATGATTATATAAAGATCCAGTGGATCGGTGCCATTGATCAACGGCATATTGGCATTCAGTATGAAATGTTCCTTTGCTTTTTTATTTTTTTTGAGTTTACCATATTCCTTTACATATTTTTCAAGGACGTCTTCGATTAAATCCTGGTCAGCATTTTCAATATCCACTGAAAATCCGGTTTGAGTCCCTAAACTCATGTTGCTTTTGATTTCCTGAACTTGGGCTAACATGGGTTTCAATGCAGTGATCAGCAAGTATACCAATAAAAGAAAAATTTTAGGTTTCATAGGAATTAAACTTAAAAAAATAATGATTAATGAATGATACGATATTTAATGATGCAATAAATGGCCCGAAAGCCATCTTTCCAATTGATCTTTTTTCCTTCGGCGTAAGTGCGTCCATAGTAAGAAATGCCAACTTCAAAAATGCGAAGTCCCTTGATTCGCGAAATTTTTGCCGTAACCTCTGGCTCAAATCCAAATCTTTTTTCGTTCAGCCGCAATGATTTAATTACATCTGCCTTAAACAACTTATAACACGTTTCCATGTCGGTTAAGTTCAAATTGGTGAAGACATTGGAAAGAAAAGTAAGCATTTTGTTTCCTATGGAATGCCAAAAGAATAAAATGCGGTGGGGTTTTCCTCCGATAAATCGAGAACCGTATACAACATCGGCTTTGCCTTCAAGTATGGGTTGGAGTAAGATGGAATATTCGCGTGGATCGTATTCGAGATCGGCATCCTGGATGAGGATCAGATCGCCGGTGGCTTCATGAATGCCTGTATGGAGGGCGGCACCTTTTCCTTTGTTCATCTCATGTTTGAAGTATCTATAATTTCTTTCGGGATGAGCAGACATATAGTCGCGAAGCTTTGCTTCGGTTTGATCTTTGGAGCAATCGTTGACCAGCAATATTTCCAGTTCGAGAGCCGCCGGCAACTGTACCTGAGCGATGGCATCCAGAATGAGGTGTATGGTTCTTTCTTCGTTGTACACCGGAATAACCACCGATAATTTGGTAAAACTGACTGCGTTCATTGCCGCAAAATTACCATTTTGGGATCAGTTTATCGGGATAAATTGCAAATGGGTCATCCGGGTAAACCCTGACCCAGCATCCGGTAAAACACTGATTTTTGGGTTCATAAGTGTTAATTAACTAAAAAAATTTGCATCCCGCTATGGGTCTTTTGTAAATTTACTTTCATGGCAAGAGTGCCAGAATAAAATAATTTTTACTTAAAGCATTTCAGCTAGCCCTATTAGAAAGCAAAAAGGTAAAGGTGTACCATGTTCATATCGGTAATCTTTTTTAACCATTAAATTTTCTATTATGAAAACACATTTTTCTACCCCCCCCCCGATTTACGAATAAGTTCGTAGTTGGTATTCCAATGTTGTCATTTTTTCTAATGACACTCATGCCCCTCAAATTGTTTACGCAAGGAGAGAATTGCGATTGCCCATCAGGCTTTACGGAAATGTTTGTTGTTGGTGGACTCAATGGAGCTCTGGCCTCGGATGTATTCAGCACGTATAATCACCAGGTGAACAATCATTGTATTAACTTAACAGGGGTTTTGATTTTGGATACCTGGATGAATTTTACCAATTGCAGATTTTATATGAATAGCGGAGCACAGATTATTGTAAAGAACTATTCATTGCTTGGGTCGTATTCCACGAGTTACAAGTCGTGTACGAATCAGATGTGGCAGGGAATACTTTTTGAAGACTATGGCTGGACAATATTCAAAAATTCCACCATAAGGGATGCATTATTTGCATTGTACACCAATGAAAATTCTTTGCAGACCAGCATGCTAGTGCAAAAATCTACTTTCCGGGATAATTTTATCGGGATCTATAATCCCAGAACATCAGGAGGCTTTTCCTTGATATCGGTTTTTATAGGAAATAAATTTGAAGGAACCTTGCCTTTGAAAATTTCTCCACCTACTCCTTCGGAGGATCCCTGGTTTGAGGGCGGATCTTATTCTTATGCAGGCATAATTTCGTTTGTAGACAATATTCTTATTGGGAGGAAAAATGCCGCACTTATCGAAAGAAATATCTTTGAAAATCTTTATTGTGGAGTGAGTGGTATAGATAATGTAATTGACGTGGAGGGAACCGTATTTAAGGACATTCCGGGACTTGCCATTGGCAATCAGTTTAACAGTTTAAACAGCAATCTGGGGATTGCAGGTACCGTTGGGGTTTCAGGACAATTCACTATCCAGGGAGCTGTTGCTTTACCTTTGGTTTCGGTAACCGGTTTTGGAAAAAATTCTTGGGATCCTTATAGTTTTAATAATGTTCGGGTTGCTGTTTCCAGTAATGGCGCTGACTGCAATGTTGCCTTAAACCGGATGGAAAATGTAACAACAGGTATATTTTGTTCTCAGATCAGGGCAAGAAGAGAACCAGGAGGCATTCATATCTCAGACAACCGGATTACTACAAAGTCAAATGCCATAATCATCAATTCAAGTTCCGCAAGTTATATGCATGTCGAAAGAAACCATATTTATGCTGCAACGCAATATAGTATTTTTGGATCGCTCATAGATTTAAACAATAATTTATCGGCAGATATTCATATGACAGAAAATGACTTATTCCCTACTATTGGATTGTTTGGTGTGAATATTCAGAATAGTCCTGTTGTTGAGTTTTCCAACAACCATATGAATTGGCAAGCTGCAGGCCCGATCAATGGAAGGACGAGTTTCAATTTTAGTTATTCTCCCTCTGTTATCAAATGCAATTCCGCAAGTAATCAAGGGTATGAATCAACCCAAACCAATGGTTTCCGATTGGCTAATTCGGAAAACTCAATCCTGGATTGTAACATATCAAATAATATGTATCGTGGGTATTGGGTACTTTCTAACAATATGGATGCCGATTTAGTGACAAATCGGACAACAGATTGTACCCATGGATGGTATTATGCCAGGACCGGCATTTCGGGCATTCAGGAAAATCACGGAAATATCTATACAGGTCAGTTCAGTGCAGGAGCCAGGCATGATGGACAAGGTGATTATATTCGAAGGAGTAAATATTTAGTAAGGCCATTAGGTAACAATGATCATCCATATGGTACCCAATACAATATCCATACACCCAATTCTACTGAGCAATGGTATTATACTGATTCAACATTAACTCCCCCAATTTGCCAGTTGAACTGCGGAACGGTAAAGTTTGCCGACCCGCGAAATTCGGATGACATCATCAATTGGTCAAATTCTCCGGATGAGTTTAACCAGGAATCCCGATGGGAGGCAAAGTCCTATTTGATCAAAAGGATTTTGGATGAACCTGAATTACTGTCTGAATATCCGGAGTTAAACACATTTTATACTCAATCATTGGATTCATCGTATTTAAAACTAAAACAAATTGAACACTTAATCAGCAAATTGTATGCTCCGGATTCTTCTCAAAGCCAACAATTGAATGTCTATTCTACATTGAGATGGAGTGCGCTGGAACAAATAGACAGCATCAATCTGCTCATTAATGACGAAGATTCGTTGACCTTGATTGATTTGTTGGACACGAGGGATAGTTTGTATGTGGTTTTAGATTCTGCTGGAATGGTATTGTTGGAAATTAATTCTGATATTAACTTTAATGCAAATACTACAGCCAGCGAAATTAAAGCTCAGAATGATTCCATTGAAGCGAATATGGTTTATGAAGAAAATGCTATAACGGTCAATGACATTGTGCTCAACAGCATTATTGAGCAGCGCGACTTTGATTCGACTGAACTTAATACATTACAACAAATAGCCAACCAATGTGCTTATTCAGGAGGATTGGGTGTTTACAGGGCTCGGGCATTGATGAGTCCATATTCCGTTCAAACTCAAGAGGACGATATTCTATGTTCAGCACCTGAACCTATTATTGCGTTCAATTCAGGGGCTGTGCGGAAACTAAATGTTTTACTAAAACCTGTTCCTGCAGACCAGAACCTTGTTATAGAATGCAAAGAATTGGAGCACTTTTCCAGTATTCAAATTTTTAATGATCAGGGTGCTCCCATTTGGAAAGGGCAAGACCAAAAATTGCCCTTAAAGATCAATATCGAACATTGGATTCCAGGTTTGTATATTATTCATGCACAATTTGGGGATAAATTCCACAACTTAAAATTCATTAAAAATTAATCATGACCAAGGAGGAGCTGGTATTTACCAGCTCCTCCTCCAATTATTTTTGATATGAAGACGATTACTGTATTATTCTATATGCTGATATTTACCTCAAGTGTTAAGTCTCAATTTGAAGATTACCAATGGGTGCTAGGATACTATAGTGGGCTAGGTCCTAACACCATGATTTTCAATTTTGCTTCTGAAGAATTGAAAGTTAATACAGTCCATTCTTCATATAAAGTTGAACTAGGGAATGCGATAATCAGCGAACCAAACGGCCAAAGGATCATCGCAATATCCAATGGGTTTAGCGTGTTTAATGCTCAAATAGACACGATGGAAAACGGAAATAGAATCAATGTAAAGGATGCCTTTTACAGTCGTTATGGATTATCTCTCGACCAAGGTATTTTGATTTTAAATCAACCTGGTTCGGATCATTTATATCGAATTTATTACTTATGGTCTGACCGACCACAACCAGACAGCCTCAATCAGACAAACAGACTTTATGAAGCCACTATCGACAGCAAACAGGAAAATGGTTTAGGGCGCGTTGTGGAATTTGATAAATTGATCGATACGGATCGTTTTGAATATGGTAAAATCCAGGCCTGCCGCCATGCCAACGGAAGAGACTGGTGGCTACTGATCCCCAGGAGATATACCCAACAGGTTTTGGTATACCTGTTGGATCCAGGAGGCATCAAAAAACACCATACAGAACAAGTGGAATATCCAATTATGACCGGAATTGGACAAGCTCAATTCAGTCCCGATGGAACTCAATATGCCTTATTAGAGTCTCAGGATAATTTCAGGGAAGGAGATTACTTACAAGTTTTCGATTTTGATCGTTGTGGAGGAAGTTTAGGCAATATGAAATCCATCCATATTACGGATACTGCAGGCCCGGGAGGATTAGCGTTTTCACCAAATTCAAATTTCATTTACTTAACCACTGATAGCAAATTGTATCAATTCAATCTGGACAGTTCTGACCTGTTAAACAGTCGTCTCATCATCTCACGTCATGGAGAGCTCATAGATTCCATGTTTTCCGGATTTAAATGTAAGACTTCCACTATGGAACTGGCTGCAGATGGTAAGGTTTATATTTCCACTTATACAGGCACTTTGTGTATGCATGTCATCGAAGAGCCGGATAGCCAGGGTGTGGCTTGTAAGTTTATTGAGAATGGCTTGCCATTACCGGCACCAAATTCCAATTCTGTTCCTAATTTTCCACACTTTCGTCTTGGTCCGGTGGATGGCAGTGTATGTGATAGTCTGGGGATCGACAATGTTCCATTGGCCAGATGGAATTATAAAAGGAATGATACAAATTCCAAATCGATTCAGTTTAGAGATTTGTCAAATTATCAACCCATGGAGTGGCATTGGGATTTTGGTGATCCTTCAAGTGGAAATCAAAACACCAGCAGTGTCCAGCACC
>CAZMSE010000045.1:0-23926 GCA_964568865.1 uncultured Saprospiraceae bacterium
TGATCAAGCCATTTTGTATGGCTTGATTAGCTTTGCTACCACTCGGTCATGTCGGAAGTGAGGAAAATCCATGCACCTCTAATGCATGGATTGGGTTTAATATTCAATCAATTCTCCAAGTCCAATTGGATTCCCTGAAAAGTGGTAAATATTTTATTTCAATCACGTAGAAACAGCCATACATTTATATATCCGTCCATACTTGACTGTTAAGCGGAGAAAATTAATAGTGCCTTAGCTTAATTTTGATAATTATTAATTCCAAAAATTCCTGCATAAACCGAATATTAACCCTCGGCAATTTTCAGCACTATTCAATGATTGGTTTGTTAAGCAATGATTCTATGAAGATAAAGCCTTACTTCCTATAGTTGCCTCTTCATCATTGGCCTGAGTTATTAGTTCGAAAACAAAAATATTTTAAAGAATAACACCATTTGAAATTCTTATATTAACACACTTAAAAAAAGAAGCCAGGATACCTGGCTCCTTTTTTGAATTAAAAGCGAATAAATTGTTACTCTATAATCACTTTACTTATGTGACCCTCCATTTTGATGAAATACACTCCAGCTTGTAAATTTCCAACTTTTACCTGATCTGTATCAAAGCCATGTAAAAGTAATTTTCCGGATAAATCAAACAAACCAAACGATTCCACATTTTTTCCGAAATAAAGCATATCTCCCACAACAGGGTTAGGATAAACGGAAATTGATTCATTTGCTTTCTCAATTTCCTTTGAAGAAGTGATAAGGTTCTTCAAAACTGGATTGCATTCAAACTCGGCTCCCAATAAAGCAGGAGATCCGGCTACGGGTCTAAAATTTGGAGTCGTGGAATAAGCGGATGGGTTTTCCAAAAGTGAGCCGGCTACAAATGCCACTGGATTAATATTGTTTGCCAGACAACCTGTTTGACGCACATAAGCATCCAGTGCCTTTAGCTTCGCATCACTCCCCTTTGCCCTGGCCACTTCAACCAAACCGTTAGCGGTCGTGTCTGTAGTACTTGTATAAGCGTTGGCCGTATTGACGATGATATTATTATTGAAACTCGCCTGTCTTTTCTCCGCATCAACCGGACTCAATCCTAAAATGGCAAGAAGTCCTGGATCATTGGTATTTCTAAGACTACTGTCCCCATCCATCATTAAAAAGTTACGATAACCCATAAAAATACTATTTACAACTCTTAATGAAGAATTACGACGTATTCTTGCTCCACGGCGAAAAGCTGATCTTGCGGTTGAGTTTAAGTCCGTATATTTTGTACCCTCAGGTACAGGTCCAACCATGGTAAAATTTGAAAAGATTGCCGAAGTATAAGGTTGAACATTTGCAGTACCTGATGCTTCATTGTCGGATTCAAATCCTTCAGATGTTGAAGATCCGGAGGGTAATCCAAAGGTCAAATCGTAATATACAGAATCCCTCACCGCGATACCAAATTGGTTAATACCATTATACCCATTATCGGTATCAAAATCATCATCAGTTCCTTTATACGCGATCAAATACTTTGAATTTACTGACCCTCCAAACCATTCAAATGAATCATCGTTACTGTAACTCACCTGAACATGATGCATCTCCGTTCCAGAACCAACTGCTCCCAAAGTCAATCCATTAATTTCTTTGTTAGTTTCAAAAGCCAAACCGGCAAACTCAATCCTCAAATACTTGAGTACTCCTGAATTGTCTGTGGCATCATTACCTCCAAACTTCGCCAGGCTACCATCAAAAGTAATGTTATTGAATCCCTCCATTTGTACATTATCGAAAGTTGCATTTGACAAGTTATGAACTGCACGTCCTGCAATTAATAGACCACCCCAATCACCGCGTTCTCTTTGACCGATTGCTTTGTTTGAGGTCAACACTACAGGATTAAAGGCTGTTCCATTTAATTCAATTTTACCGCCCCTCTCTATTACAATACAAGCATAATTCTTTGGAGTACTATTCAAATCAGCTTCTCCACGAATAACTGTTCCAGCAGGAATGACCAATTTTCCACCATTAGAGACAACAATAATCCCCTTTAAAAGGTAAACTTGATTTGCATCCAGATTTAAGATTCCGGTGATTTCTTTCTTGCCCGGAACGGGAAGACTTGTTGCCATTCCATCCAATGTGGTGATATCGGTCACAGCAGGATAATCTGTGTTCTTGGGATCCCAATTGGTCCAACTTTGTGTCCAATCTTTGGATGCATCAATGTTTAATGCCCCAACAAAATTTGTTTTTTCCAAGACTTTGCTTTGTGCTAAAAGGCCAGGTGCCTGGAAAAATATTCCTAAAATCATTAAGTAGTAAAATTCTCTTTTCATTTTAATTTATTTGATTGATACTGCAAATTTCAAGCTCAATTTGTAAAGACAGATTTTTTAATTGTTACCTAATTATTAATTAATACTAATTCTCGAAAAACCGAAGATCAAATAAAAAATATGCCATTTGAGAAATTATCGTGCGATATCGATAAACCTGCTAACAAAGAATTATTTGCTTCAGAAGCAAAATAGTATATCAAAGAAAGTTCACTCCTGAATATGAAATTCAGAGATAACAAGATTAAAATTACTTATGACCAGTATTCCTTAAAAAGTGTAATTCAAACTTAAAGTAGTTGATAATCCGTTTTTATATCTAAAGATCCTTCTATCTGAAGTTTCCTCAAAATTCCCTGATAGATTGGCATCCTGATAAAAAATTTGGTCGTGCTTAAAAATATCACCGACAGTAAGTTTCACATTAAATTTTCCCAATGTCTTTCCAGCTTGGAAATCTACGACTGTTCTTGAGTCCTCATAAATATCCATTTTAGTTTCACCATACTTTGGGTCTACGCCCACAAAAGCAATTCTTCTGCCAATTCTATTGCCAATCAAGCTAAAAGCCCAACCGTTCTCTTCACTTTCATATTGAAGTCCGCAGTTAATCACATAAGGAGATTGTCCTTGTAGCGCTCTATCCTTTGCTGATTGACTACCCTCTGCAAACTCGAGTTTTGATTTAATGAACGAAATATTTGCATTCAATGCCAATTGCCTGAAAAAATCACTTTCTCCAATAAAATCAAAATTCTTTCTGACTTCAAACTCAAATCCGTAAATATTGGCTGACTTCTCATTTCCAAAAGTAAAAGTCGTAAACGTCTGAGTAATATCTATATTAAATTCTATTGGGTTCTGAATGGTTTTAAAAAACGCACCTGCTGAAATTACCTGCCCGCCAGTTGGAAACCATTCTCCACGAATCTCAAAATTATTTAGCGTGGCTATTTTTAAATTATTATTTCCTCGTACCTCTGAATTCTTATCGAAAGTATAAAATGCAAATGGTGCCAACTCCCTAAATTCTGGTCTGTTAATGCTAGCGAAATAAGCACTACGGAGATTAAATTGGGACGAAATAGAATAGGTCAGGTTGACGGATGGCAACATATTAGCCTTACTGATTTCAGCGATGTTAAAATTCTCTTGTTCATTGTCCAATTCAATCTCTGACTTCTCATACCTGAGCCCATATAAAGCTCTCAGCTTGCCAAACAGTCTTTGATCAAAACTGATAAACCCTGAATAGATACGTTGGTTACCATGATAATAAGCCCGATCATCTGACGTTTTCTCAACTAAATACAATCCGTCCTTGTGAATATTTTCAGTTCCCAAATCTATTCCAGGTTCATAAGTCAATTCAGGCTGCGTTCCATTGTAGACAAAATTTGAACTTTCAAAATCTCTCACTCTACTTTGGACATTCGCACCTATCTTAATTTCCAATCCATTTTGAAGTTTTTCCCACTTCTTTGAAAAACTGAGTTGAGCAGAAGTCAAATCTTCCTTCAACGAAGAGGAAAACAAACCTGAACTGGTGTTAAAAAAGTCGCCCAATGCCAGGTTGAATGATGGTGTTTCTGTGTTTTTCGTATAACTTACAATCTGATAAGTTGGGATTTTACGATTGACATGGCTGTAATGAATCGATGCATCCAAGGCAATGCTTGGGCTTCCCAATAACTTTCTAACATTTATTACACTACTGTTTAATTGATTGTATGAAACCAGATTGACCATATTATCGACCTCAATATAGTCTATCAGATTTCCAATACCTTTTCTATAGATGGTGCTAAAATCCGAGTTGATGTTGAACAAGTTATTCAAACTAATTTGTGTGTTGTCTGACACATAATTCAAATTTAAGATTCCACCGGATGTAATATTTTGTCCATAAATATTATCATGGAGATCGGTTAACTGACCGCTGCCATCAAAAGTAGAAATATCTGAAGTTGAATATTTGCGCGTGTTCGCATAATTAACCGCAAAGACTAAACCCACCTTATGGCGGTCAGTCACCAATAATGGGCATCCCATGGAATACGCCAATCTCAAATTAGGGTCCGCTTCTGCTGCACTACGTGACCAGTTTAAGTGAAATAATTTTGAATTTTCGGCCAGCGAGGCTTTTTCAGCTTCTGTAGGAAAAGTCCCCTTTGGCTTTAAAGCACCATCAGTTAAGGCTGGAAGATCTCTTTCAGAACTCATAAAACCCAAGCCTTCGCCAGAATATTTGTTAAATGAATTGAACGTTTTAAATGTTGTCAGTGAATGTACTTGTCCACCAATCGTCAATTGATGCGTAAATTTTTCTGGTATAGCCTTTGTGCTAATCTTAATCAAACCACCGCCAAAGTCACCTGAAATTTCCGGTGTACCCGCTTTAATGATTTGAAGTTTGTCAATCAAAGAAGAAGGAATGGCATCAAAAGCAAAAGCCTTGCGATCAGATTCAGTAGATGGTAATGATGCTCCATCCAAATAACCTGCATTGTAACGGTCATTCATACCTCTGATAATCGCAAATTTACCTTCTTGAATACTTGCACCCGTAACTCTTCTCAAAGCTTCAGATGCGCTGCGATCCGGAGTTTTTCTAATCATTTCTGAGGAAATTCCATCACTGACTACTGCAGAATTTTTTCTTTCAATGAGCTGCGCTACTGCACTGGATTTCTGCAAGGTATAGGTTACGACAACTTCATTGATGGCTACAGTGGCTTCTTCCAATGCAACATCTAAAGTTTGAACTTCACTTTCCTTAATAGTGACTTCAAATTTTTGCTCTGCAAATGAAATAAAACCGCATTGGATGGTATGGGTTCCAGGGCTTAGTTTTAATAAGTATTTTCCATTGATGTCAGTGATTGTACCGGTAGTACCATCTATGGTTTTAACTACCGCTCCAATCATGGGTTCACCCGTGGCTTTATCCAATACAGTTCCTGAGATTATTCCAGATCCAACTTGCGCAAATGTTTGAGTTGCAAAAAATCCAATAATTAATATGAGTAGTAAATAGGCCGGTTTCATAAATACAATTTATATCTTTTAATTCACTGCAAAGATCCGTTGAATAAATGGCGAATAAGAATAAGCGAATATTACGAAATCGTTATACTTATTCTTTTGTAGGCTTATCGTTAATTTAATATTATCCGTATGTTATGGAATTGTTAGACTTTCCCTTCAATACCGTTCATGATGTGATTCTTCATCATTTTACATTACTAAAAAGCAGCTACCCGTTATCCAGGTACCTGCTGTAAAAAAGTGTTGAAATGAAATCTCTTAGAATTAACAGCAGCTGAATTATTCTATTGCTCAAGAACAAAAAGTAATTTTTTCAGAGCATTCATCTGAAATTCGCATCTACATTAAATAATTGTATCTAACATCGATCAGCTTGCTAGAGCAAAATTATTACACCATTCTCGTTTTCACGCTGAGACCCATATTATCAAAATTTAAACAAACTGTTTCCTCAATATATAATAGCTGTAAATTTTATGTTGTGTATTGGTTAAATAATTGTTTGTCTTGTATTACTTAGGCTTAACATGCGTTCTTTGATTTTGGCATAAGATTTAAATGAACGCGATTTAAGTTAAGGGCACTAAAACTTCTTACCTGGTACCTAATTTCCTTATTTACTCTTCAAAATCACCCGCCTAGATTTGATTGGAAAGCACCCTTGCAGTTTAAGAAGAAAGGTTTCAGCTTAAATAGATGGTCCATTTAGCATTTCGGGTGTATAACAGATTGCACAACTTACGAAAATCTTGTTTTGTCATGATTTTTGCCAGATCGCAAAAATCCCGCCAAAACAGGATAAAATTCACTCCTAAGCCTCAAACTTCGTTCGAGGTAACAAGTATAACACCCTTTCAGGGTTAGTGCAATTTGTTATACACATGAGATTTTCCTGGATCAATATTTATTTATAAATTTCGGAAAATTTTGACCCTATTGACCGTACATGAAAGTTGCAGAAGTTCTTCTGGTAAAGGGATTAACCGCAGGGCAATCAGATGCCTATGCTTATCTTTATGACCATTACGCGTCAATGTTATATGGGATTATTTTAAAAATAGTCAAAGATCCAAACGAATCCGAAAACCTACTGCAGGATACTTTTATAAAAATCTACAGACACATCCACTCTTATGATCCATTAAAAGGCACTCTTGCCACCTGGCTGATCAACATAGCAAGAAATACGGCCATCGATTTTCACCGATCTTCCCATTATAAGAATTCCAGGCAAAACCAAAAAGCAGATTCCCTCGTAAATCAGGAAAATGAACCTGGCTTGGCCGGACTTAATCCAGACGCCATCGGAATTCGGGAATTACTGGGACAACTAACGCTCGAACAGCAACAAATCATTGATTGGATATATTTTCATGGTATGACACATCAGGAAATCAGCGATCAGTTCGGTATAGCTCTGGGAACCGTAAAAACAAGGGCACGAAATGCATTACTCAAATTGAGAAAAATATTTCAAGCAAGTGAAATTAACCAATGAAAGACATGCCACAATTCAATAACAATACATTGGGTAATTGGACAGAAGGCCTCGAACCGAATGAAATCCAACCGATTGAAGAAGCCCTTTCCCAATTGGCTGGTTTCTATTCCATTAAGCCGCCTGTCCATACCAAAACCAAGATATTGGACAATTTACCATTCACTTCAAAAAATCCTTCTGGATCTGGCCCAGCCTACCCTTTGCTTGGACCGTTTTCCAAATCAAGTGATTGGAATTCCTTGGTATCTCATTTATCCGTCCCTGAACAATTGGAAGATATTCATATAGAGAGTTTGCATAAAGATGAAGTACTTGAACTAGACGTCATTTGGGTCAAAAACCAAGTTCCTGAAGAGGTGCATGACGATTTACTCGAGTGTTTTCTTCTATTGGAAGGAAGTTGTTGCTGTACCATAAAAAATTCTGAAGGACATCAACGGGAAATTACCATGCAAGCCGGAGATTTTCTGGCTTTGGAATATGGTGAACATCATGATATTAAAGTCACTTCCCCTATTCCTGCAAAGGCTATATTGCAGCGCCTCAAACTGGTTGCTTAAAGCAAGTTTCTGAAAAAGTTGGTCCCACTATACTTTATCGTCCTCCGGGCTTATCTCCTGGGAAAAGTTTCCGGTCAATTGATTCATTGATAATACCTGACCATCCAATAAAATGCTTAAGACTTTAATTGCTTTACCTAAAAACTCAACAAATAAGTAAGTACCATCCAGCTTACAAACACTGGTTAACGCATCAAGTTCTTTGGTTTGATTATCCAATGGAAACAACTCACTGCCTCCATCCCATAAGCACCATTTTCCCTTGAATTTTTGCATTTCGGTCTGTCGGAGAACATACACATAGGATCGAATGAAAGGGTTGTATGTAAGCAAAAGGCTAAAATGGTCCACGACTTCCTTTAATGTAGAGTTTTGAGGTTCCAACTGATGTTTTGGTATGGTCGGGCTCGAATGAATGTCATCGATTCTGGAAGGTGTAGCAGAAGGAAAAAAACGTACCACTGCAGAATAAAATCTCCCGATGACAAATCGCTTTGGGCGATTAGATTGCCCAAATAAATATTCAATCCACAATATTTTGACATTTGTCTTATTTCCTACAAACCAATGCCTGTAAACGGTTAATTTTTCTTCACGTTCCTTCGCATAACCTACATACAACCACTGATCATCTAACGAACGTTCGTTAGATAGGTTTTTTTTGTGATATGGTATTCCTGCATAACTTAAAAGATCTTCCCTTTGAATTGAATTGAGCTGATCAATGCCCTTCATCATCGAACAAAACAAAGAAAATTCACCTAAAACAAGGGATAATTGTCCAACCCGATCGCTCTTGGCGTGGAGTTTGCCTTGTAGCATCCTTATTTTTTTAGCAATTCCCGGCACTCCATAATCTACCAGGCGTGCAGCGAGGCCATTCATCTGATCCAATGCGTTTTGTTGGTGATAAAATCCCTTATCCACAATATCATCCAACCAGTTATCCAATAACCGGGTAGCCATCCAAAGGTTGTGTTCTTTTTTAGGAGTTAGTCTGCTGAAATGTTGACTATTTGTGTGGTTAGAGTGCTCCGCAGACATTTGGGCTTTTCACTTTAAGTGAAACTCACTTTTTTAATCAATGATCTGGTAGATAATACAAACCCTTGGTGCCATATTAAGCTTCCTCATGAATGCCTAAGCTTTTAAGCGCAATCTGCGAAGCAAATTGTTCAGCACTCTTTTTATTGAAATCTTCAGCAGATCCAACCTCTTCCCCATTTATGAATACGCCGACGCGGAATCGATCGCGTTTCTCTGATTTAAATTTATTCAAAACGCGAAAGTCAATGTCTTTTGAATTCTTCTGACACCATTCCAGTAATTGGCTCTTATAATTGTCATCAAAAACTTCAAGATGATCAATATCGATGAATCGCTTTAAGATTCTAGCCAAAATAAATTGTTTGGTATAATCAAATCCTTGTTCTAAATAAATGGCACCAATCAATGCTTCCAATGCATTGCCTAACATGGATTGTGAAATGGAGGTTTGATTAAATTCAATCATCAACCGGTCAAGTCCCATTTGTTCAGCAATGAAATTTAACATCTTCCGTTTCACAATTTTTGACCTCATTTTGGTCAAAAACCCTTCATTAGCTCCCGGATATTTTTTGAATAAGTACTCGCCGACCACAAAGCTGAGCAGTGCATCACCGAGATATTCCAGCCGCTCATTACTTTGATACAGACCTTGATTATCGGTAGAAATATTATTCAAGGTGGATTTATGGTAAAATGACACCTTGAAGATGTATAGATTGGAAGGGGTAAAACCAACCAAATGCTTTAGCCGTTCGGCAAAGTGTTTATCCTTTGAAAAAAACTTGTGATTGGTTTTTTTGTAATACTTAAATAGAAAGCCTAACATTTTTTAATTATCACTGAACTGTTATGACCACCAAAACCAAAGGTGTTGCTCAAAAAAGCGCCAACCTTTCGGTGTTGTGCCTCATTAAAAGTAAAATTGAGTTTTGGATCCAAATCCGGATCGTCAGTAAAGTGATTGATGGTAGGTGGAATAAAATCGTGTTGCATCGCCAATATGCCTGCGATGATTTCAATAACCCCTGCCGCGCCCAGCAGATGGCCTGTCATTGATTTGGTTGAACTGATGTTTAATTGATACGCATGATCCCCAAACACCTTCAAAATGGCCTTCGCTTCTGCAATATCTCCTAATGGAGTGGAGGTACCGTGCGTGTTGATGTAGTCAATTTGATCCAATGACAATCCAGACTCCGACAGTGCCAGGTTCATAGCCGTGCTGGCACCAAGGCCATCTGGATGTGGTGCGGTGATGTGGTAAGCATCTGCCGTTGCACCGGTACCCACTATTTCAGCATATATATTTGCGCCACGTTTTTTCGCCGATTCAAACTCTTCAAGAATAATGGCTCCGGACCCTTCCCCAAGGACGAATCCATCGCGTTCTTTATCATAAGGTCTGGAGGCTGTGAGGAAGTCATCATTTCGCTCCGAAAGAGCTTTCATCGCTGAAAAGCCTCCAACTCCAGCCCGTGTTATGGCTGCTTCCGATCCACCGGAAATCATGATATCCGCTTTATTCAGCCGGATATAATCGAATGCATTGGCTATGGCATGTGCGGAAGAAGCACAAGCAGAAACCGTCCCATAGTTGATTCCCATCAAGCCATATTTAATACTGATATGACCTGGAGCAATATCTGAAATCAGTTTAGGTATGAGGAACGGACTATAACGAGGTGGCCCTTGATTCAATGCAGCCTCTGACAGGTCATGCTCCAGCGTATTAAAGCCACCAATTCCAGAACCCCATATCACACCAAATCGCGAACGATCACACAGGTTAACATCAATTCCGGAATCCTGCATAGCCTGATCTGCTGCAACTATAGCATATTGGGCGAATGGATCTATTTTGCGAGCTTCCTTCCTATCAAGGTATTCTTCAGCTACAAAATTCTTTAATTCACAGGCAAACCGTGTTTTAAATTGTACTGCGTCAAAATAACTGATTGAGCAAGCCCCGCTTATCCCTTTTTGAAGGCCTTCCAGATAGGCTTTTACCCCCAGTCCTATGGGAGTCAATACGCCTAATCCGGTGATAACAACGCGCCTCATTTAGCCCAATGGTGATCTACCGGACTTTTAAGTAATGCCGGCATTATGGTCAATGGTTTACTTACAGTTTGCTTCCAGGTAAGTCACGGCCTGTCCAACCGTTTGGATCTTTTCGGCCTGGTCGTCTGGAATAGAGGTATCGAATTCTTTTTCAAATTCCATGATAAGTTCAACAGTATCAAGGGAATCTGCACCTAAATCGTTTACAAAACTAGCTTCGAGGGTAACCTCAGATTCATCAACAGCCAGTTTATCAACGATAATTTTTTTAACTCTTTCTGCAATGGTTGACATGGTCAAATGTATTTACTTGGTGAATTTTAAAACCAATGCGCAAAATAAAGGATTCAATTAGCGAATACCAAAAATATTTTATCTTTTTTTAGTATAACCACTGTTCCTTTGCGTTGTTATACAGTTACCTAAGTGAAAAGCTGGACTAAATAAGCATTTTATGAATCACCATAACACCAAAATTGTTGCTACCATCGGGCCTTCCAGCAGCCACTATGATCAATTATTGGCATTAGCCCGCGAAGGAGTATCGATCTTCAGATTAAACTTTTCTCACGGTAAACATGCTGTCCATGAGCAGGTTATAAAAGATATAACCCGAATAAATCAGGAATTCGATGCCCATTTAGGCATCCTGTGCGACCTTCAAGGGCCTAAATTAAGGGTTGGTGAAATTGAAAACGGTAGCATTTCATTTGTACCGGGAGACACCATTGACTTTGTCAATGTTCCTTGCTTGGGCAACAGACAGCGTATTTACCTGAGTTATAAGGAATTTGCAAAAGATGTAAAACCCGGTGAAACGGTGCTTCTGGATGATGGAAAGTTAGTTTTTGAAGTGATTGATTCCAACGGTGTTGACAGAACCACCTTAAAATGCCTCTTTGGGGGTGCATTAAGTTCAAACAAAGGCGTCAATCTTCCAGATACAGAGATCAGTTTACCCTCTTTGACCGTAAAAGACCTGGAAGATTTAAAATTTATATTAACACAACCCGTTCATTGGATTGCACTTTCTTTTGTCAGAAAAGCCATCGATATTGAAGAACTTCAATCAAAAATTGAAGAGGCAAACCACCCCGCAAAGGTGATCGCGAAAATTGAAAAACCGGAAGCTTTAAGAAACATTGACGCCATCATTAAATCGAGTAATGGCATCATGATTGCTCGCGGTGACCTGGGTGTCGAAGTTCCCATTGAAAAATTACCCACTCTTCAGAAAATGATCATCGGCAAGTGCATCCAACGTGCCAGGCCCGTCATTGTTGCCACACAACTTATGGATAGCATGATTAAGCAACCCAGTCCCACAAGAGCAGAAGTCACCGATGTTGCCAATGCAGTTCTTGATGGTACCGATGCGGTTATGCTGAGTGCTGAAACTTCAATTGGAGACCATCCGGTGAAAGTGGTACAAGCCATGAAAAAAATTATTTTCGAAGCCGAAAAACATTATCCCATTCTCGCAAAACGCCCAAAGCCATCTGACAAGTCATCCACTTTTCTTTCTGATGTAGTCTGCTTCAATGCTGCAAAAACAGCTGAAGACATTAAAGCGAAAGCCATTATTGGCCTCACGGTTTCCGGTTATACCGCTTTTAAAACATCTTCATACCGGCCAAACTGTCCAATTTATATTTTTTCCAGTGCAACTCATATGTTGGGAACACTTAATCTGGTTTGGGGAGTACGTTGTTATTATTATGATAAATTGACTTCAACAGATGAAACCATTGATGATGTCATTGAAATATTAAAAAAGGACCTCAAATTAAAAAAAGGGGACCTTGTGGTCAATACAGGAAGTATGCCCATATTAAAAAAACTAAGAACCAATATGTTGAAAGTTACTGAAGTAGAATGATCACACTTTTATTTGTTCAAATGAATAAAATGAAATTCAGATATAAGTTTTCAATGGTGTATATTTCTTTGAGTTTTTGTTTTTTGATATCACCACATCTCTATGCACAGAATACAGGCTCATCCATTAATTCAGAATCTCTATTGATTGACGCCCTGAGAGAAGAATCCACAGGTCAACCGAAAAAGGCAATTGAAATTCTCGAAAAACTTAAGTATGAGCCAGATTTTAAAACTGTTTCATATTACCTCTTGTCAAGATTGTATTTTGCAGAAGGAAGAAGTCATGACGCATTGGATGCTATACACCATAGTCTGATGGAGGAACCCCAACAGAAATGGTATCTTCTATTAAATGCAAATATCGCAGAATCTCTGGGCCTTTATGATGAGGCAGCAACATGCTATATAAATTTGTATAAACTCGAACCCAACGAATACACTTTTTATGATAATGCGGCTTACCATTATGTTAATGCTGGTATTTATGATAAAGCATTTCAGGTTTTGGTTGACGCCGAACACATTTTTGGATTGCGGCCAGAGATTGCAATAAAAAAATCGTTTATTCTGGGAGAACAAGGAAAATATGCAAAAGGATTAGAGTTATTGGAGCGATCACTGGAATTACACCCTAATTCGCAAGAATTGTTAAAACAGATTTCTTCACTCTCAGAAAAATCCCAAGACAATAAATTGATTCAATACGTTCAATCTAAATATACTTCATTAAAAACAATAAGTCACCAACCTTCAGCATCGGTGCACAATTTGGATAGCTTGGTCAACCTTCCAGATGCAGAAGTGGAGATGGTTATCCGAGAAATGATTAATCAACTGAACCAACTTACAGATAAAGACTCAGTTCGATATTACCTCCTCCAGAATGCATCCAATAAATTACTGTCTCTACATCCTAAAAATATTAAAGTTATATGCCTCACCGCTGATATACATTACTTATACAATCGAGTAGATCTGGCTTTACCTTTATATTTACAAGCGATAAAAGTAAGTTCGGTACCCTACTCTGTGTGGGACAACACGCTGCTTTGCCTTATGGAATTGGGATATTGGCAAGCCACCATTCAATATGCAAATAAATGCCTTGATTATTTTCCCAATCAAACCCTTCCCTACTATGCTATCTGCAAATCCTTAATACATTTAAATAAATTTCAAGAGGTGGTTTCACCGTTGCAGCAACTCGAACTGATGCTAAAGCATAGGAAAAATCAAAGCCCACAAGTTTTACTTTTAAAAGCGCAGATGTTGGATGGGTTAAACAAAGAAAGTAAAGATGTTTGGGACCAGGCAATGGCGTTGGATTCCAGCAAAATAATTTTACTTGAAAAAGTTGTTTCCGCATGTCAAAGATCCAAAAATCACAATGAATCATTTAAAGAATCTGAATTATTGAATGGTTGGCAAGACGATTTTAAAACCAATGTATTGATGGCCAGATGGTGGTTGTGCAATGCAGATGCTGATAAAGCCAAATCTTGTATTGACCGTGCAATCACTTTGAATGATTTTAAAAATTTTGAATTTTATTTACTGGCATCCGAAATATACCAGAAAAGTGGACTGGCTGAACCAGCCAATCACTTCCGCAAATTAGCAAATGCCATGCAAGAATCCATTAAATTGCCCTGAATATGATCCTTCACAGGCAATTCCTCTACATATTAACTGCAATTGTTTTCATCTTTTTCGCCTGCAACAGAAAAACAGGGTCATTGATTTACAAAGATTATTCTGCATGGAGTCATGGACCGGTTGACACCGCCAATATTTTAAGCACCATCAGGAAAAATCAACAATTTGAATATCTTCAAACTAAAGGAAAAGTAATTATTCAACATGACGAAACGAATTACGAAAGTAATTTACTTGGATACCTCGTATCTGACAGTGCAACAATGTTTACGGCAAAGGATTTCGGACTTGAATGGGGAAGATTGTTGTTAAACAACCATCAGTTTTTGATTCTTGACCGGATTTCAAAAAAATTAACTACCGGCTCTTTACAGAAATTCTTTGACCTTCCCTCGGCCTGGACACAACTGATGCCTTTACAACAAATGATCACCTGTGGTTTCCATTTACCAAGAAATTATTCTTACTTATTTAGTGTTCAAAAAGAGAACATCATTATTTCAGGGGGTACTGATCAAGAGTCTTTACAATTGGTCGTTGCAAGGAATAACCTGCTCCCGATTAGTTTCAGCGTTACACGATCCGATTTTGTTATACATACTCAAATGAGTAATTACCAATTGATTGACCAGCGTTATTGTCCATCCACCATTTCAATAAAAGCTACCGATATGATTCACCATCAATCATCCCATGTACACCTGGAATGGGACCAAATGGATCATCATCCCATCAGTAAAATAAAATTTATTGTTCCGGAGCATTACGAACGAATTGAGTTATAATGTCATCCGGCTTTAAACGTATATTGATTTTACTCATCTTGTGTATTACAGCATGTGTGATATTGGCTTTTGCAGAGGTCGCTCATGAAGGTCAAAATGATCATCATTTACAAGACATTTCCAAAAACATCAAAAACACTGAAGCCCTCATTCAACAGGCCAAAGTTAAGAAATGGAATATTTTGCAACAGGTAGATTGGTTGCAAAGTAAACGCATGTACCGAAATGAATTATTAAAAGGTATGAACTTAGCCTTAGATAAGCAAAACCATCTTATACAATCATCAGAATCCTCATTGGAAAAGCTAAAGTGGGAAATCGAAAAAATTAAAAAAGCTTATGTCCATTTATTAAAACACAAACTCATTCATCGTTTGATATCGAACCCCTTATTGACTTTATTACATACCGAACAAATTGATGTTCAGGTAAAAAAATGGTATCTTATCCAACAAAGTGAATTCAATTTATTAATTGCTTTGAAACAATTGGATTCAATGAATTCTGTTTTACATAGAGAAATGGGGCAATTAACCACACAATACAAAGAACAAGATTCCTTAATTCAAGCCAGTAAGGCCGAACAGGCTTGTCTTGAAATTGAACTGAGGGACTTTCACAAATTGGTGGATTCAATGAGCACATTGGAATCAGGTCTGTTGGCAGAATTGAAAATGTACAAACAAAAAAGAGAAAGTATGTCTTCGATTATTTCCGGAGAAATCAACCATAAGTCAAAAACGTACAATGCCAGTGGTCACAAAAACATGAAGAAATTATTTTCCTACCCGGTACATTTTCCAACCGTTGTTTCGAGGTTTGGTAAAAACATGGCGGGTGGAAATCCAAATCTCATTTTAAGAAACAACGGCATTGATATTCAATCCTCAAGCCCATTTGTTAAATCTGCAAGCGAAGGCATAGTCGTACAAATCAGAAAAATGCCTACCTCTGATTTCCTGGTTATCATGCGAACGGAAGATTATTATCTAGCTTATTCCAACCTTGAATCTGTTTTGCTTAAAGAGGGGGAAAGAGTTACCCAAAACGTCCATATTGGTAAATCCATGCCCAATGCATTGGGATCTTTTGATTTACATTTTGAAATATGGAAAGGCAATAAACCGGTGGATCCCATGCCATTTTTACAGTAACACACCCAAATCATTGAAATAAAAGTAGGAGGCTAGGCTTATTTTTCCAATTGTCGAATGGCGCCTTTTGATTTAGGATTCTACCATGAATCTTCTCTACTGATATACGAATTCTTTGACTTAAAAAATATTATAACGCTCGATGGTCACTCTTACATTCTATCCAAACGCGAGTTTAAATTTTAACTTATTGAAATGGTAATGTGTACCTAACAAACATCTACAGCCTTTTTCATTTTGAATAAAACACAGTCTACATAAAAAATCTATAACAAATAAAGCCATTCCTTGAAGGGAATGGCTTTATTTGTTAAGCAGGTAAAAAGATTATCTGGCTACCACAAATTTTTTAAATTGTGTTTTGCCATCCATATTGAGTTTTACCAGATAGGTACCATTGTTCAAACTTGCAGATTGAATGGGCAAGTCGATGGTTCCTGTCAAACTGCCATACTGTCTTTGACCAAGCAGTTTTCCATTCAAATCGAGAATTTCCATTTGAATTTCCGCTGCATGCTCTGATTTTAAATGAACCATATGATCACCACCATAAGGGTAAATAAACCAATCGTTGGCGGTGATGGTTGGATGGTCATCTGCAGTAAAAAGTCCATTGGCCAATGCCTGGTCAAATGAAACTTCATTCGCATTGATGATTTCACCATTTGGATCCAACATCATGACTACGAGTTTAATATTTCCCAATACATAGGTTGCAGGAATGGTAAATTCATAAGGTTTAATGTAAGTGGTGTTGGCAGGAATATCGTTAGGCAAATAACCCGCAACGCCTGCCCAACCATCAAGGATTGCACGGCCTACGTGATTGTAAACCATGCGTGCTGCTGGCACTGGATTAGGCAAAAGCTCATAACCTCCCATGACTCCATTGTTGCCACCGGCATAAGCATTGGATTGATTATAACCCGAAGCAGTTCCTTTAACGCCGTCTTCCACGACCACCAGATTGAACCGATGATCTCCAGTAACGTCCTCAGAAAAAACGGCTTTGGCTTCGATCTTCAGTAATCTTGAACTAGGATCGAATGCAGCGCCTGCATCGAGTTTTACTGGAGTTAACTCTACAATCTGATCATAAAAAATGGGTTCAATGGCACTTGGGTCACTCAACGTGCGGCGGTTGGTCACCACACTTGGAAAACCCGTAAAACCAGGAAAGGTAGTCAATCCTGCATCATAGGCTGCAAAAACCATGGGATCACGGTTATGTACAGCAATTCCAATAAAATGATCTGGATACAATTTGGTCAGCGAATCCAAATAAACGGCTCCTCTTGGACACCATTGACACCAGGTACCTGTTGCTTCCTCCACGACAATTTTCTTATCACGTGCTGGAGTTACCCCCTCCATGGAAAGCGATTTGGTATTATTGGCAGCTTTGTCATCTGTGCTTCCATTGATTTGCGTTATGACTACATCCAGCTTAGAACTACCGGCAACAAACGTCACCGGTTGGCTCAAAGGCAAAGCAGCGGATTCAACGAGGGAGTCCAAATTCAGGGTAAATTGCTCTTTAACGGGAGTACCCCCATTGATGGACCACTCAACATCGGCAGAGGTAATTTTAGTCCTTCCAACATTCTTGATTTTAATGCTAGCAGGCCAACTGGTCCCAGTCAATGCTTTAGACCGAACGTTTGCAGCGGTCAAAGAGGCGTCCAGATTTGGAGCAATGAAAGGCTCGTAAGTGTATTTTACATCGTCTACAAAATATTCGGACTGATTGTTTGAACTAATTGGAAAAATATCCATTGACGCTACTGAATTGTTTGGATTAGACCAACTTCCCAGGGAAACCCCATCGACAAATGCTTCCCAATGATTGTCGGTCATATTGGCTACCACTTTTAGGTTAAACCAGCTTGCTTTAGGGTGTTTTCCGCTGGCGATGGTGGCCGAACCTCCGGTACCTAAGGTAAATCGTACATCCCCATTGGGATCAAAAAAAGCATCTAAAGACCAAATCTGACCTACCGTAAGATTGCCTTGAAAATTGAAATAGGCGCCTTTGTTGGCAATGACATACATCCACATTTCAAGCGTAAAAGTCCCGTTGGTTCTTCTACCGCCAAAAGGGAGAATGACATCAGCAGGTCCACCAGAAGCAGACGTGGACAGAAACTTCAAGCTGTTGGTGCCACTATGAGCCTGTTCGTTGCTTATCTTGGTATCATCCGCTCCCCCACGAACACCACTCCACGTGGTCCACTTGGTCGAGCTGGAGGCAATAAAAGCTCCTGCAGTATAAGAATCAAAATCATCAAAAAACGAATTTTGAGCTTTAATGCTTAAACCACCCGCTATACAAAAAACATATAGTAGAATTTTCTTCATAAAACTTGATTTTGGTGAAAAATAATTGATTTCAAAATTAACAATTTCTTCAACATGGGTCAGGCATGCCGCCAATAATTAACATTTGTTGGAAAACTTTCCAGCAAAATTTTTATATTAAACTTAATTTACATATTTAAATTATTAATTTATATATTTTTATATATTACATTAAAACATTATTTAATATTGAATGGCTTTTAAAACCCACCTTCTTTTCCGGCTACTTGAACAGCTTTGGATCAATCAAAGCGACAGTTATTCTGTGCATTGACAATTTCCTTTTGGAAAAACTGATTCAGATAATTTGCGTGAATTACCCTTTCGTGGTTTCCTTCCCATTACGATAAAGTGTCATCCATTTCTTCATCAAAAGGGATTAATGTATCGGGAATTTCCTTTGATGAATGAATACCCAGTTTTTTAAGAGCAGCAGCTTGCTTGACAACGCTTCCACGGCCGTCTTTCAATTGGCCTATGGCTTTCAAATAACTGTCTTGCGAACGGTTGATGTGTCTACCCACATCCTCCATGGTATCCAGAAATCCAACAATTTTATCGTACAACCGTTCTCCCTGTTTTGCAATTTCAAGAGCATTCCTACTTTGTTGGTCTCTTTTCCAAAGGTCTGCCACTAATTTGAGCGCTGCGATAAGATTGGTGGGACTAATCAATAAAATTCTTTTAGCATAGGCATAAGACCACATTTCACTATCCTCCTGTATGGCGAGTAAATATGCCGGTTCAATGGGTATAAACATCATGGTAAAATCCAGGGTTCCTGTTACCGTATCATACTTTTTATCTCCTAATTCGTCAATGTGTTTGTACATGGATTGAATGTGCTCTTTTAATGCCGATTCTTGTTGTTCGCGATTTTCAGAAGAAGTATAGCGATCATAGGCCACCAGAGAAACCTTAGAATCGATCACAATGGAGCGCGACTCGGGTAAATAAACAATCACATCTGGCTGCAGGCGCCTGCCTTCTTCATTCTGTACACTCACCTGAATTTTGTATTCGCGGTTTTTGACCAGGCCTGATTTTTCAAGAATGCTTTCCAAAATCACTTCTCCCCAGTTTCCTTGTTTTTTGGATTGTCCTTTAAGGGCAGATGCCAGGTTATTGGCTTCCTGGCTAAGTCTTTGATTCATTTCAACCAATTCCTTAACCTTTTCCTCAAGTGAAAAACGTTGCTTGGATTCTTTGTCGTAGGTTTCCTCAACCTTCTTTTTAAATTGCTCCAGGTTTTCTCCCAATGGTTTCAAAAGATTATCCATGTTTTCTTTATTGGACTGGGTAAACTTTTGTGTTTTTTCATCGAGTATTTTATTGGCGATATGGTGAAACTCCAGTTGAGATTGTTTTCTCAATTCTTCAAACTCTGTTTTTTGCAAATCCAGTTTTTCTGATAGGTGTTTATTCAAGCTGGATAGTTCGGTAACCTTTTCCCTCAGCTCTGTGTTCTCCTGTTGAATCTTTTGAGAATTTGATTTGAGTTCATTGAATTCAGTCGAACGTAAACGATCAAAACTTTCCAGGTGCTGCAATTTTTGGTGTATTGCGCTGTTAGTCCCTGTGAGTTGTTGCAACTCCAGAATCTTAATTTCTGATTGGTTCCTAAGAATCTCTAAATCATTTTTTAGTTGATCAATAACTCTTTCTGACGCCTGTAACCTTGCGTTGCATTCGAGGGCGTTGTTTCGGTCTTCTTCGGATTTTTTTTGCATCCGGTTCCACCAAAACAACCATCCAAGGATTCCCAATAAAATTCCTATAGTAAAAGATAAAAGGTCAAAATGATCCATCTTTCAAAGATAAACTACTTATTGGATCCATTATTTACCGCAATGCTGATGAAGCAATACCCATTTGCCTGACTCAGAAATATGCTCTCCGAACGGTTGTGCTTCTCTGAAATTCCAACACTATTCAGTACCGTCTTGATCGCTCAATTGCCATCCCCGCCAGGCTCTCAGCCCTGCAACGATGAAACAAGCTATTGCAAACACGACATTCCATGGGGAAGGAATCAGCTTAGCCCAGAAAAAAAACAGGCCTATCCCGAGATAGGCCACAGAGAGTATCCAATAGATCATTTGACGGGTAAACATACCCTATGAATTAACCTTCAAGTTTGAACCGGATGGGCAATGTAAAACTCACCGGAACCGCTTTTCCATTGTGTTTACCTGGTTTCCAGTTTGGCATGGACTTTACGACCCGAACGGCCTCTTCATCACATCCACCTCCAATTCCACGAGCCACTTGAACTTTGTTGATATCTCCTGAAGAAGTTACCACAAATTGAATGACCACTGTTCCTTCAATTCCATTTTCTTTGGCAATGGCAGGATACCTCACATTTTCACGAATGTATTTCATCATGGCTGCTTCTCCATCCGGAAACGCAGGCATTTGCTCGACGTATTTGAAAACTTCTTCCTCCTTCTTGGGTTCTTCCACTACCGGTGGAGGCTCAACCAAAGAAGCATCAACTCCACCTTCCTCTCCTTCTCTGTTTTCCGTAGAAATATCTTTATCCTTCATTTCTTCAATCGTAGGAGGGGGTGGTTCTTCTTCCTGAACCTCTTCATCTTTTTTAACTTTTGGAGGAACAAATTTGATTTGATCCTTAATGGGTGGAGGTTCCACTTTAGGTGGTGGTGGTGGTGGTGGTTTGTTAGGGTCCATTGGTGGCGGTTCTGCCAATACCACTTCTTTCATGACATCCTTGGCTTCTTTTTCGGGGATCCATCCCTGGACCAATTTAATGATCATTGGCATACTGATCCCTGTGACAAACAACAAAATCCCAAATATCACTGCCCGGGTCATGTTGTTATCATATAATTTCCGGATAATATAAGCTCCGTAGGTCTTGTTGCGACCTTCAAAGATCATATCATCCCAGGTGAGCTTTAAATAATCCTTCTTTTCCATTTGACTCATTTATTACAGTAACAAAGAAATGGCATCATTATTTCCTGGATTGGCCAACTTTAACACAAACCAAACTATCCACCGGATCTTCCGGCTTCAAAATGGCATAGGTCTTGACATCGTTGATGGTCATTTCATCCAAAACGTCAACAATATTTTTATAACGTGAAGCAGGCAGCGGTTTGATCATGACAAACAAGTTAGTGGTATCCGACCATTGCTCATGGACTTCCTTAATTCTTCGCTGGATGACTGCACGCAGCCCCTTTGGACTATAATCTACACTGTCTAGTTCTAAAGTGGTTTCCGCAGTAACCTCGTCAGGTGAAACATACCAATACACTTTGTCATTGTTACCCAACAATAGTGAAACCGTTTTGGACATTTTTATCGCAGGAACTTCCTCATCCTTGATTTTGTCATCTTTAGCTGGTTTTACAATTTCCATGGTTTTGGGTTTATTAAACGTTGTAGCCAACATAAAAAATGTGATCAACAAGAAACCCAAATCCACCATGGCGGTTAAATCAACACGGGTAGATGCTTTTTTCGATCGGACCTTTTTTTTGCCTTTTTTCGCACCACTTTCGGGTACATTCATTTCAGCCATAGTCTATTCTTTTTAGCTGTTGATGAACAATTATTCCTTCGCACCTCGCGCAGAAGTGATCAGGTTGAAACGATTTACTTTTCGGTTTTGCAAAGCCTCAATCACTTGGTCAAAAGCTTTGTATTCAGTGGTTTTATCAGCCTTGATGGCAATTCTCAGGTTGTTGTTTTCCTGTCTTGACCAGAGGATGAGGTTTTCAAGTTGAGGGTCACCCCCAGAGGTGTCAACTTTCAAACCCGGGTGTAGGTAGCTTGCCCTTGCATTATTATCCAATGAAAGATATTTGGGAAGCTCCCGAACATCCATACCCCACAATTCCGTAAGACGGAACGCATTTTTCTGATCTTCGGTAAATTTCATGCTGTAACCTTCTTCTAAACGCGTCAGAAGTTTTAAGCGCGTATTTTGGTCATCCAGGCCAAAATACACCTTTCCTTCAGGAGAAATCTGAAGCATCAGAATGTCTTTGTCAGGAATGGGTATTTGCGCCGTGGACGACGGAATATCGATCTGAACCACCTCTTGTGGTCGAAATTTGGTCGTCAGAATAAAGAAGGTCAGCAAAAGAAAGGCCACATCGCACATGGCTGTCATGTCGATGGCCGTACTTTTACGAGGTACCTTAACTTTTGGCATAATTCAGATTAGTTAATGAGAATTAATGCCTAGCGGCAAAGGTTTGTGCAATGGAAAATCCAGCTTCATCAATTCCGTACGTCATACCATCGATTCTTGATGTAAAATAATTGTAAGAAATGATGGCCAACGCAGAGGTACCAATACCTAATGCTGTATTGATCAAGGCTTCAGAAATACCTGTTGACAGAGCGACAGCGTCAGGAGCTCCGGCAGTCGCAATGGCTGAAAAGGCCCGAATCATACCAAATACAGTACCCAAAAGACCCAACAACGTTGCAATGGATGAAATGGTGGCCAGAATGACCAGATTTTTCTCTAGCATAGGCAATTCCAATGAAGTGGCTTCTTCTATTTCCTTTTGAATGGCCAGGACTTTGTGTTCGGTATCCATATCCGCCTTAACGGACATTTCTTTGTATTTCCCTAACCCCTCGCGGATTACATTAGCCACTGAACCCTTTTGTTTATCACATTCTGAGATGGCAGCATCAATCTGATTACTGTCCAAATGGTTTTTAATCCTCCGAACAAAATTTTGAATCGCCCCTTTTCCAGAAGCGGCTCCCAAAGTGATCATCCTTTCAATAATTACCGAAAGAACAATGATAAAATTGGCCATCAGGATAGGTACCAAAGGCCCCCCCTTATACATCATCCCAAGATAGTCACCTGAATGCGGGTGACCATTAGGATCCCCATTTTCAAAATGCGAGGGATCTCCAAGGATAAACTTGTAGACCAAAAAACCTACCACCATTGCGGTGACGATGGCCACTGAGGCGAAAATGGAACTGAACTTGCTAACGGAAGAGTTCTTCTCAGTTTTCACGTTTTGATTGCTCATAAGATCTGAATTTGCAGTTTAAAAATTTAAAATTTTATTTTGATCGAAAGTAATATTGCCGCCCTTTGCCAAATTTTAATCAATTGCCATGCAAAGAGTCGGCCGTAATGATAAAACGTTTTAATCAATAAAATGTAGGAATCAAAGTGGGGTGGTGAAAGATTTTTAAATTCAGGATTTAATTTATTTATATCAAAATAATTATTAATATTTTATAAATTACTATAATATTTAATATGTTAAACTTATTAAAAAATTAATCTTACCCGACCACTACGCCTCAAGACTTTATGCCATGTAAACGCACACGGTTTCCGCATTTGACACCAAATAAAATTTGGAAAATTTTTAACACAATGAATGCAATAGCATTCATTGTGCAGAGCGCTGATGAAATGAATAAAGCACATTCAAGGAATTATTGGATTCTGTTTACGTAACCCAATAGATGCATTATTCATCCAATTTATGCGGTGCATAAATTGCGCATGGCGCTGACGAAAT
>CAZMSE010000046.1:0-23866 GCA_964568865.1 uncultured Saprospiraceae bacterium
TTTTTTGTGCCTAGTATTTTCTTACATTGGCTTAAGTATTAGTGACTTAGTTATTTACCGAAACTCCCTGAATAATGTTGAATCATTCGATAATGGCAGAACATTTTTATTTTGCCTCTCTTTTTTTTTGGGCGAAGATGATAAATGTCCATTACCATTAAATAATGTATTTATTCATTCGCCCTAATTGGATTAACCATTATTAGTCCAATCCAAGCAAATCAAATACATGCAATAAATTCGACGTTTAAAAGCACTTAATAAAATTGATTACGCAATTCGATGATTACTCGATTTTCAATATTTTTAGCTGATTCACTTTATTTCCTCTGTATGCCTGAAGGGTATAGAGTCCTGCCGGCCAGTTTTTACAATCAATAGTATAGTCTCCCAAACGAACGTTTGTTAGCTCATTCATAAGTTGACCAACCGAATCTGTAATCCTTATAAAATCCATATCCTTACTTAAATTAAGTGCAATGATATTCCTAACCGGGTTTGGATACAGGCGAATTATTAAATGGTTCGAAGTTTGTTCTGTCTGAGTTAACGTTAAATCCACTTCAACCGAACGACTGTATGTGCCGCAGGGATTGGTGACGGTGAGTTTTACACGATATATTTTGGCTGAGTCGAAAGTGTGTATGGGGCTGAATTCACTTGAAGTATGGCCATCTCCAAAACTCCATGCATAGGTCGTGCCATACAATGACAAATTATTAAACTGAACAGTTCTACCGGTAAGGACGGTATAGTTGTAGCCAATAGCCACTGCATTTGCCAAACTAAGGTCTTGCAATAAAATGATATCGTTGCTTAAATTGGATTTCACATGCATAGAAATTACTTTGTCGCCTTGCTGAATAAATCGAGTTGTATGAGGTCCTAATCCATCAAACAATCTTGGAGAAGCCCCTATTCCTGCATCTAAATAGATCTTAGCATCTGGTGCATAGACCATCGGAGTAAGTTTCACATTTTTGGTATAGCAAGCAGGAGAAGGTTCAATTTCAAGTTTCGCAATAGAAGTTTCCGGATATTTTTCTCGAATTTCAAAATGGTCTATAAATGTTCTGTTTTCATGTCCTCTGAAAACTACAAATTCAACCACAATTTCTGATCCTTTAAAATCAGCAAGATCGAAAGCCAACCAATACCACGAAGTATCTCGGGGAGACCAATTTGCTGTCGCCGAAGCATCCACTGTTTTATATTGAAGAGACCTTCCTGAAAACAATACAGTTTCTTTGAGATTAAGGTCACAAATTTCTTTTACAATAATTTGCAAACTGTCCTGATATTGACTAGAGGATAAAGCGTGATGGGCAAAATCGAAATACAAATAAGGCTCAACAGCTTGGGTTAGGTCTGCACGTTGGGAAGTCAATGTGATGGGCTGATTGCGGTACACTGGATTTGGATTGTTGAGCATCAAGCATTGACTTGCTGAACCATTTTTTCCAGTAGCTTGTGCAACAACCCAAGTTGCATTATCCAAAGGATTTGAGATGAGCCAATTGAATGGAGGAGTGGGTTGATTGAAATCCTGAACTAAGGGATATGTTCCCAATGTTTCAGGTAAAGCCTGCAACTGTACATTTAATTGCAAAGTATCGTTAAATGGATTTTCATCATCCAAATGTTTCACCCACGCCCTGATGGTCCTGCTGTGATTTCCTTTCAGGACAATCCCGGAAAGAAAAGTAACTTCCAAAGTATCGTAAGGCCCGATCAGATCGGTAAAGGTCTCTGTTTGAATTCCCAAGTCACCTTCAACAAATAAGTTAAATCCCTGAAGTGTGTTTGAACTTCTGTTGATGACTTGAAAAATGGGCTGAATATGAGTCTCCTGACAAGCATAATAGCCCACAGGATTTTTTGGGGATGCAGCAAGTCCCAGGTCTTTGGTGATATTGCAACCGATTAAAGTATCAGGAGTGACAATTGCCAATTCTCGCCTGCTTAATGAGGTACCCTGAAAACCAGCGACGGAAAACCATTTATGTTGCCTTGGATCTTGATTGGGTAAAATGAGTTTGGTATCGCTTGTGACTGCTATTGGATCCATGTATTTTTCCTGCAGTTGGTACACTTTAAAACTATCTTTAGAAGAAGCAGACCATCCCAATTCCAATTCACCAATGCAATAACGGTTGATCTTAAATCCTAAAACACCACTGGTTATGGTAAAATAACCACTGGTGGATGAAAGATTCCCTTGACGGATTTGTACCAGGCAGGAATCAGAGGATACATTGTTTGGGATACTAAAATCATACAATCTCGTTCCGGCAACCTGTTTCTTTAATTGAATCCAATCTTTTCCAGCATTGGTGGATAACAAGATCTGGATACTGTCTACCCCGTAAGCAGTGTAATGAATTTGTGTAGTTTCTGTGATATTAAACTGTTCACCACCTATTGGATAAGTCAATCGCAAGGATTGGTCTTCAGATTCAAATAGCGTAAAAACCTCCACTTGAGAAGAGGGAATAAATTTTCCTGTAATGGTCAGGGTATATTCCCCCAGCTCAGGAAGGACCACCGAAACCTGTTCAACATTATTGAGGGTATCTGTTCCGGGAAATGCCCCGGCTGCCAAGGTTACGGCATCCGGTGTGGGATTGAGTGTCCAGGGCTTTAAGATCGTTCCAGTCGGACTTTTAACTACCAAATCCAAATCATTGATCAATGCTTTGGGACTTAACAAGGATGCTTCCTGCTCTGGCCAATAAATCATGAATTTTACCAGTTGTTGATCTTTGAGAACGTTGTATTTTATTTCGATTTGTTGACCCGGTCTGATGATATCTTTTCGATAACTTTTGTTTTCCAGCAACTTATATGCACGATAAGCATCAATCACGCCAAAACCAAATTGATAATCAGGTCCCGGTGTACCTATATCGGTTGCCGTATTCATGATGGCCGCTTTAATTAAAGCAGACTCTGGGTTTTTTCCATTATTAAACTGTTTATAGGCTTGATAAAGCAAGGCGCAAACTCCAGCCACTCCTGGAGCGGCTGCAGAAGTTCCCCCAAAAACCTGAGTGCCCTGCCCTGGTGCCGTTGACAATTCGTTGGCACCTCTTGCGGAAATTTCAGGTTTCATACGCCTGTCTTTCGTAGGGCCTCGCGAAGAGCTCGCTTCAAGGTTGCCGTCAAGACGAAGATTGGCCACTGTAAGACAATTTTTCGCTATTTTATGACCGCCGGTTACATTTCCCCACTGATTTCCTGCGCCATACCCGCAATCGAGATTGTTTGAGTTGCCGGCTGAAAATACATGCAACAGTTCCCGGTTTTCCCATAACTGTTTGTCCACTACCTGTGCTTCTAAGGTATATCCAACATTACAACCGTTGGAATATGAAGAATTTGTAATAACAACTCCCTCTTGCTGATGATAATCCAGCGTGTTGTCCAGGAAATCAGGCTGGTAATTGATGACAAACAACTCTGCTCCCGGAGCCATGCCCATAACTAAAGGGTCAAGGTTACCTGCACCAGTTAAAATACCTGCGACCCCGTCACCATGATCTCCGATATCATTGTATGTGCTGTTCGTTATTCGGCCATGGAAATCAATATGCGGTCCTACAAAGCCATCGTCCCTGACCATGACCTTAACTCCATTTCCATCAAGATTTAATTTTTCAAGGGGATTGGCACCAATGAGGTTTACACGATGTAAGCTGCGTCCTTCTCGATCTTCGGGCTCTCCCGGAGCCGATTCACAATCCATGAACTTAGTTTGTGGTAATTGACTTAGCCATTTAATGTGTGAGGCGTTGGCAGAAAGGTATAAAATATCCTGCTGAGCATAGATCTTGCGCAATTGAATGCCTTTTTGTTGAATTTCCCGGATAAAATCTTCGTGAATCGAGTTTGGCATGCATTGAATGACCAGTTTTGATAAAGTTCCATCCTGTAAACTGGGGTTTCCGTACAACAGATTTGTAGACAATTTAAAGGATGGTGAAAACAGGTAAATTTCTGATAATCCATCAGGTTGCTCATCACTTTTATAGTTGTTTTGATTTATGCTACACAAGTAAGTATGTGAATGAATGTACTCGAGGATTTCTACACCATAATTTACCAAGTCTGACTTTTGTTGATCATTTAACAACCTATCGAACGTGATTAACCTGTATTGAGTTTTACCTTGCGTTTTGCCCGTAAATACATCTTTCCATTCCTGTTTGTCTTTTGCTGTCAGTGCCAGGCCATTATGGATGACAATGGGCTTTTGCTGAGCATAACAAGGCAGAGATAAAAATGTAATAAATGGAAGTACCAGGAATTTGAGAAATTTTTTCATGTCTGTTAAATTAACAGAACGAAAATAGCGAAACTATCCGCTATGACCGAAGAATTAACAGTCTTGAGGAAAGCTATTAAAGTTCTATTTCTGATCCGGCTCGTGATTCTCCTTGACAATACTCATGAGACGAAGGCATGGATATTCCAGGAGGTCTTTCAGATCTTGATGTTTCACCAACAAACGGTAGAAATGGTCACGATGAAAAATGATTTTCCCATAGTTGACCAGTTCCAGTGAATCTACTGAACTAAGTGTTTGAATGAGTACCATCGATTGTCCTGTGGTTTGGGCTATTTCGTCCAGTTTATGAATAGGCATTCCGGATGCCAGTTTATCCTTGGCTTCAAAAGGATTGAGCGAAACGACGGGAGTTTGGTCCAGATTTTTTGTATTCCAATTTTTATCCCAGCAACCCAGGTATTGATTTTCAAAAACGAATTCCTGAATCCGCAAACCTTGTTTCAGTAAAGATTTTTTATCCTCCTCAGTCAGGCTCCTTTTTGCATCAATTCGTCCAAAACTATATTTCAAACAATCTTCTTCTTTCAAATATTGCCATGATTTAGAAGTGGATGAACAAGCCATGATAAAGCATAAAGCAACGATGTAAAAAAGTAAACGAGTCATGGTTGAAAATTTTTAAGGTAATCGGTAAATAATGAAGCCAATTTGCTGTTGCGAAAGGCAAGTAAAAGCCACAACACGAAACACAACATGATACTGAACCCAAGGGTCAACATCGAAATAATGCGGGTTATCCATTCCATTCCCGATGCACTAAGTCTGTAAACACCAATGGCTGAGACATTGAAATTGTAAAGCATCAAAAGGTATACTTTACTCAAAATGGCAATGAGAAGCAAGACTATTCCAATGCCTGAAAATTTAACTTTCTGTTTCCATGGCATTGGGGTGGCGATAAACAGAGCCAACAAGAATGCCACAGGGACCGTAAACAATTGAAAAAAGAACAATTGAATGGAATAAGTGGATATTTTGTATTCCTTTAAGTTTTGCGATCTTGCATATTGGTGTTCCGCTCGGATGATTTCAGGATTACCATAAATCAGGTGAAAGCTATTCGGATCAGGTCTTTTCAAGGCATCAAATGCTTGTTGACTTTCGATATGTGCCTCCGGCAAAGTCCATTTCAGGAAAATTGTTGTCATTTCCTGAAATCCACTGCACAAAAATTTAGAAGCAAACGAGTTGCTGAGCATCACCATAATCATGGCATACACCAAAATGGTCAACAGAATAAACCTGTACAAGGGTTTCATGGCTGTTTTTGAAAGTGGTTTTTAACTTGTGCCAACCAAATGAACCAAAGCAGAATGGCAATGAGCGTAAATATGATGACTCCGCCGTGCAAATGTAGAAACTCAAAAGCCGCTTTCCAATGCAAGCCAGCAATATATAGGCCAGCGATGCGGAATAGATTTAGGATGGATAATACCAATACACCTAAAAACAATCCTTTGAGTTTATGCCTCCAGCTTACAAATGGAAACGCCACAATTGCGAATATATACAGAGCTGTTGCTTCAATCCCATCACAACCATTTTTAATGCTTACCCGAAATTGTTCCCCAATGATGCTGTCCTCAAGGGTTTCAGTTTTGTACTGCATCCAATTTAACAACAAGTTGGAAAGTTGTGCCTGCTTGGCCAGGAGTGGTCCCATGATAAAATTCTCGTAAAGAGGCGAATAATAAAACACATAAAAACCAAGCATTAACAAGACAAAACCCGTTAGGAACCTGAAGATAGGCGATTTAGATTTCCACCAGATATGCAATGCTGACATTTATAATATTTTTAAGCCAAAATTATACTTTGTGACTCCCTTCAAATTTTACTTCTGTTGATTACTGTCTTCGGTCAAGGATTTAATTGCGATTGAACAACAAGAGGACATGAATAAAATAAGCCAGGATGGGTACCGTTACGATCATACAGACAATATCGGCTGTGGTATATTCTCCCCAAATCAGATAGATCAAAATCCAACCCAACACAGCGAGCAGGCAGGCAATGACAAAAGCTTTATCAAAAGTAGGGCGATCAAAAGGAAAGTGCATCATGGATGACTCAGCGATTAAGCTGCAAAGTTAACAGTTATCCAATTATTGAAAGGGCTATTCTCCCGAACATTGGGTTTAATAAAACAAAAAAGGGCGATGTGTTGCATCGCCCTTAAGAAATATCTAGAATGTATGATTATTCTTTCACAGAAGCTCTCTGAGCAAAGTTATAGATTGCTACAGAAGCAAAAGTCAAAATAATTAAACCGAAAAGGAACAATCCCCACTGAGTCATCGTTGGAACTGGAGTTCCACCAATGGTCAACAGTTTTTTACACTCAGCACCCAAACAACCAACTGCTGCAGGATCTCCTTTAGAGTTGCGGATGTTAAGGTTGTAAGTGTTTCGGCTTCCGTTGTTGTTCGCTAAGAATACGGTGAAAGCAGAACAAGCTGGTATTTCCAAAGAGTATGATACGTTAGTACCCATACAAATCGCACCAGGAGAACCCATGTTGATCGGAGGAGCATAGCATGGAGCTCCGGTTGGAGTCCATAATAAGATCGGACCAGTTCCAGTGTAAGCGAATGAAATGTTACAGAATGCTGCAGTGGTAGCGGTCCAGTTAATGGTTACGCACTGAGGCTCCAGCAAAGTGTTTTTGAACTGATACGTTTCCCAGTATGGTGCAAAATAACCAGGGTTAGTACATGAACCGGTAGGACAAGCAGAAGCTCCTGTGGTTAAGGGAACCCCGGTCTGACCAGTGAATGCACCTGATTTGAAAGTATCACAGGTATAAGCGGTTGGCTTCATTCCGTTCATCTGAGTGGTGATCGGAAACAAAGAGCCTCCACCGCCCGCAGCAAAAACTGAAGCGGCAGAACATAGACAAAATATAAATGCAACTAAATTTTTCATGATGCTAATTTTAATAAGATTGATTAATTAATACGTCCTTCGTGAACTGCCTTCAGAAAATAATTGATATCACTTACGCTTACAGCTTTTGCATGGGATTTAGGAACCATGTACTGGTTAGCTACATCAACGTAAATGAATAATTTCTGATTGGGAATATCAAAGAAGAAGGACATACCTCTTCCAGCTGAAGCAGAAACATACTTTTGAAAGTAATTGCTGGCTTCCTGATAGCTGGAAAAACTGAAACGAGAAATGTTAGCAACATACTCAGCAGCAACATCTGGCAAAGAAGCATCCAAGACGATGAGACCGTCTGCAGAAACCGTTGCAGATCTGCTGGCTTGTGCATTGGCTGTGTTGACCATAAGAATCAAACAGACAAAAGCCATTAGTTTAAGTAAATTATTCATGGTATTGGTTTAAAAATATGGTAAAAAAAAGGTTTAATTACACAAACCAATACAATCTGGAAGGATAAATAAGCAACCATTGTGCTGATATGCATCATTCACAGGATTGATTGGATTTAACAAAATGACCTAATGCTTTACCAAGTCAGATCCTGCTAGCATGTTCGATGAATGAGTCTTGGTTTAGCGCGGGCATAGTATGCCCTTAGGCTGCCACAAAAATAGGAAGATTATGTTAGGACATTCCACTTCAAAAGGTGATTTTTTATATTAGTTAATTTTGTAATGCATAATTCTTAAAAATTTTTACTACAAGTTGTAAATCGCATGTTATCAAGTGCATTGGTCAGATCGTGTGACGTTCATTGCCCTTCTCTCACCCAAAAAGCTTGAAATAAGAATAGCAGTAAGTGGCGCAAAGAAGGAAAATAATTTAAGCTAAAACGAGAAGGCCTTCGACTGGATTTTTAGGGGTCGATCGTTGAGGGAAGTTTTGAGTCCCTTTTTATAAAAAAAATCAGCCAACCAAATTTAGTTAGCTGATTTAAGAACTCGTTTAAAAAAGGCTTTCCTGGAGTTATCCGGGGTAAGGTTAGAAATGTTTGGTCTCCAGAAAAACCTTTATCTTCTCCATGTAGACTTATTTCAACTACAGGTATATTTTCAATACGGCGAGTTGAGTCTTTCGAATGAAGGAGGTCCTTCTGGATTTCCGAAAGTAGAAGCATTTACATGCTACTTTTGGTCATTAACGATGCAAAGTTGCGACAAGGTGATGAATGGGTAAAGGGGAATTGTCCTGAATTGTCGGGGGGATTTTTCCGGTAAACTCCGGGGTAATTACGGTTGAAACCAACCTTGTTTAATCGCAAACAGGACCAATCCTATACGCGATTTGACCCCTAATTTTTGGAATAAATCTTCCCGATATCCATCAATGGTCTTTGGACTCAGGTGCATGACATCCGCTATCTGTTTGTAACTCAGTTCGCTACAACATAGGTGGAGAAATTCCATTTCACGCTCCTTCAGGGATTCTAATGGACCCTTTTCTAGGGATTCACCTGTACGTTCTTCGCGAAATGAATTGATCATCACTTTGGCTACGTGATCTGAATAATAATATCCTTTTTGCATAACCGATTGTATCCCGTTGTACAATTCCTCCTGATCTGCATCTTTTAACAGGTAACCTCGAACACCACTCTTAAACATTTTGATGATCGACATTTCATCTTCGTTCATCGTAAGGCACAACATTTGAATACCCGGATAATTTTCCCTTACCCAGCTAGCGGTTTCCCACCCATTCATCACCGGCATATTGATGTCGAGTAAAATCAGGTCAGGCAAAACTGTTGCGACTGATAGTTTTTCGATCAACTCTTTTCCATTGTGGCAGGTGATGATAACCTCACATCCCTCAATGGCTCCGATCAACCCTGCAATGGCCTGAGCCATCATCCGGTGATCGTCAACAATTGCAATTCGGTAACTCATCGATTTAATTAGCAGAAATTTCTATGGAGTACACTGTGCCATTTCCCGGGCTTGAAGTTAACAGCATTTTTCCATTGATCAGTTTTATGCGCTCTCCAATATGGTGGAGTCCTATTCCTTGTTCGCTGTTTAGTTTCTCCGGATCAAAACCGATTCCATTGTCTTTCCATTCAATATTTATCCGATCTGGCTGATAATCCATGGTGAGGATAATGGTCGAACATTTTGCATGTTTGAGGGCATTGGTGGTCATTTCCTGTAACACGCGGTATAAAATGATTTTCCGTTGATCTTCAAGTTCGTACGGTTCTCCTGATTCATTGAATAAGAACTCGATAGACCCTAGCTGACGGATTCGATCTGCATCTTTTTTTAAGATATCTCTTAATGGATTTTTCCTCAGCACTTCGGGATCCAACGATTTAGAAAGTCGCCTTACTTCATCCAATGCTTTGCTAATGGCTTCTACCAATTCAGGTAATTTTGGGTGATCTACCTGCTTTTTCAAAGACTGCGCCTGAATCTTTGCAATCGTTACCAGCTGCCCAATATTATCGTGCAACTCGTACCCCAGCTGTTTGATGGTTTCTTCCTGAATTTCTTTTGCTGAATGTGCAATTTCCAATTGAAATTTATTCTTCATTTCTTCCTTTTCTCTTAAAAACCGGTTCTTGTTTTTAAAATAATACAAAAGGAAAAACAGCAGTAGAATGAGCAGAAATGCAACTACCAGACTACCTGTGATGATTCCGAAGATAACTTCTTTTTCAAGCATAGTAGTCCAATAAAGATACTTCCATACATCAGATAACAAAGAAAGTTGGTAATGTTTCGCAAAATCAGCAACAAATCCTGCATATAAAGGGCTAGATAATTATACATGGCCATATATGGAATGTTTAACCCATAAAATGGAATGATTCCCACACCAATCCAAAATAAAGGATCTGAATGCAAATCCACTATTCGTTCACTGCGTACCAATTGACGAATGTAAAAAATGACTGCAAGGCACAAAACTACCGAGCCGTAAGCGAAACTATAAGTATGAAGTCTGGTTAAAAAAGGTTGCAGCCAAATTACGTTGAAGAGGAACAGCAACCAAAACGAAATCAATCCTGCAACCACCAAATTACGGACCACCTTTCCTTGTAAGTTGCGTAAGAACAATACCGTAAGAAAATGAATGATGAGGCTGGTTGTCGTATTGTAGTAAGGTAAGTTAAATGCAATTTTGTTTGCAGCAAAGAGGGTATGCGTCAAACCTACTCCCAGTAAGTCAGAAAAAAAAATAAAACCAAGGACCCAAGGAAGCCATTTGAGGTCCGATTGGTTTAGTTTATTTTTTTGATAAAGGCTATAGGCAAAACAAAGGCCCTCTGCGGTAAATACACCCAATTGCAGAACATTAATCATTTGGGGTAGATAATCAAATCAATAGGGACAAGCACTGTAATCCGGACAAAGTTCATCCGTATTTAACAAGAGCGAAGAAGTCGTACAATTGGATGGAGGAGGGCATAAACCCCCATGATTCATGACCGTTACAGCACGAATGGTATCGTTCTCACCAAACAGCCAATCCATAAACTCATCCTCCGTCATGTTGGATGGCTTAAACAGCGACTTAGGTTCATTTTTTGTCCCACTTATGGAGGGAAGGAATAAATCAGGATCAAAATCTATCGGTTCGCCCATACTATTTAAATAGGTCGGTACCAAAACCACTGACAAATGGTTTCGGTATGCTTCAGGAACAGACGAAAAATAGCCGGTATTTCCGGTCGCGGGGTAGACTACAGGGTAAACGCGAATTCCGTCAAAATTGATGTCGAGGTTATTTTCCTTTACCTGGTCCTCAACATAATAAATGAAGTCTTTTAATTTTTGAAGTTCGAGGGTAAAATACCGGCTATCGGCAAATCCATTTCCATATTTTCCGTTTCCAGTACCTGCAAAGGTGTCGTTAATAATTTCCTGACGCTGATCCCTGTATTTTGCTGTCATCCTGAGAAGATCCTGGTAAGGCACTTTCTCCTGATATCCGAGATGCAATGATTTAGCCGTATTCACTTTACTCAATTTTGAATCAGTGGAAGGCTTGGCAAGCCAAACGAAACTCATCAGACCCAGACAACCCAGCCACCATAAGGGTTGAGGCAACGCTATATTTTTTTGCATGTCTATTTGGTTAATTCAATTCATGCAAAATTAATATATTTATTGATTTGATATTCTGTATTTTATTTATTAGTAAAAAACAGGATATTTCCGGTTTATGACACTATTTCTTGGGGGAAATTTCCGGTAGATTGTCTGGTGACTTTCCTATACCTGAACAGCTTGATAAGTCTGGAAGGTGTTCTGAACGTCCATATCCTGTAGCGAAAATAATATTAATTGCTCTATTCCATAAGCTAGGAACACTGGAGCAAATGAGTAAACTTAAATCGATTAGGAGGTAACCCAATCCGATGTTACCTATCAGAATGGATGCTACCCAAAGCATTTTTGTTGCGCAATCCACTATTAGGACTAAAATAACTCCTACGATAAGACCCTGAAATCACGTATAACTGCTTGAATGAAAAAGTTATAAAAGTCCTGAAAGAAGCCTGAAATGAATCTAAAAAGCAAAAAAGCGAGGACTGAACATTCAGCCTCGCTTAGTCATTGAGCGGAGGAAGAGGGATTCGAACCCCCGGACCTGTTACAGTCAACGGTTTTCAAGACCGCCGCATTAAACCGCTCTGCCATTCCTCCCTTTGGTTTGGAATATGGGGAGGCAAATATATGGTTTTCCGCGAAAACTTCCCAAAATGCGGTATAATTGACTATAAGATGGGTAGTCTTCTTTCATGTTTCCTTAACGGGCTAAAAGGTTTGCAGAAATTCCGCACAAATCTGTATGTTTGGAGCAAATCATGAGATATATGAATTCCCGTTTATCTTTTATTCTTGTCAGTTTGATGGCTATTTGCCAATTTCAATGCAAGCAAAGTGAAAAATCCAATGTAACGCCCTTAAAAGGACAACTTGAATTGGTGACGGCCGAAGAGTCAACGCCCTACCCTGAGGCTGGAATTTCAGGTGTTGAGTATAAACAAGGCCAGTTTACATTCCAAATTACCGGAGGTTTTCAATTGGGAGAACAAACTCCAGACGCAGCTCAAAAGACCTGTGCAAATTCCAACCAAGGACAACACATTCATCTAATCGTTGACAACAATCCCTATGAAGCCAAATATACTGCTGAATTCAGGCACATCATACCGGAGGGTGACCATTACCTGTTGGCTTTTCTTTCCCGCTCTTACCACGAAAGCATCAAAACTACGAAAGCTTCAATACTGGTTCATACCAGCATCCAAGACAGTAGTTTCAAGAAAATTGAGCCCGTGACCATGCCGATGTTATTTTATTCGAGGCCAAAAGGAACTTATATTGGGGTAGATGCTCAAAATCTTTTACTAGACTTTTATTTGGCCAATTGTACTTTGGGCGATACTTACAAAGTGAAAGCTGAAATTGCTGATACAGCATTCATGATTGATCAATGGAAGCCTTACATACTCAAGGGATTACCCATGGGAGAGCATACTTTAACCTTGAGTTTGGTGGATTCCACCGGACAACTGGTGCAGACACCATTGAATCCTGTACAAAGAAAATTTATCTTGCAGGCAGAGCCAGGAAAATAGATTACTGTCATTCAAGAATTTCAATCAGGGATTATCGGTCTGCTTTCAATACCCAAATGTATACTTCATATGGCCTTAATCCTTTTTTCGGGTGCTGCTTAATGAGGAATCTTCATTTCAACTTGGAAGAAATTTCCAATCTGCCCTATATTTGCAGTCCCAAACACGACACATGGTGGCTATAGCTCAGCTGGTTAGAGCATCGGATTGTGGTTCCGAGGGTCGTGGGTTCGAGTCCCATTAGCCACCCATCTTAAAATTCAGTTTCCTTTCAATGGTCTTTAGTTCGGTTTGAACACCAGGTTCCAGATGGGTTTGGTTTTTCCATTCCATAATCGAATGGCATAATATCCTGGAAGTAAAGTTGAACATTTCATTTCACTATGATCATTTAAAACTTCCTGCATGAGCAGTTTGCCATCTACAGTAAATAGACTGCATAGCCAATCTTCATGGTTTGAAATCTCAAGTTTTAATCCTGTGAGGGTCCAAATAAAGTTAAGTTTGACATCATTCAAATGAATATTATTCGTTGTCTTGAACTTTGCTTTTACTTCAACTCGCTCACTACTGCAACTGATGTCCCGACTTCGAATCACCCAATCATAGAAATAATAATAATAACTATCTCCTTTGTCTGATGTCACAATCCTCAATTTATCCTGAATGAAAAATGGATAGTAAAATCCTTTGTCTGACCGGTACAACCGTGGACTGTTTTCTCCAAATAATTTTTGATTTTGTTCAATATTGGTAGTCAGTATATACAATTTACTTGAAGCCGGAATTTCAAACCCAAGGTATACTTTGTTCATTCCGGTAACCAGTTCCACCTCTTTTTTAGCCATTCTCTGACCCAAATCGTCCAATAAGTCAATGATGCGAAGTCCCGGAAAATCTGTAAACACGGTAACGGAATCCAATATTACATCTTCATAAACATTGAAAAGCATTTGGTTATTCAGAAAAGCAGCATGATAAGGTGCATTCTGATATTCAGGAACTTTCAAACCACCGTGTACATATGGATAAGAAAAATATTCAATGTTTTCAACCCAAAAGCTGGTGTCCTTATAAAGGGTATCGGAAATAAATCGTGAGCCAATAAAAATGGGTAATTGGCTAGAAGCTGATACAAACCACTGCGTGGAATCATTTCCAGAGTCCCACTGTGCTGGTCGGGGAAACCATAAACTATCAATGGAAAGCGTGGGTGGGGCCACCGGTGGTGTCACAATTAATTGTAAGGTATCCGTTAATATTTGTTCGCAAAATCCTGTATCCATCGCGAAATAAAAACCGGATCCTGAAATTTCGATAGCATTTGATCTTTGGCCGGTGGACCAATTGACATCGCGGTTTAAGTTTGTTGTCAGACGGATCCGATTACCAAAACACAATAATTCTTCATAGGCAAAATTCAAATTAAAATCTTCCTTTGGGTTCCTGATCACCACCAACGGATTAGAAATTACCAAACAGTTGTTAGTATCCTTTGCCCAATAATAATAAACTCCTTCCTGTGCAATTTGGATTTCCTTTGATACCTCGCCGGTTACCCACTTGATGCTTGAAAGGCTTTGTTCTGCTTTCAGGGTGGTATCGATTTCAGTACAGTAATAATGTATATTACCCGAGCTCGATGCATGAATGTTATTCATGCAATTGCCTTCCTCCAGCACATATTGCTGGTCGGTGGAAAAATCAGTATAACGATCTATTGTTCCGGATGGCCAATAAACGTGGATACTATCGATATGATTGCGTGTCCCGGTTCCGAAATGCAGATTTAAGGAATTCTGTATGCCAAACCCTTCTCCAGCATGCAATTCTCTTGTTTGCAAAGTCCCATTGATAAATAAATTCACACGTACACCAATTCCATTTACATTAGATCTTGTTCCAATGAAGGAAAATATCACATGATGATTATCATTTCCAGGATTCAACCAAAGTTCATCATGCCGGTTATTGGGTGTATTCAACAAATCAGCGTGTGAAACATAGAGATCAACAAAGCCGTCACGATTATAATCACCAAAAGCACATGAGCTGAATTGAGTTGACTGAAATGCACCGGAAATTTTTTGAAACTTCATATTTCCAGAATTGTCCCATAATTCTGTCCCATTGCCTGTCAATAAAATATCCAAGTCGCCGTCATTATCATAATCTATAGGCAAAGCTTGTATGCCTATCACCCCTGAATTAAAACCTGATTCTTGGGTTACTTCCACAAAACGATGATTTGCATTTTGATGAAACAGCCTGCAAGGGGTATAATGGTTTACCACAAAACAATCTTTTAATCCATCATTATCAAAATCTTCAAAAATTGATATCCAACTCTGGTCACCAACGTCGAGACCAAATTCGGCAGCAGCACTTCTCCAGGCCCCATTCTCATGAATAAACAATTGGTTCAATCGACGGGGATCCATTGTATCTTCCACTCCAGGGCGACACTTACTGATATACAAATCCGGATCACCATCATTCTCAAGGTCTGTCCAGATGCATCCATAATTTCCAGAGTGAAAAATTTCCTGAGTAAATCCAGACTTGATCAAATGTGTGTCGGGTTTTAAGATTCCATTTCCGGAATTGAGATAAACCTTATTGGCATGATTGTCATCGCATAGTGTAAAATCCAACCATCCATCCTGGTTAATATCAAAAATGGCTCCAGCCTGAGAAAAAAAATAGGAATCATCTGCAACGATACGAGTAAATCCTTTGGCATCTTGCATCATTACATTGACCTGCGTAGCTTCTCCACTGATCACGATATCGTTATAACCATTGTTATCCAAGTCCGCTACGTTCACAGACCAGGCCGACATACTATGATGGTAATCTAAAGGCTTCCAGAGGAATTGTGAATTTCCACACTGTAAACCAACCCACAAATGCTTGGTTTGATCCAAAGCCAATATATCATCCAGTTTATCTCCATTTATGTCCGCACAAGCCAATGGGAACCCGCTATAAAATTTTTTCTCGAGCGGAGTTGTTTTCCAAAGATCTTGTGCTCCTAACCAAAAATTGAAAAAACAGTGGAGATACAACAAAGCCACTCCAGAGATAACTTTGTTCATATATTATTTTTTACAAATATATGCTTTTTCAATGGACTTTAAATATTTGAAAAATTGGATCGAACGGTGGCTGGTTTATGGAGATTATTACTTACATGCTCAAACCCGATATTGCTTGGATTCACCATTTATGCATAATTGTCTTGAGACTGTTATTGAACATGAATTGGATGAGACTACTGTGAAAAAATTAAAAAAATACCGCACTGAACTATTGTCCGATAAAAGATTAATTCCGGATATTGAATTCAGCTCCAGACACCAACAAGCCGGTAAAACTGTTGCCCAAATGACTCGTAAGGCAGCTGCTTCCAAATCACATACGGAGTTCCTTTGTAAGCTTTCCAATTTTTTTCGGCCTAAAAGAATACTGGAACTTGGAAGCTGTACCGGATTATCGGCTATGGCATTGCATCTAGGTCATCCAGAGGCAAAAATTATTTCAATTGAAGGCAATCCGTTTTTACATCAAGTTTGCCGCGAAAAATTCTGTCAATTGGGAATTGACCGAGTTACTTTCCACAATGATTTATTCCAAAATTACCTGCTTCGAAGTGATGATGGTCCATTTGATCTCGTCTATCTGGATGGAGACCATGCTTCAACGTCTGTAGAAGAAAATCTTTCCAGTCTAAGCCAACATTGCAACCGGGAAGCCATTCTGATATTGGATGACATTCATTGGTCGTTGGATATGTATAAAGGCTGGAAGCGAATAATACAATTGGAAGATGTTCAAGCCAGTATTGAATTTTGTCGAATCGGAATTTTATTTAAGTCCACCGCAGTCACTCCAATGCATTTCCGGTATATTCCCTGGATCTTTAAACCATGGAAAGTTGGATTATTTCGTTAAGGTTATTGCCCCTCAATAAAATATTGATCTTAAAGAAATGAGTTACTTCATAAATCCCAACCGTGGCCGATTGAAAACATCTCTGCGATCCTTCCCCGGTACGAATGATTGTACATCTACCAATTCAATGGTATTCTGAGGAATTTTATTTAGGTCAGCGTCCGTCAATCCTGAAAGTCGTATATTTTGATATCGAATGATTTCCTCACAAATGGATCGAACAAGACGGGCATTGCCAAAAAATTTGTCTTTGGAGTGATACAGATAAGAAAGATATGATTTTAAATGGGTTTCTGCATCGAAGGAGATATTCAGTCCTGCATCGGTAAACATTTTCAATGCGATGAGTATCAGTTCCTCTTCTGAATAATCTTCAAATTTTAAAATCTTGTCGAAACGACTACTCAATCCAGGATTAGATTTTAGAAAGATTTCCATTGGTTCCGTATAACCCGCCACAAACACAAAGAACTGACCTCGTTGATCCTCCATTCGTTTTAGGAGAGTTTGGATAACTTCTCCTCCATAATCAGCTGAAGTGCCACCCATTTGAGTCAATGCATATGCTTCATCGATAAACAAGACGCCTCCCATGGCTTCATCAATTCGTTCTGCAGTTTTGATGGCTGACTGGCCTAAATAACCCGCGACAAGGCCTTGTCGATCGGTTTCAACCATGTGTCCCCTTTCCAGTATTCCCAAAGCTTTATAAATTTTTGCAAGTATTCTGGCAACAGTACTTTTGCCTGTACCGGGATTTCCAAGAAATACCGTATGCAAATAATGTTGATTAAGGACTTCTTTTCCGGTCTTTCTTGCATATTGAACAATTTTTACAAGTTCTCCGATTTCCTTTTTAACATATTCAATTCCGATCATTTGGTTGAGTTCATTCAACGCACCCTCCAACAACTCCTGGTCAATGGGAATGGAGGGTCTCATCTTTTCTGTTCCCCATTTGATTTTCTTTACATCGTCTGCTTGTACAGTAGATAAGTCTTCGACATCGGTAGCTTCTGCACTTGCTTTACTCATGATCCGGATTCCCAGATTGATTTTGGCCTTTTCAATGAGATCATATACAAGACGTGCATTTCCAAAGGTGTGATCTCTGTTTCGGTAGGCTTCCAGAATGATGTGTTGTAATTCAATCCTGGCTTCATCGGTAAACACGACTCCTTTTTTATCCATAGCAAAATCAGCAATCTCATAAAGTTCCTGTGGCAAGTAATCTTTAAACTCAAAAAACAGTTTCACTCTTGATTTTAAGCCAGGATTTGAATCAAGGAAATACTTCATTTCTTTTGGGTATCCTGCCATAATAACAGCCAGATCTCCCTCACCGTTCGACATTTCTTTAACCAGGATTTCTATTACTTCTCTCCCGAAGTCTTTGCTGTCATCATTCGTACGTGCGAGAGCATAGGCTTCATCGATAAACAAAACTCCTCCTCTAGCCTTCTCGATTACTTCCTTAACTTTTGGTGCAGTTTGTCCGATGTATTCTCCGACAAGTTCCGCACGATCAGCTTCATAGACGTGCCCTTTGCTGAGCATGCCCATTTTACGATACAAGCGGCCCATCATTTTGGCAAGTGTGGTTTTACCCGTACCGGGATTACCATAGAATATTGAATGCAAGGTTAATTTTTCCAATTCCACGATACCTTTCTCCTTTCTAAGTTGGAGAAATTTGACGTATTGTGTATGCTCCCTTACCTGCTTTTTAATTTCATTTAATCCAATCATTTGATTGAGTTCTTCCAGAACATCTTCCAGACTTTCGGTGGGTTGTTCGTTGCCAGGTAGGAGGATCGGATCGGTTTTATATGGCAAAGTAATGGGAGGCACTCCTTCTTCCACTGTATAGCCTACTTCAAATGGCATTACGGCCAACAAATGGTCCATAATCACCACTTCAACCGTGTACAGACCTTCCCACCAGGATCCCTTAACATTTGAACCCCATCCAGCGGTTATGCTAATTTTTTCATCCTCTTTTCGCACAGGCATTAACCGAATAACCTGCCCTTTCAGTTCTCTTGATTCGTTTAGAAATTTGATAAAGACTTCACACTGCCAATTGTTTTGGTTGCAATGATTTTTGAGCAATAGCTCCGCATAGATGTAACGGGTCTCACTTCCTTCAAAACCTTTAATGTAACGACGCTGTTCGGGATTGACATCTTCAAAGGGTCCTTCATAAAGTTTAAGGGAAAGTAATTCTACGTATGGATGGAGTGTTTCATTTTGGCTTACTCCAGGATCTTCAACATAAAAATAGCGACTCCCTACTTTCTCTCCATCCATATAGGCCTCCCAGCAATAGGTACCTTTTTTCCAAAAAGAGCCTTCTTTTTTATTTCCCCATCCTTCGCGAATGTAAACCGTATGATCAAATTTGGAAATCTTCCTCCGGAAAGCCAAATTGCAGACTTCCTTTTTTGTTTTAATCAGACTAAAACACCTCAGTTCAATTTCAGTTTCCCAGGACTCCCTGTCAAACCACTTATTGATAAAGGCAAGCTCAACATAGATATAAGATGTAGAAAAACGGTCAAAAACCTGGCGGTATTTCTTCTTATTATCAGCAAGCCACTCCGTGGAGGCATATACACGAATTTCTTTAAACTTATACTTTTTTTGATCTATGATTTTGACATTGTCTTCCATATACAAAATGATATGACTTAATAAAAGTATGACAATAATTCAAAAGAACTACCCCACGGTAAACTATTTTTTAGATACCATTTTCTAAACATTATTGACCTGATTTTGTTAAAGACGGGTTATTTGGTATGGCAAGGATCGAATTTACATTTGAAGACACGTCTATCCCACCGAAAATAGTGGAGGCCCAGGCTTTGGATATGTCCATTCTTGAAATTACAGAAGAACAAGGCATACATCTTAACCATAACTGTGGTGGAGTTTGTGCATGCTCAACCTGTCATATTTATGTATTAAAAGGCGAGGAATTTTTAGAAGAAATCTCAGATAAGGAGGAAGATTTTATTGATCGCGCTCATAATCCAAGATTGGAATCTCGTTTAGCTTGTCAATGCATTGTGTTGGATGAAAACGCTAATCTTGGTATTGAGATTCCTGATCAAAGAAGAATCATCGGCCACGAACATTAATTTCAATTAAGTTAAAATCATGTCTTTTGAATCGATAAATAATTCACCCATAAGCTGGAATGATTATGAAGACATTGCCATGTCTTTGTACGATCGGTTTGGTAACGATTTTGATGAATCAAAAATCTATCGCATACGTTTTACCGATTTAATTGAATGGGTCTTGGATATTCCTCACTTCACTGGCAAAAGAGAAGATTGCAATGAAGGACATTTGGAACAAATTCAAGCAAAGTGGATTTACGAATACAGAGACAATAATCGCTAATTTTTTTGAATGAGTCCGTATTCCTTATTCTCTAAAATCAAAGGAGTTATATTAGACATAGACGGAGTTTGCACAAACAACCGTATATTGGTCACAGATCAGGGCGAATTTCTCAGAACGATGAATGTTCGGGATGGTTATGCCATTAAAAAATCCATCGAAAAAGGAATTCAGGTGGGCATCATATCAGGAGGTAAATCTGAAGGCACCCGAAAACGATTTGAACTGTTAGGCGTTAAAGACCTGTTTTTGGGTGTAAGTAACAAAGCAGAAGCTTTTGTAGCCTTGATCTCCGAATGGAAAATACCTGCAGATCAAATCGCCTATATGGGAGACGATTGTCCGGATATATCTGTATTGAAAATGGTGGGACTGCCAAGTTGTCCTGCTGATGCGGTACCTGAAGTTATACCATTAGCCCGATACATTTCGCCCATGAATGGTGGAGATGGATGCGTGAGAGATCTTTTGGAAAAAATATTACAAGCTCAGGGCTTATGGGATTCGTGACCATCTGGAAGTTTTTACGCATACCTAACCTCCTGATTTTGATAATCACTCAATGGTTAGTGTATTCCTTCTTTTTCAAGCCATTTCTCGAATTCAATCCTCACACGTTGTCCAGTCTGCATTTAATATTACTCAGTGTTACCACGGCTTTGGTAGCTTCTGCGGGATATGTGATCAATAACATACGTGATTTCAAGCTCGATGCCACCCAAAAGAATAAAAGCTTCATTCCAACTCCCATCAAGCTACATTGGGCTTGGCGCATTTATTGGTTGCTTGTGTTAACCGGGGCTTTGTTGAGTGTTTTCATAGCAAACTATGCTGATCGAATTGAGGCACTGGTTTGGTATCCTTTGGCAACGATTCTGCTTGCCTGGTATTCGTACCAACTTAAATGTTCACCCCTACTGGGAAATGTGCTTGTTGCCTGCTTTACTTCGGGTGTTATCTTGTTGATTCCATATGCTTACTGGTCTGAATTTATCGAGTTGAGAAACGGTGACCCATTATTATGGAACCGTCTTTTTTACAGTTTGATATTGTTGAGTTTGTTTGCATTTAATATCAATTTCGTTCGCGAAATCATCAAAGACATACAAGATTCATCCGCTGATGCTGCAGCACAATGCAATTCAACAGCAGTTTATTATGGAGCATCTACAGCTGGTAAAATAGCCTTACTCTTTTGGTGTATCCATATTTTAATCTGGATGATCCATTTTTATTTTAATTCAACCACCCTATTTAGATGGTCAACCGGAATATTCGTCATAATACCTGTTGCTTACCTTAGTTATTCTATTGTTTTGTCCTTAAATGAGCATAGATTAAATAAACTCAGCTTAGGATTAAAATTATACATGTTAACCGGATTGCTTTATTGGTGTATCAGCGTATGAATCAACATATTAATCGTAGAAAAATTATTCTTGCGTCTTCCTCCCCAAGAAGAAAGCAACTGATGGAGGAGGCTGGATATTGGTTTGATAGCATTTCTGTTGACTTTGATGAAAGTTATCCATTGGATTTAAACATCCATCACGTGGCCGTTCATCTTGCAGAACAAAAAAATAAAGCAGCACAGCATCTGTTACTCCCGGATGAAATTTTACTCACGGCTGATTCAATTGTCATCATTGGAAATAAAATTTTTGGCAAACCAACAAACCATAGTGAAGCCTATCACATGTTAGCAAGTTTGTCTGGTAAAAAACACTTGGTATACACAGGAGTCTGCCTTTCTGATCATAACCAGCATATTTCTTTTACAGGAAAATCCGAAGTATTTTTCCGGGAGCTCAATCATGAAGAAATTGAGTGGTACATCAAGAAGTACCAACCTTTTGATAAAGCCGGTTCCTATGCAGTACAGGAATGGATAGGGCTTTGTAAAATTTCCAGTATCAACGGAAGCTATGCAAATATTATGGGATTGCCTACTGATTTGGTTTATGAAGGACTCAGGTATTTTAAAGATGCACTCATTTTTTAGCTATGACGGCGCACCAATCCGATTTTTTATATTGTCCAATTGGGGTCAGGCCATTAATGGATATGGCCTGTAAGATTTCCGGAACATCCTCAATTAAAAATCCGGAAAGCGCAATATTACCGTTGGGATTTAAATGAGCCGTCAACTCAGACAATGCTTCCAGAATTACGTTCCGTGTAATATTAGCAGCAATGATATCAAATCCATTCCAATCCTTCAATACATTTGTGTTTCCCAATACGACACCTGTTCGATCCTGGTTATTTAATTCCAAATTTTCTAAAGTGTTTTCTGTTGCCAATGGATCATTATCTACAAACAAGCACGATTTTGCCCCACATAATAAAGTATAAATGCCTAAGATCCCTGTTCCACAACCAAAGTCAAGCACACTTTTATCTTTCATTTCAATTCCCTCAAGCCATTCAAGTATCATTGAGGTAGTTTCATGATGACCTGTACCAAAAGCCATTTTAGGAGCAATGACAAGGCAGTGCTTAACCTCAGGATGCCTGGGATGAAAAGGGGCCCGTACCTGAATGGAATTTCCAATATTGATTTCCTTAAAAGTGGATTCCCAAATCGCATTCCAGTCCTTTTCCTGGTGAAGCTGAATAGTCCAGTTCAATTGATGTTCCTGACAAAAATTTTCAATGCTGTTTTGCAAATTTGTGTCATTTGCATCGATAAATGCTTCGATACCGAAGTCATGCTGAAGAAAAGATTCAACACCTACACCATACAAATTTGCGATCAGTAAATCCTGTTCTTCAGGTAATGCAGAAATGGAGTATGAACATTGGGGCATTTACACTTTTTTTGAGAAAGAGCGCCAAGTATTTTCCATCAATGCGGTAATTGTCATAGGACCCACACCTCCCGGTACTGGAGAAATCGCTGAAACTTTCGGTGCGACACTGGAAAACTCAACATCGCCCACCAATTTGAAGCCTTTTGATGAATTTGGGTCCTCCATCCGGTTAATTCCAACATCAATCACCACCGCACCTTGTTTTACCATTCCCGCATTTACAAAATGAGGAATTCCCAATGCAGCAATGAGAATATCTGCGGAAAGGCATAATTCTTGCAAATTGGTGGTCTTACTATGTGCAATGGTCACCGTAGCATTTCCAGGCTTGGATTTTTTTGACAACAACAGTGCAATTGGGGTTCCCACAATGTTACTCCTCCCTAAAACCACGCAATGCTTACCTTCTGTCTCAATTTGGTAACGATCCAACATTAACATAATCCCCATTGGTGTAGCCGGTAACAATGCAGGCAGGCCTAGTGCCATTTTTCCGAAATTATAAGGATGAAATCCATCGACATCTTTTGCCGGGTCTATGGCAAGATTGATCGCATGTTCGTCGATGTGCCGAGGTAACGGAAGTTGAACAATATAGCCATCAATTTCAGGATCTTCGTTGAGTGACTTGATCACATACAGCAACTCTTCTTGTGAAGTGGTTGCGGGTTTTTTTATTAAAGTTGAGGCGAATCCAACCTCATCACAAGCTTTAATTTTGTTACGAACATATGTCTGGCTGGCTGGGTTATCTCCAATCAGCACTGCAGCAAGGTGAGGCGGCCGAACATCATTTTGGCA
>CAZMSE010000047.1:0-23855 GCA_964568865.1 uncultured Saprospiraceae bacterium
TTAACTAATTACGAAAGGAGTTTCAGCGTGCATTTCTAACTATTACTACTTAAAGTACACGTCATTTAGGAAGAGGGAAGAGTTGTAAGTTTCAGCGTGCATTTCTAACTATTACTACTTAAAGCTTGACTTGCTAGCATGCACAAAGTACGGTAAAGTTTCAGCGTGCATTTCTAACTATTACTACTTAAAGGATTTGAGTAGAGTCCTGCCCAGTGAGCTCAATAGTTTCAGCGTGCATTTCTAACTATTACTACTTAAAGAACTTTTCAAAATGAAAAATTTAGTATTTTCTGTTTCAGCGTGCATTTCTAACTATTACTACTTAAAGCATCAAGCAATCAGAGAGAATCACATGGTAGTTAGTTTCAGCGTGCATTTCTAACTATTACTACTTAAAGTTGCTATGTTTTTTGTAATGAAAACAGAAATATGTTTCAGCGTGCATTTCTAACTATTACTACTTAAAGGACGAAAGTTCTCTGGAAGAGACAGGGTTTGATGTTTCAGCGTGCATTTCTAACTATTACTACTTAAAGTATTACCAAATATTGATGCTATTAGGATGTTGGGTTTCAGCGTGCATTTCTAACTATTACTACTTAAAGCCCCCATTGCTGCGGTGCACGAAACAATGATTGTTTCAGCGTGCATTTCTAACTATTACTACTTAAAGGAAGAGATAAGCCCATTTATCTCGGCCGGAATTTGTTTCAGCGTGCATTTCTAACTATGAGCTAGCAAGATTCGATTGACACAAAGTCAATCGAATGCTAGCGAACTGCGAGCTTTTGGCGAGCAGCTTCCACTTTGGCCTTGCTTTGGCTTTAGAACTTGCCGCTTTCGCGGTTCCCTCACTTTTTTCACTGTCGTGAAAAACTTGCTTCGCAAGTTCGTTCGGTCATGTGCATTTCTAACTATTACTACTTAAAGCTTGGCCAAGTCCTGGATATGGGACGTTTATAAGTTTCAGCGTGCATTTCTAACTATTACTACTTAAAGCTATTTGCGTAAAACTTCGGAGTATCGATTTTGGTTTCAGCGTGCATTTCTAACTATTACTACTTAAAGCCAGGTCCTGATACTCTCTATGATTGCCATGCTGTTTCAGCGTGCATTTCTAACTATTACTACTTAAAGAAAGTACGTCAACTGCACCTGATCCAACGGCTCGGTTTCAGCGTGCATTTCTAACTATTACTACTTAAAGCAGCAAAGCAGCACTACTGGTGAAACCCCAGTTGTTTCAGCGTGCATTTCTAACTATTACTACTTAAAGTGCACAAGAACGATAACAATTCCATTGAAACCGTTTCAGCGTGCATTTCTAACTATTACTACTTAAAGATGGCCGGAGAAACTGGTTGTGCTACTTGTGGTGTTTCAGCGTGCATTTCTAACTATTACTACTTAAAGTGGAGTTTCATTTTATTTTAAAAATGATGATGTTGTTTCAGCGTGCATTTCTAACTATTACTACTTAAAGAGCTGTAATAGTTGATAATCAGCTAGATAAGATGTTTCAGCGTGCATTTCTAACTATTACTACTTAAAGAAATAATGGATCCGGCCGTACTTTCGAGAATTCGTTTCAGCGTGCATTTCTAACTATTACTACTTAAAGTGAATACGATTCAGTGACAATCAACGAGTATTAGTTTCAGCGTGCATTTCTAACTATTACTACTTAAAGAAAATCCCTGCCATTGTCATCAAGTTCTAATGTGTTTCAGCGTGCATTTCTAACTATTACTACTTAAAGTTTTTAAAGAATTGACCTACGATCTAGGAATTAAGTTTCAGCGTGCATTTCTAACTATTACTACTTAAAGTATATTATTATTCTCAAGCATGAACATTTTATTACGTTTCAGCGTGCATTTCTAACTATTACTACTTAAAGTGCTGATGAGATTGAACTTTCTGTGCATAGTGTTTCAGCGTGCATTTCTAACTATTACTACTTAAAGGAAAATATGATTTTTCCCAACAGGGAACAAATGTTTCAGCGTGCATTTCTAACTATTACTACTTAAAGGAGTGGAGTGAGGAGGTTGGAAAAGTCTTTGTAAGTTTCAGCGTGCATTTCTAACTATTACTACTTAAAGCGGCAAGAGAAACAATATTAAAATATAAAATTCGTTTCAGCGTGCATTTCTAACTATTACTACTTAAAGACCATCGGCTACCGCACCGCGGTAGACCGCATGGAGTTTCAGCGTGCATTTCTAACTATTACTACTTAAAGCGCCCAGATTTTCCGGTGGCCGAGATCATGCGCGTTTCAGCGTGCATTTCTAACTATTACTACTTAAAGTGGGTAAGGTCATCGTCCCACAGTACCACCCGGAATGTTTCAGCGTGCATTTCTAACTATTACTACTTAAAGCTCACAAGCGCATTTATGAGCTATTTACCAAAAGTTTCAGCGTGCATTTCTAACTATTACTACTTAAAGTGCTACAACAAACTACCTCTATGGAATTTTAAGTTTCAGCGTGCATTTCTAACTATTACTACTTAAAGTTTAGTACTTCTGCCCCTTTCGGCACGGCGTGCGTTTCAGCGTGCATTTCTAACTATTACTACTTAAAGACTAATAGGAAGTTCTGAAACTGGTCCAGAAACGTTTCAGCGTGCATTTCTAACTATTACTACTTAAAGACAAAAAGAAATCGTGCGGAAGCCGAGGAGATGTTTCAGCGTGCATTTCTAACTATTACTACTTAAAGTCGGATGGCCGGATCAAGTTATTTCTTCATGAGCGTTTCAGCGTGCATTTCTAACTATTACTACTTAAAGTCAGGGATGCTCAGATCAATGAAGATAAAAAAGAGTTTCAGCGTGCATTTCTAACTATTACTACTTAAAGAAAAATCGCGTGACTGCCCACGCAAAAGCCCCGAGTTTCAGCGTGCATTTCTAACTATTACTACTTAAAGAAAATATGTGTGTTTGGATTATTCGCTTTATTGTTTCAGCGTGCATTTCTAACTATTACTACTTAAAGCGCAAATTATTTGTATTTGCTTGTCATTCAACATTTTATAACCAAATTTGCTGGAGTCCAAATGGCCATCAAAACCATTCAACCCACTTTTGAACCAAAATTTCATCCGTTTCAGGTTTGTTCCCAAGATAAAGCATTTTTCGCAATTCCTCAGGCTCAATCAGCAAGATTGAGAATTTGTTCCTTTCACTTTCAGATTTTGCCAGGATGTCAGCTATGGCTTGATAACATAGCTCCAGATGCACTTTACTGATCCTCCCGGCATAAACTGAATATTGTAGTCTGATAAATCCAAATTCTTCTAGTTTATTTGAAACTTTATTCCGGATATTATCCTCTTCTATATCGTAAAATGCCAGCCGAATGTTCATTGAATCTCTTTAATCGTTTGTACCAACAGATTACTGGCGTGATGAATATGATCCATGCGTTTAATCTTTTTTCCATTTAATAAACTTCTTTCATTGAGCAAACTAAAAAAATTTTCGATCAGTTGCTTTCTGCCTTCTTTCTCAATGAATCCCGTTTCTTGATTAATCCACCCTTCACTTATTTCATTTTTCAAAAACATCTCCATCAATAGTTTGTCTGCCCAAGGCCTGAAGGGCTCAATATGATCATAGGCCAGTGTCGGTTCATTATGCCGGATGACATGCATAATACCCAAATATGGATCGAGTCCTGCCATCAGCAAACTGGATTCAACCAAGCCATACAATATTCCATATAGGTAATTCAGGCACTTGTTGAACCGGTCTTTGGGTGCGCGTCGTTCTCTGCCTTCTATTTTAATAACTCTTTCAATCCCTATCGCAACAGCGCCCCAATAAAGCCTTGCATAACTTCCTTCTATTCCCCTCAATGAATCATATTGATCTGCCTGATCTATGCGCTCTTTGTATTCGTTCATTTTCTGCATCTGCAATTCAATCACTTCTTTCGCGCCGCTTACTCTGTCCTTTAACCATTTTAAATTACTCACTTGCAATTCCAGTTTGTTAGTCAACACTTTTTTTATCCATTGCATTCCTTCCTTTGCATCACAAAAAATCACTTGTTGCTTTCTTAAATTTGCAATGTTGCCATATTTATGGCTCCAACACCATACGGTAACACGGCCTCTTAAATCGTAAATCAGAACAGGCACCTGATGCATAGCAGCTTTCTCCAATACACTCGTACTGATCGTCCCGTGTCTCAATACATTGATGCTTTTAAGTTTATAAAAACTGAGTTTTCGCATTTCCTTTTCGCCGATAATCTGGAGCATACCGTTCTCTAACTCCAAACGCACCCCAAACTGATCAATCATTAAATGCATATGAATTATTGAAAATCTAAATAAGGAATGTCGAGCCAGGAAACTGTTTCAAAATGCTGAACTTGCTCAATGATATGATCCATCCGGAATAAATGATCCAGTAACTCGGCCTTGCCCGGATCAACCATCAGGCCAAATTGCAATTTTCCACGAAGTTCACGCTCAAATGATCTCATTTTTTTAAATGACGCACCGGTCATGTATTTGGCATCTACTTCATAAAAATGGCAATATCGATCTACCTCTTTTCTTATCATCGTATAATAATCGTCTGGCAATCCAACTTCTGTTTCTCCTACCACCAACCCAGTTACGGTTTTCAATTCTCCCGCTCCGTAATGTCTCACTTTATCTTCATTGATGATGAATCCCGCCTGTCCGATCAAATGCCTGATTAATTCTACATCTTCGGATTCTATAAAATCCTTACAAGAAAAAGTAAGATCATCGGCATATCGGGTATAAGTGAATCCCCTCCGGTGAACATATTCCACTAATTGAAGATCCATTTCCTCACTGGCAAAATTGGACAGTACAGGAGAACACGGAGACCCCATAGGCAATCGGCCTTGGTAACAAACCAGGCGGGTCAGCAATTCAATGAGTTTCTCTTCACCACGCTTCAACAATTTCTGAAATATTTTTTCGACATGGGATTCTTTTACTTGATGAAAAAAATCCCTCAAATCAATGTTTACCATATACTTACAGCCCACATGCCTTTGTGCATTGCTGACGATGTTACGGTCCTCATCTCCAGATGCAGAAATCGTAAAGCCATACACGTTAGGAGGTCGTTGCAAGTAATAAACACATTGCAGGTATTTGTTGAGTCTTGTTAAAATCAATTTCAACGATTTATCAGGATCTTCAATATTCCGGAAACCGCCATTGCTCTTTCGGATGCTGAAACATCGATACTTGGGTGCATAGGCCAGCAACTGCAGCTTATAGTCAGCAGTATGCAGCATTGCACCCAGTGCTGAAACATGATTAAGCTCACAAAACATGTTGGCTTTTTTCCGGATCATATACTGGGAAGCCATCGTTATGGTTAGTCTAGTCTTTCAAAGAACGTTGGGGCTTGCGCCTGCGAAGCACTCCATAACCCAATGCTTTGTGCTTGCCCAAGCCAATACCTTCCGGTAATTCGACATTCATACCGACAAGCAGATCTACGCCCAGATAACTTAACCTCTCCACCTGTTCTTCTTTTGGCTGATAATAGGAAGGCTCAAATTTGGAAATGTCCAATATACGTAGTACAAGATTGCTTTCATTAACCTTTTCCTGATGGTAAGACCTCGCAAACAATATCACTTGATTTTTCACCTGATCCTCAAGCAATCGCAACTTATCAGAAAAAAATTCTGTTTTTTTATACAAGTTAAATGCCTTTCTGTCAAATGGTAGGATCCGCATCAAACTGTACTCTCTCAACTGATATTTTGGCAAGATCTTAAGCGCTGGAAAATGCAATATCTGTTCTCCGTTGAAATCCTCTCTTGGCTTTAATTTGAATGTACGTCCCTTCCATGAAAAATTATTCAACGCTCCCGATAATTCCAGTTCTCTTAATAACTTCACCCCTTCGTTGATACTCCAAATACAAGCACGGTAAATCTTGCCGGATCCGGTATTTTCTGCTTCAGTACGAAATTGAATGCTTGGATATCTTTCGATATTACGGCCATATATGATTTTACCTGCCTTGATGGCTGATACATCATCTTTCTCGTGTGCATGATTGTGCCATTGATTTTCCCAGGGTTTTGCAAGATGCAAAATCTCCTTCTTGAAAAGAGGAATCAGATGGGGTTCTATCTTCAAATTAAAAACAACCTGGTATGTTTCAAATCCACTCATGTTTCTTTAGGTTTACTCAGCGGCTGAAATTGTCCGTAACCTACATTGGTCTTGGCACCCAGTCCGTAATCGCATAATATACTCTGAAACAAATCCCGTTTCATTTTTGCGGTAATAGTAATGTCTTGACTATTTATCTCAATTTTCGCTTCGTTCATCTTAAACCTAAATCCATAACTCACCCCTGGCATAACTTTTAGAAAAGGCAATGGTACAGGATTTTTTAATGGGTCCTCGCCATGTGGCGTAATCACATCCGTTTCAAATAATCTTCCTTCAGGTCCGGAAATAGGTATTGCTTCATAAAATAGGTCGCGACTACTACAATTGCTCAAGTACTTTAATTCATTGAAAGACTCACGCACATGAATGCCTTCAAAAATATTTAATTCAAGAAGATAAATGGTATTGATTTTTTCGCAAGGGTCCATGGTTGATCCTTTGAATAACAAATCAAATATTTCGATTGCTTTTTGTTTTTGTACTTGTCCTTTTTCTTTTTCATCAAGGTGGGATACTTCAGCATCAGATAATAATCTTAAACCCTTTTTATTTTTTTCACTTTTGTATATTGGCAATTGTGGAAATCTGGATCTTATAGCCCCTTTAATACTGCTTCCATGCAAAATGGGCAGTCCGGTAGTATAGTCTAAGTCAAAACCAAACTGAAATGAACTTTTTACTCCCGTACTAATCTTTGCTCCAGCACCGTACAGCAATCCATGGTTCATAACTTTCAGAATAAAATCATGCGTTTGTTCAGAATCCGACCCAGCTAATCTAAATCGTTGAAACATAGCATGTTTTCCCTTGATAAAAGCAAGAATTTTATTCTCTGTTACTTTATCATCGCTTCTCGCATTCCACCATTCATTGGGAAAATCCTCATAATAGCCTTTGTACAATAACCAGGATAAATTAGTCATTTTGTTCTTGTTTTGGAAATTTGAAAACCCTGATCGCCATTTTTAATGTGATGAGGGCATGGTAAATTTTTTCTTTTAATCGCTTTTCATCCATTTCAGCTTTCCGGTAATATTGCAAAAGGTTCTGGAGTTGTCCAATGTCTTCCACCTCGATGAGTTTGCTAATCCATTGAATAATCGGCAACTTAAATTCTTTTGCGTTCGAATCATCCCTGAGATAGGAAATTAGCGTAATTTTCAAACCAGATATCCTGATGCTAGCTGCCATGGCGTTGATATGCGACTGATACCTTCGGTCAATCATTAAATTGTCATCTGATTTTTCTCGAATCAATTTTATGGCTTGTGGGAGCATTTGTCGAATTAAGTCTGATTTCATATTAAATTGTTTTAAACAAACATTCACCATATCCCACTGAAGCATTGGCTCCTATCTGGATTTTATTATTGATTAGCCACCGTTGAAAATCGGATTGAAAATCAAAGTTATTTGCATCCTTGAAAACAGTTTTTTGAACAGCCGTATAAAAAATACTTTCTCTGGGTACAACTTCCTCATACCACAGATTTTTACTGAGACCATTCTCCAATTTATTCCTTGCGATAACGGGGAGTTCCTCGATTAATTTATTTGCCAATTCATCATGTTCAAGGACCACAATATCCTTACTCAAACTTGAATAATTGAATCGACGAATTGTCTTTGTTCCTAATTCTGTTTCTACAGTACCAAGTTTGGTAGAAGCATCGGATTTATATTCTACCATGACAGCACCGGTAAACCATGAATGAAATGCAGAGAATTCATTGAGCAATTGGGCACTCGTGGCTAAGTAAAAGGATTGATTCCCCTCCTTAACCCGCAAAGGATAAAACAATAATCGGGCATCAAAAAATTTCAAACCTCCTCTTTGCATACTTGAACGGTCGTTGCCACCTTTATCAGAGCCGAACAATTTCTTTCTCAGTTCATCATTAACACCGGCTTTCACCGATGGATCGAAGGTAAAATACTCCCGGATAGCCCCTTTCAAACCTGAAGCCTGAATCATGGGTAATTTATTCAGAGGATCGCGCTGCACTTTCTGATCGATGATGTCGTCATCTTCTGTATTGGATCCAACATGAAGATTGGTGAGGCAATTGATGAGATAAACTTGTGCATCCATGTCTTAATTATTTTTGAGTAGTTGAAGGTAATAATTATAGCCTATTTGTTGCCAGGATTCCTGGTTTAGCTCCCCCATTAGAGGGGATAAATCGTCTGCAAAAAAAATGGATCCTCTCTCCAGTAATTCAACCTGTTTACCTTTTTCCGAAGTACTTAAAGCAGCATAATTTCTGTCAGTGTGAGGACTAATATTTAAACTATTGAACGGAACAGGACTCACCATGGCAAAGTCACAATGATCCAAAATTTTTCTATCCACATATGCATCTGACGTTAATACCAGGGCATTTTTATAACGTGGATGCATATTATGAAACAAACTTGCCGGGAAGAGCCTTCCAAATTGAGCTTTAAGATCCTTTTCGGGATTCCCTTGCGAATTGAATTCTTCAATCTCCATCTTGAAGCTGGACTGTTCGCCTCCCATTTGTGTAATCCGGTCTAATAATTTTACCTCAGGGGCCAGATCAAGTTCCGCCAAAAAGGCAAACGAAAAACCGGCTAGCAGATGATAATATTCCTGTCGGAAATAACCGTCCTTTTCACGGGTTTCATCATCTGCATTTTTTTTATTACCGGTTTGCATTCGGGTAGTAAAAAAGCCATTGTGAGCCCCAAAGAATCTATCAGATAAATCATGCGTATATTCATCTAGCAAAAGACCAATGCCGTCATTTTTAAGCCATAAGCTGCAGAGTCCATCTTTATCCTTGAACAATTGGTCTCCTATATATTGAGTTACACCACCACGCCTATACTTATGCATAAAGCTCGAGTGAACCTTGTTTGATATTGTAGTAATGAGAGGCTTAATTCCAATGCGTTTTCCGCTCTCCATTACATTAGCCCAATCTTTGGCTTGCGGTATATAAAAGTTTGTATTATCAGCAATGAATACAGGTGAAATGTTCTTAATTCTCCCATAATTCTGGAAACTTTTAGTGAACCGATCAAACCCCCTTAAACCCACTAAATCTATTTCTTCCGGGTTCGTTCCATCTCCTAATTTTCCATTCTGAACTAACAGTTCATACCGAAGCCATCCTAACAAGGTCGTTTGCTGCGGGAGTTTACGCCCCCTTACATAATAATGTTTTCCATCTTCACCAAAGGTGACATCGGTCCCAAAGTAGTAGGGATCAATGGGGGTAAGTTTAATCAGATAGGTTTTAGTCGCCATGGTCTTCTGCAATAAAGGATTCACAAAATTTTAATAGACTGTATAAAGCAAAGTGTTTATATTCCTCATCCCGAGATGCATTCTTCTTATATATTTCATTAATAATGATCCGTAGTAATCCAAACAATTTCATTTCATCATATGCGTCTTCCGGTTCACGATATTCTTCATGGACTTCTTCGTTAAAATTGTTATTAAACATGTTTCGCAGCATGTTTTTCTGAACATCGGTTTTTTCGGGTAATTTATAAATGGTCTCGATGACCCATCGCAACTTGGCCAGTTTGTACATTACGGATTTCAAATATTCATCGTCCAATTTTAGAACCCTTTGTATCAGTTTTTGCAGATGAGAAAATAATGAGTTTCCATTGTAGTCAAGTTCCAACATAAACTTCATTTTGGAGCCACTGTGCTTTTCCAACTGAAAACATATATGGTTCTTCTGATTTGATTTTTTCACTTCATTAAAAAGTGAATCTTTGGCTAATTTCAATCCTTGGTCGAGCGGGTGTTTATAATGCACAATCGCCACTCCAAAAGACATGCGCAATGCCGGAATGATTTTGATAATCATTTGATCCAATTGGGCGAGCAAATCAACTATAGTATCTCCGGTAAAAGTGGACACGCCTGATTTTGTTACCGGACATAAAAACAAAAAATCGTCTCCGCCGGAATACACTGGCATGCCACCATATTTCACTATTTCCTTAGTCGCCTGAATGCTAAATTGATTCAAATCCTTGGAAAATTGAACAAACTTGCCAGGATCATTTTTAACCTGCTCGCTTAGGAATTTCTTAACATGGTCTCCATCCCCATAGACAATGCACACGTAGTTATCCTTTTCACGGAAGATTTTCCCCAATTCTCTCTTAATTTCTATAATACAGGCCTCTGCTTCTTGGGTAGCATTAATTTTTTCCTCATCACTTGCGTTATCGTCGTCTTCAGTCTCAAGGTATTTCTCCGTTTTCCCATATACTTCGTCTCTAAAAAATTGTATTTTATCTGACTTTGCCAAACTCTTGGTGGCAATTTCAAGCATATTCGGAAAGCGTCCAAGTCCTTCTGCATAATCCAATAACTCATATTTCTGGCCACTTTCTTTCCTCCAACGGTAAACTGGACGAATGTTTTTATTCAATCCCATTTTTTTACCAATCAAATGTGGAATGATTTGCACTGCTTCTTCATGACTCCAGGTATCTTGATATTCAAAGCTATCCAGCACAGAATTCACCTCAAACAGGAAGCTTTCACCATTACTGTCTTCAGGTTTAAATTCCATTTGGACCCAGTATATACGCACATAATTTCTCAATTTCTCACTCGTAATGGTATTGCACAATACATTGCAAATCGAATCAAAAACATCATTATCCAGGCGCTCTAACTGCTCCTTAGACAAAAATTCCGGAATCTCCCAATATACACGCTCCGGATAACAAGCGGCTCCAGCGCGTTGATTTGTTTGATCACCTGAGAGAAGTTGTGGCCCCAACAACTTGGCACTTCCCAAAGAGATTTTCATTTCAATTTCTGCAATCCTGGATAGAAAGTAACTGGCTGACCATAATTCACGAGTGCTACGGGCTTTCTGTAAGGATTTATATATTGGGCCGTTGGTGACTGCGAGGATTTTCATCTTACTATTATTTCTTTCAAATTACTTTTGTATAAGCGAATATTCATTTGCATCATTTTTTAAAACTTCATAACTCCACATAACATACCATAGATCATTGGAATCCATTGTTCTAGAATAACCAATTTTAACCAACAGGCTATCCATATCCTCTGGTACTTTAAGCGTATTGTTATTCTCTAAATTTTTTAAACTTTGCATAACATTATTCCAAAAAATATCAGTTTCATCAACAAAATAATTTAACTCGGAATTTACTCCACAAGGCCAGGGCTTTGGTGTTATGCTTTTCTCAATTCTTCCAATCTTTAATGAATGAAAGTAAAGAGTTCTATGTGTTGGAAATATTCTGTAATTCTTAAGAAATTCTACCAAATTAGGATAAGGACCTGGTGAATCAATGTTAAATACTTCATAATTAATTTCTTCTATTTCCGAACTTAAATGAATTCCATTATGCTCGAGCTCCTTAAGTTTTTTCTCAATTACTAACTTGTCGAGTGAAATATATTTTCTGTATTTTAATTCGAAAAAACTATATTGTCTATTTATTGGATCACTATACTCAACTCCTGAATCATAAATAGTATTTTTAATTATACTTAGATGGAGATTGGTAGAATTAATCAAAACGAAATACTCATTATTTTTTAAGAATTCTTCAAATATGTAGTAATCATTTCGTAACGCCATAATTTCATTGCAAAAATAAGCGTGAGATTTCAATATTTCGCTTATTCGTGAAAGGGACCTGAAACCTTTATGTTTAAAAATTAAATCAGAACTATGACTCCTTAAATACTTTGCTTCGAATACCTTGAAGGAATTAAGATTGTCACTAAAATCCTTAATGATTTCCAATAGTTCTAAATTTTTGAAATGCATATGTTGTGATACTAATGTATATGCAATAATGACTGTACTTATGATGGATATGGAAACTTCAATTAAATTACTGATATTATCATGGAATCTGATAAGATTCATCATTAATAGAATACTAAGAATAATGATTCCTAATAAAATTGCATTATTGCGCACTTTATTTTTCTTTATTAGTCTTCTTATCAACATAGCTATAATCCTTTATAGATTATTATCGAACTTCATACCATCCTCCATCTCCACTTTTAAAAACATTTGCAAACAAAATTACCCAATCAATGGGTTCTTTTGGGGTATTTAAATTTATTGAACTAGATTTTCCTTGTTCGGTCACTGAAAATGTAAAGGACCTATCAAACATTTGTTCTGGTATTTCAATTTCTTTATATAAATAAATGGCGTTTTTATAAATTCGAAATTGAAGCGGAGATCTAAATCTTTCAATGCTAAAATCCTCTACTATTCCTTTACTGTTTGTAATTTTATAAGAATCACAATTTACATTTATGGTACTTTGAATACTCGTATTATTTCTTTTTATTTTGTATTCATATTGATTTGGTAATCCAAGCAATGCTCTAACAAAACGATAGTTGGGCGATTCGGATTCAATTCTTAGTGTAATATTCGCTACCTTTTCAATCAGTATTTGCAACTTCGGTTTTTCCCACTCCGTTGATGTTTTGGAACGTAAATAATAATCTCTGATTTTACTTCGTTTATTTTTTATAGGAACTCCAGATTTGATGATTTTATAGCGTTCATCTATCTCTTTGAATATTTTCAAAAATAGTTCTAGTTTGTTGGTAGTTTTGAGCTTAATAACTTTCTTATATATTGGACTAGAAGATATATTGCTTTTTAATTTCTGTTCAAACTCATTAATTGTCCAGTTATAATTTTCAGTAACCTGCGAACCTCCACCAATTGAAATTACCGTAAAACATCCAAAACCCTTACTGGTGCGGTTTCCAAAACTATGTATAACAAAGAATTCAGAAATGTATTTCTCAATACATTCCATAAGTTTAGGAAAATCTGAACTAATTTCGAGTATAAGTCCATCAGGAAAATGAAGTAATTTCTTCTTTTCGATTTCATCTTCAACGCCAGTATTGCCAAAAAAACAAGGATAAGCATCCCGTTTCATTTCGATAAATTGCGCCTTTGTCCTTATGAAACGCAATTTATAGCGGAGACTTTTTGATTGTGGTTCTTGTTGGTTATTTGGGTTAACGGGACCTTTTATTACAACATCTGATTCAAGGAGTTGTGGGCACTTGTCGAGTAAAAACCTATCAAGTTTAGGTCTTAGCTCAGTCACCCGAATCCCCGGATTTTCCAGCTGCGATTGAAAATGAATCAGTGGACTGTGTTGGGTTAATTTTATGGTTAATCTAGGCATATCAATGGCGTTTAGGTCTTGTAAATTAATACTACTTTATAAGGTCTTCTATCTCATTTTTTGAAAGAGGGTTTAAAGTTGCGACTTTAAGATTTTGCACTAAAATCGCCAGTCGTTTAGTCTTTTCGATTTCTTTGATTTTGGATAACTCATGCTCTTGTTGTTTTTTCCTCATTTCGTAATAAATATTAAAAATCCAGCAAATTACGAATACGACTACGATTACAATAAATAGGGTAATACAGTTCATTTTCTTGTGATTTTATTGTATAATTGGAGAATGATAAAAATGAAAATGGAGGGTATAAATCCCACAATGATCCATGTTAATGCATCAACATCCCAACCTGAAAATATTTTCCAGTCATGCGAATCAGTGGAAAAGAAGTTGGCTCCCATGATGCTAAATAAGATGGATGCCGGAAGAAAAATCATTGCTATCCAGTTTAACCTTTGCGTCTCTTGAGTGATTTTATCCTGGCTTATTATGGAGGCAAAGTGATTGAGTTCCTCCAGTTCGTTTTCCAGACTGGTGATATCCTCCTGAAGGTTCATGACTTTTTGAAACTGTTCGTAGATTTCTCTTCCCTGGATTTGATAAGTCACTTCCCGAAAATATATTTTATTCACAAACTCAATGTAATTGAGGTACAATTTTTTGATGGAATCCGCCGCTTTGGATTCATTTGTTTTTCCTAAATCGGATAATCCAGCCACTTCTGCGCTGAATCGCAACATACTGCACCGTTGCGCCAAACTTAATACAGCCATTTGGTAATACATGGTTTTCATGTGGACATGAAGCAATGGAGCGTGTACTGATTTTAAAGTTTCTATACTTGAACTCAGACAAACAAATGAATCTTTCGTTAACCCGAATACAGTGCCATATTCAGCCCATCTCAAGTAACTAGACCTTTTGTTCTCCTCGTACATGAAACAAGAGTTGCCAAGACCTAAGGAATCCGAAGAGCGGTCTCCATTCAAATAAGCACTCCAGAATGACGAGTGAAGTATAATAGAATCACCATTTCTTTTTTTCCTTGAATAAAAGTTTGCAAGGCTGTCATTGCCATACCAGCACTGAAAGAACATCCGGTCATCCTTCAGGTAGTTCAATTTGATGCAATCTGCTCTTTCATCTTCCATCTTAAAAGTAAAGCTACCACGATCGAAAAGTGCAGTAACAATTGACGGTACGGTTTTTATGGTGGTGTACGTGAAAACATCCCCTTGATAATGATAAGTTTCAAGTTGAGCTGTATAGTCATATTCTTTGTAATCGGTTACGATTTCAGTGGTTTGCAGCGCAGAACAGAATAATGCAATACGATTGGCTAAAATACTTTTTTTAGGAGCTGCGGTCATTCTTGCATCTTCTTCAATCGATCCTAAATAAGGAGGATAAACCCTTCTACCCAGATCATTAATCATCAATATGGACTCTGATTGCGGGTAATTGTAATTTTCAAGATTATAAGTCAAAATGGCAACACCGGTATTGAAAACATGTATGCTGATCCCAGTAAGTTGAAGTTCAAATTCCTGTTGATCCGTCAGCATTTTGAAATAATCCTGCTCGCAACAGTCAATTTCATAATAACACATAACTTTATGTGCGCTCACCTGCGAACCCTCCTTTTCATCTGGCTGTTGAAGATCGAAAAGAGATACGGTAATGAAGGAGTGGAAATAAACGAACTCGTTATAATTTACTGGATCGCCATCTATCCTGTAAAATTTACGCTTAAACGGCGTTTCTTGAATAAACTTGTTAAATATGGACAGATCTGTACGAATATCAAAGGGTATTGCTTTCTTACCTGTCTTAAGGGTATATGAAGAGGGCAGGTAATCCCATCGGAGAGGAAGCATAAAGGAATGGACACTGTATGGATATTTTTTTGACATTAACCAAGAGCGTTCAATTTTTCATAACAAATCATTTCAACTTTTGCATCCAAGAGGGCATGATGCTGATCATTCTTATCAAAGTCAGCAAAATCAAATCTTGACACATCGTGCTTAAGTTTGCTGATTGGCTGTATGACATTTTTCAATCTGAAGTAGGTTCCCAGATCAAAAGGAGCATAAAAAATATTCTCCGGGATCTTCAACGCTCCACCAAACAATTCGCAAAATAAAACCCAATCGTAAGCCAATACATCTGCCCATATTTCAATGAAATCAAACTGTGAAAGCCATACTTCCAGTTTCAGGCGGATTTGGATTTTATCACCTTTCATTTTAATTTGCTTTCCTGTTTCCTTATAAGCATCCTCCTGATCATTGAATTCAAGTTTATGCATTACATGTTCTTCCAGCCATGGGTTCATTTGGTTTTTATCATAATCATTGAACTCTGCATAAAACTCCATTCCATTTTCTGCAACTAATCCGAGCGATAATAATGTGGTATTCTGATGCAATCCCGTAAACTCCGTGTCTAAAAATATTTTTGCCATTCAGTTTCAATTAAAAGTCAATCACCATCTCCACTGGTAAATGATCTGAAAACGTATTTCTTAAAGTAGTGACCGCTTCACATGGCCGATCTTTCATAAAATCCAAGACATCGCATCGAACTTCATATGCGCCTTTGATTTTATAATAGATATTGTCCTCCCCCAAACTCAGATAATTTCCATTTTCGCAATACATCTTAAGTGTCGTTGCTTGACCATTGATACAGGATTGAAATCCAATTCCTAATAATGGACCAAAAGCTTCATGATCATTTCGTAGATTGAAATCACCACACCATATAATATTTTCATTTTGCTGCTTAGAAATCCAACTTGTGATCGCCTGAATCTCTATGGATTCCTCAAAACTTTCATCATGTGTGCGAGAGTGGTAGTTGATCAACTTATACAATAGATTGTTGATCTTGAATTCTGCGACAAAAGGTTCGCGATGCACTGCTTCATCAACTTCTTTTAATAAATGAGGATGTCCCCATAATTGGATGCGTGACGCCTTCCACAAATAAGCGTATCGTTCGCTAATGTACGAACTGGGACTTTTTGTCGGATCGCTGATACGATAGTCCCAATTGGCTCCTTTGCGCTTCAAGGCTTCAGCCAGCCTTCCGACCGCCTGCGCTCCACCCGGATGCTTGGCCACAACTTCCTGGATAACCACTAAATCTGCATGGGCTACTATTGCGGCTATGGCTTCAATTTCCCGGTCGTCGCGCGACTGTCCGAAATCTTTGATGTTCCAACTGATCACTGTATAAGTTGCCGCAATGGCATCATAAGGATTAAAAAGCATGCAGATCACTCCATACACCAACCACAATAAGTCAATTCTCTTGCCCTTAAATTTTTTCGAAACGCATGGCCTTTCAGGTCTAAACATGGGGTAGGGGTTGGTTGATTCCTGTTTTCAAATTTATTATATTTATTCCAACTTGCCTCCAGGAAGTTTATATAAAATATTTTCACATTTATTAATGATCATAAATGAATGCTAATACGCATATTTTTTTTACTAATATGGTCAAATGAGTTCTCGCTGAAATCGCTCACCACCGACATATCGCCGATATAGGAATGGTTTTAGGGCAATACTCTTTTAAATTTTCCCCGCTTGCAATTTTCTTGACCCAGTCTACCCCCCTGTTTCCATTCGATCAGCAATAGAAACAACATAAAGGGTTTCATCAATTAAAAATATTGATTTGTTTGAGGTACAGAGGCATTAACTGAGTAACTACTTTAATGCAATTGATGAATCGACCATACTAACAATTGTTAGTCCTTGATGAGATACCCCAACCATTTTCGGGCGGTTTTCAGATCCCAACCTTTGCGCGTTGCATAATCTTCCAATTGATCCAGGCCGATTTCGCTAATGGCAAAATATTTTGATTCAGGATGGGCTATGTACCAACCACTCACGGAAGCGGCAGGATACATCGCCATACTTTCTGTCAGCTTAAGTCCTATATGCTTTTCAACCTCGAGCAATTTCCAGAGACTGAGCTTCTCGGTATGATCCGGACAAGCGGGATAACCCGGAGCGGGCCGAATACCCTCGTAAGATTCTCTTATCAATTGTTCATTGGTCCACTTTTCTTCAGGTGAATAAGCCCATGCAATTTTCCGGATCCATTCATGCAGGTATTCTGCAGCAGCTTCTGCCAACCGATCGGCAATCGCCTTTACCAGAATGGCATGATAATCATCGTGGTGTTCTTCAAATTTACGCACCAGCTCTTCCACTCCATATCCACTGCTTACAGCAAATGCTCCTATAAAATCCTTCGCCTTCCCGTCCTGGGGTTTGTGAATGAAATCAGCAAGGCAGTAATTGGGCTGATCTTCAGCTTTCTTAACTTGTTGTCGTAAATGATGCAATACCATGAGTTTGCTGTCCTGGTGAATTGGATCGTACAATTGAATGTCATCTCCCATAGAGGCTGCAGGAAATATTCCGGTAACACCCTTGGCTTGAATGGATTGATCGTGAATTATTTTTTCGAGTAGTTTTTCTGCATCTGCAAACAATCGTCTGGCTTCATCTCCCACGATCTCGTCTTCCAATATTTCCGGATACCTGCCGGCCAGTTCCCAACTTTGAAAAAAAGGTGTCCAGTCGATGTATTGTCTAAGGATCTCGAGGGGAATCGATTCGTGCACCATTACCCCGATGTTCGCAGGAGCCCTTTCACTTATGAGTCCTTCATTATTCCATGCATTAAGCCTTGCTTGTTGTATGTCTAACAAGCTTTTTGAAGTCCTTCTTTGTAATCTTTGCGTTCGGATATTTTCATATTCTTGGCGAACCGATCTTACAAAATCATCTTTCTGGGACTCTTGGTGGTGCAACAGTAAACTCACAACATTTACTGCTTTGGAAGCATCCAGCACATGAACCACTGGCGAATGGTATTGAGGTTCAATCTTTAATGCTGTGTGTAATTTGGAAGTCGTGGCACCCCCAATGAGTAATGGTAAATCCATTTGATGCCTTTCCATTTCTTCCGCAACATGCACCATTTCATCGAGCGATGGTGTAATCAATCCACTTAATCCTATTGCATCTACCCCTTGCGAACGAGCGTTCGTTAGTATTTGATCACATGGAACCATGACCCCTAAATCAATGATTTCATAATTATTGCAAGCCAAAACCACCCCTACGATGTTTTTTCCAATATCATGTACGTCGCCTTTTACTGTTGCCAGGAGAATCTTTCCCTTGTATTGCTTTTGACTGGTTTCACTCTGGTCCATGAAGGGCGTCAGATAGGCTACTGCCTGCTTCATTACCCGCGCACTTTTTACTACCTGAGGTAAAAACATTTTACCTGCTCCAAACAAGTCACCCACTTCATTCATTCCATCCATTAAAGGACCTTCAATCACCTGCAGTGGCGATCCAAATGCTATTCTTGCTTCTTCTGCATCCAATTCAATAAACTCATTAATTCCCCGCACCAGTGCATACTTCAATCGTTTGTCAACCGGCTCCATCCTCCAGGCAAGTTGAATTGATTTTTCAAGATCCTTGTCTCTGCCTTTTGTTTGCTCAGCAAATTCAATCAATCGTTCAGTAGCATCCTTCCTTCTATTGAACAATACATCTTCAATACGATTCAGTAAATCTTTTGGAATTTCATCATACACGTCGATCTGACCAGCATTGACGATACCCATGTCCATACCTGCTTGGATAGCATGATATAAAAACACGGTATGCATAGCCCTTCTGACAGTTTCATTGCCCCTAAACGAAAATGACAGGTTGCTGACTCCACCACTAACCTTTACTCCAGGGCAATGTTGTTTAATCAGTCGTGTTGCTTCCAGAAAAGCTAAAGCATATTCATTGTGTTCTTCTATTCCGGTGGCTACTGCAAAAATGTTTGGGTCAAAGATGATGTCTGTAGGATTAAAATGAACCTTTTCTATCAATAAATCATAAGCCCTTTTACATATTTCAAATTTCCGTTCAGTTGTATCGGCTTGACCCTGTTCATCAAAAGCCATAACCACTACTGCAGCACCATAACGTTTTACGTTTTTTGCTTGTTCGATAAATAGTTCCTCACCTTCTTTCAGAGAAATGGAATTTACCACGCCTTTCCCTTGAATGCACTTCAATCCTGCCTCAATGACTTTCCATTTTGACGAATCAATCATGATGGGAATTTTGACAATGTCGGGTTCTGAACTCACCAGGTTTAAGAAATCAGCCATGGCTTGTTCTCCGTCCAATAAAGCCTCATCCATATTGACATCGATGATTTGTGCCCCTGCTTCAACTTGTTGCCTGGCTACGCGGAGCGCAGCATCATAATCCTTTTTTAAAATCAGTTGTGCAAACTGTTTGGATCCCGTAACATTGGTACGTTCCCCAATATTGACAAAGTTGAGATCTTCTCTGAAAATCAAAGGTTCAAGGCCTGACAAACTCGTCACCCTCTCCATTTTAGGGATATTCCTCGGTTTTGCTCCTTTGACCAATTCTGACATCCTGCGAATGTGATCAGGAGTGGTTCCACAACAACCTCCAATGATATTGACCAAACCACTGTGAATGAAATCGCCCATCAGTGATTTCATTTCACCAGCGGTTTGATCGTACTCTCCTAATTCATTCGGTAATCCGGCATTGGGATATGCACTGATACGACAAGGAGCCATTCTGGAAAGCACTTCCAGATGAGGTTTCATTTCTTTAGCGCCTAAAGCACAATTCAATCCAATGGAAAACAGGGGCAAATGGGACATAGAAATAAAAAAGGCTTCCACCGTTTGCCCCGACAGTGTTCGTCCGCTGGCATCTGTAATGGTACCTGAAACCATCAGTGGCAAAGTCCTCCCTTGTTCTTCAAATAAGCGGTCAATGGCATGCAGGGCAGCTTTTCCATTCAGGGTATCAAATATGGTTTCCACCAATAATATATCTGCCCCTCCATCCATCAAACCTTTAGCCTGCTGATAATAGGCTTCTTCAAATTCGTCAAAATATGCAGCCCTGAAACCCGGACGATTGACATCCGGACTTATGCTTGCGGTGCGATTGGTAGGACCAAGCGCTCCGGCAACATATCGCATAGAGCCGGGAAATTCGTCGTGAAAAGCTTCCACACTTGCTTTTGCAATGCGGGCCGCTTCCAGATTCATTTCATAACACAGTGCCTCCATTTGGTAATCCGCCTGAGAAATTGCGTTAGCATTAAAGGTGTTTGTTTCTATGATATCGGCTCCTGCATCCAGGTACATCCGGTGTATTTTTTTAATGACTTCCGGACAAGTGATTGAAAGTAAATCATTGTTTCCCTTAAGGTCTTTTGGATGCATCTTGAATCGCTCCCCCCTGAAATCTTCTTCCGATAATTTGAAGGTTTGTATCAAACTTCCCATTGCCCCATCCATCAGTAAGATGCGCTCATTGCAGAGGTGTTCCAATTGCTTTAATGTGTTCATGAAAGGGCAAAGATAGTTTCCGTCACAACAAAAGACAAAGACCTAAAATTCTGATGACAATGGTTCAGCTTATGACTCAACCCAGAACTGTCCGAATTTGAACAAGGGCAGAAGAAAATCTTAATAAATCCTTTTCCTCAATCACCAGTGGGGGTGCTACTCGCAATGATAAAGGATCAAACAAAAATCCTTCCACGAGCATTTCAAGATGGTAAAGCTGAATCAACCATTGGAGTATGGGAACATGATGTTGCGGTTCTATTGCCAAAAACAGGCCTGCACGTCTTACCTGGTTAAATCCAGCCTCAACCAATGCCTTTTGCAACATTTCCCCCTTTGATTCTACGGACTCCATGATTTCATTTTCCATAAGGAAACCAATACCAGCAAGGGCAGCTGCACATGAAACCGGATGTCCCCCAAATGTCGTCAGGTGCGCCAAGGGCAATTTTTTGAACCATTGTTTCATTAAATGGACATTGCCTATGACTGCTGAAAGGGGCATACCGGCCCCAAGGGCTTTGCCGGTGACCAATAGATCAGGTAAGACATTTACTTTCATAAAAGCAAATAAACTTCCCACTCTACCCATTCCCGTTTGCACTTCATCCAACACCAACAAACTCCCACTTTGATGGCAGGATTTACGTAAGTTACTCCACCATTCTGGATCAGCTTGTCTCACACCGGCTTCAGCTTGCACGACTTCTGTAATTACCGCGGCAGTTTGCGATCCAATGCTCTTTAGGTCAGAGAGATTCCCAAATTCAATAAATCGTATACCCGGTATCAGAGGTAAAAATGACAGTTTATGCTCATCGGACCGAAGGGATTCAGCACCACAGGTACTGCCATGATATGCTTTTTTACAAACGATGATTTCATATCTTCCGGTGGCCAATCGTGCCAATTTTATGGCAGCATCAATGGCTTCACTTCCGGAACTGAGGAAATAGAAACTGTTAAGCGTTGAGGGTAATAAGGAGGCAAGTCTCTCTGCCAATTGAATCTGAGGTTTCTGCACATGCTCCCCATATACATTGGTGTGCAAATAACGCTCAGACTGTTGCCGGATGGCCCTTATGACTTCAGGTACCTGATGACCAAGGTTATTGACCCCAAATCCGGATACCAGATCCAGGTAAGCAATTCCCTTAGTATCAAATAGATAACAACCTTCCGCATGGCTGATTTCAAAACCTTGTGGAATTTCACTTGTTTGTGTTATGCGGTCATAAAACTGCTGCCTGAGAAACATATTGCTGATTTCTTCCGTTGAAGGGGAGGATGAATGCGATGAATTCGATCATATTTGTGGTAAAATTAAACCTTACGCATGAGAAGCATTTTAAAACCATTGTTGGTTGGCTTGGTGTTAACCATTTTTATCCTTCCTGCCGTTGGCCAGGAACCCGCTACAGGCTTGAAAGGAATTGATTTTTTTCATGGGAGTTTCCAGGATGCCCTTAAAAAAGCGGAAAAAGAAGGTAAGCTCATTTTTATGGATGCCTACACCACCTGGTGTGGTCCATGCCGCAGGATGTCGGCCAATGTGTTTCCCGACGAAACGGTCGGAGAGTTTTACAATGCCAACTTCATCAACTTAAAAGTGGATATGGAAAAGGGCGAAGGTCCCGAACTCGGAACCAAATATAGCGTTCGTTCCTATCCAACTTTCCTATACATTGGTTCTGACGGAAAAGTAGTACACACCGGTGGCGGAGCACGACCAGCTGAAGCGTTTATCGAATTAGGCCGTGAAGCCTTAAAAAAATTTGATAAATCGGGTGACTATGCAAAACTTTACGAGAAGGGAAACAGAGAACCGGCCACGGTTCTGGCGTACATCAAATCATTGAACCAGGTGGGTAAACCCTCTTTGCGCATTGCCAATGAATACCTTTCTACACAAACCAATTTATCTGCCCCTGAAAACCTTGAGATTATTTTGGAATCTGCAACAGAAGCGGATTCCAGGATTTTTGATTTTCTGATACAAAACAAAAAAGCCATTGTGGCTTTAAAATCAAATGAAGCTTTCGACTCAAAAGTAGTTTCTGCCTGCAAAAGGACTTTACGAAAAGCATTAGACTATCGCAACGAGTCATTGCTTATGGAGGCTCAAGAGAAAATGAAAAATGTTCCTTCCCGTTACGAAGAATTTAAAAATCAATCTTCTTTAGAATTTTATGGAGAAACCGGAAACCGGAATAATTTCTTTGATGCAGCCAAAAGGTATGCAGAAAAATCTGCTAAAAAAGATGCATTAAAATTGAAAGACCTTGGCCAGATGTGTACCAAATATTTTAAAGAGGATAAAGAAATTTTATCCTTTGCTGAGAAAACGGCCAAGCAAGCATATGGAGTAAGTCAGGAGCAACCTTATTGCATTCATTATGCCCGTATGCTTTACCATAACGGTAAAAAGAATGAAGCGGTGAACCTGGTAAAAAAAGGCATTGAAAGGGCGAGTTCTAAATCGGAACCAACGCAAATGCTGGAATACCTTTTAAAAGACTGGGGAGTGGAATAAGTAAGGCAACCTCTTGATCTGGAGGTATAACATTATTAAGATTAAGTCTTATCTTATTAATGATCGGTAAACAAAATCTACTGATTAAATGGTTCGTTGGATTCAAGTGAATCTTAAAACTTTATTTACAATTAAGCGCTCTTCTAAAAAAAGATAGTTGTCGCCAGGTGCCAGAATATTTGACTCAGCAGATTTTTGAATTTAACCCGTCAGTGCAAAGCGCGTGGCGAAAATTTCTCGTCGTGGCTTCGGTCGAGGAGGTTTAGATAATGAGTACATTATAATTAAACGAATCATGAACTGGAATTTGAATTTAATTTCAACACGCAAAGTCCGAGACCGGCGAAGCAGTATTCCTTCTAGCCTCAATATTTCGCTCGGCAGCGCTCGCTCATATTTCGGTTCACTTCGTCGCAAAGCATCTCGTATGCTTTGCTCCTTGTTCATCCGCAAGAAAGTTGAAAA
>CAZMSE010000048.1:0-22086 GCA_964568865.1 uncultured Saprospiraceae bacterium
ATCAGTTCAGTATTTATGGCCTTCACTTTTGCTTTAATTTATGAGCGCTGGGCGAATATCAGAACCTTACAGACCGGAGCTATTGCTGGTGCTGTGATCAGTGCTTGTATTTCATTGGGAATGGATTTTCAATTTATGGCCGGTACGACCATGTACACAGGATTCACCATGGTTATCATCAATACATTGTATGCGTTAATCCTTGGCGCATTAACTGGTGGAGCCATTGGATGGATGTTGGGATATAACAGGAATTAGATTTTTTCTCCATAGCAGATACATTAAAATAGAAACCCTGTCTAACAAGGACAGGGTTTTTCAGTTTATGGCCTTTCGTTATTCAGAAAAATTCGACACCACCACTCAAAATTCATCAAACTCCAGATCAATAACCTATGGTTGATTCGATGATGTAAATGTTCGTCAACAATCCGCGAAACATAATCCTTGCGAATAAACGCGGCAGAAGCAGATTTTCTATTGAGTAATAATTCCCGGATGTATTGCGCATTTTCTCCCCGATACCAACTTTCATCAGGAGCACTAAAACCTTGTTTTGGTCGGTTAATTATACGTTCCGGGATAAAATCTTCCAAGGCTTTACGCAAAACGTTTTTGCCGTCTTTAAATTCTTTGTACAATTGTTTTTTATTTCCAAAAACATCTTCATCCAATTTTTTCAATTTTTCCAGATCAGCTAGTTTATGTCGCACAGGAATTTTTTGTGCAAAATCAACCAGGGCATTATCTAAAAATGGAAATCGTTCTTCCAGTCCGTTGGCCATTGACAATTTATCTCCGACCAGCAACAATCCGGCAAGAAAAGTTTTGATTTCAAAATACAGACTGTTCTGAATATGTTGTTCAGGGGTATCATAGCGCAAACTATTATTAAATAAAAATACGCGCTCAAATGCCTGACGTGGACCTTCAAAATCTATATTCGGACAAATAGACGAATCGAAGAGCTGAAATTTTTGTTCTTCGGGGACCAAGCGTTGCCAAAAACCATAATATTGATCGAAATAATCTTGTCGGTTGATGGACTGAAACACGCGATAATATCTCCATGGATATCCTCCATACAACTCATCTCCGCCGGTGCCCTGGAGACATACTTTTACAAATTTAGAAGCTAAGCGGCTGATGTAATAATTCGGATAACTCATTCCAACCCTCAAATCTTCCAAATGCCAAACCACGCGAGGTAAAGACCAGGACAAATCACCCGCATTGATGACCTGTTCGTAGTGTTCAGTTTTAAAGTGATTGGCCATCAGTTCGGCATCTCGGCGTTCATCATAATTGGCCTCTACACCCGTTACACTGCTCATATCAAATCCACAGGTAAAAGTCGTTAGACGGGGTACTTGTTTACATGCCAGTGCTGTGATGGCACCTGAATCCATTCCTCCTGAAAGGTAAGATCCCAAGGGAACATCGGAGACCATTTGGCGGTTGACTGCATTCTGTAACAAGCGTTCTGTTTCCAGTTTTGCTTCTTCAAATTCCATTTGTTCATCCGTGTCAGCAAAGTTGTAATCCCACCAAGCTTGATGATCAAGTGAACGAGTGTTAGTTTGAATGGCAAGGGTATTGGCAGCGGGTAAGAGATAAATTCCCTGAAAGAGCGTATGGTATCTAAACAAGTTTTGGAAAGTGAAATATTCATTCAAAGCAGAATGATTGATTCCAATAGAATAGGAAGGGTGTGCAAGTATAGCTTTTATTTCAGATCCAAATAAAAGTACATTTCCATCAAAATAATAATACAAAGGTTTTACTCCAAAACGATCTCTGGATAAATATAAAGTTTTACTTTTAAAATGCCATGCTGCAATAGCGAACATACCATCAAACCGTTTCAGAAAATCAGGGCCAGCGCAACTTAGACCTTCGGTGATCACCTCTGTATCGGAAGTAGATTGGAAGCGATGGCCTTTTTGAATTAACTCCTCCCGTAAGCTTTTGAAATTATATATGCAACCATTGAAGACCACCACCCATTGGCTATCGGCAGAATGCATGGGCTGGGCACCTTTATCACTGACATCAAGAATGGACAATCTGCGGTGACCGAATCCAACATTCTGATGGTAAAAAATGCCTTGACCATCTGGACCTCTGTGAGCCAAAGCATCCGTCATTTTCTGAAGGACTTCATGGGTTACCGATTTACCGTCAAGTTGAAATATCCCGGTTATACCACACATGTCCTAGGGTTATTGGATCGATTGAATGCAACTGACTACGTATTCAAAATCATCTGCAGTCATTAAATTGTGTAATGGAATGGACATGGATTGTTGATCCGCTTTTCTTGCATTTGGGAAATCATCAGGAGAGATTCCAAATTGATTTTTGTAAAAGTGAAGCATATGGACGGCATGTGTCCCTGGTCTGGTGGCAATTCCTTTATCCTGGAGGTATTCCATAATTTCATTTCGCGAAATTGGCGATTGTGTTTCATCTATGAACAATACATAGGATTGCCAACCATGGCGATAACCACCAGGTGTTTTTGGAGTTCTGATCCAGGGAATAGAAGCGAACGACTGTTCGTAATATTGAGCCCACTGATTCCTGTAATCGATAAAAGCATCAAGTTTTTCCAATTGCACATTACCTACTGCGCCTTGAAGATCGGTCATGCGATAATTGTAACCGACCATTTCAAATTCAGGCAGGATGTAGGGCTTTGGTCCTTTATGTCGCTGTTCTTCAGAAATCGAAGCACCGTGATTGCGCAACCTGTTTAATATTTCTGCCAGATCATCGCGTTGGGTAGTGAGCATTCCACCTTCGCCGGTGGTGACTGATTTTCGGGGATGAAACGAAAAACAGCCAATATCACCCAATCCTCCAGCAGGGACGTTGTGATAATGTGCACCAGCAGCACAGGCACCATCTTCGACAATGCTTAGACCTATTGAAGCTTCACGGATGGTATCCATGTCGGCACACAATCCAAACAAGTGAACCGGAATAATGGCTTTTGTATGCTGAGTACGTCGGGAGGCTATTTGGCTTGCATCCATGTTGAAGGAGCCGAGGTCAATATCAATAAAAACGGGTTTGGCCCCGCAATACATTGCAGCATTGGCAGTGGAAACCCAGGTAAAAGCCGGAACGATGACTTCATCTCCCGGGCCAATGCCTAAAGCCACCAGGGCCAGGTGGAGAGCGGTGGTGCAATTGGAAACCGCAATGGCATGTTTGACTTGGTGAAGTTCAGCAAAGCGGCGTTCGAAGGCGGCAACCTGAGGACCTTGGGTCATCCACCCTGAAAAAATTGGACCTTTACATGCCTCCCATTCTTCTTGACCCATGGAGGGTTGAGATATCTGAATGTATTTTCGTTGACTCAAAATGTAGGAATTAGCCCCAAAGGTAGCTTCCGGTTAGGATATTTTGGTTGCATTGCGCCAATTGATCAGCTTTTGAAGTCCCTGGCGTAAATCGTATTGAAATCGAAAACCCAGTTCATCTTCAGCTTTTTTGCGGGATCCAATCCGGTTTTGTACCAATGCGCGCGCATCATCAGCGGAATATGGACGATATTGAACTTCAAGATGGCTGTTTCTCAATTCTAAAATGAGATTACAAAGTTCCCTGATGGTGGTTTGAACTTCAGTTCCAACATTATAAAAACCAAACGACTGTTTACTGGTTAATGCGCAAACATTGGACCTGGCCACATCTTCTACATAAATAAAATCATAAGCCTGCGATCCATCTCCATTGATGACAGGAGATTCGTTTGCATCAATCTTATTGAGCATAATGGGTATAACACCCGTATAGGCGGCCGTTTGATCCTGGTGAGGACCATATACATTCATGTAGCGAAGGCCAATGATCTCAAGCCCATAACGGTCATTAAAAGCAGTGCACATGGCTTCTCCAGCTATTTTGGTAGCCCCATAAAAATTTTTATTATTAAAAGGATGAGATTCTGTCATTGGAATTTCGACGGCATCCCCATAAACGGAAGCAGAAGATGACCAGACCAATTTTTTAATCTGATGTTTCACGCATGCTTCCAGTACATTAAAAGTTCCCGCTATGTTTACTTCAAAGGCGGTCCGTGGATAATCTTTGCAATGCAATAACCACATTGCTGCAAGGCAAATCACGTAGTCTTTTCCTTTTACGGCATGGTCCAGAATGTCAATGTCACGAATATCACCTCCGTATGGAAAAATGCTGCAACGGCTATCTGAAAGTGCTCGATCCAGATATTCTTTCTTACCTCGCGTGAAATTGTCGTAAACCACTACTTCAGCGACAGGATGTTTAAGCAGTTCTTCCACAACAAAGCTGCCGATAAAACCACCACCGCCGATGACCAGGATTTTACTGTTGTTGATGTTCATAGCAAAAATTGATGAGGCTAATCATTGGCAAAGATAGAATCCTAATGAAGAAAATCTAATCTTTTACAGCAGGCTTTAATTAATTAATTCAGGATGATTAAAGCTCCTAATTTAACCAGCATTGGATAAAGCATAGGAGATTCCAGTTATAGATTAAATGACCATTTCACAAACGATTACTCGAGCATTTATTTTGTTGGGAAGTAAGAAAATAACAGAGCAAGGAATGGATCATGATTTTGTCCATCGACTGATGGAATATGTAGCATTTAAACTTCTCTTTTTAAGTTTAAAAACACCAATTCCTTCGCGGCTTCCCCCGTCATTTGAATTTCCTTCAACGGATTCATAAATCTTTTCATTAACGGCACGATGGTAAAATCCGGTGTGACCGATGCGTTTTAATTTTGGATAGTAAAGACAAAATACATCACCGCTTACCGGACTTTTATAGGATTTCTTTTTGTACCAGACAAGGTTTTTTTTGTTTTGAGCAGAAGGGCTGTATACGTTGATGGTAGTGGGTATGCAAGCTTTGTCAAAGACCCATTTTACAAAAGCCGCACACCACGGTTGACCAGGTTTTCCTCCGGCAGAATCCAGATACTCTTCAACACGCGTTCCACGATTGGCACCTCCCGATTCACGCGTACCTATTTCATCAAGGTAGATGCATGGAATGCAATCTACACATGGGCTTTGTACAGACTGACCAAAGCTGCGATGAAAAAGCAGTATAAAAAGACCAATAAAAATAATTTTTGCCATGGTTGTAGTTGATCAAAGTCTTCTTTAGATTGATTGGTTACCTGCATTTTTTGAGACCGAAGATTGAATCCTTCAGAATTTCCCTTATAATATTTCCAAAGATGACGGAAACAGTAACGCAGGGTAAAAAAAGCAATGCTGTTGAAAAATAAAAATTCCCCCGTTGCCAGTAAGGCAGCCTGCCAAAAAGAAGGATCATAAAAACCAATTCCTTCCCCGAAAAAAAACTGACCCAATATGCCCAGACCTAAAAACGCCAGGAATGCCAGCGGTATAGACCAAAAGCCATTCCAAAAAAGTAGGAAATACTTTATTTGCTTACTGAATGGAGGTGAAGATTTAATTTCTTCTTTGTTGGTTTTTTCCTGTTGTTCAAAATCTGTCATAATGCAATCGTTGTGATAAAAATACGAAATTCGGTTTAATGAAGTATATATCCCACAATACCCCCGGCCAACAATCCAATCAACAGGTATCGATAACGATCTTTTTTAGCAGATTTGATATAACCTACAGCAACTTCCAAATGCTGATTGGCGCGATCCAGCTGACCTTGTACTGAATGGATGTTGAGCGACATTCGGTCTAATGAATCTCGGGTGAGTTGTACAAATTGACGGGTGGTGTCATAGAAATCCCGGTTGAGTTTGTACATCTTGTCATAAGCTGAAGTGCGTTCTTCGTATAAACGATAAATCAGGGAATCTTGAATTTCCATTTGACCGATTAAATTTTCGTAGGTGTCTTTTGTGTGGAAGAGTAACCTGTGGGCGGTGCGATATTTTTGAAAACAAGGGCGGTTGAGTAACCATAAGGTATCCGTCAAATTTAATACACCTACACCACGTGGAATATAATAGACCAGAATGTTTGTGCTATCGTTAAAGGGAACCTGAACTTGTTCCTGTGACCACAAACCAGTAGCATGGGTTAAATATGCCAATAGTAGAAATCGTAAATTTCTCATTTTTTTTGGGGTAGCAGTGGTTTGGTTTCAATATTATCGGGTATTTCTTTTAATAAATCCAGTATTTCATTCCTTTGGTATTGTAGTTTTTTAATTTGCTGCTGAAGGCCGGAAACCTGGCCCAACAATTCTTTTTCTCGGTGTAACACCAGGCTGTCAATATGTAAACTTTGTTGTTTAAATTGCTCGAGTGACAAATTGAAATTTTCTGTCTTTTGGCGGAGCCCTTCTACGGATTGTGCCATTTTTTGTAAGCCAGTTTTGGCAGAATCAATGACCTGTTGTGCCTGACGGATTTCTTGAATGGCCTTATTGAGCTTGCTTTGACTGAAAATAGACAACAGGTTGGATATCAATAACCCTACAATCAATATCCAAAATGCCCATTTATATTTGGAGGAGTCCATATCAACTTCTTGCATGGAAGGTACAGCTTATTCATGGAATTCAAAAATGTCAAGCAGGAATTTAGGTAAATTTATGAAACAATGGATCTGGGAAAAGGTCTCATGTTATAGTGATAAGCGATGTGCAATGGTGAGTTTCCCTAAGGCTGTTCTAAAGGGGATTGCTTTACACCCAAATATTAACCACTAGCATTTGTCCGGAGGAAAGATTTTCTTTTTTACGGATTTCGTTTTTCAGCGGCAAAATATAGGTGTTTAGTTTACGGTCGTACCAAATGGCTGTTTCCCAGATAGTGTTTCCAATTCCAGCAAAGGCTTTCAACCGCCCCCAACCTTCTTCCTGAGATTTTAACATTGTCCTGATTTCTTGGGACATTTCGTTGGGAAGTGAAACAAAATACCATCCACCGGGGGCACCGTATTGCCAGCTTTGACCAGAGAAAACATACTTGATTTTACCTTCCATTGATCGAGTGGAACGTTAAATTAGTTGTAGAAATTCTAATGATCAGATGTTTAAACTGCAAATTTACCATCGTATTTAACTGGGGCAGCTTATAATGGTAGGAAATACAAATCATAATCAATTTAGGATAAAGAAGTTGAATCGTTAATTACCATCTCGCGAATCAGATGATTCAGATTGAATGAGGTGAAGTAATTCCAACACTTTTTTTTCAATGAGATCCCTGATTTTCCTGAATTCAATCGCGTCTAAATGCTTTGGGTCCGGGATGTCCCACTCAATTCTTTTTTTTGCGGGGACATAAGGGCATTCGTCACCACAACCCATTCCAATGAGGAAATCAAAATGGACTTCAGGTAAATCAGACAATGATTTGGAATGATGTAAAGTCAGATCATATCCTTTATCATGCATTGCTTCCACTGCTTTTGGATTGATGCTCCCGGATGGATTTGAACCAGCGCTGTAGGCCTCCACCATACCCTTTCCATGAATCTTGGCAAACGCTTGTGCCATTTGACTTCGATTGGAATTTTCGATGCATACAAATAGGATTGATTTCATGCCTCAAGGATTTTTTGCAGTACAACAGGAAGATACCATAGGACAACAATCATTGTTTTTTACACATCTGCAAAAAAGGACAGCGAGACATGATCCAATGAGTGGTGCCAATAGGTAAATCCATAGATGATGAAGATTGGCAGTAATTATTGCCGGAGCCAATGAGCGTGCAGGATTCATCGAGGCACCAGAAATTGGACCTGCAAAAATGGCTTCCAGCATGACTACCGCACCAATTGCAGCACCCGCCGTAATTCCTTTTTCATTTGGACCTGTAGCTACATGCAGGATCACTTGCATCAGCAAAAGACTCAGTATGATTTCGAGAAGGAAAGATTGTAGTGGAGGACCTGTTGGTAGAGTAGCTCCCAGAGTTAAATGATCTGGAAACAAGTATTTTAATAATCCACTGGCCATTGCAGCTCCTATTAGCTGACTCAATATGTATGGAAATACCTTGTGCAAAGGAAATCGACCGGCAAACCAGAAAGCAAATGTCACAGCAGGATTTAGGTGCGCACCTGAAATGTCGCCAAAAGTATAAATCATGGACATGACAATCAAACCAAAAGTGATGCCAATGCCCAAATGCGTCACAATCCCTTCACTTAGGTCATTGATGACTATGGCTCCTGTTCCACAAAATACCAATGCAAAGGTACCTATCAGTTCCGCGATGTATTTTTTCATGATTTTAATAAAGTGAAATTTTGATAAAATATCCGAATTTCTAAATATGCAGGAACGCTGTAAAGATAGGTTTAAAACTTATTTAGAAGTACTTTGAATCCAGCGTAAGAAAAAATAAACAATGCTTGTAGTTATTGTGTTAGAAGCTACCAGGCGATTTCTTCAGTGCTGCATTTTATTGGAGAATAAGGTTCCTCATATCTTAAAATCTAACAAGTGTTAATATGTTGACATTTAATTAGATTCAAATATTTGACTCCAAGGTTGCAAAATGGAAATACATGGTCAATGTAAAAAGTTTATTTTTATTCCTCGATGCTTCGTTTCTTATTCATCAATTTAGGGTATTGCCTCTTTGGCTGGTGTTGCAACCAACAGCTACAGGATGCAAATCATTCAAGCTCTTTAATAGATTCATCCTCTACTGCTGGGGTTCATTGGACCCGGATTTTCGAGCATGCCGAATGGACTAAGAGCTACAACTACCAAATGTTCAGCACCAGGGACAGCCTATGGATGTTTCATCCTGATGGTGTATGGAATTCTGCAGATGGTATTCAGTGGACCAGGACTTCGTTGGGAAATCCCATAAACAATCAAGCCTTTCTGGATTATGTTGAGTTTAAGAATTGTATTTATGGACTGGGGTATTTTGAAGGCAATATAGAACGCTATACTTTTCGACCTATAATTTTCAGAACTTGTGATTTTCAACATTGGGATACCCTTTCGCTTGAAAGCAATTTACCCGAGCGCTTCTTTTATCACCCATTTGTGTGGCTTGACAAAATTTGGATTTATGGTGGTAGCCATGCCGGTAAGGATTTTGACGATTTATGGAATTCTTCTGATGGCGTTCATTGGCAAAAAGTTAAGGATGGCCTGCCGATGGGCAAACGAAGTGGAAGCCAGATAGTACAACATAATAAGATGTTGTATTTACTCAATCATGATGTGTGGACTTCAACCGATGCTATTCATTGGAAGAACTTATCTAAGTTCATAGCACCCGGCGAACAACTGTTTGGTTATACAGCGATCTTATTTGATCAACGCATTTGGTTGTTAGGCTGTAACCGTGACGGGCTATTCAGTAGTCAGGTATTGTCAAGCGAAGATGGAATTCAATGGAAGTCAGAACAAGCACCCTGGCTTCCGCGTGGCGGTTTGGTTGCCGCACGGCATAGAAACAAGGTCTTTATCACGGGTGGGAAATATGGGGGAACGCCACACCACACAGAATTCAGGTACGACAATGATCTTTGGATGATGGATAAGGAATAATGAAATTTTACTTTGAAGTTTTTTCCATTTAGGTTCATCCTTTTAGAAGGCATTGAGCATTTTTTCCTAAGCATCTCTTCAACGCACAGAACCATCATGAAGGATCTAATGAACTCAGAATTTGATGTCTTTAGCATATTTATTTCACAGCTTATTAACAAACGATTTCTTTTAGAATCAATCTGCATCAGCATAGCCAAACTTATAAATGGACGATAAACCGATAAAAGAAATGCTGATAACAATCAAGCTCAACTGCGATAATTGTCATTTAACGATCAAATTGGGGGATTAAAATTTGCACCGTCAAACAAGGATTGATTTATAAAAAGATAAAATAGTCTTTTGTCGCCTTATGGATGTTTGGCACAAGGTGGTTTATCGCGAATTTTAAAACTATTAAATCCAACAATATGAAAAGTTTCATTTTATTTATCGTTTTCACAGCTTTTGTTTCTGAATCATTTGCTCAGGAAGGTCTACAGGGTACCTGGTTTGTAACCTCTCAATTGGGTTATCAACAAACAAAAACCGGGGATCTTAAGAGTACCAATCTGACCTTGTTACCCATTGTCGGCAATTTTATTAAGCCAACCGTTGCCATTGGGGCAGCATTTGGATTTGCCAATGTCAAATCTGAAGATGGATCCACCACTGCAGCCAACACCAATTTGATTGTAATCGAACCTTTAGTCAGGAAATATTGGAATGTAGCAGGTGATCTTTATTTCTTTGGTCAATTGGGTGCACCTATCATTACCGGAAAAGAAGATGAAAGTGAATTGAAAGTGAGTCAATTTGGACTGGCTGCTTCAGGAGGGTTCGATATGATTTTGGGTAAACATTTTTCCGTTGAGTTTTCTTACAACCTCATTAATTTTTCGATCACTACCCTCGAACCAAAAACCGGAGAAAAGACCACTGTGACGGATTTAGCCGTTGCTCATGTAGCGAATGTAGAATCCCATTACAACAGTGCTTTGGGTGGAAGCAGTCCGACCCTGACCACGCCTTTTTCGTTTGGTTTTAAGTTTTTATTCTAAGAGATTATTTCAATAAAGCATAATGTGATTCTTGATTTGCAAGTGTGAAATCAATAAAGAAGCCGTTCCTCATTGGAGCGGCTTTTTTTTTTAAAACACTAATTGCAAAATCGTTTGAATAATTAGGGGATGATTCCGATTCAACTGGATTGAAATGCTATAAGTGTTCATTATCTTCGGAATAAAATAAAATCTGTTTGCGGAGGCTCATAACCAGCATCCCTCAATGCCTTAGCGATTTGACCACGATGGTATGATGAATGATGAGAGACATGAAAAAGAATATCCTTAAGGTTTGATTGATATGCTATACCATCCAACGATGTGTAATCTATGACATTATCCAATTCCATGTTGTCGAGAATATTATTCAATTCGTTTTGATTATTTTCCATCAAATTCCTTAGTTCATGTTCATTTAAAATATACCAAAAAGCATGTGCAAAGGGCAGTTGTAAAATGCGGTGTTGCCAAACATGTTGTGTCATGATGGAGTGCGAAAACATTTTATACGCATATTCACCGATCCCTTCCCGCTGTGGGAATAAGGCAGAGAAAACAAGTTCATTGGCCTGGTTCTGGTAATCAAACAAACTTTTCAGATACGATTTCATGGAGGTAAATATAAGCAAAGCACAAAACTTCATGCAGAGGGTTGTGATGACGGGTTTTAAAAATTAAAATACCCCATGTCCTGGGCGCCGGGGCTTGACAAGTACGAGGAAGCAATCATTGATTGAAACCAAAAAAATGCCAAATGACCCTCCAGAAATTCTCCAATAGTGGTCCAGGGTTCAGATGTATGATTCCTAGAATCAGTAAAATGCATAGCCATCCCAGTCCTCTCGATTTTTTATCCTATGTGGAAGAGCAAACGGTTTTAGAAACATCCCTAACTTTGCAATTCGCTATGAAACACATGATTCAATCACCTGATTTAGATTTTATCACGATCACGGCTGCCGCTGAGCATAACCTTAAGCAGGTTAGCTGTAGCATACCCAGGAATAAAATGGTGGTGATTACTGGTATTTCGGGTAGCGGTAAATCCTCTTTGGCCTTTGATACCCTGTATGCTGAGGGACAAAGGCGCTACATGGAAACATTTTCTCATTATGCACGACAATTCATTGGTAACATTGAAAGGCCTCAGGTTGAGCGAATTGAAGGATTGAGTCCCGTAATTTCCATTGAACAAAAAACGACTGGATGGAACCCCAGATCAACGGTTGGGACCATTACAGAAGTTTACGATCTGTTTCGTCTGTTGTTTGCGAGAGCTGCAGATGCGTATTCTCATGTCAGCGGTCACAAAATGTTGCGATATTCTGAGGATCAAATGCTGGAACTGATCCAAAACCAGTTTTTGCAACAAAACATTAGCATTTTAGCTCCGGTGGTTCGATCCAGAAAGGGGCATTACCGCGAGTTATTTGACCAAATTCGAAAACAAGGATTTAGCAAAGTCAGGATTGATGGAGTGATTACGGATTTAAGTCCTGGAATGCAGGTTGACCGGTTTAAAATACACGATATTGAAGTCTTGATTGACCGACTGGTCGTAGATACTGCCAAAGCTGACCGTTTGCAATACAGTGTCCAAACGGCTTTAAAGTTGGGTCAAGATGTTTTGTTCATTTTGTTGAGTGACCAGAACAAGGTCTTTCCATTCAGTAAAAGGCTGATGGATGTAGAAACCGGAATTTCCTATGACGAACCCTCTCCAAATACTTTTTCATTTAATTCACCTTATGGTTCCTGTCCGGAATGCAAAGGCATTGGTTCCATTTACGAGGTAGATTTAAAACAGATGATTCCCGACGACAACAAGACCATTACAGAAGGAGGGATTGTTGCCATAGGAGAAGCGAGAGAAAATTATTTGTTCCGGCAACTCAAACAAATTGCTGACCGACATGGCTTTAATTTTAATCAACCCATAAAAAAAATTCCCAAAAAAGCACTCGATACCATCTTATATGGGGGAGATGACAGTTATCCAAACCCCAATCCAAATGGCTGGTTTGAAGATAGTTTTCATTTGGCAAATGAAGGTTTGGTGAATATGATCAAACGTTGGTACCGGGAAACCAGTTCGGAAAAAATCAGACGATTTGCTGAAGATTTTATGATCATCACCGAATGCCCAGTTTGCCAGGGAAGCCGCTTGAAGAAGGAAAGTTTATTTTTTAAAATCACCGATAAAAATATCAGTGAACTGGCCAATATGGACATTGCAGAATTAAACGATTGGCTTCAAGATGTGGAAAGCAGGCTCAGTGAACGACAAAGGTTGATTGGTAAGGACATCCTGAAGGAAATTCGTGCCAGAGTGGGCTTCCTGATGTACGTTGGATTGGATTACCTAAGTCTGAACCGAACAGCCGTTAGTTTATCAGGTGGTGAATCTCAACGAACTCGTTTGGCTACCCAAATAGGGTCTCAACTTACGGGTATCACCTATATTCTCGATGAGCCTTCCATTGGCCTGCATCCAAGGGATAATCAAAGATTGATTAAATCACTTCGTGAACTTGCAGAAATCGGGAATACGGTTTTGGTGGTAGAACATGACAAAGAAATCATGCTGGCATCGGATTACATTCTGGATTTGGGGCCAGGTGCGGGTGTTCATGGTGGACATCTGGTGGCGCAGGGAACTCCCTCCGCGTTTCTTCAGCAGAATTCATTAACTGCAGCATATCTTGCGGGTACCAGAAAGATCGAAATTCCGGTAAAAAGAAGAAAGGGCAACAATCATTTTTTAACCCTGACCGGTGCTACCGGTCACAACCTGAAAAATCTCAGTATACATTTTCCATTGGGAACTTTCATTTGTATTACAGGTGTCTCGGGAAGTGGAAAATCCAGCTTAATCAATGAAACTTTGTATCCGATATTAAGAGAGCATTTTTACAACAGTTTACAAAAGCCACTACCTTACGAATCCATTAAAGGACTGGAACATTTGGACAAGGTCATCGAAATTGATCAAGAACCCATCGGACGAACGCCAAGATCAAATCCAGCAACTTATACCGGGGTGTTTACAGAAATCCGCAATTTATTTACCGGACTTCCTGATGCAAAAATCAGAGGATTCAAGGCAGGCAGGTTTTCATTCAACGTTAAAGGTGGACGTTGCGAAACCTGTGAAGGTGCAGGGATGAAAGTCATTGAAATGAATTTTCTTCCCGATGTTCATGTCCATTGTGAAACCTGCAATGGAAAACGTTACAATCGCGAAACCCTTGAAATTTTATACAAGGGAAAATCCATTGGCGATGTCTTGGAAATGACCGTCGAAGATGCCGCGTTGTTTTTTGAAAATGTCCCCAAGATTTATCGAAAATTGAAAACACTGGTGGATGTTGGTTTGAGTTACATTACACTTGGACAACAAGCCACTACTTTATCCGGCGGAGAAGCCCAACGTGTTAAACTGGCAGAAGAATTGTCCAAGAAAGATACGGGTAACACCTTGTATATTCTGGACGAACCCACAACAGGCCTTCATTTTGAAGATATCCGACAACTTTTGGAAGTGTTACAGAAACTGGTTGACCGGGGAAATACGGTGATGGTGATTGAGCACAACCTCGATGTCATTAAAGTGGCAGATGTGGTGTTGGATCTGGGGCCTGAAGGAGGAAAAGGTGGCGGACAAATTGTCGGCTATGGAAGTCCGGAAGTACTAACAACTGTTAGTAATTCATACACAGGCAAATACCTCAAAGAGGAATTGAAAACCGGAAATTAACCTGGACGAAACAATCCACTTGTAATCCATAATCTGGATCGGCCATTCTAAAAAAGTATCCCCAGGCTAGCTGCGCATTTGCACCAATTCTGACCGTAGGGAATTGAACGGTTTATGGCGTTTTATCTTGAGCATCGAATGGCCCGGAAAAGCAAAACCAATACCTGGAAATGGATCTCGTGTGAATTTTTATAAACCTGGTTGAATTTCTTCTCAACGCTTTTGATTCTTTGTGGTAGTTCATTGATTCAATCTGGCTTTATTTTTATTTAAAAAATTGGACTAACGGCTTCAGGAAATCCATATTGAGCTATATTGGAATCTAAATCCCGGAAAGTCATTATCATGTTATTGAGTAAAATTCGGTTTCTACTGATTTGTCTTGCACTGGTTCATCTGACCATCAAGCTCGGGGGACAAGAATTGGCTTTGAGGCAATTTACCCATGAGGATGGACTACCCAGTTTAACCCTGTATAAAGTGATGGAATTACTCAATGGAGATTTATGCATTACCACCACTAAGGGAATATGTTCATTCAATGGGAAACATTTTAAAAAATACAATATACGGGGATTGAAAAGTTTTGATACTCCTTTTTCTTTTATTGACAAAGAAGGAAACCCCTGGTTTTACAATATGGCTGGAGAAATTTTTTACATTCATGCTGATTCATTGATCAAATTAAACCTGGAGGATTATAAAAAGGGAGATAAAATTTATTCGCTCTATGTGGCTAACCCTTATTTATACATTACCTGGTCTAGTTTCAATGGGCAAAGTTCTTATCGCTACAATCTCAATAATTTGAATGAATGCACCGTTTTGAATCGTCGTTACATTTTTACCGGATTGGTGGACGGTGAATTGTATGCCTATGATTTGGATCAGAGAAAATCCAAAATGGTTTTATACCGGGTAGAGGGCAATGAGATCTGTGGAATTTATCCTATCCAACGGGATGACAAGATGGATTTGATTTATGAGTTTGATCACTTGCGAGTCACCAAGAACTGTGATGTATTGATGGTGAATTCAAATTACATCAGGTTACTAAGCCGGAATTTTGAACAAAAAAAATCAATTTATTTTCCATCCATCATTGGTAAAAGAATCACGTATATCTCCATCATCAACGATGATGAAATTTTTTTTAATACCTACGGAGAAAGTTTTATCTATAACCACCTTTCAGGAAGGTTGCAAAAGTCTGCATATCCAATGGATTACATCAATGACGTTTACGAGGATAGGTACAATCGAAGGTGGCTAACAACCAATGGACACGGGCTGTTCCTTGATTTAAGAAATGGGGCAAAAGTTTTCAACACTTCCAATAGTCAACTGGCATCAAATGACATTTCTTCCATAGAACTCTTGGACAGTACGATGTATCTGTGTCATAATAACGGACAAATTACCAGCATTCAGGATGGACAATTTAGGATTTTACCTCTTGGAGTAATCTCTGGAAGGGTTCGCTTTATTCGTACGCTTTCAAACCATAAAATGCTGATTGGACATGACCAAAGATTAACATTATTGGACAACCGTAGACTGACCGTTTGTGACGATTTAAGGATAGGTGGATTAAAGGCAATTTGGCAACTTTCAGACGATCAAACCCTATTTTGTACCTCCTTGGGAGTGTACCGCATGAAATGGAAAACGGGACTTCCATTTAAATGTCATGAAATCCAATTGGAACGTGAGTTTATAGAACGATCCAATTGCATCAATACACTGAAGCACGATGTTTTCATTGGAACTTCTACTGGAGTATACAAAAGGGATACAGGAGGGATTTGGACCAGAATGCTTGCGAGGAGTCTTTATGTGAATAAGATGATTAACCAGGGTGATTCGGTCTTATGGATTTGTACAGACGGTGAGGGAATTTTTTGTTTTAATGGAATGGAATTGACGGATTCCATTTCGAGCCGTGGTGGTTTGGTGAGCGATAATGTGACCTCTATGACTTTTGACCCTGCAGGGCGAAAATACATAGCTACCGATAACGGTATTTCTGTTTTTTATTCGCACCATCAGAAACATTTCAGCATAAATCACCTGGATGGTTTGCCAGGCAATGAAGTCACGGATGTGAAATTGTTCAATGGTATGCTTTGGGCTGCAACTCCCATGGGCCTTTACAGCGTGCCACTGGAAAGCGTAAACCCTAATCAGGAAGTTCCCTTTCTCCGGGTACAAAAGATTGAAGTTTTTGATCAAACCGGCAAAAAGGAGTTTGGGAGTAATTTGAAATACAATGAAAATCACCTTCGGTTTTTACTTGGAGGAAGAAGCTTGATATCCGGCGATGAGTACAGGATTTGGTACCAGTTAGAGGGTCAAACACAATGGACAGAAGTGCATGATGAAGTCCTGGACTTTATTGGTCTGACGCCAGGTAAATACCAGGTAAAATTCAAAGGAATCCATGAGGACCAAGTGGAATCGGAAATTGTCGGACAACATTTTACCATTGAAGAAGCCTTTTGGAAAACACGTACCTTTAATGCTGCTATAGCATTCTTGCTGATTGCATCCAGCATTGTGTTAACTTACTACAGGGCCAGACAAGTCAGGAGTCAAGAACGAAAAGAACAAAGGATTAAGGACCAAATCAATATGTTGCGAGAAGAAGCCTTGCAAAGTCAAATGAATCCCCATTTTATTTTCAATGCCTTGAATGCCATCCAAAGTTATTTATCCACTTCTGATCAATCCAATGCAATGAATTACCTGTCGAAATTTGGGAAGTTGATCAGGATGATCTTTGAGCAATCTCGACTCAAGAGGGTTAGTCTGGAAGATGAAATTTCCTTTTTAAAGAATTACCTGGAGTTGGAGAAAATGCGATTTAGAGATAAAATTGTGGTTCATCTGGATATCACTAAGGAGGTGACTGACAAAGCAGCTGAAATTCAAATTCCACCATTGATTATTCAACCGATGATTGAAAATGCTTTTAAACATGGTTTACTGCATAAAGGAAGTGGTGCACGGTTGAACATTCAAATGGAACTGATACAAGACCAGTTATTGTGTACGATAGAAGATAATGGAATTGGCAGAACGGCATCTGAAAAAATCAATGCATGGAAAAGTAAATGGCGAAAATCATCTGGTATTAAATCAACCCTGGAACGCCTTGCGTTATTGGATCAGGGAAAGAATAAAATTGGATTGGAAATCATTGACTTGAAAGATGACAACGGAAATGCAATGGGTACAAAAGCAATTATAAAACTTTGATTATGCAATTATTGAAAACCATTATTATTGAAGATGAGATTCAAAGCCAAATTGTGCTTTCCAATATGTTGAAAGCACATGCAGATGTAGTGGAAGTAATTGGAATATTTGATACGGTAGCAAAGGCCATTGAATTTCTTAATCATCACGATGCCGATTTGTTGTTTTTAGATATTGAGTTGCCCAATGAATCGGGATTTTCATTTTTTGAATATTATCATAAACCACATCTGAAGGTGATTTTTACGACAGCATACAATCAGTATGCATTACAGGCGTTCAAACTTTCTGCCGTTGACTACTTGTTAAAACCATTGGACATCAACGACCTAAAAGAAGCTGTTCTTAAAGTGCAGAAAATGGAAGTCAATACCAAACTCAACGAAGCCTATAAGATGCTGATGGAAAATTTACAGGGTGGTCATAACCGTTTGGCCATCAGTCATCAAAATGGTTATGACATTGTAGAGACCAATGATATCCTTTGGCTGGAAGCAGATGTGAATTATACCACCATCCATCTTAAATCTAAACGAAACGTTACGGTGGCGAAAACCCTTCGCATATTTGAAGACTCTTTGGATCCTGCAAATTTTTTCAGGATCAGTAGAGGCGCCATTGTCAATGTCGATAGCATTGTTCGACTGAACAGGAGCAATCCGCTGTCCATCACCTTAATCGACCAATCCACTTTGCCCGTTTCCGACTCCAGGAAAGACGAATTTCTGAACCTGTACAAAAGAATCTAATCCGAACACAGGGACGTCTCGTATGAATTAATTTATATATGAAATATTTTAGCTAAAAATGTGATATTCATCGTAAAAAGAGGAATATTTTTGATAAATTTTGTTAAAAACAATCAAATACACAGCTTATTGAACAAAATAAATGATAATTTTGGGCATTCATTCACTTTTAACCTATTTGTATGTCCAGCCATCGAAGTGCCGCACTTAATTTGTTTTTGTCAAGACCCAAGTCTGTAAAAGAGCGAGACAATCGCAAGATCTCCTCTTATTATGCTGAAAATGTCTTTACTGATTCAAAACTCAAATCCTATTTGTCTCATGAAGCTTATAAGGCTTATCAACAAACCATTCAACAAGGTCAAAAGATTACCAGGGATCTGGCAGATCAGATCGCAGCAGCTTTAAAAGCATGGGCGATGGAAAATGGGACCACACACTACACGCACTGGTTCCAGCCATTGACAGGAAGTACTGCTGAGAAGCACGATTCATTTTTCACCATCGACTCGACCGGAAAGGCCTTAGAACGGTTTGACGGTGATGCTTTGGTGCAACAGGAGCCTGATGCATCGTCGTTTCCAAGTGGCGGATTACGGGCAACTTTTGAAGCAAGAGGATATACCGCCTGGGATCCGTTGTCACCCGCATTTATTATGGATATTGCCGGATCTAAGACACTTTGTATACCTACCGTTTTTATTTCTTATACAGGGGAAGCACTGGATCATAAAGCACCATTGCTCAGATCGATAGAAGCATTGGATAAAGCGGCCACTGGAGTGGCTCGTTATTTTGACCGGTTTGTCAACCGCGTCACTGCCACCCTTGGATGGGAGCAAGAATATTTTTTAATTGATAAAGCCATGTATTACGCCAGACCGGATCTTATGGCAGGTGGTCGGACCATCTTTGGAAGGAGCCCGGCAAAGGGGCAACAACTGGAAGATCACTATTTTGGTGCCATTCCGGAGAGGGTCTACAATTTTATGGTGGATTTAGAAATGGAATGCCATAAGCTAGGTATTCCCGTCAGGACGAGACACAACGAAGTGGCTCCCAGTCAATTTGAGTGTGCACCTATGTTTGAAACTTGCAATATTGCTGTGGATCACAATCAATTATTGATGGATTTAATGGATCGGGTGGCAAGGCGACATCACCTCATTGTTCTGTTGCATGAAAAGCCATTTGCCGGAATCAACGGATCGGGAAAACACAACAACTGGTCGATGAGTACTGACACAGGAACCAATTTATTGGGCCCCGGGAAAACACCACGTACCAATTTACTTTTTTTGACCTTTTTTATCAATACCATTAAAGCGGTTCACGATCATGCTGATTTATTGAGAGCGGCCATTGCTGCCGAAAGCAATGATTATCGTTTGGGTGCAAACGAAGCCCCTCCTGCGATCATTTCGGTTTTTATCGGAAACTATTTGACACAGGTTTTGGAGGCAATTGAAAAAAGGGTGGACAATGATCTGAAGGAAGAAGAGGAACAAGATTTAAAACTTGACATCCATAAAATGATTCCAGACGTGATGATGGATAACACGGACCGTAACCGAACTTCACCGTTTGCTTTTACGGGCAATAAATTTGAATTCCGTGCTGTGGGTTCGAGTGCCAATTGTGCTGATGCCATGATGACACTGAATATGATTGTAGCCAATCAGCTCAATGAATTTAAAGAAAAAGTGGATCAACATATTCAAGGTGGAGAGAAAAAAGACAGCGCTATTTTAAAGGAATTAAGGGCATGCATCAAATCATCTAAGAACATCTTATTTGAAGGCGATAATTATAGCGAAGCCTGGGCTAAGGAGGCCGCCAAACGAGGCTTACCCAATATTAAAACCACTCCACAGGCTTTGGATGCCTATGTGACTAAAAAAGCAAAGAAGTTATTTGCAGAGAACCAGATCATGAACGAAAAGGAAGTGGAGGCACGGCATGAAATTTATTTAGAGAAATACATTAAGAAAGTTCAAATTGAATGCAGTCTGGCGCAGGAGTTGTGCCTGAATCAAATCCTTCCTGCTTGTATGCGTTATCAAACGGAAATTATGCAGAACATCAAAGCCGGACAGGATGCAGGCCTTTCAAAATCAGCGCTTAAAACTTCGTTGGACTTGATGTCCAAATTAAGTGAGAATATCAATGGGGCTTATGTGACATTGGATGCCATGTCCGATGTAATGGAGAAATCACATAAACATAAATCAACGCGTGATGAGGCCATTTACTTTTGCGATAAGGTAAAACCTCAATTGCATAAGCTTCGCGAGTACGTGGATACTTTGGAACTTTATGTCGAGGATAAGTTCTGGCCCCTTCCAAAATACAGGGAAATATTGTTTAACCGATAAGAAAGGATTAAACAAAGCCCCCTTCTGAATAACCCTCCGGAAACTTCCGGGGGGTTTTTTATTGAATCGAAGAGTTTCTAACGAATGTTAGTATTTAATTTGGAGACATTATCATTCATCCGAAGAAAATAATTCTTTGCTGGCTTCCTGGATGAGGTCAAATTCATATCCGCGTGCATACAATTTTTGCTTGGCGGATTCAACGGTACCGTTTTGAGAAAGCAATTTACGAAACTGATCGAGAAGACTTTTGCGATATTCAGTTTCGTCGATGGAATCCAGGGCAATTTTAATCAATGGATCTGATACTTTTTTGGCTTTTAATCCGGCTTTGATTTTTTGTTTACCCCAACCTTGCATTCTAAATTTTCCACGGGCGAAAGCAATGGCAAAACGTTGTTCGTTGAGGAAGCCTTCCTGAATCAAATGGATCATAACGGTTCCGGATTGTTCGTTGTCAGCACCTAAAGTATTTAATTTTTGTTCGACTTCAAACTGACTGCGCTCCTGATAGGCGCAATAATGCCGTAGTTTGAGGATCAGGTTTTCTGTACTGTGATACATCCGTTGATGGTTGAAAGAAGTTGAGTTACAATGTCGATAATTTCTTCCTTAGGATTATGATGATGCACCTGTAAACCCAATCTTGCGGCAGTTTGGGTATTTTCTATTTTATCATCAATAAACAAAGTTTCATGTCCCGTTATACCTGTATCGGAAAGTACATATTCAAAGCAAGAGACATCTGGTTTCCGTCTTCCGATTTCAAAGGAGTAGTAGGTCTTGTCAAAACAGTATTCCTCAAAATGGGGCATTCCGTTTTGTCTTAAAAGGAGCTGTTTTACTGCGCGGTAATGGGTAATGTTAATATTACTCAGCAAATAAACCTTGTATTGTGAACGCAATTGATGCAAGAAATGAAATCGGCGTTCAGGCATACCAATGAGCATAGCATTCCAGGCCTTGTAATACAAGCTTCCTTCAAGTACTTTCTTGGATCTCCTTTGCAGCCGATTAAAAAAGGCTTCTTCTGAAATTTCACCACGCTCAAAGGGATGCAATACCTGAGTCATTAAATCTGAGGATTTTTGAGGATCCAGGTGTTCTTTTAGCCAATCTTCTGTTATGCTCTCATCGATGTCCAACAACACGTTCCCTAAATCAAATAACAGGTTCTTTATCATGAATCAAAGATACTGTAAGGAATGAAAGTCATGGTTGGCAGTGTTTTTTCAAAACAGTTGGAGGAAAAGAGATGATGAGCGATTGTATTTTATTCGGATTTTGTACTTTTGCGGCTCTGGTCCCATAGCTCAGCCGGTTAGAGCATCTGACTCATAATCAGAGGGTCCTTGGTTCGAGCCCAAGTGGGACCACAA
>CAZMSE010000049.1:0-21735 GCA_964568865.1 uncultured Saprospiraceae bacterium
TCTTTTGGCCAAGCCTCACGAAGTATCGCTCGGTTCCCTCATGATCAAGCCATTTTGTATGGCTTGATTAGCTTTGCTACCACTCGGTCATGTCGGCCATGAGAACAATTCATGCAACACTAAATGCATGGTTTTGAATCAATATTAGGGGTGGTTCTCTTGTAACTGCAAAAGGGAGGATCAGATGTACCTATACCTGTTCACATTCTCCCTTAACATTTAATTTCTTCAAAATGTCATCCAATAAACACCATTTCGTTAATGCAGATTGAAATAAATTCAACCCGACAAATACTGCAAGGTAAATCCAATTCGGATGAACAAATTTTGCCAGTACAATTGAACTTGTCACTAATGTACCCGCAACCAGTCGAATAATTTGCGTACGATTCATATTCTTAATTTTAACAATTAACGATAATTTTTTCTCTCAATCATATAATACAAAACAGGAACCACAATCAATGTCAAAATGGTAGATGCAATGGTGCCTCCTATCAATGAAATCGCCAATCCTTGAAATATGGGATCAAACAAAATGACAACAGCACCAATAGCTACTGCGCCAGCAGTTAACAATATTGGGGTTGTTCTTACAGCTCCTGCTTCCAGGATAGATTCTTTTAGTGGAATCCCATCCTTCAATCGGATATTGACAAAGTCAATCAATAATACTGAATTGCGAACCATCACCCCGGCCAGTGCAATAAAACCGATCATGGAGGTTGCTGTAAAATATGCATCCAACATCCAATGTCCCAACACTATCCCAATCAGGCTCAATGGAATTGCAGTCATCATCACCACAGGGACTTTGAAGTTTTGAAACCATCCTACAATCAATAAATAAATAACAAAAATGACTACGGCAAATGCGATCCCCAAATCCCTGAACACATCAAAAGTGATTTGCCATTCCCCATCCCATTTAATGGTGTATTGACTTTCATCTTCCGGCTGACCATTATACAACTCTTTAAGTTCATATCCCTTAGGCAACTCAATAGATTTCAGTTTTTTTGAGATATCCAGAATAGCATAGACAGGACTTTCCAATTCTCCAGCCATATCAGCAACGATGTATACCACCCGTTTTTGATTTTTACGGTAAATACTGACTTCTTGTTGACTGTGCTTAATTTTAATCAAATCACCGACGGGGATCACTTTACCCGACTGACTCACTATGGGGATTGACTGGATGTCTTCCTCTGAAGTTTTCTGATCATCCCTAAGTCTTAGAACTATTCCTATGGGCTGAGTCGATTTTGGAGCATAAAGGGTTGAACTCACAGAGGTCCCCAATGACATCTGCATGACTTGTGCAATCTGCAAAGGGGTCACACCATACATCATTGCTTTTGTCTTATCAATTTCAAATTGAATTTTATTTTGAGGCTCTTCCATATAAGAATCCACATCCACTACATCTGGAGTCTCTCTGATCAATTGCATGGCTTGCTTGGCAATGGCCATTTGTTGTTCGTATTGGTCACCATAAATTTCGGCCACAATCGTACTTAACACCGGTGGACCGGGTGGTACTTCAACCACTTTTACATTAGCCCCATATTTTGAGCCAATGGTCTGTAATCCTGCCCGGTAATCTTTTGCCAGATCATGGCTTTGCTTAGTCCTATGGTCTTTAGCCGTTAAATTCACCTGAATGTCTGCAAGATTCGGAGCCCTCCTCACATCATAATGCCTGACTAAACCGTTAAAAGTAATTGGCGAAGAAGTTCCAATATAGGATTGATAAGATACGACTTCTTTTTGTGAAGCCAGATACATTGAAAGCTCTTTCACAACAACTGCGGTGCGTTCCAAGGTAGTTCCCTCCGGCATATCCACCACCACCTGAAATTCACCTTTGTTATCAAAAGGAAGCATTTTCACTGCCACTATTTTAAAAGCAAATGCGAGAAGTGAAAGCAATAAAATTGCCCCAGTGGATCCTAAAAATAAATAACGCTTTCTGCGGTTATTCAGCAATGGCAATAAAAACCGTTGATAGAGTCTATATATTTTATTGTGATGCATTACGATTTCTTCTTCACTCAACTTTTTCTCATCATGTCCAGTTTCCTTTAAAAAAACATAGGCTAAATAAGGTGTAATGGTTAACGCAATGATCAACGAAAACAACATCGCAATTGAGGCTCCAACGGGCATTGGACTCATGTAAGGTCCCATAAGTCCAGTTACAAATGCCATAGGCAAAATAGCTGCAATTACGGTAAACGTTGCCAATATGGTCGGGTTGCCAACTTCATTGATGGCAAACAATGCCGCCTGATGAAAAGGCAATTTTCTGTTTTTAAAATGCCTATGCATATTTTCAGCAATAATGATGCTGTCATCCACCACTATCCCAACCACAAATACCAATGCAAACAAGGTTATTCGGTTGAGGGTATAATCCATAAAATAATAAGCAAATAATGTCAGCGCAAAGGTGGTAGGAACCGAAAGGAAAACCACCAATCCACCTCGCCAGCCCATCGCCATCATGACCAATAGGGTTACCGCCAGAATGGCAATTCCAAGGTGCATCAGTAACTCAGAAACTTTCTCCGAGGCAGAAGCTCCATAGTTTCGGGTTTCCGAAATCTGAATATCGTTGGTCAATAAATTGTGTTTTAGCAAGCCCAGTCTTTGCTGAATTTGTGTGGCTATAAACATCGCATCTGTGCCCTTTTTCTTGGAAATAGCCAGAGTAATTGCAGGATAATCAGAAGGAAACTGATTTTGTTGTACACTTGCTTTTCCATATCCAAAACTTACATAATCCTGTGGTATTTGTGGGCCATCGGTAACTTCTGCCACTTGATGAAGATAAACCGGCTTGGTTCCGTTTGAACCCACAATGATGTTCTCAACATCTTCCTTCGTGCTGAGAAAATTACCTGTCTCCACCAAAATTTCCTCATCCTGATGCAGTATGGATCCGCTTTGCAGTTGGACATTACTCATGCGAATATGTTGAGCAATACCGCCAACATCTAATCCAAACGCCATCAATTTATTTTTATCCAATACAACCGACAATTGTCGGTCCCTGCCACCAATGGTATTTATTTGTGCGACCTCTGTAATTTTCTTTAACTCATTGGCAAGTTCTTGCGCAATTTGTTTCATATCATAATCATCCCTTTGTTCGCTCCACAAAGTCAAAGACATCATGGGAACATCATCGATGGAACGTGTTTTAATCAAGGGTTGACTAACACCCATGGGCATTTTATCTGCATGCTTATTAATTTCATCATACAGTTTCACTATTGATCTTTCTATATCTTCTCCAACATAATACTGAACCACCAACATAGCCTGTCCACTCATTGAAGTACTGTACACATATTCCACTCCTTTAATATTGGAAATCATTTTTTCCAACGGTTGAACTACTCTGGATTCAACTTCCTTTGGGCTTGCACCAGGATATGAAACAAAAATATCTGCAATGGGTATTTTGATCTGTGGCTCTTCCTCTCTTGGAATCAATAAAGTGGAATATACCCCGATGGCTAAAAAAACCAACATCAACAGTATAGTCAACTTTGATTTAATAAAGACGTCGGCAATTCTGCCTGACAATCCCTTTTGATTCATGTTTTCCATGTAATGATCTTTATGATTTATTTCACTGTCACCAATGCCCCATTGAATAACCTGCTATCTGCTTCTAAGACATAAGGTTCAGAAGGTTTCAATCCTGACAATACTTCTACCCGATCTCCCATGTCTTTTCCAGTTCGAATCCATCTCAAAACTGCTTTGCTTTCGGATGAAACTGTGTAAATCCCAATCAGTTGTCCTCGCTCAACCATAGCGGTTTTTGGTACCGTGAAAAAAACAGATGGCTTCAGTTTTTCGGTTGGCTTATGTTCTATTTTGAAAGTAGCATGAGCATACATACCCGGTTTAAAGGATTTACTTTTATCGACTGAATTTGGGATTTCAATCTCAAACTCATATTGACTTCCGGAAGCATGTGCAGATGGGTTAAATCCAATGATTCGAGAATCAAACTTCTTTCCGGAGGCAGGAATTTCAATCCCAACTTTTTGCTTGAGGTCAATGAATTGAATTTCTGATTCTGGAACCAGAACCTTGAGCACCAATTGGCCGGTAGTCTCTAAGGTCAATAAAGGCATACCTGGATTGGCCATCATGCCCACTTCCGTTACGACTCCGGTTACAATACCATCCATTGGACTCACTACATTAGCTTCTTTGATCAGAACCTCCAATTGGGACAAGCTGTATTCCACTTGCTGAACTCTGCTCTTTGAAATATCGTGCTGCAATTGTGCTTGCTCCAATTCAAAAGAAGTAGCACTTGATTGTTCAAACAGATTTTTAAATCTGCGATAATTGATCGAAGCATGATTCAAGGCAGCTTTTGCTTCATCCAGATTAGCCAACAACCGCATCTTCTGCGCCATTAAATCAGAAGATTCAATACGAACAAGTGTTTGCCCTTTTTTGACTGGCATGCCCTCCCTTACATTCAAAGTCTTTACTTGACCCATCACCCTCGAACTTAATTGAGTAATCCGAAAAGACTCCATTCTTCCTCCAACCGTAATTTCTTGAGCGGACTGTGAGGAATCTATTACAGGCTTCGAAAGGACTACTTCAATAGCCTCAGTCGAACGGTTAAACTCAGGTTCTTTTGTTTCCATTTGACATCCCCATGTAAGTGAAATAGTGCCTAGGATAATAATACGTGTCATATAATTTTTCATTATTTCAGTTTAATTATGATTCGTGTTCGTTATAAGATATTCCAACAAATTTTTTAATTTACTATAATCTCTCACCCCTTCAATATATTTTAGTTTACTCGCAGTAAGTTGCAATTCAGCATGATGTAAGTCCGTAGGTTTCTCCAATCCTTGATCAAACCTGTCTTTTATGATCCTTCTCTTCTCTTCTGAAAGTTTTACATCCAATCGATAATTTTCCATATTTTCCATAACTAACAAACGTTCGTTATTTATTTTGTTAACTTCCACACTTGTTTGCTCGAGTAATAATTCCTTTTCCATTTTCAATTTATCAGATTCAAATTTCAACCGTTTAATTTCATTCGAACGGAGAGAGCCGTCAAACAGTGTCCACCTCAGTTGAATTCCCGCCATATATGCGTTTTCACCAAATCCAAAAGGATCTTGGTCAAAGAGGTTGTATTCTCCAAACACGAACAAGCCCGGAAAGCGTCCAGCTTGATTTGCTTTTTTAAAATGTTTTAGGGCTAATAATCCAGCATCCATTGCTTTAATATCTGATCTTGTGGTTACCACACTCAGCTGTAATTCAGACTGATCAAATTCTAATGAGTCAGCCGGTTTGTAAACCATTCGTGTAGAATTCCCCATTAAAAAACCAATATAATGACTCAGGTTTTCAATGGATTTTTGTATTGTATTCATTTGAATAAACACCTGATTGCGTTCAATGGCAATCTCCATTCCATCTACCTTTTTGGCTAAACCCTGTTGAATAAATCGCTCAACCTGTTTTTCATTTTCTTCTAAAGTTTTTAAGGCCTGGCGACTGACTTCAAGAGCTTCATATAAATATTGCAAATCTGAATAAGCGTTTTTTACATCGAGAATTAATTTTTCTTCAGCCCGTTGCCGCTGCCATTTTACGGCGTCACCTCGAGTCACCATTCCTTTGTGCATTGAAATATGCTCAGCAGGAAACAAATTTTGCTGGAGTTTCAATTGTGCATTTGAATGCTGTTGTGTCTCCGGATGATTCAACAATTCCGGGTTAAAATCCTGCGCTCCAATGGAACTTTGTTGCAATTTAAATCCGAACGCATTTAATGGGTCGTTGGTGAATAAATATTGATATGAAAATTGAACTTGGGGCATCCAGGCTGATTTCAATTTATCCGCTTCGGCATATATGGACTTTGAAGTGAAATCCATCGCCAACAACTGCTTATTATGATTCAGTACTTTGTCTATCATGCTGTCCATGGGTAGAATGGCCTGTGCCATCGCCATATGTGACCATATAAGGGTTAAACAGAAAAGTATTGTACGTTTCATTCCTGAAATTTTATGCAAAGCTATTGGAGCTCCGCCCGAAGGTTTGTTACATTAGTTACATTTCCTTATGCTGGCTAAAATTCTACCCTGGGTATCGGCGGTAAAATTTTTTTTTAGAATTTGTTAAATCCATTAAATTGTACAAAATTTCATTCACTCAAAATCTACCCAATTATGGACAAAATCTACTTAAGAAAGCTTTTTTGGGTTTTGCTGCTTATTCCCTTAGGAGGGAATTTAAAAGCCCAATTTACTGCATCTGGCAAGGTCACTGACAACAATGGGGAGCCCCTCACCGGAGTTGCAGTAATCATTAAAGGAACTACGGCAGGAACTTACACAGATCTGGATGGCAAATATTCCATAGCCGTTCCCGGCAACGAGGCTCTGCTCGTTTTTTCCTACCTGGGTTATACCGACATAGAACAGGCGGTAAGTTCCGGCTCCTCAGAGCTAAATCTGGAGATGTCTGAGAAAGCGACTGTAATGGATGAGGTGATCGTCAGTGGCTTAGCAACAACCATCAAACGTAGCAACTCAGCCAATGCCGTTTCCATGATAGAAGCAAAAGACCTCACGGGAACAACCGTCCAACAAACCATGGACGGCGCTTTGTATGGCAAATTTACCGGTGCCAATATTGTGGCTAACTCCGGTGCCCCAGGTGGTGGGATTGCCATAAAATTGCGTGGATTAACTACTTTAACGGGAAATTCTCAACCCTTGTTTATCGTAGATGGGGTGTATGTAGATAACTCTTCCGTTTTCAGTGGCCTCAATACGGTTTCGTTGGCTTATCGAGATGGACGTATTTCTGGAGACCAGGACAATCCGTCAAACAGGATTGCAGACCTGGATCCGGAAGATATTGAGCGTATAGAAATCCTTAAAGGAGCCTCGGCTGCTGCGATTTATGGATCGAGAGCAGGTGCCGGAGTAGTCATTATTACGACAAAACGCGGCCAGGCTGGCAAGACCCGTGTCGATGTTTCTCAATCCATAGGTTTTAATTCTGCCATACGATTGTTAGGGACGCGTAGCTGGGATGAAACAAAAGCTAAAAAACATTTTGGCCAAACCGGCGCAGATGCCTTCAATGCTGCGAGTGCTGCCGGCAAACTGTATGATTATGAAAAAGAATTATACGGTAATAAAGGATTTTTATCAAGTACCCGCGTAAATGTTAGCGGAGGAGATGAAAAAACGAAATACTTTGCGGGGATGACTTACCGGAATGAAGAAGGTATTGTCCCCAATACAGGATATGACCGGTTTAATCTGAGATTAAATCTGGACCGTAAAATTTCCAGCTATTTTGATTTGGCCATCAGTTCAAATTATATGCGTTCTAGTGCTGATCGAGGTTTTTTCAACAATGATAATTCATCAACCACCATGGGGGTTAGTCTGGTGTCTACCCCGCCATGGGCTGAATTGCATCCGGATGCAGATGGAAACTACCCAAACAATCCATATACTTCATCCAATTTTTTACAGACTGCTGAATTGATGAAAAACAATGAACAAGTGGACCGTTTCATTACTGGTGCAACTTTAACCACCAATATTTATTCTGGAAGTCAATCTGCATTGAAACTTTTATTAAGAGGCGGTATTGATTATTATACTTTGGTCACCGATATTCTTGCACCTACCACATTGCAATTTCAAAAAGATGGTAACGGAACTGGAGGAGCATCAATCCTGGGAACTACATTCAATACCAATAAAAATTTCGCAGCTTTTTTAGTCCATCAATGGCAATTAAATTCCATAGGCCTAAGGACTCAGGTTGGATTGACTGCTGAAAATTTTGATCAAAACACCATCATTAATAAATCAAATTTCTTAATTGGATCTCAGAGTAATTTAAATCAAGCCGGATCAGTAGCGGTAACTCAAAATAAAGTCTTGCAAAAGGATAGGGGTTATTTCATTCAGGAAGAAGTCAACTGGGATGACAAACTCATTGTTACGCTCGGTATGCGTGCGGACAAATCTTCCAACAATGGAGATGCAAACAAATTGTATTATTATCCAAAGGCATCAGTTGCATTAAATTTAGGAAAATTTGGAACCATCACCAACGAAACCCTGAGTGAATTAAGACTTCGTGCAGCATACGGACAATCTGGTAATTTTGCTCGTTTCGGATCTATCTACACTCCGCTCAATGCTGTTGTAATTGATGGCACCACTGGCTCACTGGTTGGAATTACTGCTGGAAACGATGCCTTAGGTCCCGAAAAACAAACTGAATTGGAAGTTGGATTTGACCTGGGGTTGATCAAAAACAGGGTCTTACTTGATTTTACTTATTATCAAAAAAACATTGAAGATTTGGTACTTAAAGTCCGCGTTCCAGCTTCCAGTGGTTTTGTTGACAAATGGCTAAATGCCGCTGAATTGAAAAACAATGGAATCGAAATTGGATTGAATATAAATGTCATCAACCGAAGTGATCTCAACTGGACCAGCAGGTTTGGATTTTGGAAAAACACCGCCACCATCGAAAACTTAAAGGTACCTGCTTACAATGAGGGAGGTTTTGCTCCGATTCTTGGCGTATTCCGAATTGAAGAGGGTAAAAGTCCAACGCAAATAGTCGGTACAACCAGTGATACAGCTGATGCTGATGGATTGGTAGTTTACGGTGATGCCGAACCTGATTTTAACTTAAGTTGGTCAAATACTTTAAGCTGGAAAAACTGGGATCTTTCTCTTCTATTTCATTGGAAGGAAGGAGGATCCAATATTAACTTGACTACATTGTTGGCTGATTTATCAGGAACCAGTCCCGATTACGATGAAACCGGATTAGATCCCGAAGGAAAGTTAAACAATGGAGATTATCGTGTGAGTCAGTTAGGCTCCAGTGCACATGTATTTGTAGAAGATGCCAGTTACATCAGGCTTCGGGAAATTGGTTTGTATTACCGCATTCCAAAATCTGTTTTCAATAATAAAGCACAATTAAGGATAGGGGTTTCAGGTCGTAACCTACTCAATATTTTTGATTACAACAGTTACGATCCTGAAGTATCCAATTTTGGCATACGGGCGATTTCAAATGCCATAGAAGTTACCCCATTTCCTTCTTCAAAAAGTGTAGTGTTTACTTTATCTGCCACTTTCTAAAACTGAAACAATGAAAACTAAAAATATTAATACATTCTTATGGCTATTGTGCATGGCTTGCGCCATGATGCTATCTTTTTCTTCTTGCGAACTGGATGATTTGGAAGATCCCAACAATCCTTCTGCCGGTGGAATTGAAAGCAATGCAACCTTGAGCGAATTGCAAAACCTGATTGATGGAATTCAAGCTGGAATGCGCAACAACTACAATATTTATTTTGATGGAGTAAGTGTAATAGGTCGTGAAATTTATCGATTCTCAGGTTCTGATCCGCGGTATACTGGTGAACTCATGGGTGCAAGTACCGGAAAATTAGACCCCGGAGCTTTTTATACGGTAAATCCTTACTCATCACGCTATCGCGTGATTAAAAATTGCAACATTCTTCAGACTGCTGTCACAAATACCAAAGCAGCTCTTACCACTGAACAACGCAACGGTTATAATGGATTTGCCAATACCATCAAGGCCCATGAACTTTTATTAGCGTTCAATCAACAATTCGATAACGGTATCCGTATTGATGTCGGAGACCCTAATCAGTTGGGCGCTTTTCTCGATAAGAATGGCTCTTTGGATGGTATCATTTCTTTGTTGGATCAGGGAGCACAGAATTTACAAAACAGTGGAACGACCTTCGCTTTTAAACTAGGTCGCGGATTTATTGGCTTCAATACTCCCGCTGATTTTCTCAAATTCAACCGGGCTTTAGCTGCAAGAGTCAATGCCTATAGAGAAAACTGGAGTGGTTTAAAGAATGCATTAGATGCCAGTTTTATCGATGACAATGGAAATTTAAACAATGGCGTCTTCTATGTATTTTCAAAATCCGGTGGAGATATTCTCAACGAGGTATTTTATCCTTTAAACGCAACGGGTGAAATTCGATTGGCTCATCCAAGTTTCATTACAGATGCTGAGAGTGGTGATCAGAGAATCAATAAAGTCTCAAAAAGAACCACACCAGTCACTTCCAATGATCTTACCTCCGGATATGACTTTGCCCTTTACAAAACCAATACGGACAATATTTCCATCATACGGAATGAAGAACTGATCTTATTGCGCGCAGAATATTATATTCAAAATGGACAAACCATCGAAGCGCTTCGCTATTTAAACATTATTCGCAATGCAGCTGGATTAGGTAACTATTCAGGAGCTTCTGATAAAAATGGTTTAATTAACGAACTTTTAAAACAAAGACGATATTCATTGTATGGAGAATGTCATCGCTGGATCGACACCAGAAGGTACGGTAAGTTGAGTACTTTGCCTCTCGATCGGCCAGAAGATGATGTATGGGATAAATTTCCCCGTCCAGACTCTGAATAAAAGTGAATTTGTGGATAAGTATAATACCGACATGATAACTGAAATGCAATAAACTAAAATCAAACACAATTACTGCATTAGAGAAGCATGCCTTGCGCAAACATCAAAATGACTAAAACGCGCGTCATGCATTCCATGACGATGCTTAAATTGGGTCTATAAACTGGTCATCAGTCGGTATTTTACTCCACAGAAGGTTTCCTCTGCTGGGTTGTTATGGTCATTATTAACAGGAAAGCTTCTTCTTTATTATTACAGATTTCCGAGAATGAACATAATGGGTTCCAAATTTTTTCTGGTTAAGTTTTCTCTTATATTCAGGTCATATTTTAGTATTCTTTCGCATTGCTATGAGATCAGTAGCTTAGTTACAAAGAATAGCACCCATAGATTGCCCTTGGCCGCCAAAAGCATACCTAGTAAAACATCGTGTGAACCACCAATGCGGATGATGTTTTATCTCAAACAATCCTACCCATTTATTATTCCCATAGCCGACTAATGACCTTTTTTAAGAAGGCGCTTTATGCTCACTCAAAGTAAGCATACTGGCCGACTGTTGTAACGTTTCCTGTATGATACTTTACCGTTTCAATGAGACCTTTAGTGTTTAGTATAAATTCATAAATAAACGTGTCACTGTGCATTAGTACATGATCGGTATAAATGACTTTGGTTGCCACTTGCTTGGAAGACCTACCTCTAAAGGATTGGCCATTGTTAGCATTGGATATTGAATTGTTGACGGAACCACTAAAATCATTGATTTGACTGTAAATCAAATTGCCCAAGACATCTTTGGTCTGTGAAATGACTACATTCCCGTCCATAATTTGATGTTGTTGTATCGACAACAGATTCCGATTAACATCATACGATTTTAATTCCGTCAGGTAACCATCTTGGTCATATTTGGCACGGGTATACTTTGTCCAATTATTTTCGACAGTGGAATCCACCAGTCCACGGTCATTCAAATAAAAAATATTGGTGGTATGTAACAATCCTTGCAAATTGTATCTACGTTCGACAATCTGGTTCCCTGCATATTCATTAACAATACTATCCCCTAAACTAACTTTCGTTAGTTTCAGATTAGAATAGGTATCATAATAATAGAAGGTGGATACATCCGGAATCCCTAACCCAGGATCATAGGATAATATCAGACTTTTTACAAGAGATGTACTGCTTGCCGGCGGTGGATCGCAGCATTCTTTTTCGGAGCAACTCCATAAAACTATTGACAAAATCAGTCCAATAAAAAGTCTAATCGCGTTTAACTGTATTTTCAATGCAAAAATTTGAAGACTAAATATAACAAAATTAACCCACTCATGCCTAATTTTTAAACCAGGGAGTATTCAACCAAGGGATAACTACTTTTTCAAGGACCTGTCGATCATAATTATTTATCGGTTACATATTTCTTTCAAAACATATACTGCTCTCCACAAGCTCATATTGCCCATAATTTGAAATGACATGATATTCATGTTTTTTATACAACCCAATAGCTTCAGGCATATTCTTCCCAGTTTCCAGGATGCACTTTTGATAGCCCAACTCCTTAGCCCATTTTTCTAATTCATCGAGAATGCAACTTGCCACCCCTTTACCTCTAAAATCATGCACAACGTACATCCTTTTGATTTCAATAATTCGATGGGCATATTCCTTCATTCCGCCACAACCAACTGGCCTTTCTCCGTCCATAGCTAAAACTACATTTTTAATCTGTTCGATTTTGTTAAATTGCACGAAAAAATCATTCATCTCCCCATTCTTAATGGCCAATTCTTTGTCGAGTTCAACGGTCAATTGCCTAAAATGCTGATTTCCTGAATCTGTTCTGATAATTTCTATCATGCCTCATTTAAAATTTACCCAAATTAATACTTTTACTTTTAACACTAAAAATTAAGGACTTGAAGTATAGGGCCTAGCTGTATACTAGTGAAATTTACTTCTACAAAATAAACACAAGCTTGCAGCTATCATCATGTGGCATACACCAACAATTCATTAAACTCTCTGGCCTCCTTTTCGTGTAAGGTGTAGTCCTTTACGGCCATCAACATAGCTTTATTGGAAGTAAACAATTCACGATTGTAGTTGAGAATGGAGGTGACATCCATTTCCTGAATAGTGATTCGCTCAGCTTCAGTATAAAAATGATTTAGCGTGTTGTAATAGTTTTCCAATATGTATTTGTACACTTTTAAAAAAATATCCAATTCACGAGAATCCCTTGAAAAAAGTAATTCATCCAATGATTTATACAGTGCTTCGAAATTGACTCTGGTAATTTGATAAACTCCATATTTCAACTCATGCGAGGAGCGATTAAGGTTCAAGATATTTCTTTCAATATCGCGCATGCTCTTTACGCCATGCATGGCACCTCGGATGGCTGAAACCCATTGATCTAATTGTGTATTTTCACCCTCCTCGGTATGTTGCCTTAACTCAAGATAAAACATCTGAAGTTCACCTTGAACATGTTTTAAAAACTCGTATTGTTCATCCAGCGAGTGCTCATACCATTTTCGTTTTGCATTCATGCGTTCGAACTCCGGTGGATTGCGAATCGAGTTTGCTGGCAGGCTCATTTGGTGTAGATTAAACAACATCGAATTGTATATAAAGAATTCCGTTTCCTTCTTAAATAAATCCATAGCAGTTTGAGGTTCTTTGGCATCTGCAAAACAGATAAATGAGCTTGCTGACCGGAAGTCACTTTTAAAAAACCTTTCAAGAAAATGCGAAAATGGCTTAAGTACGGGCAACACCACCAGGATTCCGGCTAGATTAGTCAAAGTGGAAAACGTCACCAAACCCATCAATGGATCGCGAATGGCCCAGGTATATTGAATGGTATTCAGTATTTGTCGCAAAAAAATAAACGCCATTAAGGTGATGAAACCATTAAACAGAAAATTTCCTAAGGCCACTTGTTTCTTTGTAGCGTCGCCACCCAAAGCTCCCAACATAACTTTAATGGTGGTTCCGGTTTCAGACCCCAGGACAACTGCTGCAGCATGTTCAAAACCCACCATGCCGCTGTTTAAAGCACTCAATGTCAGCGCCATGGTTGCAGAACTGGATTGAATTACGGAGGTAATCAGAAATCCCAAGCCCAAATATGCGATTGGTGGTAGGCTTCTATAGGGCTCAAAGTCAAATCTGGAAACATAAATTTCCATTGATGTTTTCATAAAGGACAAGCCAATGAACAATAAGCCAAATCCCGCCAATAAATAAGCATAGGGTAAGATTTTTTTACGTCGAACAGACATAATAATCAAAATTCCTGCTGCAACTACGGCTGGATATGCAAGAATTTCGATGTTTATCTTAAAACCAAGGATGGCAACCAGCCAGCTGTCCAGGGTGGTCCCCAGGTTTGCTCCAAGGATAATAGCCAAGGCATTTCTCAAAGGTAGGATACCAGAACCAACAAATGCAAGTACCATCAGGGAAACTAAGGAACTACTCTGCAGCAAGGCAGTAATTGCAGCCCCTCCGAGCACAGCACCCACACCATTGGATGATATTCTTTGCAAGAACCGTTTAAAATTTCTTGCCGCTAAACTTTTTATGGAACTTTCCATCATATGCATGGCAAACAGGAACATGGCAATTCCTGCCAGCATTTTCATCACGTGTAACCAATCACTCATAGTATGCGCAAAATAAGCGATTTAACATAAATTAAAATTAATAGCTCTAAAAAATCCATCAGGTCATTGCTGATTCATTTTGCTTTGCTTACTCATCATTAAAACGCCAGTAAAATAATTGTGTCTAGTTAATAAACCACTGTGCCCAATGCCTTACTTACCTGACAGCATGATAATTTCTTATATTCAGCGCCTATCGGGCTTTATGCAATATTATTTAGAATACCTTCATTTTGTTAAAGGGATCATCCATCAATAACTATGTTAATATTATGTTAATTATCCAATAAAATTTGTCTCCCTATATATATATATTGCAGCCAGCTCTTACACTTGAAAAAGTTTAAAATAACTAACATTAGTTAGTTTTATCTTAAATTTATGAAACCCCAAGTCTAAAAGCATGGTTAATTGATATCTTATAATAACCGAATCTGATTTCCATCAGATAAAATTCAAATCTCATTGTACTGACCTGTATTTGCTTAAACAGATCAATTTTTTTTATTTTAATAAAGCTTAGTTATGCACTACTACTTTGAATGGTAGTTCCAGCTGAGAATTCATTTGAATTTAGCAGGTAAGTAACTTCTTAGCCAATTCTATTATTAATTGAAATCAGATGAGATTACTATTTTCAATTTTATTCACCACTTTTTTTCATTTATTAGATGGACAAGGTACTATCATGGAATATGGTACCAATCACCTGAATGAATTGTATCCGAAAAAAATCCTCATCTGTAAAGATCAGGTAATTGAACTGACTGCTCCGGATGACCATAACCCCGAAAACTGTTACCATTGGTCACCCGTTTCAGACCCATATAAATACCTTAGGTCCATTACTATCGAACCTCAAATTACCACAGACTATTCTGTTCAGATCACCAATTATACTACCGGAGAAAGCTATATATATTTTATCACGGTATACGTTATTGATCATATAGACCTTTATGAAACCAATAATATTGAGGAATGTATGAAGCGAAGGCAATTAATACTCAATGGTGAACTTATCGGAACAAGGATGAATGAAGTCAACTATTCACAAGACAACCAAGCATTCATATTTTTCAGAAGAAGAATCAACAACAATTATTATCCTGACCATAAATGGTTCCCGGTGGTGGCTGGAAAATTTAAAAACGCTTTTCTTGCACCAACGCCTGCTGGACCCTTCCAACTGATGGACTATTATGCAGTACTCAAAGGTACAGGAACTGAATGTATTTCAAATCCGGTCTCGATAAAAATTCATCGCCTTTGGATTGAAAAATTTAAAGACCCGGCATCACCACAAAATCATTTTGTAGTTGTTGATCGTAATATCCATCATGAGGCACTAGCCTCCGCAGATTGCGCAAATTTCTCATGGGAACTTAGAGGATCCACGAAAGTTTGGACGTTAAACCAAAACGAGTCCAGACAATCTGAAACCATGATTATTGATAAACTTTCAGTAATAAATAAAAACACCCAAGACTTTAGATTTAGTTACGGTGTAATTAAAGTCTCTTGCAAGGATGAAACAAACCAAGAATACATAAGCTTTTCCGATAAACTAGAGTTGCCAGATAATGGCAACTCCACGACAACCAATGCGATTGTACGGATCATGCCTCAAACCTTTCGTGCAAGTGTTTTCTATAAAAAAGATGAAGCTCATCCAAGGTATAATTTCTTTGTACCAAATTGGTTTATCTATTGGCGGCAAGGCGTTGGGTTTACCCCCCCGCTTATCAATGATGTTAAATTTATAGATATTAATTTACCTGAATTTGAATATTTCAAGATCAATAAAGTCTTTGGTTTATATCAAAAGCCAATCGAACCAAGATCATTTGATGCAAATACAGTTTTAATAACTCAACTGGCAAGCGAAGAATTCTCGTTTCCACCAGTTTCAGAACTTCATGGTCATAAAATTAATGGCATTCACAATTATTTTTCTACGTACTCACACGAATTGGAGCATGCTAAAATATTTCTTGAAAACTGGCCAAATGGGTATAATGCAATAGAAGATACGGATAAGGATTACTACAATGATAACTGGGAAATTGCCCACAGTTCTAATAAATTTGAAGTTCGAAAGAATGTTATTAAGGATACCGTTGACATATATGACCCTGAAAATAAGAATTCAGTAGGATTTTTATACGAAGAATTCAGATGTCTTAATACAGAGGAAGAATTGGTTAGAAGGGACTTAATCAAAAAACATGATCATGCAGATTGGTCGTTTGACCCTAATTTCATATTTAATGGAAAACAATGGAAGTAACAACTCAAATTAGACGGATGAGAATTAAATTAATGTTCATTATCCTGGCCACTTTTGGATTTATTGGTTTGAAAGCCCAACATTCGATTGCCGATTCTATAATAATATTGATCGAAGCAAACAAGCAAGAATGCCCTTTAGATACCCGTCGTACATCGACTGAAAGTTGTGATTCAAGATGGATAAGAGCAAGTCAGCTGTTCGACCGTTATTATTATACCAATGACACAAATTTTACTAACTATATTGACTCAAACTCGGAATACATTTTAGAAAAACACAGACCTATTTACCGAATGGCAACAGGATCTGTATTATATATGAAAACCCAAATAAATAATTATAAAATTTCCACACTTTATCACGCGGAACCTCCTGAAGTGCAATTTGATACTGCGGTTTATCACCGAGATGTCTTACTCATGAAATACTTTGCCAACACACTAAATATTCAGCAGCTCATATCCAAAATAATTCATAATAAAGATTCACAGTATCAATCTGATTTTTATTCCTTTGTGATGAAGCACAGATATGATGAAGATATACCTGTTTTCTACTCTGATGTAATCGACTCTACACTAAATGACATCATGCATTATACGCGGCTAATACTTAGGATTAAAAAATGCAAATTACAATTATGTGACAGTATTTTTAATAAAGAATATTTAAGGTTTGATTCCATCAAGGACTTAAGTAACATTTATGAAAAAGTACTTTGGGAAGATATTTTTAACCGGGGGCAAGAGATCCGGGATTCATTAAGTTTTGAACAAACGATGCAATGGCAAAAACGCTATGATGACAGTTTGCATCAAGAATTTATTAAGGAACAACTCAGACCCATCACCAAAGAAGAATATCTGGCAACCTTGGATTCGAACGGCTTAAGACAATGGAGAGTCATGAACGACACTACCCTGTGGTATACTGGAAATTTATATACCGGAGACGACGGGACAAATTTCTTAACCTGGTCTAACGACTCTTTGTTGGCGATGATTAAAAGTTTTAATCTGGATTCATTATACAACCTTTACATAAATAAGAAACCGACCCAAAAATTCAAGGCACCTGCCATGTTTTACTTTTGGAAAACGACCCAGGTCATCGGTGATCGCCTACTTGACGGCCGACTTGTCTTGAATCCAGCCGACAGTCAGTTTTTACATAATATGGTACAGTATTATGCAGATGTACATTGCGATACCGCCAATCTTTTTACCGAATTGCAAGATGAAGCCAAAGATCAATTACTTCGCTTGTGGCCTTTGCTCAAACCGCATTTTTATGTTTGGATTAATACTCCAGGAATTTGTTATCGGTATCTGGCTATTGAAATCTTAGCCTCAGCTTTTACAGAGGATATGGTTCTGTACCTCATTGATAAAATTGATCATCCGTCCAATGCATTTGAACAGGAAATGAAATTAAATTACTGGGAAGTGCTCCAGATACTTTATGGCATTAAAGATCCTAAACTGGAGCAGTTCAACTATACCATACCACCCAGAAGACCCACGAGGTCATATCAGCAGACGCAGGACTGGATTGACCGCCTCATTGAACCCATGCGGCTGAGAAATAAACTACCGATTAATTGAATCATTCATTAAATGAATCTCAATGAAAACAATTTTATGTTTACTGCTTTCACTCATTCCAATTTTTCTCAATGCAGAAATCAAAATTCTACATCCGTTAACCTTTCCTACTGAGCCATTCTATAACAACGGAATTATCCGAGTTCGGGCTACAGTGGTCAATGGATTCGGTCCTTTCGAACTGGAACTGTTTAAAGAAAATCAATACACCGGTAAAAAATTTACCAATGTAAATGGAGAAATTGAATTTATCAATTTGGAACCGGGAATGTATTCAATTGATGTACGCGTTGTCGGAAACCCTTGTAAAACCACCTTGTATGCCGAACTCATAAGTTGCCAACAAATCAATATTCATAATGTTGAATTAGTGCATCACTTTTGTTATGAAACACAAAATGCGCCTCTACGATTCTTTTTTGACCAGGGATCACCCAATTGCCTAATCAAAGTAATTTCAGAGAAACAAAATGTTCTGGCTACCAAAACAGGTGGCCCGGGACAACATGATATTCTTTTGAATTTTCCACCCACCGGGCTTCATAAAATTGTAATTTGGGATCCCATTAGCTCGTGCACTGAGAGTGAACCTTTCGAATTGAAAGCTATGCCCAACTTGATTTCGATTCGAAGCAATACATATTCCCGGACTTGTTACAATAAGGGAAATATTATTATATCAATGTGGCCGAACAACCGCAAATTCCATTATCAATGGTCCGACGGTTATCAGACACATGAAAATGACATGACCCAAAGAGAGATTAATCTTGGTCAAAGTTATCATTTGACGGTAACCGATGAACTAACCCATTGTGAAAAAAGTTTTTCTAATGTATTTGAAGCAAGGACATTACCTTATTTCCCAGTCAATATTAAATCTTATAAGGATGCAAGCGGTCCCAATAAAAATGATGGTGAAGTGGATATTTGGCTCTATGGTAACCAAGATATGATCTTATGGAATGCCAAAATTATCACTTACCGAAATGGAAACATGTATCCGGATGCAAGTTTCACTTTTAGCCGCACTTACCAATTAAAAGTACCAAAACTTTTACCCGGAATCTATCAATTTAAAATCGAAGATGCGAAAGGCTGCGAAGTTGTAACTTTAGAACATGAAATTTATTCATGTCCGGTAAAACCTGAATCCTTAATAAAAATTTTTAGTTATAGCCTGCCTCCCTCAACCCCGGGGGCTTATATTAAAGCGAGCCCATATTATTCTGGTGACCTGAGTAAATGTAAATACCATTGGTTTATATACAATAATCCATTTTATTATAAAATTACTACAACACCTGAATTAAACACAAATGAAATCAATCAACTAACCTGGTCTGATCACGATAGAATTTGTGTCCGAATGCTATGTCCATGTACAACTGAGGCTAATGATTGCGTCAAGTATAATCCTTGTAACAATAACAATATTGTCTTTAGGAAAAAGGAACTCACCAATGTCTGTTTTGGAACCTTACCAACTGGTAAATTTATCAATCACCGGGAGTTCGGTTCTATCCATTTGGAAATTGATGTCACAAAACTGCAATTTGGTTATACCATAGGTAAAGTTGAATTTGACTATTACATACATGATGTGAGATGGTCAGATGGAGCACCTGCTTTTTTTACGTATAACAAATCAAATCAAACTTTGTATGTCGACAGGATGGTAACAGAGAGTAAGACATTTACATTAATTATAACTGACGGTTTAGGGTGTGCGCATTCTGCTGGTCTATCGATTGGGAATGACTTCAGGTTCGAACAATCTCATGCAGATGGCCAAGATTATTGTCTTTTCTGGACGGCTTGCAGGCCTTTTGAAGAAGCAGCGGAAAGTGAAATTTTTAAACATTATGAAAATACTATTCGCGAAGGGTCAGCAGGAAATTGCGCTCTTGAGCTATGGTGTGGTAATCAGAAAATTAGAAACCTATCAGGGTCAACCAGTCCATATTATGACGAACGTGAAATTTTTAAAGATGAAGAAGGTAATTGCTTCACAAAGAAAATATGTTTTATTAATGATGCTTCTGATATCATTGTTGATTTGAGTTTACCTGAATATGAAATGTTATATTACAACCCACAAGAAACCAATAGTGTAAAGCAATTGGCATTTATTAGATATGCTCAGGCACCCTGTTGCGAACCTGATAACTATACTTCCTTTCAAATTGAATCCGCTCTATACCATGTAAATTTTATTAACGACGGCCCATATAACGATGTGGTTATGAACAGTGATAATCCTTGTAAAGCCATATTATTTTGCCCTGAAAATTCACTGTATATCAAGTACTTAACTGGAAATATTGTTGAGGAAAAATATTGCAGGATCAATGCTTTAACCTGCTATCGATGTGTTCGTTGTAATTTTCAAATCAATGGAGTGAATTACACAGCTACAACGTTTAATCATAAACTTTCAGTTTGTGGCGAAGTAGATTCAGACTTATGCAATGGTGGAACGGAATGTTTACAGAACGAGGGTGGAGGTCAGAATGGTTTCCTTGTTCCGTTAAATGTCTTGAATTTTTCAAGGCTATCACAAATTCAAACCTTCTTGGACATTAATTACAACACAAATGAAGAACCCATCAGTTTTCATGTTTATAATGTCCTTGGCAACTGCCTCATGCGTTATATAAAATTTTCAATTCCGCAATATAATTTGATCAAATCTGACCTAGACGCGTTGACAGATGGAATTTACTTTATCACGATCCATTCAGCATCAGGGTACAAAACGATAAAGTGGGTTAAACATTAGATTGTTTTAAGGTGAATAAGCTATGTTAATTAAGTATAAAATCCTCACTATCCTAATTAACATCGGGTCAGTTTGTGGAAACTCTTTGCCTACCAGAAGAGAAAATATTTAGTCATAACGCAACTTAATGATGTCTAAGTAATAATAAACAGGACTTATGTCAGGATCACAAATTAATCTTTCGAATCTTGAAAAATAATTCTCCCAATTTCAATCGTATGGAAGGGGAGGCAAATCCTCATTGCAACTCCAAAGACTTAGATATAAAAATAATATATTTATTCTCATTGGGCCAATGATTAGGAAACGTCTAAATTTCTCCAAAATACTTTTTGTCATATCATCGTTATCATCTGCATTACTTTTCAAAAGTAAATTCCTGGATAGATGTAATAATTGAAGGTCGATACGGAAAAGGTGTTTTCTAAAACTTTTAAGATAAGATTTTGATTGTAAAAGTATTTTGATCCCTTAATTCTGGCGTAATGGTAAAGTTTAGGCTAAAATGGAAAACTGGAAATGAACTGAACCAAGACATCAGATTTCAACAGGCTTTATTGAATCATTTCCCTTTAATCCGAATTTAAGATGCAGGCCTTCAATGTCCATTCCTGAAATAAACGTATTTGCGTAAGGACCCAGCTCAGGGCCTGGATTTTCTTAATAAAATTTAATTAAATCTGATAGGTCACTGGTGTAAAATAAATATAAAATATTGGTTTTCAACAATAAAGGAAAAACCAATTATCCTATCCTATAAAGTGGAATTCTTTTTATTGTGGTCCCACTTGGGCTCGAACCAAGGACCCTCTGATTATGAGTCAGATGCTC
>CAZMSE010000050.1:0-21220 GCA_964568865.1 uncultured Saprospiraceae bacterium
AACCTATTTTTTTAACCACGTAAAAATTGTCTGATTAATAGGGGGCTGAACCATGCAGTTGCACTTTGTGTTTGCAAATCCATTTGTTAATATCAAAATTCGAAAAACTTATAATATATATTTAATGCAAAAATATAATGCACATATTGCATTCGTTTGTTACGCAATACCTTATCAAAATTACCAAATGTAAAAGTAAATTCTGTTTTAAATCTATTTGATAATTTTAAATCAATCAATGTTTTTAAATCGAAACCAAATTCTTCTTCCCCATAAACATGTTCTCCTGCGACTAATCTATAGTTATATAAAATACCTCCACCAATGCCTAATTTACTATTAATATAATTTGTTCTGAAAGCATATAAAATTGGAATCTCCAAAAATGTGCTTTCACTAACTATATATTCTCCATTCACAAAAGGAAGAGGTAAATAATCTCTATAGCCCCTTTGGTTTATTCCAACACCTGTTATAAGTTCATTGGCTCCAAATTTTTTGTTTATTGTTAATCCAAAATTATACAAAGGAGCATATTTATAATATTTTTTATAATATTCATGGTAACTCTTGCTGTATAAATGGGTGTTATAATTGGATAAAGTAAATCCCAAATATAAATTAGCGGATAATTGTCCCGTTATTTTACCAACGACCAATAAATATGCTATAATAAATATGCTCACTTTTCTCATATCAATAGAATTAAAAAGCATTTAAACAAAAGTTTTGACATTTACATGGATAAACGCCAATACTTGAAACTCGATCGTTCATATTTGCACATAAGAAACCACGAAATCTTTCTTTTTTCAAATTTGGAATTTCCCAAGTGTTTCCATTCGTTCCTGGCCCTGGTAAATGTAATCTCCAATAGTTACCTTTATACCCCCGCAGTTATAATTTGAATCTCTGTAAATCGTCAGCAAAATGTTTACCAAACATAGCTTAAATTTAAGGTGTATTTTATGGAAATTCAATTATTTAACCATAAAAAACACAGGCTATGAAAAGAAGAAGGAAACCTACTGTTACTCAATTAATTAACGATGTAAAAAGGCAGACCCGGAGAAGGTTTTCTTCGGAGGAGAAAATCAAAATTGTACTGGAAGGCATGCGGGGCGAGGAGAGTATCGCTGAGAGTAGATGGAATGATTGCAACAAGTAACCTTTGTTTATAAATCAAAATTTTATGAAAAATTTATTACTGTTCTTAATTAGTATGGCTTCTTGTAGCAAGGATGGAATTAATCTGCAAAAATTAGTAATAGATTCTGACTTTCCAATTATTATTGATGGTGACTCTATTTTAATTGAAAAATTTGTCACACATTTAGGATTTTTAGAAGATTCGAACCGAGCAGGTTTTATTGAAATGATCAGCACAGGTATTAATCCTGGTTTTCATGCTATGGCAGATTCAACTTCTATAATATATTATTCCAATTCAAACAACGAATCATTTAATGTTCAAAAATCACTGCAATCTGACTATTTTAATATGTATCCATCAATACAACAACACTGTGGATCAACAGTTGGGTTTTCGGGAAATTATAATGGGTTAATGTGGGACACGAGTTTATATGTTCCCAATTTATTTGAAATAACCGGTCCAATTGAATCTAATTTAGCATCAATATCAAAAATTTCCGGCACTTATATTCAATGGGGCATTGATGCTAATCCTAATAATGATAAGGGTATTTTTATTGAAATTTCCTCTAATGCACAACTTAATAAGATTTTAGATAGTACTGCTACAAATATTGATGTAACTAAATATTTTTTGACCCCTGATAATGGATATTTTGATATCAGTTCTTCGATATTAAGTGAATTTCCTATTGGATCAACAATAGAAGTAACTTTAACAAAAGGAAACTATATCAATATTTTGCTACACGGTAAAAACTTCCCGATAAGTTGTGCAATAATTAGAAAGAAAAGTTTTAAACTAATTAACTAAAACGATAATATTTAATTAGTTTTGCTAAATGCAAATAGAACTCAAAACCATTACCAAAAAAGAACTCTGCAATCTTCTAGGTTTATACCATCCCAACGGCAGACCTGACTATCGAGCTTTAAACCGTGACTATTTCACTCAAGAAGCCCTTAAATTGCTGAATATCAAACCTGAACGAGGCGGCCGAAACCCTTAAGTTTCAAAAAACTTGATGAATTCATGAACGTTATAAGCTTTCACCTTACGATATTGAATCAAGTATCTAAGTGTAGTTTCTTTCTTTTCGTATTCGATTACCTGACGCACGTATTCGTTAACCCAAATTTTCGGAGGATGAAAGAAATTTCGCCGTATAGGCATCGATTTATTTAAGGTTTTATTACGAAAATCGCGTAACCAAAAATAAATCGTGACGGCTTGTTTAACGTTGTAGGCAGGGATCTTTAAATCAAGCAATACCCACTCGTAACGACGAGATCCGGGTTTACCTATTTGAAGACTAAAAAAAGTGCAGTGTTGGCTCCATAATTTGTATATTTAGGTACTGTGAGCCCTTCATCGTCACGACTAAAATCTGATTCTTCGTTTTCCCATAATTTATATTATGTTAATATGCCTTTAATCAACGTAAACCCTATATTCAACTTCATGGTCTGTCTTGGTTAATGGTTCAATTATCCCGATGGGCTCAGCATTTAATCCTTGTTCATTCAGTGTTTCTTCAACCTTCCTTCTGCCATCCGGATGAACCACCACCATCAAGCCTCCACTGGTTTGTGGATCTGCCACAATCCATTTATAGGCTTCGTCTTTCAATTTGACTTTGGTTCCATAGCTTTTCCAGTTTCTGTTCGTTCCGCCAGGTATACACTGTTGTAAAAGATATTCGTCAAGATCAGGTGTTAATAAAGGTAACTTAACATAATCTACCCTTGCAGAAACTTTGGAGGCTTCACAGATTTCCAGTAAATGACCCGCCAAACCAAATCCGGTCACATCAGTCATCGCGTGAACTTCTCCAAATTCAGCCAATACCGAGCCAACCCGATTTAGTTTGAGCATGCTGTTCTGTGCTAAGGCCCGATGTTCTTCTTTTAGAATTGACTTTTTTTCTGCCGTGGTAAGAATTCCAACACCCAATGGTTTTGTGAGATACAATAAATCTCCAATTTGAGCAGCCCCGTTTGTTTTAATTTTTTTTCGAGCGATCAATCCGTTAACAGACAATCCAAAGATAGGTTCCGGACTGTCGATGGAATGTCCGCCAGCCAGTGGAATTCCAGCCTCAGCACAAATACATTTGGCTCCTTCCAGCACAATTCCAGCCCAATAAGGGTCAATTTTATCAATGGGCCAGCCTAAAATACCCAAAGCCATTATAGGTTTTCCTCCCATTGCATAAACGTCACTGATAGCATTTACAGCTGCGATCCTTCCAAAGTCAAAGGGATCGTCCACAATGGGCATGAAAAAATCTGTAGTAGAAATAATGCATTGGTTATCATCCAACAAATAAACTGCTGCATCATCGCGTTGCTCATAACCCACCAATAAATTTGGGTAATTTTGATTCCTGGAAGGTCGTAAAATTTGATCCAGGACGCCAGGCGCAATCTTGCACCCACATCCAGCGCCATGACTAAATTGCGTGAGACGAATGGTCGTAGGATTATTCATTTAGCATCATGTTTTTTTTATCAATTAATACCCCTATAATACGTTCATCATCTTCCTCACCAAATTCCAACTTCTCTATGTATGGACTGTTATTATGTTGAAGGTTGTATTCATAGCATTTATCATAATATTTTAATGCAATTTGTGCGGCTTCTTTCAAAGCTCCATCCTTAATGAGTTCAATCGCCTTAGCAGTCGCTTCATGTCCTAGCCGACTTTCTATTTTTTTAAATGCCTTTTCTAAATCTGCCGCTTGCTCCGATGGATAGTTTTTTACCAATGTTTCAATTCTCACAGAAGTTGAACGCGATACATTAATCAGAGGACTGCTTTTTAATTGATTCCACATGGCTTGGGGTATGAAATTACGGCCAATGGTTCTACTTTCATTTTCCACCCAGGCATAGTTGGTTCTTATTGCGAGTCGCTGAATAGCATCATGTACATTATTTTCAAATTGTTCATTGGTTGTTTGCCTTTGCTCCCCTATCCACCCGAATGCAGATCCTTTATGGTGTGCTATTCCTTCCAAATCAAGAAAAGGTTCGCCTTCATTGCTCATTTTTTGCAATAATTGGGTCTTCCCTATTCCAGTTTTCCCACCCAAGACAATAAACTTTAATGGAATCTTTACAAAAGACTCCAAGACTAATCTTCTATAAGCTTTGTATCCGCCAGTAATTATTTGAACTGGAAGCCCGCACAAACCAAACAACCATCCCATACTTTGACTACGCATTCCACCTCTCCAACAATAAATTACTAGATTTCGATCTTTTGAGAGCACTAATGCTTTTTCGACAAATTCAGAAAGTTTAGGTCCAACACAACGCAAGCCTAGCTGTATGGCTTCGTTTTTTCCTTTCACTTTATAGGTCGTTCCAACTTCAGCACGCTCTTCATTGGTAAACAATGGAATATTTACAGCATTGGGAATATGACCTTGTTCAAATTCTTTTGGCGTTCGAACATCAACAATGCAAACTTCCTGCATATTCAGAAAAAGATCTTTTACCAGTAATTCATTCATACCTGTCATCCATCATGCTAAATTATCGTTGAAATTCTTCATAGTATTTTACATAAAGTTTACACAAGTTCATCGCATCAGGCAAGGCTCGATGACGGGACCCTTCGAAGTCAAATCCTTCATTGGTAAGTGCTCTATCCAATCCAACCATTTTCGGAAGTTGCTTCAGTCGAGCATATTGATGCTTGAGGTCTACCACTTTTCCAAGCCAATCAGTTTCAATTCGATAATATTGACAGGATTGTAACAACAGAGTTTCATCTGTTTTTCCCCATGTATAGAGTGTGATGGGTTCTGTGTCATCATATTCTACCCATTCTAAAAATTCTTCCAACACTTGATGAAAATACTTTGCCCGGTCAACGAACTCTTGTTCGATTCCGGTCAACATTTTGCAATAATTGGAAAGCAAAGGATGCCTTTCTGGCTTGATAACTCTTGTAAAAGAAGATTCAATCCTTCTAAATGGGTCGAGTCGACAAGCTCCAATTTCAATGATCTCAGGTGTACGAGTAACCTGCGAATCGCCCCAACACGTTGCTTCGAAATCCACAATAATTGAATACATTTCCCAAACACAAAATTTAAAATCGTTCAGTTTCTAAAATTATGGAATTCCAATTTACTTCAGCTTTCAAATCCATATGATTAAGTCTGTTGGCATAATACAAAAGTCCAAGGAAATCTTCACTGTAAATGCGCCCGTAGACATCCTTTGTAAGGATTCTTTTCAAATGAAAAATCCCTAATGATTCAATACCTTTTGAAATAACATCATCAATGGATCCTTCAATTTCTTTCGGATATATCAGTTCACCACGTTCTGCTTTCTGGAAAAGAATATACTGAAGCTGTTTGCATAAATCGTTCATGGTTTTGACCGGCAGAAAATAATCCTCTTCTGGAAGCTGAACCAAACTATAAATATCATGTTGAGGATTCATTTTAGAGAGTAATAAAAAAGCTGCATGGCTTACTAAATGGGAAGGCAAAATATAATTATATTTTTGAAATGATTGCCCAATTTTCTCTCCAAGTTCGCGTGTATAAATCATCTCGCGCTGATCATCCTTTGCCACTGTTCCATTCGTTACAAAATAATCCTTCAACATCACTTTATGTTGCTTATGATCAAAACTCTCTCCTTGATCATCCAGCTGATTGCCAAAAACATCCATTGGTTTACCAAATGTCAAATAAATTTTAGTTGGCAATTGAAAGACCCTCTTTATTAATTTCAAATATGAACCCAATCCCGCTTTTATAGTTCTCCCGGTATATTTTTCCTGACCCGTACTGGATAAATATTGGCTGATCAATGATCTGGCTTCGAGCACTGATTCATATCCCAATACCACTGGGACAATAACTATTTTCTTTTCGCTCCCCTTCTCAATCAACAATCGTTGAGCCTGAATCAAAGAACCTAGTAATCCTAATTTCAACTTAATTTCCAACTCTCCAGATCTGGACCGTGTACCTCCCGGAAAAAATATGGTATTTACTCCCTCCATTACAGAAAGCTTGGAATATGCAGTTAAGGTATGTAGGTAAATACTGTTTTTCTTACGCCGGTCAACTTTATAGGCACCTAAACGGTTCATAAAAAAAGCAAAAAACTCACTGTCGAAAAGATTGAGTCCTGCACCATAAGAAAAAGCAGGGAGCCCCACGGATAGATCTATCGCATAGCCGACCAATATTGAATCCAGATTACTGGAATGCGTTGGCACCAAGACGACAATATGCTCATTAAACAAATTTCTTGCAGACTCTACATATCCATTAACGCGTAAAGATTGTTGGTTTTTATCTCTTAATTTAATGGACTTTGACCAGAATACTGACCATCGGAAAGAATACAATAAAATATTAAACAGAATATCACTCCACCGACGAACCAGAAGAAATGTCTTTGAATTAAAATGCCCAATAATTTCCTGACTAAACCTATTGATGAGTCTGGATAGTGTTTCTAGATTGCCTTTGTGTTTGTCGGGAAGTAACTGATTTGCATTATACTCGTTTTGAATCTTCCGGTAATATTGCATTTCATAAGGAGGATCCGCTTTCCAAGGATTGGTTTTGACACGTTGTTTTTCAAGGTAAATGGTTCTGGCAATGGCTGTGTCAATTTCCTCTTTTGTCATTGTTTGATATTGCTCAAAGACGTCAGCATTTAACTCTTGAAGAAAAGATTTTTTACGAGTGATAAATCGACTGATTGGCCAGTTTTCCAATTCAGGAATGATGTGTTTAAAAACTTTATATTGATAAATTTTATCCATTACTTTAATGTCCTTCAGATTCTATTTGATAAATTACTCGATTAATTTCATTTAATAATTGTGTTTTGCCATCACCCAATTTGGCACTTACTTCGAATATTGGAGGAATGGATTCCCAATCATTCGCTAACTTATTCTTCAACTGTGATCGAAACTTTGTCATTTCCAATTTTGTGCATTTGTCGATTTTAGTAAGAATAATATAAAAGGGTATCTGATGTTCACCCAGAAATCGCATGATAGACAGATCTATTTCTTGTGGCTCGATACTACAATCGACCAACAATAATAAAAGACATAGGTTTTTTCTTAAAGTTAAATAACGTGGAAATTCAAAAGCCCAATGGTTCTTTAGTTTTTTGGCTACACGGGCATATCCATACCCTGGCAGATCCATTAAACACCAACGGTTATCCATGACATACTGCACAAATTCCCGGGTCTTGCCAGGCGTCCCCGATACCTTCGCGAGGTCCTTACGCTGGCATATTGAATTGATCAGGCTGCTTTTTCCCACATTGGACCTGCCCCAAAAGCATACCTCTGGGAGTTTAGTCTCGGGTATCTTATGAAAACTGGGGAAAGATCCTGTAAATGCAACCTCCATGCTTATAAATTAATCAGGCAAAGTTCGTTAAGAATATCCTAAATTGGATATTTCAAAGAATATATATTAAAGCTATTCCGTATATTTGTTATGAACATGATAAAATTTAAGTCAGCTTCTATTCTTGTAATGATTTGCGCCTGGTACCTGCCAACTTCTGCACAGGTCAATTTCCTAATTTCAGGAGGAATCCATAGCGTGGATGTAAAAGCGAGTGATTTTATCATTACCAACAGCAATAAACTCGATTCATTTCAACTTAAGTTGGATAATGCTTCTTATGGATATCATTTTGGATTTGGGATAAGATTTCGATTTGGACAATTTTACTTACAACCCGAGCTTCAATTCAATTCCAATAAAGCCACCTTTAAAATAAAGGAATTCGACTTTCCTGGAACCGTTGACTCTATCAAAACAGAGCGGTACCAATATGTTGACTTACCCGTAATACTTGGCCTTAAAGCTGGCATTGTGCGACTGTATGCTGGCCCGGTTGCTCACTTTTTTTTAAAGAACTCCTCAGAGTTGTTTGATGTTTCTGGATATGATGATAAATTTTCTGCCGCAACGTTTGGCTATCAGGCAGGAATAGGATTTGATATATCATTCATAGGAATCGACATAAAACACGAAGGAAATTTTAGTAATTACGGAGATCACATACGTTTTTTCGGACAAAAGTTAAATTTTGACAAAAAAGCATCTCGCTTAATGGGAACGGTAAGCTTTAAATTTTAATTCGGGGATCAGTTATCATGTAAGCAATATCGACTAAAGTATTGACTACAATAAATATCGTAACGGTTATTACACAACAACCCAATACCAAGGGCACGTCAAATTGACTTAATCCTTGAATCGTCAAATCCCCAAGGCCTCTAAAATTGAAAACATACTCCACAAAAAATGCTCCGGTAAGCAGCGAGGCTAACCATCCACTTAATGTAGTGATGATAGGATTCAACGCATTTGGAAAAATATGCTTTAAGAGAATGCTATATTTCTGAACACCCTTTGCCTTTACAGTGGTTATAAAAGGCTCCTGCATAACTTCAAGCAAAGATGCCCGGGTCATTTGGGCGATCATTGCGACCGGCCTAACACCCAAAGCTATAGAAGGCAGCCATAATTTTCTCCATTCAATGATTTCGTTTCCCATATCATCCAAACCATAAATAGAACCTTGGACCGGAAGTCCTGTCCATGGACCAAGGTAGTAGGCAAAGATTAAGGCAAATAAGATTGCAGCAATGTAACTCGGAATACTGTAAAATACCACACTTGTGCTGACAATAAACTGATCCACCCATGTATCAAAATACAACGCAGAGAATATGCCGAATCCGATACCCAAGCATAAAGCAAATGTAAAAGCTGAGAATCCCAGCCACAAAGTGCCTGGTAGCGCCTCATAAATCAAACTTCCCACTTCCTCTCCACTGGCATAGGACTTTCTCAAATAAGGCTTTTTAATAATCAACATGGACTCTGCTCCCATGATCATTTTACGGTAATGGTAATTTTGCAGTCTAACGTCAGCATTTCTTACCCACTGCAGAGGTGATAAATCTTCAAGATAATACCAAACTTGAAGCCCGAATGGCTTGTCTAAAAAATATTGATTTCTTAATCGCTGTATGCTCTCAGGATCACTCCTCTGTCCAAATTGTAAGCCTGCAGGATCGACGGGGGCCTGGTAAATAATTGCACTGATCAAAGCAATTACAGCTATGATGCTCAACAAAAGGATCGACAATTTATTGATGATAAACCTTAGCATCCAGATCGATGAATTCAATAACAAAAGTAAATACCTTTGGGATTTCATTATGCAAAATCCATCACTCAAGATTACTTCATTTCAGCCTAAACCCAATTTAGGTCTTAGCAAATTTGATCTAGATTACCTATTAAGTCCTGAAAAATTCAACCCACTCATAAAACACCAGGATTATATTGAGCAAATACGCGCTGCAATTGAGTTACGTAAATCTTTTACCAACAGGCCTCAGCTCGTTGAAGCCATACGCGACCAGTATAAAAACCTTCCGGTTTCAATAAGTCTTGAAAATAACTTGATAAAACTAAAGAATGATAATTGTTTTACTGTTTGCTGTGCTCATCAACCTTGCATTATGGGAGGTCCATTGTATTGGCTGTATAAAATTTTGAATACCATTTCTGTAAGTCAATCCCTCAAAACCATCTTCCCTAAGTTCGATTTTGTTCCAGTTTATTATATCGGATTTGAAGATCATGATTTTGATGAAATTAACCACATATATATTTTCAATAAACATGTTGCATGGAATCACGCATCAGGAACAGCCGTAGGCAAGTTCGATACAGAAGGTCTTGAAAGTTTTATTCTTGAACTCCTTCCCATTTTCTCACAAAATTCATTCGCTGAAAACTACTTACATAAACATCTCGAATTTATTAAAAACAATCAGAAATTTACAGACTATTATAACTGGTTTGTCAATGATTTATTTGGGCACTTTGGACTCGTGACCATTCTACCAGATACCCGGTACTTTAAGCAACAGATTATTCCTCTTCTTGAAAAAGAAATCCAACAATCATTCATCTCCAATAGTTGCGCACATGCTTCCAAAATATTGAACGAATTAGGATACGACTCACAAGTAAATCCAAGAGAAATTAATTTATTCTATCATGATACTGGTGGAAGAAAAAGAATTATCAAAAAATCAGATACCCTTTTTTCTTTACATGACGACTCAAAAAGTTGGACTATTGAATCATTGTTGACCGACATAAATAATACTCCTGAAAAATTTAGTCCTAATGTTTTGTTCCGTCCATTATTGCAGGAAAGCATTCTCCCAAATGTTGCTTTTGTCGGAGGAGGCGCTGAACTACATTACTGGATGCAATTAAAATCAACCTTTGAATTTACAGGAATCCCTTATCCTGCTTTAATTAGAAGGTCTTCCGCATTTCTTCTGGACCAGAAACTACAGGCCAAAATTATTAAATCCCAATTTGACACCCTAGCTTTTATTCAAACAGAAAAACAATTGCAGGATGAATTTATTCAAAGAAAACAAATAGAAAATCCCATTCCCAATGACTTGATACCAAAGATATCAGAGCTACTTGATCTTTTAAATCAGCACGTCTCCTGCCTGGATCAACCAACACACACCAGTATTTCAGGAGAGATTCACAAAATCTTAAAATCTTTAGATCAAATTGAAAATAAAGTCGCTAAATATATAAAAACCAAGCACACTAATGAATTGAATCAACTACTAAACATCAGAGAGCAATTTTATCCTTCAGGAAAATTACAGGAAAGAACCATAAATTTTCTACCGTTTTTTCTTAAAGTTCATGAATCTCTTTTCCAAGAAATCATAAATGGGATGAATCCACTTAACAAAGATTTCTACATCCTTGAAATTACCTGAAATGGCATTTGATCAGGAAGCCAACTTTCCAGTTTCTTCTTCATTGGAAGTCACAAACATCATCTCCAATAAATCAGACAAACAGGATTTCAAATCCTTACGGTCCACGATAAAATCTAAAAACCCGTTTTCCAATAAAAATTCAGAACGTTGAAATCCTTCAGGCAAATCCCTTTTAATGGTTTCCTTTACTACACGAGGTCCTGCAAAACCTATCAACGCATTAGGTTCTGAAAAATTAATGTCACCCAACATGGCAAAAGAGGCTGTTACACCCCCTGTTGTAGGATCGGTTAGAAAAGAAAAATAAGGTATTTTTTGTTTGGCCAACAAGGTCAACTTTGCAGATGTTTTAGCCATTTGCATAAGGGAAAATGCGGATTCCATCATACGGGCGCCTCCTGATTTTGAAATGATCATTAAGGGAACTTGATGCTCAATACAAAAATCCACCGCCCGGCTTATTTTCTCCCCCATTACCGAGCCCATAGAACCACCAATAAAAGTAAAATCCATCGCCGCTGTAACGAGTTCCCTTTTATTTACCTTTCCAGCAGCAACACGAATACTGTCTTTGAATCCTGAGTTCTTTTTGGCCTCCTCAAGACGTTTTGAATATGATTGTAAATCCGTAAACTTCAAAAAATCCAAAGATTCCAATTCATCAAAAAGTTCCACATAATCTCCATCATAAATGATATCAAAATATTTCTCCGAACTTATCCTAGTATGATAGTTGCATTTTGGGCATTTATAAAATGATTCCTTTAACAGCTTGGTAGTGGTCATTTCACCACATTCCGGACATTTGAACCAAATGCCATCAGGGGTTTCTTTCTTTCCCTTTGTAGCTGTTGAAATACCTTCTTTTAGTCGTTTAAACCAACCCATCCTGTTTTGTTTAATATGAAGCTAATTTACGCCGCGGATTCGGGCAAAATTATAGTATATTCGCTCAGGAGGCATCTATTTTTTTGGAGCTTTCTTTATTTTTGGCTGAATTTTTAAGAAATTATATTTATATAAATCTCAATATCAATTATTTGTGAAAATATGTCTCATCGGATATGGCAAAATGGGCAAGGCCATAGAAAACATTCTTCTCCAAAGAGGTCATGATCTGGCTGGGATTATTACAACAAAATCGAATGCATCCGATCTATCAAGACTCCTCGCATCATCCGATATTGCCATTGAATTTTCAAGTCCGAAAGCAGCCCCTAAAAATATTTCCTCATGCCTTGAAGCAAAGGTTCCAGTGGTTTGTGGAACTACAGGTTGGATGGAACATTGGCAAAGTGTTGTAAATGAAGTTGGCAACAGGCAAGGTGCACTTTTGTATTCTTCCAATTTTAGTGTAGGTGTTCAGCTTTTCTTTGCGCTAAACAGATCATTGGCGCGATTAATGTCATCCAGATCTGAGTATGCATGTGAACTCACAGAGATACACCATACTCAAAAACTTGATAAACCGAGTGGAACGGCTATAACGTTGGCGAATGATGTAATTCAAATACATCCTAATTATCAAAAATGGAACCTAGACCACCCAGATGGTCAATCACTTCCGATTCACTCCATACGCGAAGGTGAAGTGATCGGAACACATCATATCAGATATTACTCCAATATCGACGAGATATTTATTGAGCATAAAGCCTTTTCCCGTGAAGGATTTGCATCAGGTGCCGTTTTGGCAGCAGAGTGGCTTTTGGGACGTCATGGTGTCTTTTCCATGCAGGATGTTCTGGATATACGATCATAATGTTTTATAAACTATTATTCAAAGACACCATAATACAAAGTTCCCCTTAAAATGATTTTAAGAAAATCCATTGATGAAGTAATAGAAACTGCAAGAATTGAAGAGGTTGTTGGGGATTTTGTCGATCTTAAACCTAGGGGAGCTAACCTGATTGGATTATGTCCTTTTCACAAAGAGAAAACACCTTCATTTTATGTTTCTGCTTCCAAAAATATATTCAAATGTTTTGGCTGCGGAAAAGGTGGCAGTCCCATACAATTTCTCATGGAAGCAGAACAACTCAGCTTTCCTGAGGCCATCCGCCAATTGGCAAAGAAATATAATATTGAACTTGAAGAAACACACAAACCTGAAATTAATCTTGCAGAAGACCAAGAAAGAGAAAGTCTTCACATCGTTAACCAGTTCGCCCTAGACTATTTTCAAAACCAGTTATGGAATACTGATTTAGGAAAATCCGTTGCACTTTCGTATTTCAAGCAAAGAGGATTTACTGAGTCAACCATTAGAAAATTTGAACTTGGATTTGCACCAGACAAACAAGATGCACTTTTTCAAGAGGCACTACAAAATAGTTTTCAACCAGAATTTTTAAAAAAATTGGGCCTCGTAAATGATCACCAAAGAGACTTTTTTAGAAACAGGGTTATTTTTCCAATTCATCATATTTCTGGAAAACCCATTGCTTTTGCAGGTAGATTACTGGGCTCCGATGCTAAGGTTGCCAAATACATCAACTCACCGGAAACTGAACTTTACCAAAAAAGTAAGACGCTTTATGGCTTACATCTTGCAAAGAAAAGCATCCGCGAAAAAAATCAATGCATCCTGGTAGAAGGTTACACGGATGTGATCTCTTTAGTCCAGGCTGGAATAGAAAACGTAGTGGCATCTTCAGGCACTTCGTTAACTGAAGAACAAATTCTCGCAATAAAACGATTGACCAACAATATTTTGATCTTATACGATGGTGACCCAGCTGGAATTAAAGCAGCAACACGAGGGGTCGATCTTATCTTACAGGAAGGTCTAAACGTTAAGATTGCCATTGTACCAAATCAGGATGATCCAGATGGTTACGTGCAAAAAATAGGAAGCACAGCTTTTGAAAAATTCCTTAAAGAAGAAGCTGCAGATTTTATTTTGTTTAAACTCCAATCCAATCTAAAAACCATTGAGAACGATCCCGTACAACGCGCAGTCATAATCAATGAAATTATCAGAAGTATTGCAAAAATTGCAGATCCAATTACCCGATCGGTATACCTTATGGAAACCCATCGCTTAACAGCAATTGATGAAGCCAGCCTTCGAAGCACTTGCAATAAAATTTTAGATGAAGAACGGTCCATGCGAGCCATAAGAGAAAAAAAGGCAGCTTTAGACCGCGATGCTCAAATTCTTCAACAAATTAAAGGAGACGAAGAAAAGTCTCCTAATCAGGAACTTTCTATAATCGGAAAAGATGAATTTCAGGAACGCGATATATGCAGAATTTTATTACTTTACGGACATCATTGGTACAATGAAACTGATGGCATTCCATTTGGTGCTTATATCATTGAACATATTGCAGATACCCTGCCCTATTTTGAAAACGATAATTATAAAAAAATAATACTTGAATACTCTCAATTGCTCAGTGAAGGTCAAATTCCCGAAATTCAATATTTTATAAATCATACATCCCCTGAATTGGCTGAGCTTGCTGTGGACCTTAATTTTTCAAAATATGAATACAGTAACAATTGGTCAGATAAACTAGGAATTTATCTTCACACACAAAATGAACCTGACAAAAATTTTTACGCGGACATCAACCAAAGTATTCTCCGGTTTAAACTAAAAAAGTACAATCGCGCAATTGCTGAGTTTGAAAGCAAAATTAAAACTAGTCAACTATCCGAAGAAGAACTTGAAATTGAATTGAAGTCCCACCAATACATTCTACAAGAAAGAAATTACATAGCCTCATTATTACGAACCGTGATCATTCAATAAGATACTGTAAACTTTAGATAAGCCCGAGTTCAGCTAAATAACGTTCTGCATCCAATGCAGCCATACAGCCTGATCCAGCCGCAGTAACAGCCTGCCGGTAAATACGATCCTGAACATCTCCGCAAGCAAAAACGCCAGGTATATTGGTTTTGGAAGTTCCAGGAATTGTTTTAATATAGGATTGGTCATCCATATCCAACCATCCTGCAAATGGTTTTGAATTCGGACTGTGACCAATAGCGACAAATACAGCTTTCAAACCAATAACGCTGGTTTGACCCGATAGATGGTTTTTCAATAGAATATCTTCGACCTCTTCCCCACCTCTAATTTCTTGTATCTCAGAATTCCAATGCACTTTGATTACAGGATTGTTCAAAACCCTTTCCTGCATAATCTTGGATGCCCTCATGACATCCCTTCGCACAATCAAATGTACTTCCGGACACAATTTGGACAAATAGGATGCCTCTTCTGCCGCAGTATCACCACCACCAACAACCGCAACCTTTTGGCCTTTGAAAAAGAAACCATCACATACAGCACAAGCAGAGACTCCCTTGTTCATTAAACGTTTTTCAGAGTCAAGGCCTAACCACTTTGCACTTGCGCCAGTAGATACAATTACTGAATGCGCTTTGAAAGCTTCACCACTTTCTGTCCATACCGTGTGAATCGGCCCTGTAAAATCAACTTTGGCAATAACTTCATACTTGATCTCTGTTTGAAATCTCAGTGCTTGCTTCATAAAATCATCCATCATCTGTGGGCCTTGCACTCCCTCAGGATATCCTGGGTAATTTTCAACCTCTGTGGTAATCATCAATTGTCCACCAGGTTCAACTCCTGTAAACAATAGAGGTTGCATATTGGCTCTTGCAGCATATATAGCGGCTGTATATCCTGAAGGGCCAGAGCCAATAATAATGGTATTGTAAATTTGTTCAGCCATGTTAACCACCGATAATATTATGAATTTGACAATATTGGGTAACAGTTCTTATCCAGTTATGTTCATGATCATCAGATTTAAGATGAACATTTGCCTGTTTGTAATAATATTCGCGTGAATGTTGTAAAGATATAATTTGTTGATCCAAAGGTATTCCACTTTTAATGACAGGCTTGTTCATCTCGAGGTTTTTCTCAACCAACCATTGCAATGGCCTGTCCAGGAAAACAGTCACTCCATATCGGTTCATCAATCCCATATTATCCAAAAATGCAGGGCAACCTCCACCTGTACTGATGATTGAAGGGGTATCCAACATGAGTTTAAGAAGCAAAAAGCGCTCCAGGGTCCTAAATCCAGCTTCGCCTTGCGTATCCCAGATACTTTGAATACTTCTTTTAGCATATAGCTCTATTTCAACATCTTGATCTCTATGATTGAATGAGTATGTTTCAGCCAATTTATTGGAGAAATAGGTTTTACCGGCCCCTGGCATCCCAATAATAAATAAATGACGATGAAGAATTAAACTCATATCAAAAACAACTTTCCTTGAAACCACAGGTAATAGTCATTTAAAAATATTTCTTATTGTATTGATAATTAACAACTTATTAAAACTACTATAATTTTAAGAGCATGCCATGAAGGATAATTTTCCATGGACCTCCTAGTCTTCACTTATTGTCACTAAATTTACGGCCTTTCAAACCAAATTTCTACACATGAGTATTTTGATATTGTATGTCGTACTTTTTGCCATTATGTACGTGTTTTTTATACTTCCACGGACAAAGCAACAAAAGGCTCAGAACAAATTTCTAACAGAAATCAAGAAAGGAGACCAAGTGGTCACAGCATCAGGAATGATCGGTAAAATCACAAAGCTTGAGGACCTCGTTGTTGAATTACAACTTGATTCAAAATCTTTTATTAAAGTTTTAAAATCTTCAATTTCAAAGGAAGCCACAGATGCATTAAAGGATAAATATCAATTGGAACTTTAACCAACCTGTTTTATTTTCCCATTTTTGACATTTCCATCTGAAAAGATTCCATGTCATAAATTTTGTAGTTGCCTGTTGGGTAATCAAATACGGCCGAATCAACTTCAGCCTTGAATTCTTTTGCAACCATGATCATTTCCATTTGAAATCCACTACCTCCCATACGCATGTTGTATTCAAGTGGAGTTCCTTTTAAGTCAATACTCGTTTTTCCATTGGTAACATAAGAAGCATCAAACTTCAGTTTGTCAGTAACATAGAGTTTTAGTTCAATGTCCTCAGGAACTTCAAGACTTTTTCCTTCCTTGTCGGCTTTGACCTTAACATACACTTTATAACATTGAAATCCCAAAATTTCCTTGACGTCATTCCGATCTTCTTTTACCTCTATTTTAGGCCCTTCCATCCCGGATTTAGATGACTTGGCCGCAATAGAGGACCTAGTATCCGCAATTAAGTATTTTTTACCCATCAAATCCATATAAAGGCGAATACTGTCATTACGAGTATCATAATAGGTGGTATTGTTCATCATCATCATGGAGAATTCAGTTTTTTGGCGGACTCCATCAGCATACAAACTGATAGAGATGTTTCCTAAATGTGCACCCATATCCGTGGGTGCTTCTTCGCCATTGAGCATAATTTTCTCGACCTCCATCCGGAGTGTTCCTTTGGACAATTCCTGCCCAATTAAATGAAACGGTACAGACAATGCAATAAAAAATCCTATAAAAATCGCTTTCATAAGCTAAAGTATTATCAGAAAAAGTGATCCCGTTTGGATTCGAACCAAAGACCTACTGCTTAGAAGGCAGTTGCTCTATCCAGCTGAGCTACGGGACCAGTATCTTGAAATTTAGGGCCTCTTTGCAAAGCATACTTTACACTTTGCTCATTGGGTTGCAAAGATAATCATTCACGGAAACCGCCAAATTTTAATTCACAATCAATAAACCATTTTCCTGACCCGATTTCATTAAAAAGCGAATCCAATAAGTACCCGGCAACAACGATTTTCTTTCCAGCTTGAACATGCCTTCAAACTCATTCAAACGCCTAACATGATGACCTTGAATATCGAAAACGTCCATGAGTAAGACATTTTGGCTATTGCTTATAAAAATAAACTGATCGGAAGTATTCAATACTTTCAATCCATTCGAAAACTCGCTATGTGTGCCGACAGTTGATGGTAAGAAAAAATCAAAGACGTTCCTGCATCCGTTGCAATCTGTCACAGTGAGTGTATAGTTGCCTGACTTAAGATTGCAGTTGCTACTCCCTGTCCAACCAGTGCTCCATAAATATTTGTAGGGCTCACAACTGCCATCGATTTGAACACCAATGCACCCATTTCCTGAACCATTATCTTTTATAATTAGCGTATCACGTACCACCATTGTCTCAGCATACTGGAAAAAGATATACAAAATACTGTCACATCCCCTGGAATTTAATCCAGTCAATAGGATGGTATCACCCAAATGATTCTTATCAAACAATACATTATGAATCACTATCGAAGAGTCAATACATAGCACTTGCTTCAATACACCAGTGGTATGTTCTAAAAGATTTACTTTGACATGAACGATGCTGTCACACCCAATGTAACTTCCTCCAAACAAAGTATCTGTGCCTTGTTCATGCCCTAGGAAATAGGCTTTTCCAAGTATGTTAATGGTATCCCCTGCACAAATTTCTGTTTGGAAATCACTTTCAATTGCCCGGCACTCAAAGAGTCTTTGCGTCCAAAAATCCGGTGGATTCTTGTTGTCAGAACTTAAATCATGATCTGTACTAAAGGTGCTGCCTATTGAAAAAATTGTCCCATCATCGTTTAAGGATAGTGCACTGGCATTGTCACCTTTTGTACCTCCATAATACTTCTTCCATAAAATATTGATTCCGGTATCTATTTTCATGATCAACAGATCACTGGTGCCACCATAAGGAGTTATACTAATATCCTTATCGTTGGATATTGCATTACAAGCTAAAATCACATTACCGTCAGCATCAAGCTTTGCCTGCACGGGAACATCATCAAGGCTACCTCCAATGACTTTAGATTTTAGGATATTGCCATTCACGTCCAAGTGAACAATCCAAATATCACGTCCTCCTTTGATGGTATCGATCAATCCTCCCTTAGTGCTGACGGTGCCAAACATCATATAAGTCTTATCCTTCAACTGGACAGCATCATTGAATATTTCATCACCTGGACCACCAAAAGTCATCAAGCTTATTTTGTTCAAATTCCTGTTCACCTTTAGAATAAAAATATCTTTCTTGCCTTTGTTCTTGCTAGCAAAATCTAAATCATTTGATTCTGATTCCCCAAAGACTAACATTTGTCCACCAAATTCTTCAGCATTCAACACCTTTTTTGCCGTTTCGTCTTTAGTACCTCCAAAGGTTACCACTTTATTGAGAATTCCTGCTTCAGAAACCGCCGCTACTAAGATATCATTTCCACCCTTACTGGGCACAGCATTGACATCACGGTCAATACTTTTGGTGTGACCTGCAAGATAAACGCGCCCAGCTTCGAGATAATGTATTGCATTGAGCTGATCGTTGTTTGTTCCACCATATATTTTTTCCCAAAGCAACATCCCATTGGATGGATTAATGGCCATGAGCCACATATCTGTCAGGCCATAAAAATTGGACACATCACCTCCTTTCCCAGAACTATAACCACCCACTAAGGCCACTCCGTTAGGCAGTATTATCAAGGCATTTGATTGCTCAAATGTTGAACTGCCATAGGCTCTTTTATAATATAATTTCCCATCAGGACTAAATGCACATGCCATAAAATCATCACCCCCCCGATAACCTGGAATATCGACTGATGCCGTTTTACCGATTCCTAAATACAAACTATCATTCACTTTTGAAAGAGCTGCTGCCACGTCAGTCCCCTGTCCACCAAATAATTTAGACCAAATTTTTACCGGCTGGGCTTTTATTGAAAAGCCGACCATCCAAAGAATAAAAATGATATATTTTTGCGTTTTCATATGCCGTTCATTTGATATACTCATCAAATTTACTATGTCTGATGTAAAAATTGAAGTTGGCTGGAAAGATTTATTACAAGCTGAGTTCAGTGCTGACTATTTTAACAATATTGTTTCCCTCATTAAGAATGATTTAAAAGCTGGCAAAACGATTTATCCTCCAGGTCAATTGATTTTCAAAGCTTTCAATGATTGTCCTTTGGATAAGCTTAAAGTAGTTATTTTAGGCCAGGATCCGTATCACGGTCCAGGAGAAGCTATGGGACTTTGTTTTTCAGTACCCAAGGGCATAACTATTCCTCCTTCCTTAAAGAATATTTACAAGGAACTGCAAAGATGTTTTGGATATCCTGTTCCTGCTCACGGGGATTTAAGTCATTGGTCTGAACAAGGGGTACTTCTATTAAACGCTTCTTTGACCGTTCAACATAAAATGCCCAATTCCCACAAAGACATTGGGTGGCATCAATTTACGGATGCTGTTATTCAACGGCTAAATCAAGATAAAAATCATCTTGTCTTTATGCTTTGGGGAAACTTTGCGAAGTCCAAAAAAGCTTTCATTTCACTTGACAAGCACCTCGTTTTAGAAAGTACCCATCCCTCACCTCTTGCAGGAAATACATTTATTGGCAATAACCATTTTCTGCTTGCCAATCAATATCTAATTGCACATGGCAAGACCGCCATAGATTGGCAAATAATATAATTTCTTTATATTTGTGGTATTCTTAACACTTAAACGTTTTCTTATGAAGCTTAAAATCATTGTTTTCTTTGCACTCTTTTCTTTGGCATATAATGCAAATGCCCAAGACTACAAAAATGCGATCGGATTGCGCGCAGCTTGGGGCTGGGCTTTGACAGGTAAGCACTTTATGAATGAAAAAAACTCACTAGAAGCTATAGTAAATTACAGAAGCTATGGTGCAGGTTCATATGACTACAGTTATCTGAGCATCACCGGCTTATATCAAAATAATTATGATATCAAATCAGTGTCTGGCTTAAGATGGTATTGGGGTTTTGGTGCTAATGTTGGATTTTGGGGAGGTGACTGGGATTATTATGATGTAGATGATGATGGAAATTTATTTCTTGGCGTTTGTGGCAACTTAGGCCTGGACTATAAATTTGAAAATGCACCAATAAACTTATCAGTTGACTGGATTCCAACATTTCATTTTATCGGATGGGGAAATGGATTCTCTGAGGAATCAGGTGGATTTGCTATTCGCTACACCTTTTAGTTTTTGTAAAGCAATCTTTAAAAATATGGCCACAGAAATTCTGTGGCTTTTTTTTTGCCCAATTCTTGGATCTGTTTAAATAGTTTTTACAACTGCAAAAGTTTTGTGGCATTTTCTTAAAACATGCCCTGATAGGTTGATAAGTAGGGAGATTCGGTAAATAGAGCCCAATTGAATTCAAAATAATAGATCCAAAATT
>CAZMSE010000051.1:0-19502 GCA_964568865.1 uncultured Saprospiraceae bacterium
GGCGAGCTCCTGCGAGCCACAGAAATTTTCGCCACGCGCTGTACACCGACGCAACTAATATTGAGCGCTGTCGAGCGAAATATTGAGGCTTGGGAGATCTTTCGTTGGTGCATGATGAAAGCTTTGTCATGGTAGAATATTTTCGTCACGTGCTGCACGCCAACGTTTCCTTCTTAGCCGATTTAGTTAATTACTCCCTTTGGCACCCCAACATGCGATGACAGATTTTGTATCGCCCGCATTCGTATAAATTCAGGTAGATGATGCATAACTTATTCATCTCAAAATGCAGTACTTGGGGTCATTGGAATTACCGGCATATAAATTTTACAGGTTGGTAGGGCATGCCTATCTTTACCTTTATGAAACATTCGATGAAACCGCTATTGGTATGTTTATTTCTTGTAGGGTTATGTGATAAGAGCATAACGGCACAAAGGGATTCGATCCAATTTAGTGCGAAATACATTTATGAATTGCACCAGGCGTTGGTAAAGAAAGACAAACTAACACTTGATAGTTTGATTGCTGATGTATGCACCTATGGACATTCAAATGCCTGGATTGAAAATAAGGGGCAGCTGCTGGAAAATAACGAATCAGGATTTTTGAATTACGTTTCCATACAAGAGGATAGCATGAAATTGTATACATTGGGAGAAACCGCTATTGCCCGTTTTAAGGCGGGTATTCGGGGAACGATGAAACAGAATTCGTTTCTATTGGATTTAAGCGTCATGCAGGTATGGATATTCCACAACAAACGATGGCAATTGTTGGCCAGGCAAGCAGTTAAAATTCCATAGTTGGATGAGATTACAAAATCAATTTGACATATTGGCAGTTAAATTAATTAAATTAGCCAAGATTGTGCAATAGAGATGACAGAATGACACAATTTTCAAATTGGTTTCAGATTTGAAGCCCATGTAATAAATCGTCAACATGACCTACGAGAACTTTACCATAAAAGCGCAAGATGCCATTTTGAAAGCTCAGCAAATGGCTACTGACCTCGAGCAACAAGTGGTGGATACCTGCCATCTTTGTCGCGCCATCATTGATACCGATGAGAAGCTTACGGAATTTTTATTGGAGAAAATGGGGGCCTCGATCCAAAAAATAAAATTTGAATTAGAGACGGAGATGCGTAAAAAGCCCCGCATCAAGGATGCGGAGAAACAGTATTTGTCCAATGAAGCAAACCAGGTTTTGTTACAAGCAAAAAACATCAGTAAAGAATTTGGCGATGAATTTATTTCATTGGATAATATATTACTGGCGCTGGTCAGAGGTACAGATCAGACCTCCCGAATACTTAAAAACAACCTGATTACCCAGGAAGGATTAAAACAAGCGATTCTGGAATTGCGAAAAGGAAAAAAGGTTACTGACAGCAGTTCAGATGAAACCTTCAATGCATTGAATAAATATGCAGTAAACTTTACAGCAGCCGCAGAAGAAGGTAAATTGGACCCGATTGTTGGCCGAGACGAAGAAATCAGACGGATCCTGCACATTCTAAGCCGGCGCAAAAAGAACAATCCCATTTTGATTGGAGAAGCTGGTGTTGGAAAAACAGCGATTGTCGAAGGTATTGCCTGGAGGATAGTAAAAAATGACGTGCCTGAAAACTTAAAAGAGAAAAAAATATTTTCGCTAGACATTTCAGCCCTTATCGCCGGAGCAAAATACAAGGGTGAATTTGAGGAGCGGTTAAAAGCAGTGATAAAAGAAGTCATAGAGTCCAATGGAAAAATCATTTTATTCATTGATGAAATTCATACACTGATTGGTGCAGGAGGTGGCCAGGGGGCTATGGATGCAGCAAACATTTTGAAACCGGCACTGGCAAGAGGAGAATTGCATACCATTGGTGCCACAACCTTGGACGAATACCAAAAGTATTTTGAAAATGATAAGGCTTTGGTGAGACGATTTCAAACCGTCACCATTGATGAACCCTCCGTTGAGGATACGATTTCCATATTAAGAGGTATACAAGACAAATACGAAGTTTTTCATAAGATTGCCATACAAGACGAAGCATTAATTGCGGCTGCTGAGTTATCACATCGTTACATTACTGAACGGCAACTGCCCGACAAGGCCATTGACCTTATTGATGAGGCAGCTGCAAAACTCAGGTTAGAATTGGATAGTGTGCCAGATGAAATTGATGAAATGGATCGCAGGGTTCGCCAACTTGAAATTGAACGTGAAGCGGTCAAACGCGAACAGGATGAAAAAAAGGTAAAACTCATTGAAGGGCAATTGGCCAATGCAAAAGAGAAATTAGAATCATTGAAAGCTAGTTGGCAAACCGAAAAAGAAATTGTGGATGAAATTCAACGCATTAAAAAGCGAATGGATGAAATCAGCATAGAGGCAGAAAAGGCTGAGCGGGAAAGTGATTTTGGAAAGGTGGCAAAGCTCAAATATGGAGACTTTAAAGAAGAAGAAAAAAAATTAAAGGAGGCAGAAGCCAAATTGAATGCCTTACCAGAAGCAACACGCTTTACATCAGAAGTGGTTACGGAGAATGATATTGCTGCAGTAGTTTCTAAGTGGACGGGAATTCCTTTGCAAAAGATGATGCAAAGTGAAAAGCAAAAACTGCTTCATTTAGAAGAAGAATTAGGAAATCGGGTGATAGGTCAAAAAGAAGCGGTGTCTGCAGTAGCAGATGCCATTCGAAGGTCAAGAGCAGGTCTGCAAGATCCCAACAAGCCCATAGGTTCGTTTATTTTTCTGGGACCCACCGGTGTTGGAAAGACAGAACTGGCAAAAGCACTAGCGGAATTGTTGTTTGATGATGAACGAGCATTGACACGTATAGACATGAGTGAATATATGGAAGCGCATTCAGTTTCGAAATTGGTAGGAGCGCCTCCGGGTTATGTCGGTTATGATGAAGGGGGTCAGCTTACCGAAGCAGTCAGAAGAAAACCATATTCCATAGTATTGTTAGATGAAATAGAAAAAGCTCACCCAGATACCTTTAATGTATTGTTACAAGTTTTGGATGATGGAAGGTTAACGGATAACAAAGGGCGTATAGCCAATTTTAAGAATACCATCATCATCATGACCAGCAATATGGGATCTGAACTTATTCTCGAAAACTTTGAAGATCTCGAAGCTGTTGGCGAGAAACACAGAACGGAAATTCTTGAAACTACAAAAATTGAAGTGTTTGAAAAACTCAAACAAAATTTGAGACCGGAATTTCTAAATCGAATCGATGATAAAATAATGTTTTTACCATTGACCAAAGAGGAGATACTGCAAATTTCCGAGTTACAATTAAAAGCATTAAAAAAGAACTTGGCCGATCAAGGCATTCTTTTGGAACTCAGTCCAAAGGCATTGCAAATGCTGGCGGACCTAGGCTATGAACCACAATTTGGAGCAAGACCGTTGAAAAGGGTTATTCAAAAGGAAATTATAAACGAATTAGCAAAGTGGATGTTATCGGGCGAACTCAGCGAATCAGAGAAAATTGTGATTGACTGTGATTCCAAAGGATTTACGTTTAATGGCCGGTCGAGTGGTAAGTTGGAAAAACCCGTTACAGACCGCGAAAAAAGATTGGATGCACTGGCCAAAGCTACTCAGGATGTAGAAGAGGCAGCTAAAAACCTGGGGAAACCAACTTCCGACAATTAGTGCATTGAACATTAACGATCGTTAGTTAAATTTTTCAATAAGTCATGGCCCAAAACTCAAGCGATAAATAGATGGCTTATTCCGGAGAGGGGCCAATGATTTTACCATCCACAACAATGGATTCGATAGCAGCAGATCCCTTGAGAATTTTAACCAGCGCATAGGCTTGTTGGGATGACTGCGCCTCTTGTCTGAGAATTTCTAGATTTTCTATGGATAATTTTGATTCTTCCAGGAAATATTGTTGAAATCCAACTTCAAAGCTAAGCAGTCGATTGAGGGGATTTTCATCATTGTAAAGAGAAGCTACCCGAGCGGGAACAAAGTCATTTTCAGAGGCTGGTTTGTTGTGAACGATGGACTGGATTTTTGCATAACCACCGGAGTCTGTGGCAATTATTAGGTAAACGTTTTCAAATAAGGTAAAGCTCGTATCGGAAGTAGAAAAATTTTGTAAGTCAATAAATTGCAGGTTCAAAAATTTTCCACCCAGGCCAGCATCCTGATATGAAGGTGCAATGCGAAATTTATATTCTGTTCCAGAAGTTAGAATGTTCTCTTGACGCAATATCATTTGAATGGGAAACATCCATTGGACAAAGATAAGCAGTGAGAAAACCAGAAGAATCCAGATTTTATTTTTCATCTTTTGATTTATGTTTAAGCATGCGGTAGTTAATTAAGAAAAATCCTATGCCAATACACAAAAAGAGTAAACCTCTCACGATATAGCTAAGATCACTGTCAAAAAATCTGCAAATGGCCAGACCGGATAATAGGATTAAACCTACGTTTAAAATGGTAAGGTCTTTTTTCTGAATTCCTGTTCGAATGATGACAATGCCCAGAAATAAAGCAAGGGCATTCATCAGCAAGACAGCCATCTGACCGTACAAACCGATCCAAAAGATGATATTGAATAAAATGAAGGTCCCTTGAAGAGGCCACCATATGGATAAGTTTTTCTTTTGATATTGGACAATCATCAAGATTAAAGCGATTGCGTTCAACAACAGAGAAAGGAGAAATTCTGGACTTGACAGGCCCTTTGACCAATGCGCCAAATCATGTTTTAAGGTACTCCAAAAGCCATCAAAACTTAATATCCAAAGCAATAAGATCGTTCCCGAAACACCAAGTAGTAAATAGCCATTGGTAAAGGGTTTCCGGTTTTCAAAATAATCCAAGCCAGCGATTCCAATAAAAATACTTAGCATGGAGAAATAGCTGATAAACGTAAAATCACCGTAATGATGGCCCAATACAGCAGGGCAAAGCAAAAGAGAAAATGGAAATGCCCAATGGAGTGAGGACAATAAATAAGTTTGATTTTTATTGCATGCCCGGATATAATGTGGTATTACCAGAGCTACCAGCATCAGGTAAATCATCACTTTCTGGGAAGGGTCCAGTCTTACAAAATTATTTTCCAGCATGTACAAGGTAATGGCAAATAAATAAAGTAAAGTAGTAGCGTTGGAGGAAAACAAATAAACCAGTGGGAAGCACATCAATGACAAGTAAAGAAGAAATTCATCAAACGGCCCAGAGATATGGTAAATCTGTGCGATTAATGAAATGGTGGAAGCCAACGCAAGAGATAGAAATGAGGACGCGCTTTCTTTCCAACTGAGGTATTCATTTTTCTTTAATAAAACATAAATTCCTAAAAGATGGGCTGAAGCTAAAATGGCAAATGCAATGGAAGTTTTTGTCCATTTTGAAAGCATGTCCCAGTTGTGAGCCACGATCAATAGAAGGCCAAGGCCGGATAAAATTGCACCCAATACGCCAAACAATAATACGAGACGCGAAGGCTGATTGTCCTCTTTTGATTCATAGTATTTTGAAATTCGTTCTGCCGTTTCGGCATCAATGACATTTTCGCGTTTTAATTTTTCGATTTCTTTGAAAAGGTCCATGTCCAAAAATTATGAATAACGGATGTTAGTTAAAGGGATTAATTTTCCGTGGGCAGTTTCTTTTTATAAATGATATAATAGACAAAAGCTACCAATACGCTACCCCCGATCAAATTGCCTAAAACCACCGGAAGAAGGTTATAAAAAAGGCCATACCAGTTGATTAATTCAAAACTACCAGTAAGTGATAAATCTGTTTTGAGAAAGATTGCCATCGGGATAAAATACATATTGGCAATGCAATGCTCAAACCCTGCGGCCACAAATGCAGAAATCGGAAAGACAACAACAATAAATTTATCCATTACTGAACGTCCAGCCTGGGCCATCCAAACGGCAAGGCAAACCAGTACATTGCAGAGCACACCACTGAAAAAAGCCTGAAATGGTGGCAGGCTGCATTTTACCTCTCCAATTTTTAAATATTGTTGAGCAATGGATTGTTGATTCATATCGGGATGCTTTGAAAGCAACACTAAAACAGCAACGAAAACGGCACCCAAAAAATTTGAAAGAAAGACAATAATCCAATTTCGCAGGACCTCTTTAGAACTGATTTTTCCGTCAGCCCAGGCCATTACCAAAAGATTATTTCCTGTAAACAACTCAGCACCGGCGATTACCACCATGACCAGGCCCAAGGAGAAAACCAAACCACCGAATAGCCGCTTTAGACCAAAGGACATGGAAGGATCTGAAACAATGATGGTATAGAACATTGCACCCAAAGCGATGAATCCTCCGGCAAGTGCACCTAGCATAAAAAGAGAACGAAAGGGTAACCTTGCTTTGCTCACCCCAATTTGTTCGATGCGATCGGCAATTTCCCTGGGTGAAAAAGCATCAAAGCCAAAGATTTCTGACATGATTTAGCTTAAGAAAGTGAAGTTATCACAAGATTTTGGAAAAGTAAAATCAAAGCGATTTAAAGCTGGTGATTTTCCCTCCCAACAAAGAGGGGAAAACAATTCCTTACAGCAAATTGGCAGGAAAATAGCCTGTTCAACTTAAGGGCTTTGGATGAGCTGTTGTGGTAAAATAGGATTTGTATTGAGTACTTCGTTTGCTTCAAATTCACTATCATTGCCTGGCCATGCATTCAAGTTTTCAAAGAGAAATCATTGACTGGAGAAAAATTTTTTCTCCGTATTCTGTAATAATGACCGTGTTGGGAGTGAGCTTCGCGACCATTGCCTTTAAAGGATTTATGATCCCGAACCGCTTTTTGGATGGTGGGGTGACAGGATTGTCCATTCTTTTACACGAATTGTTTCATGTGCACCTGGGAATCAGTTTATTTTTTATCAACCTTCCTTTTGTTTACATTGGATACAAGAAAATTGGAAGAACGTTTGCTCTACAAACCATGATGGCTATTTTATTATTGATCGTCATGATCGAAATCATCGAAATACCGGCCATTACCCAAGACAAAGTGCTCATCGCCATTTTTGGTGGATTTTTTATTGGATTAGGACTGGGTTTGGTCATTAAAGCGGGAGGCGTAATTGATGGCATGGAAGTGTTGGCAGATTACACCAATAAAAAATTCGGATTTTCCACCAGTGAATGGGTCATGGTGTTTAATTCGGCCATTATTCTAGTCGCAGCAGCAAGCTTCGGCCTGGAGGCGGGTATGTATTCAATTCTTACCTACTTTACCGCGATGAAGACAGTAGATTATGTCGTCGATGGATTTGAGGAATATACCGCACTTACTATTATCTCCTCAAAAGAGGATGAGATCAAATCCATGATTGTGAATGACTTCAACAAGGCCATTTCTGTGTACAAAGGAGAACGCGGATATTTGCCGGGGAGTTTTGACATCAGACACGATTGTCATATTGTGGTCTCGATTGTTACCCGTTTGGAAATTCATCGGATTCAAAATGCAGTCCACCAAATTGACCCTAAAGCTTTTTTATACATTACCAGTATCAAAGAAGTCTCGGGTGGAATCATCAAACAAAAGGTAAAGCGTTAGTCTAAAGCATATCCAAGATTGCGGACCATTTGAGTTTAAAGAGGGACAGAAATTTTTTGAAGTTTCATATCGTGATACACCCATTAGCGTTTATTGCTTAAAAAAACTGGCCTGAAATACGCCATGCCGTTCAGTAGAAAGCACCAGGCAGTATAATCCCACCGCAAGATGGGAAATACCGAGAGCATTTATTGTTTCAACATGTTCTTCGTACAGTACCCGTTCACCGGCGCTATTAAATATTTGACACCGGGCATTGCCCTCCATGGAAGTTAATGGCAAATTCCAATGAATGGTTTGAGTACAAGGATTGGGAAATATGGTCATTACTTGGAGGTCAATTGCCTTTTCCTGTACACTACTAACAGGCGTTAGTTTTAGGACATTGCCGAAATGCGAACAGATATATCCCGTTTGTACATCTGTCAGATCAATGGAATATAAATTTTCACTGCCCAGTGGGCTGATCATTTGCATCCAGCTTTCACCACCATCTTCTGTTTTTAATATGGTCCCGTTGAATCCGCAAACCATACCCTGGTTTTCATTGATAAAATCCAAATCAAAGAGAGCCTCCTGTGTATTGGACTCCAACCTTCGCCAGGTTTCACCACCATCGGTCGTTTTATAAATTCTTCCTATATCGGCACAAGCAAATCCCGTTTGATCATTGACAAATTGAATACTCCGAATCCAGTCGGCAGGAGGTTCAAATGGAAAAAAATCGACAGTATGCCAGGAATCTCCACTATCTGTTGAACGCAATAAGATATTAGAACCACTTGCAAAACAAATGCCTGAGGAGGTCACGGTCACTTTATAAAATAAATGGTTGGTTCCGCTGGGTTTGATTTCCCAGTCATTGCCGCCATTCAGAGTCCGCATGATCAAACCATTAGATCCCACGGCATAACCGATTTTGGCACTAGTAAAATAGATACCCCAAATTTGCTCCGTAACATTTGTCGTGAGCGTTTTCCAATTCAGTCCCCCATCCGTTGAACGAATGATAATCCCATCATTTCCACTCATATAGATGACAGAATCATTGAGGATAGCGATATCCATGAATCGCATGGAGGTATATCCTGAACTTACATCCGTCCATGATTTACCTCCATCGCGGGTGATGTGAATATTTTTTGTAGAACCATTGTATAAGCTACCCACAGTGATTCCAAAATCTTTATTAAGAAATTCAATCTTTTGTAGAGTTTGTGCAGGACTAAATTGGTGCAGTACGGTCCATTCCTGTGAACACAAAGAGTGCATAAAAAAAATAAATGGGGAAAGAAAAGTATAAATCCTGCAAGTACGTTTCATATAAAATACATTTAAGTAGCGAAAATAGACAATTCGCAATAATGTATTTTGAGTATTCTAAAACCGGAAATGTAATTTGAAGGAGAATGTGGAAAAGGCAAACTTAAAAGATACCGGCTTCTTCTTGGTAGATCAATTTAACCATTAACCGCCCCACCATATTGAGTGTATTCGGATCGATGACATTCATATTATCCTTTAAGGTATGGTGATAATGAGGAAAACGCTTACCATCGGGTCTGTTGATGATATCGATCATTTTAATTTTCGCTATGGTGTTGACGAAGTAATGGTCATCGATGGTTCCACCGCCGCTAGTTTTAGGGAAATAGGCAGCATATCCCATTGCATCGGCAAGATTCCAGACCTTTTCTACAATCTCGCGGGCATAATACACCGAGAAGTCTTCTGTATAAAATCCAGGATTGGATCCACCAACCATATCCAGAAGGATGCCATATTCTGCTTTGGAATGTTTGTAGTGAAGGTTTGCTGACCAATATTGCGAACCAAGGCCCCAGGATTTGTCATTCCCTTCAGTCCCATAATCTTCCAGATCAAATAAGACAATATCCACACCAATATTTTTTAGCGGTTGTTCCTGAAGGAGACGCGCTAATTCAAGCAAGACACCAACGCCAGAAGGGCCATCATCTGCACTATCGAACTGTTTTTTCTTGTTGGCGGCATCAGGTTCAGAATCGGCCCAAGGCCTGGTGTCCCAATGGGCGGCCAATAATATTCTTCGTTTAGCTTGTACATTGTACTGTGCAATGATGTTGTTTCCATTCAAAAGAGTTCCATCAAAAGCCCGAACCTGAAACTTTTGTTCGATGACTTCTGCGCCAAAGCGTCGAAAGGTTTCAGCAAACCAAGCAGCACATTTAACATGAGCTGGAGTATTTGGAATTCTGGGACTGAAGTCGATTTGATTTTTGACAAATTTGTAAGCGCTGTCTTTGCTGAATTTAGGGTATTGAATGGATTCCACAGGCTGATCCTTTTTGTCAACAGATTTGGAATCTTGTTTACAGGCCAATGTGAACATTAGCAAACTGAAGACCGCGATTGAAAATTTTTGGTACATGACTAACACTTGTTCGTTATAGATAGGTCCATTCGGTTCCTTCTTTACCATCTTTTAGTTGGATGCCGGCATTCTTTAAACCATCCCTGATTTTATCTGACATTGGGAAATCCTTACGTGTGCGTGCGTCATTCCTTAAAGTAATGATCAGATGCATCAGGTTGTCAACTGTTCCAGATTGACTGGAGGTGTTTTCATCCTGAAGACCATAAATATCAAACACGAAATGTTGCAGGTGTGTTTTCAATTCAGACCAACATAAAGCAGAAATAGAGTCGTTGGGAAGATGCCCATCTTTTATGGAATTGATGATTCCTGTAAGTTCAAATATACTCGCCAGCGACTTGGGAACATTAAAATCATCGTTCATGTCATCATAGCATTGGGCCATTGCGGCTTTTACTTCATCATCTTTAGATCCCTTTGAAGCAGAAAAAGGATCCTTCCATTGGGATAAAATCCGCATAGACTCCATGAGTCGGCGATAAGCCTTGTCAGCAGCTTGAAGTGCTTCATCAGTGATGTCGAGTGTGCTTCGATAATGAGCCTGCATAAAGAAAAAGCGTACCACCATTGGTGAATATGCCCGGGTGATATGGGTGCTGTTGCCTGTAAAGAGTTCGGCTGGTGAAATGGTATTCCCTTCACTTTTCGACATTTTACGACCATTCAACAACAGCATATTGGTATGAAGCCAGTAATTGGCAGGAGAGCAGCCGCAGGCGCCCACATTTTGTGCAATTTCATTTTCGTGATGAGGAAACTTCAAGTCGTTGCCGCCGCCATGAATATCAAAATGCTCGCCCAGGTATTTGGTACTCATTGCAGAGCATTCCAAATGCCAGCCAGGAAATCCAACAGACCAAGGAGAATTCCAGCGCATGATGTGTTCGTCGCTGGCTTTGATCCATAAAGCAAAATCAGAAGGATGCTTTTTCTCGTCCTGGTTTTTCAAATTGTCGCGAGATTCTGACAACAGATCTTCGATAATTCTTCCTGACAGCTGACCGTAAGGATTTTTTGCCTCAATAAATTTTATGGTGTCGAAATAAACCGAACCATTGCGTTCGTAAGCAAATCCCCTTTCCAAAATGGCTTCGACCATTTCAATTTGTTCGATGATGTGTCCGGTAGCGCGAGGTTCGATGCTTGGAGGCAGCGTATTGAAGACCTGCATCATTTGGTGAAACCCATTGGAATATTTCTGAGCAATTTCCATGGGTTGAAGTTGTTCCAGGCGAGCACCTTTCATCATCCGGTCTTCCCCATCATCCAATAAATGTCCAACGTCAGTAATGTTGCGTACGTAACGCACCTTATACCCCAGGTGTATTAAGTAGCGGAAAATGGTGTCAAAGGATACGAACGTACGGCAGTTTCCAAGGTGGACATCATTGTAAACGGTGGGACCGCAAACGTATAACCCAATTCTGCCTTCAATCAAAGGCTTAAATGATTCCTTTTCCCCACTTAGGCTATTGAATAAAACCAATGACTTCATATCCATATGGCAAAGATAATTTTGCCTTAAGGAAAAATCTGTGAATGTTTTACAAATGAATTTTTTCAATATATGTATTGTTTGAGCAGGGATATCGGCCCATTATCCGGCCCATCCTTCCCGGTCCAGGCTTCTGAAATGGATGGCTTCTGCCAGATGTTCCGTCCGGATATCCTCACAGTCCTGTAGGTCAGCAATGGTTCTGGATACTTTTAGAATCCGGTCATATGCTCTTGCAGACAGTTGCAAACGGTTCATGGCATTTTTTAAAAGAGCGGTGCCCTCTGGACTGATGACACAAATTTCATGGACGATGCCAGAAGGAATTTGAGCATTAAAATGGAGATTTGATAGAGAAGAAAAACGAGTTTGTTGCCTGGCCCTTGCCGAAAGTACGCGCATGCGAATGGCATTTGAATTTTCCTGTTTTACCTGCCTTTGTAGAAGTTGTTCTGAACTAACGGGTGTTACTTCAACATGTAAATCGATCCGATCCAATAAGGGTCCGCTGATGCGGGACAGGTATTTTTTTACAACACCCGGCCCACACACACATTCTTTTTCAGGGTGATTGTAGTATCCGCAAGGACAAGGATTCATGCTGGCCACCAGCATAAAACTGGCTGGATAATCCAACGAATGTTTAGCTCTGGAGATGGTTACCTTTCGTTCTTCCATCGGTTGACGCAGTACTTCCAAAACCGCCCGTTTAAATTCAGGAAGCTCATCGAGAAACAATACCCCATTATGAGCAAGAGATATTTCGCCGGGCATAGGATTTGATCCACCACCCACCAGAGCGACATCGCTGATGGTATGATGAGGTGAACGAAACGGCCTGGTTTTTATTAATCCACTGTTGGCGGGAAGAATACCTGCAACGGAATGAATTTTTGTTGTTTCCAGGGCTTCCTCCATTCCAATGGGAGGAAGAATGCCGGGAAGTCTTTTGGCCAGCATGGTTTTACCTGCACCGGGAGGACCAATTAAGATTAGATTATGGCCACCTGCGGCAGCAATTTCCATGGCACGTTTGATGTTTTCCTGACCCATAACGTCTTTAAAATCGTCTTCCGGATGGCTTGAAGTTTGTTCAGAAAGGGGTATAAAGGGTTCACGATAAGGCTCCAGCTTACATTTTCCACACAAAAAATCAGAAGCTTCACGTAGATGATTAACGGCTATGATTTCCAATTGGTCCACAATTGATGCTTCCCTGGCATTGTCTTTGGGAATTATGATCCCTTTGAATTTGTTCCGGTATGCCAAAATGGCAACTGGAAGTATTCCTTTGACTGGTCTTACGCCGCCATCCAGGCTGAGTTCGCCCAAAACGAGGTACTGATCCATGGAAGGAAATTCTTCCTGACCGGTAGCTGCCATGATGCCTAAAGCTACGGGAAGGTCATAAGCAGAACCTTCTTTTCGAATGTCTGCAGGAGCGAGGTTCACGACCAATTTCAAACGCGGATATTGATAACCTGAGTTTTTTATAGCAGATTCAATCCGTTGAGCTCCTTCGCGTATTGCATTGTCTGGCAAACCCACCATGAAAAAATTGTTTTTCCCAGGTGTAATGGCACCTCCTGGATTTACTTCCACCGTGATAGGACAAGCGTCTACGCCATGGACGGCAGCAGAATAAGACTTCACTAACATGTGTTAGAATTAGGGTGTTAATCGTTTAGTGCAAATACAATTTGCTCGGTCAAAGAAAGAGTGCGTATTGGAATTTGACAAGCCCGAATTATCGAATACTGGAGTCCATTGATTGAAAAACGCAACCTATTAATTTCAATGGGTCTCAACATCATTTTTTGATCCGTTGCGGGATTTGTTTGCAGGCTTGAGTATAATGAATGAAATAATTGTTCGAACAAACTTATGCAAAAGCCTATTGAATAATACTAACGGATGTTAGTTTAAAATAGTCAAATTGCACACCAGAAAAGAAAGGAAAAAGAATTTGTCAATGGCTTCAAAATGGAATGAATTTACCCAGTTCAAAACAGGCTCTGGATTATCTTTGCGGCATAAAAGCAAAATATGTACAGAACGCATCACTGTGGAGAATTGAGAATTCATCATGTAGGCAATGAAGTAAGCCTGGCTGGCTGGGTGCAAAGTTTGAGAAACCTGGGAGGCATGAGCTTTATTGATCTGAGGGACCGTTATGGCATCACACAACTGGCCTTCAACATGGAAACGGACGCGGCTTTATGTGAAGCTGCGCGGCAATTTGGGCGTGAATATGTCATACAGGCGACAGGCATCGTGCGGGAGCGTTCGAGTAAAAATCCAAACCGGCCAACCGGTGATATTGAGATCCAAGTCCGCTCATTGCAATTGCTCAATGCTTCAAAAGTGCCGCCCTTTACCATAGAAGACCTCAGCGACGGTGGTGATGAACTGAGGATGAATTACCGATATCTGGACATACGACGCAATCCGGTTAAAGAAAAAATCATTTTCCGGCATCAGTTGACCCTGGAAGTGAGAAAGTTTCTCAGCGGTCAGGGGTTTTTGGAGATAGAGACACCCTACCTCATCAAATCTACCCCAGAGGGAGCACGAGATTTCATTGTACCCAGCCGGATGAATCCCGGTCAATTTTATGCTTTGCCTCAATCACCCCAAACCTTCAAGCAAATTTTGATGGTAGGCGGGATGGATAAATATTTTCAAATTGTTCGTTGTTTTCGCGATGAAGATTTGCGGGCGGATCGACAACCTGAATTTACACAAATAGATTGTGAAATGGCTTTTGTCCAGCAGGAGGATGTACTCAATATGTTTGAAGCGATGATTCAACATGTTTTCAAGCAGTGCCTGAACGTTGAATTGGGGAATGTACCACGTATGAAGTACGAAGAAGCCATGGAGTTGTATGGTTCCGACAAACCGGATTTGCGATTCGATATGAAGTTTCATGATTTGAGTGAGATGAAGGGAAATGGTTTTGGACTGATCGATGATGCTGCTTGCATCAAAGGATTTATAGCTCAGAATAGTGAACAGTATTTCAGCAATAAGGAATTGAATGCCTTGACAGATTGGGTGAAGCGTCCACAAATAGGCGCAAAAGGATTGATCTACGTCAAATTTGGTAGTGAAGGGATCAAGTCGACCATTGGAAAATTTTATACAGACGAACAGTTGTTAGTTATCAAAGATAAATTAGGGGCAAAAACAGGAGACACCCTTTTTATTTTACTGGGAGATCGGGCCACTACCTTGAAGCAGTTGGGTGAATTGCGTTTGGAGGTTGCACGCCGATTGGACCGCATACCCGAGGGAGTGTATAAACCATTGTGGGTAGTGGATTTTCCACTGTTGGAATGGGATGAAGATTCGCAACGATTTTTTGCTATGCATCATCCATTTACCAGCCCGCTTCCGGACGAAAAAGATAAAATATTCAGTGATCAACGCGAAGTGCTGGAATCCATTCATGCTGCTGCTTACGATATGGTCATCAATGGCGCTGAAGTGGGTGGAGGTTCCATTAGAATTCATGATCGCATTTTGCAGGCACGTAATTTTGAAATCCTAGGATTTTCTAAAGAAGAAGCAGAAAAGCAGTTTGGATTTCTCCTGGGCGCTTTTGAATTTGGTGCTCCGCCGCATGGTGGAATAGCTTTTGGCCTGGATCGTTTGTGTTGCATCATGGATGGATCCACCTCTATTCGGGATTACATCGCATTTCCAAAAAATAATATGGGACGGGACACCATGATTGATGCGCCATCGGAGGTTGATGCCAAACAGTTGTCGGAATTGGGAATACAAGTACAAGTGGATAAAGCCCATTGAGCAGATTGTTTTCGACTTTTTAATACTCATAAATTTAGACCATACTATCCTAAACCTTTTCTTCACAGGAAAAGATGAAATGCAAATGACTGAGATGATTTTGGCTGAGTAGTTTTCCTACAGCCACGCTGCAAATCACAATATTGTATCAATTTATAGATTTCAATATATCCTTATTCCTAATCGGAATACAACAACTGAAAATATGTTTGCCTGAATTTTTTTTATGAATAAGAAATATTGTAAACCAAAAACCACGGCTATGAGTATTAAACCTGAACTACCGCCCGATCAGTAACACCCGGATATAAATTGTTCCGCTTGAAAAGGAAGTTCATTAAGGGAACCCGAGGCAGCAGGTGGAATACTTATAAACCGGGATATGCCATTGAATTTAATGTTATTAAAGGCTGATTGTCTTTAAATAAAAGAGTTATTATATTTCATCAGATACATCCAAGTTAAATATGCTGTAAAAAATCTAGACCCCAAAATTTATGAGCTTTATCAGCAACTTCCATCGAATCGAACGCCTCGAGCAGCTCATCCGTCTAAAAGCAACTGGCACACCCGATCAATTGGCAGAGCGATTGGGAGTATCCAGGCGAACGGTATTCAACCTGATAGAGAACCTGAGACAAATGGGCAAAGACATTAAGTATGATCCCAACCGCAAAACATATTATTATGACATGTAAAAAAATTTATGCAGTGCAATTTTTTTGCACTGATCTATGATAAACTTGCAAGTAATTTGAATCTGGCCATTTTTCAAATGTGGATAAAAACAGAACGATCCACCCAAGAAAAACAAGTATGCCCAAGCCTGAACGGGAAGTCAAGGCGTGAGATTTAAATTATTTTAAGATGTCAACATTATTAATTCTTCGCGAGAGAAAATATAATTACTGTGGCAAATTACTGCAATTGATTGTCATTATGTTTTTTAATTTTGGACTTACAAATTGTGTAACAGAATTAGACCCCAGAGCAATCGAAGTAAATGAGATTATTAGTAGTAGAGATAAATCCTCTCCAAATCCTGAAAAGGAAGTTTTTTATTCCGATTGCAGTGATACACTACTTGCACCATACTCAGGTGATGCATGCGAAGAACCGCACTGTAATTGCCCTGGAGGCTATTCGCGCGAAGACTTAAACCCCTGTGATTATGATAATATGGAAGATTATGCCTATGCTGTAGTATGTGAGTTAAATCGTATTAGTACGAATTGCTCTGTTCCGGGATTGCCTCAAGGGTGTACAGAATTAGAGGGATGCATTAAAAGCTTAAGTACTCCGGCTGAATTTTTGTCAAACCATCCCAACACAAATCCATGGGTATATTGTGCAAGTTCAGATGACTGTAATGAAGAATGGAATTGCCCAGTTTTAAATCTCTCATTTACCGTGCATCTTTATCTTTCAGTTGATGATCAAGATATATTAGTAAGTCATGCATGGGATCTTGCCACGAATAATGCACCAATATGCCCCGGTACAAGTAGTCCTTCTGTACCGTATGCAGTATATTTTAAAATTTGTTTACAGGGGAATTATCCAGTTACATGCGAAAACGAGAGTTCCACCTTCTGTACAAACCTTGATATAAGATTGCATGTCTTATATAAATGTTGTTCTCCTGGATAGATAATGAATTATTATCTTTAGAGTTAAAATGAATTTAGTATGAAAAGACTTAGGTTTTATTGGAAAAAAGTGAGATTGCATAAATTTATATGCCTGCTACTCATAATTTTATTTAGCTGTATATCATCTCCTCTTATCCCGCAAAGAATATGGGAGCGCCTTGACAATATGCACTATTTTCAGCCTGAGGATATTGTAATAACTTTATCAGGTAAAATTTACATTGCTGTACTTGGCCGCAACATAATACTGGAATCCTCTGATCAAGGAAGGACTTGGAAAAATATAATAGTTCATGACACATTAAAGTATAATACTTTCAATACTCAAAAAGAACTATATATTGATCATCGTGATTCATTGATTGAATTTATACATAGTTTTGGTTTTTTGTTGCCAAGTTATTATGATGGTACTACTTTTTATTTGGATACTTTATTATATCACAACCTAAATGCATGGAAGGGACTTGAAGGAAAAGTTAAGTATGATCAGACTGGTAATTATTTTTTTATAAATAATGAAAATGAACTGAAAAAATACTCTGTTAGATGGTTCGAGTCAAAGAAAATTTTTAATAATGGGAATAAAATACGAAATTATTATGTATATACTGATTCAATAAATTATATTATAACAGATTTAAATAGTACTCATGAAATTTATAAGTTTAATAGTATCACAGGTAAGAGTAGATTATTAACTAACAAACCTCCGGTATTTTACTCCAATGATGTGTTGATTACCAAAAGCGGAAAAGTACTTATCCCATCTTTGGGAGGATTATTTCTTTCTAAGAATGAAGGCTTAAACTTTCAATTAATTACTTTCGATTCTCTGATTGATCCTAAAACTGCCATTAATGACCTTCGATTTACAATTGGAGGTGATATCTTGATGCTAGCAGATAAGGATTATTATTATTCAACAGATGAAGGTGACCATTGGTATAAATTGCAGGCATTTAATAATGGTATCCCAGAATATCTGCAAATTGAAAAATTAGAGGCGTTAGACAGCCAGTTAGCTGTCCTGATTATTAATGATAAATGTGATAATGAAAAAGCTTATTTATTATCTCCGGTGACAAAAGGATGGGCACCCATTGATGCTGGTATTTCAGTATTAGATATGGGTACTGTTTTTAGAGACCAATTAAATAGACTTTATGGCAGAGATCAGTTTTGTGAAATGGTTTATTCTGATAATGAATCAAAAACTTGGAGAACGTATTATATTGAAGGGAAAAATCTTGATTTTATCATTCCGACAAAATCAGGTAGTTTATTTGCAATTACCAAAAATGAGAAACAACTTTATAAATCACTGGATAATAGAAATAATTGGTTGCTTATTTCAGATATGGATCTTGGCATCCCAACAATTGAAATTTTAGGAATCACTCCATTGTTTGATCAGACAGTATTGATTGCAGGAGGAATAAGGGATGCTGGAACAGTATCTTATAAAGAATACTTTTATTTAATTACTCATGACAACGGAAATAGTTGGAAGTTATTACCAAAAGAGACTTATCAGTTTATCCAAACAATTGTTTGGAATGGAAAGGGAAAACTCTATTCGTATGCCTTTAAAAAGAAAGAAGTGTATTCCAGTTTGGATTTTGGACAATCGTGGATTATCGATCATACTTTTGACGGTTTTGATGAAATTTATACCATTAGTTTCAATAACAGTGGTGGATTAGTAATCCAGGGGGTTTATCAAGGCGTGCAGAATGTTTATGTAAGTTTTGATGGAGTAAACTTCATTCCAGCAAATGGTGATTACTTTAAAAATATATTTGTTGGTTTTAGTGAAATTAGTTATCCATATATTGCTGCGATAGCACCCACAAAAGGTGTATACTTATCAAGTGATGGAGGATTGAATTGGGAAGATATTACTTTTGGTATTACAATATTGGATTCAGTCATTACTTTAATCAATTCCGTTTATGTTGATGATAAGAATCATGCATATCTCTCCATTCAATATGATGGTTTATATAAATCAATAAATCCAATAGTGACAACAGCAAATAGTAATAATACATCAATATTGGATTTTTATCCAAACCCATTTAATACAAATATAGTTATCAAATGTCCATCTTGTGTTAATGGAGATAATTTAATCGAAATTTACAATTCTTTAGGGATTTTAATAAAGAGGCTACTAATTGATAAAGAAATAGTGGATTTAAATTTTAGTCAAGACTACCCTTCAGGAATATATACATATAAATTGATACAATCTGGTGTTGATTTTAATTCTGGAAAAATTATAAAATTAGACGATTAAAATTTAGCTGACTTCAAGTCATTAATGCAATAGTATTTTTTAGAAAAGACCTCATTCGGTGTTTTATATGTAGTAGTCACGATTTAATCTGACAGTTTGATAAATTTGTAAATCAATATTATTAATCATCAAACTAAATTAAACCATGACTACTAACAATCAGCAAGACTATCTCGACTTGCTTGAGGCAATTGAAGATAATTATTTACCACAGGCCTACATGAGAATTGGATTTAATGTTGCCAG
>CAZMSE010000052.1:0-16551 GCA_964568865.1 uncultured Saprospiraceae bacterium
AATTTTGGATCTATTATTTTGAATTCAATTGGGCTCTATTTACCGAATCTCCCTATTCAGTTTTATCCAATAGCTCGAACAAGCAACTCGCCATATTCATCATTTGCAAATAATATTTGTATCAACACAATATTATGCACCACGAAGTGAATGTTATTTTAGGAATTAGCTGAATGAATGCTCAGGACGTTTTATGCAATCTCGCTTGCCTTGCCAGTAACACCTCTTCACTTTCGCGATGATCAGGATCAGGTACGCAGCAATCCACTGGGCAAACCGCCGCACATTGAGGCTCTTCGTGAAAACCTTTGCATTCTGTACATTTGTCATGAACGATATAATAATACTCGTTGCTGATAGGTTTAATTTTTTGAGCGGAATCAACCGTTCTGCCATCCTGCAGTTGGTAAGCACCTTTTAATTGGGTTCCATCCATCATAGCCCATTCTATACCGCCTTCATAGATGGCGTTATTTGGACATTCAGGTTCGCAAGCTCCACAATTGATGCATTCGTCAGTTATGATAATGGCCATGTTAGGATTGGTCTAAATTTGCATTTTTTGAAAAAAATATTTTTAACAAAGGCTTTCAATTCAGTTTTTATATAAGTTTCATCACTTCAACAAAATCCAAGTGCAAATGTTTAGCGAATTTGAAATGCCTGAACCCTTTCATTGTTATTCGCGACAACGATCAAGGGCTTAGTGGCAGTATTGACAATCCGTAAATCTCTTACATCCAGGAACATCTTTAAGCCGGTTACTGCATTAAATACAGAAGCAAAATTTCCATCACCTGGATTGATCAATATCTGTCCAACGCTTCCATCATTACGTGCTGTTTCCACTTCTCGATTGTAATAATTACCACCTAACAAGAGATCTTGCTTGCCGTCCAAATTGAAATCATAAAATGAAATTCCGTATACCGGTGAAAATTGTGCGTCAACAGGTAAATAGCCAACTTCAAAACCCTTACTTCCTTTATTCCACAATACTAAACTTCTAAACTCTGTGGCAATTTTTTCAATAGCTCCCGTCATTTTACCTTCCAAAATTTCAGGGATGCTTGCTTTCGCAAATTGATCGTAAGTTTTAAATTTATCCAAAATGAATGGCATTTGCTCAGAAGAACACTGGCGGCCTCGAACTGGATACAATTTTCCTTCTTTACTCTTAGAGGCAAGGTAGGTATCCCAAGTACCGTTTTGATCAAAATCATTTATGTACAGGTAAAAGGGTTTGTTTTTACTGGCTTTGAATTTTGAATTGAGTCCCAGATTTCCTAACACCAAATCCTGCATTCCATCGTTGTCCAAATCAATTTTCTCAATCACATTCCACCAACCAAACAAACTATCCGTTTTGGATTCTTTGGTCACTTCTGTAAATCGTTTTCCTTCATTTTTAAATACGCGGACAGCAGACCATTCTCCTGCAACCACTAAATCTTCATCTTTATCTTGATCAATATCTACAAAACATGCTGAAGTCAGACATTCAAAAGCTTTAACCATCGCCGGTAACCATTCAGTCGTACGATCTAAAAACTTACCTTTTTCGTTGATGAGCAAAGCACTGCGTTCTGATAAACCATATTTTCCTGGGACTAATCTTCCACCAATAAACAAATCTTGGTCTCCATCCTGATCAACATCAGCTGCTTTTACAACCCCTTTGCTGAATAATAATTTTGGAATTTGATGGGAAGCTTCACTGAAGTTTCCTTTACCATCATTCACATATAAATGATCAGCATAGGATTCGGATTTTTCATTATATTCATTGCTTCCACTGGCTGTGAACACATCCAAATCGTTATCCTGATCGGCATCAAAAAATATTGCATCAATAACCTCTTGTTCGGCGTATTTATTCCAAGGTTTAGACGAAGCTGGAATAAATTTTCCATCTTTTGTTTGCAACATAAGTTGACATGAACTTCCTTTTGAACCACCCAAAAATATATCATCCAAACCATCGCCATTCACATCACCGGATTCAATACAGGGCCCCAGCGTGGATTGTTTATAAGGAAGCAATACTTCGCGCTTAAAATCATCGTATTGATTTTCTTTATGGCCAAAATTTGAAAAACATTGATCGGTCACCTCTTCAGTTAAGACAAATGGAACTACTTGCAACAACTGTTCACTCATTCGGGTATTTGCATCTTTGTCTTGCACGGATAAAGTCGAATTGGCTTTTACATGATCTACTCGGATATATTTACCATTTGGCCAACGCACGAAAACGGAATCTACGGTTTCCACATTTCCTAATCCAAAGGTGACAATGGGTTCTGAACTGGACATATATCCACGTGAGTTGATTAATTCATTCATTTGAATTTTACCGCCTGCATAGGCGATCAGTACTCTTGCTCCATAAGACTTATGGTTTTTTTCACTGCTGATTAATTTTACACGTAAGTAATTTCCTACTTTGCGATCAACCGCAAGATTTTGATATACAAACGCTTCTTGATTCATGTTGTTTACCACAAGGTCAACATCTCCATCATTGTCCAGGTCTGCATAAGATGCGCCATGTGAAAAGGCCTTATCATCCATTCCCCATTTTGTAATGGTATTGTCAAAATGCAATTGACCATCGTTGCGGAACATGTATTTGGTCAAGGGCATAGAAGGTCCTTTCTCAATAATTTCTAAGCGTGGTATGCTTTTGTCTTTGAATGCTTCAAACGCATAACTAACAAAATCGCGATTGCGTATATCTCTTAAGATGCCATTCGTTACATATAAATCTTTAAATCCGTCAAGATCAAAATCGCAAAACAAAGTACTCCACGACCAATCGGTTTTTGCTACACCTGCCATCAATCCAATCTCGCTAAACAATCCATTTCCTTGATTGAGTTGAAGTGTGTTGAACATATATTGATAGTTATGGCCTGTGTTGACGAATTTCCAAAAATTCTCCGGGCTCATCGCAGCCATATTTGTTTTGTTGCGATAATGATCATCTGGTGTCATGTCTGCAACGAACAGATCTAACCATCCATCATTGTTAATATCTCCGGCATCAGAACCCATGCTAAAATTACTGATATGCCGTAAGGCGTAAAGGGATACATTTTGGAATGTCCCGTTGCCGTTATTGACATATAAAAAATCTCCATAATCATAGTCGTTGGCGATGTAGAGGTCGGGATAACCATCGTTAAAAAAATCACCAACGGTAGCGCTTAAACCAAAAGCAAAATCCAACAATCCGGCAGCTTGAGTAACATCAGTAAACTTTCCATTACTTTCTTGTCTAAATAAACGATCGGTATATTGAAAATCAGGTTTGCCTACAGACATTATTGCATCTCGTGTTACATTGTGATTAGGCGGTTGATTGACTAGATACATGTCAAGGTCTCCGTCAAGGTCATAATCAAAAAATGTAGCCTGAATGGAGAAACCCGCATCATCCAGTCCAAACTCACGGGCTCTTTCACTGAAGGTATTATTTTGGTTGTTGATGTATAGTTTGTTGCGACGTTTTTCAGGATTCAAAAACATGTGGCAACAGACATATAGATCGTCCCATCCATCGTTATTCACATCGGCTACTGTTACTCCGGCAGTCCATTCATCACCACCTTCAATACCAGCAGATGCAGAGATATCTTTAAAATGAAAGTTTCCTTCATTTAAATACAATTTGTCCTTTTCTTGGTTGGAAACAAAAAACAAATCTTGCAGCCCGTCATTGTTGATGTCTAATACGGCTGTTCCACCACCCGTATAAAAGCCATCATAGATCAGAACATTGCTTTCTTCTGTTTCCGTCAGTCGATTATTGAAATTGATTCCAGTTTGATCAGAACTCAATCGTTTAAATCCCATTTGACCTCCTGATAACGATTTTTTTTCTTCTGGCTTACAGGAAAAGATCAAGAGTATGCTGCCAAAACAAATCAATGGGAAACAGTTCAAAAATGATGGAGACTTCATAAATGTGGGTTGGTAAATTGACAGAAACTATACAAAAAAATACAAGAATCCAGGATTCATTCTTTCAGGCGGCAAAGATAGGGATTCTGCTTAAATACCAAGCAGTTTATCAATGACTTAGCGTAATCCTGGACTAAAAATGGAATAAATGGTGCAAGTTTTAGTTTATGGGTTTGGGCAATGTGTGAGCCATTTTACAATGGAATGTTGCCATGCTTTTTTCTAGGCAAATTGTCCACTTTGTTTTCAAGGCTTGCAAATGCCTTAATGAGCTTAATCCGCGTTGATGAAGGTTCGATGACCTCATCAACAAATCCCCTGGCAGCCGCATGGTATGGGTTTGCAAATTTTTCAGCATACTCGGTTTCTTTTTGGAGTTGCATTTTTACCGGATCAGAAGAAGATTCTATTTCCTTCTTGAAAATGATTTCGCTGGCACCTTTAGCACCCATTACGGCAATTTCTGCGCTTGGCCAGGCAAAATTGTAGTCGGCTCCAATATGCTTACTGTTCATGACATCATAAGCTCCTCCATAAGCTTTGCGGGTAATGACGGTAATCCTGGGAACGGTAGCTTCGCTAAAGGCATACAGCAACTTTGCTCCGTTGGCAATGACGCCATTCCATTCCTGGTCTGTTCCTGGCAAGAATCCAGGCACGTCTTCAAAAACCAACAATGGAATGTTGAAGCAATCGCAAGTGCGGACAAATCTTGCAGCTTTTTTAGAAGCATTCACATCCAAACATCCTGCGAGGCTCATGGGTTGATTTCCAACAATTCCGATGCTCCTTCCGGCTAATCGACCAAATCCAACCACAATGTTTTCAGCGAAATCTGACTGGATTTCAAAAAACGAATGCGCATCTAAACAGGCATGGATGACTTCTTTGATGTCGTAAGGTTGGGCTGATGATTCGGGGATGATGTGATTTAACGCGGGTCTTGATTCATCGTTCAATAAATAATCAAGCACAGGCGGTTTTTCTTCAGCATTTTGAGGCAAGTAAGAAAGTAGTTTTCGAATTTGGTCAATGCAGTCTTTGTCGTTTTCAGCCGTCAGCTGGGTAACACCTGATTTAGTTGCATGGGTATGTGCACCTCCCAATTCCTCAGCCGTCACTTCTTGGTTGGTTACGGTTTTCACCACATTCGGACCAGTAACAAACATATAACTCGTTTGCTCCACCATTATGATAAAATCCGTAATAGCGGGGCTGTACACAGCTCCTCCAGCACAGGGTCCCATGATGGCTGAAATTTGGGGGATTACTCCTGAAGCTCTCACATTCCGATAAAAGATATCTGCGTAGCCTGCCAATGATCTGACGCCTTCTTGAATCCGTGCACCTCCTGAATCGTTTAATCCAATCACGGGAGCCCCATTGCGCATGGCCATGTCCATCAGACGGCAAATTTTCTCCGCATGGGTTTCCGATAAAGAACCGCCAAATACCGTAAAATCCTGGGCATAGAGGTAAACCAACCTTCCAGCAACGGCGCCATAGCCAGTAACCACGCCATCCCCATAATAAATTTGATCTTGCATTCCAAAGTCCGAAGTCCGGTGCGTCACCAACATTCCGGTTTCCTCAAAACTTCCCGCATCACATAGAAGTTCAATGCGTTCACGGGCCGTTAATTTCCTTTTTTGATGTTGTGATTCAATTCGTTGAACACCACCACCTTCGAGGGCTTTTTTTCTGAGAGCACGTAGCTTGTCCATTGGATCATTTTGCATAGAGGTCAAAGGTATGTACTTTGAAGAGCAATGTTAATTGAACTCAAAAATAATGGGTCTAACACACTGAATTATACGAAGGCAAGGGCCTGCTCTTAGTAATAAAGAAATTTTACGAGCATGTTTTGTACTTCTATGCATTTCAAAGCAATTGCTCTTGAAAAAAAGTCCCAACAGGCAATTATTAAGAGTGCCCTTCCTATTTTTGCTGTTCTGAAAATGGGAACCACCATGCATTTGAAATTAACTTTCTGGAAAACGATTATTCTTTTATTGGTTAGTCTGGCGTTTATTGCAGGCTCATGCAAGAAACAGGCTGAAAACAAGCCCAATGAAATTCCACAAGAATTTACGGATAAACGTGAAATGCCTAAATCGTTGCCAGAGCCTGGTCCGGAAGAAATTGAACAAAAGCAATTGACCATAAACCTGATGCAGGAATTGGCTGGTCAACTTTCGGCGCAATCTGATATGACCATGATGGCTGAGTTAATTTCGCGCCTCCAGGATAAAAATCTGCTGAGCAACATTCAAAAGCAAAGGTATCGGTTATTGGCCCCAACAAATGCTGCTTTTAAGACCCTTCCTGAAAGAGAGTTGGGAATGTTGACCGATGCATCCGGGAATAACCAAGGGTACCAGATGAAGTTTTTCATCCACCACATGTGTCCTTCTCCCAATAACCCTTATCCTGGGTTCTCGTATCATCTGCTTGCAGGTCAGGAGGTCAGGTTTACCTCTGATAGCGTTGAGGTGGCTTCACTTAAGCGAAAGGCTTCATTTTCATCAATGGGTACCATTGCCGCTAAAGTGGATGTGCTCAAAATTTCTCATCCTTTGTTTTATTAGGCAATTTGATTAGACTCAGAGTTTCAGGTTCTTAAGGTTAGTCCATTTTAAAACGGAAAGGCATTAAGCCAATTCCACTTTGATGCCAAAGAGGACTAAAAAAAAGATTTTGAAAAAATTCTAAGTAAGGTGAGTTATTTCTGGACCTGAGAAATATTGGTTAGATATGTGAAAAAAATTTAAAGCATATTCTGCCTGAAAACTTGGGGTTGTCAATGAAGACCAATAGCTTTACGTAGTCTAAACAATTCATTTAATCATTTTAGGTATATGAAAACTCATTTAAAGAAATTTAAACCCTTAAAAAGCCTATGGTTAGCCTTGTTTGTAGGCACTTTCAGTGTTGCCCATGCGCAATTGCCTCCTTGTGATCCTGGGTATGGCAACATGCTGACGCAAACCAACAATACAAATTTGTTTGTGGATATTAACAGCAACAATTGTAAAGCCCTGGTCCCAAATGTTCTGGGACGATGGTTAGCTACTGCCGGTCCAGGCTTCCAACTCATTTCTGTGAGTCAGGCTCCTTCTTCCAGCACCCAGATCAATATGCCCGGAGGTGACGTATGTCCCGACCAGGATGTTGATGTTTATGTTGAAGCAATCTTTTTCTATTTTGGGGACCCACTGGACCCTAGTGACGATGTTCTGTGTAGTATTGTAAAAGGGGATAAATTCCACGCCCAGGATGTTACGAATCCATCTTTTGTTGGGTTTGGTGACATGACAATTAATGTAACCACTGACTGCATCATTGATGCTGTGGATGTAAAACTGTTATTAAAAAACGCGAATGTTAAGGACAATTGTACGAATAAAACCTATTTGGTGGCTAACAGCTGGGTCAGTCAATGTGATATGAACGAACCACAGGATCCTGAATGTCCTGAAGTAACACAGTGCTGGACCTTTCACATCGCTGACGCTTGTGGTAACATGGCAGAACAGGATATTAACGTTACTGTTCAGGAAAATGTGCCTCCAGTCATTACTTTGCCCAACAGTTTTACCGTCAATGCCAATTCAAATTGTTTGATTACTGATGCCATGTTGAAGGCTTTGGTTACAGCTGCGAATGTAAGCGACAATTGTACATCAGATGCTACCTTATTAAACAACTTAAATGTAGTTTATGGAGGCTTTGAATGCATTATGTATGTTCCGGGTGAACCCATGGTAACCTGTCCTTATAATCCGGAAGGAGTTTATTGTTATACATTCACAACTACAGATGCCTGCGGCAATGTATCCAATCCTGAAGTGGTCAGTATTTATGTTAAAGATGTGACCGCTCCGGTGCTCACCCCCCCATCTAATTTTACAGTTTGTTGGCCGGATCCAAATTACCCATTTCAAAACTTTACTGACCGACCTTCGGTTTTTGAAGCTTGTAATGCGGATTGTGACATTACCTGCCTGATTTATAGTCAACGCATTCTTTCATTGACCAATCCGCCAAAAGGAGCTTATGGCAACAATGTGTATCCCACCATCTCCATTAACCCTGGGCCTCGTGTGGCTAAGGTACGAGTATGTGCTCAGGATTTATGCGGAAATGGGGCATTGAATCCGTCCCTAACAGGACCTCTACCTGCCAACTGTTGCACGTTTAATGTGACGTTGGTTTATGACGAAAGCTGCGTACCACCATTAAAGAAGCAACAAGACAGCGGTCCATATACAAAAGCGGAAACGGTTACACAGGAATTAAACCCTCCATCATTGGATTTAGATCCAGAATTGTACCTGGGGGCCTATCCGAACCCTGTTGTGACCAATACACAGATTCATTTCAATTTACCTGAAAATCAAAATTACCGGATCAGGATTTATTCCCAGACAGGAGTGTTGTTATTGGAAAGATCAGGTGAAGGTTCTTCAGGGAGAAATGTGGTGGCCCTTGACCGAAAAGAAATGACTGGCTCCGGTCTGGTGTATTGCCAGGTGGAAACCTCAAAAAAGACTGAAACACTGGTTTTATTCCTTTCAAATTAGTATTATTTAAAATATGTAAATAAAATAAAAAAAGGCGGTTACATCCGCCTTTTTTTTTATATATATCTTGGGTGAAGTTAGGGTTGATTACCGGTCAATTAATTATATTATAAAATATTATAATTGTATAATATTGAATATTAAATAAATACAATTTATTTAAAAAAATATATTACTTTTTTAGCAGTACCTAGATGCGAATTGAATGCAAGGCTTATATTTGCAAGGTATTATTAGGGATGTAGAAGCCATCCCTGACGAAGCATATTAGTGTAAGTTATTGATTGTCTTAGGAATGGATTCCATTCAGGGATATAAATAATTTGCATAACCAAACTTAGGATGAAAAGACGCACAACAAAAGCAGGCATTTGCCTGACCTATTCCCTTACATGGACACTACCTGTGGTGATGGCTACGGTATGTTTCCTGTCCTGTGCTTGTCGTAACAAACAGACTTCTAGCAACACCCCTACTTCAGAGACCTCAGCTACCTCAATTCCTTCTCCAGCCAATAATGTTAACCAGTTTATTCAAGAATCTGAACTGGAGGCGGCTTATTCAAAAATTGTTGAGTTGACGCAGGCCCAAGAAGGTTACAGTCATTATGCTGACTTCTTACGCAATGGAAAATTTCTATCCACTTTCATGAGGATGGATATTTTAAAATATATAGTCGTCATTCCTTCTGATCAGTCATTGAAGAATTTAGGGAATGAACGCTTTACGCAATTGATCTATCCGGAATTGTTTACTCAAGAGCAACTCACCTTTTTCAATCAGCACACTGCTTTTGGTGCCAATGCTGCTGAAGGGGCTATTGCGTTCCGGACTTTTGCAAATCGAATGATAAACCTTGATTTTCAACATAACGAACTGACATCTGGCAATTTTAAGACACGCATTCGACATCAGTCGACGGTGAGTCCGGCGATCCAGTTGGTTTTTGTTGACGACCTCATTAACTAAGATTAAAATGAACAGTAAAACTAATCTCATGAAAAACGATTCTACATTCCAATTCAGGTCCTGCGGTTGGCTTTTTGCCCTGTTGCTGACCGTCCTGATGACCAATTTTGGCATGGCCCAAAATCCGCCTTGTCCTCCGGGATCAGGGAACACTTTAACAGGCCCGGTACCTCCAGGTCCCTTTATTGGAGGACTTAATGGAGCGTGCAATGCAACCGTTCCGAATTTATTACCTCGATGGACTGCAACTGCCAATGGAGGCGGTGGCTGGGTGTTGATTACCGTGCAGCAGGCACCTTTGGCGGGTACCTTGCTCAACTTGCCCAGAACCAGTGCTTGTGCTGATGATGACGTTACCGTTACCATCACGGCCTTGTTCTTCTTCTTAGGTAATCCTTTGGACCCAACAGATGATATTCTCTGTGCCATTAACGGAGTGGATGTGTTCAGAATCGAAGACAACATACCGCCAACGGTCGATAACCCAATCAGCCGTACCATAGACGTTGGCCCAGGCTGCCAGGTAACGGAAGCCATGATCAGGGCTACCTTAGGGAATGGTGTGGTGGATGACAACTGTACGGATGATGCAACATTGTTAGCTAACATCACCATCACGGGTGCGCCTTTGACGCTCGTTTGTCCAACCAGTCCAAGTCCACAGGCTGTCACTTACCAAACCATGGATGCCTGCGGAAATCTTTCCAATATCGGGACCATTAACGTTACCGTGAGGGATTTGACCGCACCGGATCCAACCTGTATTGCTGACCAGTCACGCAACTGGAATGCGGCTTGTCAATATACGGTGGAAGACTTCCGTGGTTTGATCACTTCTACGGATACATGTGGAGCGCCTTTTACCTATAGTCAGAGGGTAATTGCTCCAGTCGTTTTTCCAAATAATACATTCCCAACAGTAACAGGGGCCGGTTGTCCGTCCAACAGGACATTGACGATCCGGATCTGTGCACAAGACTGTTTTGGAAATGGTCCGTTGAACCCAGGAGGGGCAACTCCTACCGTTCCGGCCAACTGTTGTACATTTACCATTACCATTACCGACAATACTCCTCCGGTTGCTCAACCGGCAAATTGTCCTGCACCGATCTTATTGACGACCGATGCCAATTGTATGGTAACCATTCCGGATTTCAGAAACAGCTCACTGTTCGCTGACAACTGCGATCCGATCATTGATCCAACCGATATCATTCAAAATCCACCTCCAGGACCATTTGATGCATCAGGATTGACTTGTCCTCCTGTAGCAATGTTCGACGTGGTATTTACTTATACAGATTGCAATGGCAACGGACCTGTGATGCTCACTTGTCCAGATGTGATCAGCATTCAAGACCTCATGGCTCCGGATGCTTTGACTTGTCCGGCTGTGATGGATACCTTTAATATGGCCGTTGATCCTGCAACCTGCCAATATACTTTTGCGACGGTTCCAGCTGATTGGTTTGACGATCGCGCAGTAGCTGAAGACAACTGTGACCCTGATCCGATTGAGCACAATGCTTTGGCAACCTATGATTGTACCCAGTTAGGCATTCAACAAATTGACATTTGGGCAGAAGATTGTTCTGGAAACGTGAGCCCTATATTGGGCAGTTGTCCCGTGTACATACGTGCCAATCCAGCAGATGCAGGCTGGACCAATCCGGGTCCGGTTTGTATGTCTGACCTACCTTTAAACCTTTGCGCTTTCATTACAGGGGTGACTTGTGGAGAGTGGAGTGGAGACCAGTTAACTGCTGGCAGATGTTCAGCAGGTGGCGGGATCTTTAATCCTCCAGCTCCTGGAGCTTATGCCGTTACTTATACGGTCGGTGATGCTGATTGTCACGTTGAATTGACCAGAGTCATCCAGGTTGAACAAACTTTTTCAGCACCATTCCTGATCGATGATTTTGGAATCTGCTGGTGTCCTGACCAACTGCTGGACTTGGAGACCTTATTATTAGGCTCAGCTCCAGAGGGTGGAGTTTGGAGTATTTCCAATGCTGGTGGCGTTAGCTTAAATATGCTTCCACCTACCGGCCCCGGCAATTCACATGCTGCACGATACGATGGAGGATGTGGCATTTCAACCATCACATATACTTATAATGATTGTTCCGGTGCAACGGTCACTGATGTGATCAATATTACAATCAGGGAATGTCCAAAAATCATTTATGAAATCGTTCAAGACTATTGTCAGGATGAGCCATTTACGATAAGAGGCCTTGGTTTATCGGGTTGTTCAGATTACAACGTTCTTTTGGATGTACAGGTAGGACCTGGACCAAATCCTGATGTTCTGATCGGAGGAGCTCCAATCAACTCTACACTGGGAACATTTGTACACCCAACATTCAATACTCAAGTACCCGCTGGAGAATATGGTTTGGTTTTAACTTTAACCGATCCATTGGGAATCTGTCCACCGGTTACAGAAGCTCGCATTGTAAGAATATTCCAGGCAGCTGCTCCACAATCTACCACTGCAGGTATTAGAAATCCCGGAGTACTTTGTGAAACTGATACCTGGCCATTGGTACTTAACTTATTAAATCTCAATGATTTGTCAGGCAACCCACTCACCGCAGACAATGTAAGATGGTTTGGTGGAGGTGTGGATGACAACGGCATTACCGGTACATTCACTCCGAATGATGCTGATGGTGACGGTTTCCCTGGCCCAGGAACGTATACGGTTTGTGCCAGCGTTGGAGATCAGCGCTGCGAACAAATCTATTGTACGCTTATAGAAATTGATAACCATGTTCCAGGTACCTGTACCTTACAGTCGTATAGTGCTTGCCTAGAGCCTGGCGCAACGATATCCTTCTCTGATTTACTCGAATCCGATGCGATTTTAGGAGGTAAGTTTACAGTTACCGGAATTACAGGAAATTTAGTTCAAGAATTTAACCATACCGGTGCAATGCAAACTTGGGTTGTACCGGCTGGTGTTACACAAGTGAATATAGAAACTTGGGGTGCCCAAGGTGGAATTGGTGGGTCTGTCGGCAACCAAGGTGGCTGGGGTGGTTATGCTTCAGGTACCTTAGCGGTTACCCCAGGTCAGACACTCTACATATTTGTAGGAGGTCAAGGAAGTGATGCCAATGGTGTTGATGCCAATAATCCAGGAGGATTTAATGGTGGAGGAAATGGTGGTTTTGATGCTTTTCCACAAGTTGAGAATGGCGCAGGTGGAGGTGGTGCTTCAGATGTTAGGGTTGGCGGTACTGGCTTAGCGAATCGCGTAATCGTCGCTGCTGGCGGCGGTGGCGGCGGCGGAGGTTTCTTTGGATCTGCTGAAGGAGGTGCTGGCGGTGGACTTACCGGGGTAGATGGAGTCGCTCAAGTTAATTCTATCGGCGGTGGTGGAGGAACTCAAGTTGGAGGTGGTCTTGCAGGAACCCTCACAAGAGGAGCAACAAATGGAGCTCTTGGTGTTGGAGGAAATGGCAGTACCAATGTCGATGCCTGGGGATCAGGCGGTGGAGGCGGTGGATATTTTGGTGGTGGTGGTGGAACTTCCACAACTGACCATGGATCTGGTTATTCAGCAGGCGGAGGCGGTGGTTCTTCATATATTGGTGGAGTTACCAATGGAATCACGAATCCGGGGGCAAATGAAGGTCATGGAATAGTCCGTATTACGGCTAATAATCCTGCATTTAATGTAGTGGTAGGTGATATGACCACCGGTGTAGTTTACAATGGTGGATGCGGTACATTGACTTATGAATACAGAATTGAAAGTTGTCCGGATGATATCGTATGTACGGGCGAAATCAACATCGCTCAAAAACCTCATGTTGATGTAACTGGACCTCAAACCTATTGTGCAAACGACACAGTAAATTATACTTTAAGAAATAATGGTGATGCCACCATCTGTGGAGAAAACGGTGTTTGGAGTGGGCCAGGCGTTACTGATAACGGCAATGGCCTGACCGCATCATTTGACCCTTCCGTGGCGGGTGAAGGCACACATTATGCAATTTATACCATCGGAGCAACGACTCCGGTAAATTGTCAGGAAATTGATACTTTGGAAATCGTGGTGTATGCTGCCAGCGATCCTACATTTACCATCCCACAAAATACTTGTGAAGATGTTACGTCCATTACCTTGACGCTTGACAATCCAGACAATTCTGTAGATGAAGCTTCACCTGATGGTGTGGCCGAAGTTTATTGGTCAGGTCCTGGAGTAACAGACGCTACAGGAGATGACCCTACAGGTACATTCAATCCATCAGTTGCAGGACCAGGATACCACCTGATCTGTGTCATGACCGGAGAAGGAACCTGTATGAAATACTCTTGCCGTCTGATTGAAGTTCACGAAGTCAGAAATGCAACTCTTGTTGCTGATTTGAACAGAGGTTGTTATGATTTCCAACAAAATGGACCTTTTATAGACTTTAATCTCGATGAGTTATTGACTCCATCAACTACTTTGGGTGGAACTTGGACTCAGGTGAGTGGAACCGCTATATCCATCAGAAATACGGTTGCCAGTGTTACCCCCGGATGCCATCAATTGAGATACACTGTCCCAGCAGCCTATGCTGGAGCAACAGGAGGTTGTGCTCAAATGTCAGATGATGTATTCTTACTGGTTACCGAAGAGCCTCAGCCAGAGTTTGATATGGCGGAAGAAGCTTGTTGGAACGGAATTGCGGGTTCTTTGACTTTACCAATATTCTACACAGGTGAAACCTGGGGTACCAATGCATCTGCAAGAACTTATAATTGGACTGCAACCCTGGTGTCAGGAGCAGGTCCCGTACCAACTTTCAATTTAAATACTTTAGAAAGTCCGACCATTACCGTTCAAGGTGCTGGTGTTTTTGAAATCTGCGTAACTGAAAGTTTGTCGTATGCAGCATGTGGTGGAAACGGTGCGGGTGTATATTGTAATGCTACTGAATGCCAACGTATTACCATTACCCAGACCAATGCTGAAGTAAATCCAAGTTGGACACGTCCAAATCCTTATCAATTCTGTACTACAGATCCTTGTATTGATTTGGATGCATTGATTACTGGAAATACTGGCGGTGTCTTTACCGGAACCGGAGTATCAGTTCAGGGAGCACATCCAAACTACCAGTTCTGTCCTGCTGCTGCAGGTCCTGGTGTTCATGCCATTACCTATACTGTTCAAAACGGAGCAGGTTGTACTGCAGTCATGACGCACAATGTTGAAGTATATGCCCCAGTCAACGCTATTTGTCCTGAAGATGATTTCACACTTGCATGTGCAACGCATCGTTTGGGATCTGCTCAGACGTATGGCGGTTTTGCCAATGCAAGTGAGTTCTTTATTCCTGTGAATATTGAATCTTACTATACCATGGGTACTTTCGACCTTGAAACCTTCCTTTGCCCTGCTGCTACCAGAGGTGGAAGCTGGACAATTGTTTCAAGTCCTGCAAATGCCCTTGGTGGAGGTATCACAGGAGCCATCAATGGAGCAAATACCTTGATCTATACTGATCCAGGATGCTATGTCGTTCAGTACACAGTACGTGCATGGCCTGGTGCTACACCTGGCTGTGTTTCGACCATGCAATACCGTTTGACAGTGGGAGAAGAACCTACTCCTAAGTTTACATTACCAAATGAAATTTGCTGGGCTCCAGGAGTACCCACCATTACTTTTAATATAATACCTACTTATCTTGAAAGTACGGCTCCTCATCCTCAAACCACACTCTTCTTGCGTGGATTTAGCACCAGCAATGCAGCAGTGGCTACGGTTTCAGCAGGTGGTTTAGTAACCATCGTAGGAGCGGGTACTGCAACCATTTGCATGCAAGAGCACTATGACAATGCAAGTTGCTCATTCGTTGAATGCCGCAAAGAATATTGTCAGACGATTACAGTGACCAATACAACAACTGCTTCATCTCCTAACTGGACCGGTTTTGGACCAATTTGCGTGGATGCAGCTTGTGTAGATTTGGATGCTTTGGTTACAGGTACACCAGGTGGTGTATTCAGTGGTCAGGGAGTTCAGTTAGATCCTACTCATCCAAACTACAGGTTCTGTCCTGCAGTTGCTGGCGTAGGTACACATGTGGTCACTTACACAGTAAACAGCCCGGATGGATGTACCAATGTACTTTCCAGAAACATTATTGTTGCTCCTTTAGCAAATGCAACATTGGCGAATAAACAATTGCCTTGTTTAGTTGAGCCAGGAGGAGTAATTCCGCTTTCTGTGTTATTTGCCAGCACGGCTACTTCACCAGGAGGAACTTGGACTTTTGCCAATACACCTCCAGCTGGTGCTCAGATCATGGGTAATAATTTAGTCTTTACTCAGGCAGGATGCTATTGTTTCACTTACACGGTTGCAACTGTTCCAGGTGCTACAGCTGGAGGCTGTTTTGCTCAAGGTTCAGCATGTTTGCAAATTTCTGAGCAACCAACCCCAGGTTTTAGTGTTCAAAACGAAATCTGTTGGTCTGCGAATGATCCAATAACCACCTTTACGCCTTTGGTCAACAGCCCAAGTTATGATCCAGCAGGAACAGTGAGTAGAACTTGGTCGACGAATCCAAATCCAGTACCTCAAATTAATTTGAACGCTTCAACGGGTGCTTTCACCATCAATGGACCAATTCCAGCAGGCGGTTTGAGCTTCCAATTATGCATGACCGAGAATATTACCACTCCATCCTGTGGACCATCTACCGGACCTAATCCAGCCACACCAGGAAATCCTCAGATCATTTGTTCTGAAACGACCTGTGAGCTGATTGTCATCCGTGATGGTACTTTGTTGAATGCTTCATTCTCCATTTCTCCTGTGAATCCTTGTGTAGGTCAAGCTGTGACCCTTACTCCAGTAACTCCTGGAGGTACTTTTACCGGTGCAGGTGTAACCAACGCAGGTAACGGAGGTAATGGCACTTTTGTAGCACCAGCTTGTGGTATTTATGCGGTGACTTACATAGTGGATGATCCAAATGGATGTAATAATTCTTATACATTAAATATTTATACCGATACA
>CAZMSE010000052.1:16651-18429 GCA_964568865.1 uncultured Saprospiraceae bacterium
GTTGAATGTGGAAACGATGTTTACGCACGTGTTTATCAGTGGATAGATTCTCATGCAGGTGCAACTGCTACAGATGCATGCGATGCTTCACCTTATTTATTGTGGTCCAATAACTTTAATGGATTGATCAATAATTATTGTGGTGCTGCAGTTCCTGTGACCTTCACTGTCAGAGACCGCTGTGGAAATTCTACAAGCTTTACATTTACACTGCAGGTTCGCGATCAAACTCCACCAGTATGGAATGTACGTCCAGTAAATGCAACCTTTGAATGTGATAATTCTACAGATCCATATTCACAAGTATCTGGATGGTTACGTACTAATGGTGACGGAATTGCGCTAGACTCTTGCTTTACATCGGTTAACTATACCAATAATTTCAGTGGATTAACTGGAGGATGTAATCGCAATACCGGTTCTGCATTAGTTACGTTCTGGGCTATTGATGCTTGTGGAAACAGTTCATCTGCTCAAGCTACAGTTACTGTAGTTGACCGCACTCAACCAGAAATCGTATCTGCTGCTAAAGACACAGTAGTAGAATGTGATGGATTGGGCAACACAGCTGATTTTGCGAACTGGATTGCCAATCATGGTGGTGCCAGGGCTGTTGATCTTTGCAGTGGGGTAAATTGCGGACCATTACCAGGAGCGCGTGCAGCATTTGTTACCGGAACCTCATTACCATGGGGTGGAGGACCAGGATATGATGATTATACAACCTCGATGAATCAAATCTTTGGTGCAGGAAATTGGGATCAGTTCAATTTCGGAGCACCCGCTGCAACCATATTCTCTCAGAACTACCGATTCATTTATATGGATGGTAGTGATGGTAGTGCTAATGCGTTCAACTCTTTTGTCAATGCCAACAGAGGATTGATTGAATCATGGGTAGCTTGCGGTGGACGACTGTTCTTGAATGCTGCTCCAAACCAAGGTGGAAACATCGATCTTGGTTTTGGTGGCGTACAAATTCAATATTCAGTTGGTTCTACATTGATACCGAGCGTTGTAGCTTCAGGAGCAATACTAAATGGCCCATATCAACCTACAGGTACAAATTATACGGGTAATTTCTTTGGTCACGCAATAGTAGGTCCTCCTACTATGGTCGTAATGATCCGTGAAAATGGTGGTGCCAACAGAGCTTTATTTGCACAAACCCTTTGGGGAAGCGGTGTAGTAATGTTTGGTGGTATGACTGCTTCTGGATGGCATCAGCCTCAACCTAATGCACGAAACCTCAAATGGAATATTTTAGATAGATTGAATACCATTCCTCTGCAAAATGATATCAATCACCTTACCGATGGAATTTTCGTTTGGGATACTACATTGATGAGAACGCAGGTAACCTGTGGTCAAAACCGGATTTTGACTTACATGTTCAATGCACTGGATTCTTGTGGAAATATCTCAAATGCAACCATTGCTCGTTTCATTGTTCGCGATACAACTGCGCCAGTATGGGTAGCTAATCCTGCCAATGAAATCGTTGAATGTGATGGAAGAGGCAATATCGCTCAATTGAATGCCTGGTTGGCCATCAATGGAAGAGGTACAATTTTGGGAGACCCATGTAACGGAACGGTTCGTTTCGAACATGATCAGGTTCGCGAATACGATCGTTGCAGCAATACCGATAGCGTGGTTTATCGTTTCACTGCAATCGATTGTTCAGGAAATACCTCTACCAGAGAAGCCTCCTTCATTATCCGCGATACAAGACCTCCAACATTGTTGACTCCTGCAAGAGATACAACGTTAAGTTG
>CAZMSE010000053.1:0-9198 GCA_964568865.1 uncultured Saprospiraceae bacterium
CGACCCGCCCCCGCCCTCCCCCCCCTCCCTCCCCCGCCCCCCGCCCCCCCCCGCCCCCCCCCCCCCCCCCCCCCCCCCCCCCCCCCATTAAATAAAACATAAAAAAAAATTTAAAAATTAAAAACGCATTTACGATTTTAGTTTCTATAACTATTTCTATATGTTTTGCTAGTCGTGATTTAAACTGATGATAAAAATACTACAATACAAATGTAAATCCAAGAACTTTAACAAATATTATTTTTGATAATATGAAATGAAACGATCAACTTCATTCGGACAAATTGAAAATGGATAGTTGGATTTTTCTAATTTTTTATGAAGGTTAGTACTTAATTAATTTTGGAGAAGCAATGAAAATTAAGACACTGATGAATCTACCACGAATTGTTTTTAATAGAAAAATTTGTTTTGAATTTTAGAAAAGCAGCACGCATAATATTAGTCGTGGAATAAATTTGAAAATCATTTAAGACGTGAGAATATTATTAAAACGGGTTATTCCTCCGTACGATTCAATTGGGTAAACCATTTCTTAAAAATAGAACCATTCAATTGCAGCAGGGTGCCGCCTTTATTTCTTCGTTCCAACAAAAAACCAACGACTTTCTTTTCAATCCAGTGATGAAACGGCAACAGGAAAGCAAACAATGCAACCTTGATACCAAATAATTTCCAGGGTACATCGTGAGCCAGAGAATGCAAAGGTTTATCCAACCGGATAATCAGAAATTCAAATAAAAAGATAAATGCCAGAAAACCCAGTGAACGGATAATCCAAATAGGGACGTGAAATTGTGCAGCGGCCAACAAAACAATAAAAACCATCAAAATGAAAATAGCAATCAAGCGGTATTGATTTTCATAAATATTTAACTTGGATTCTTCTTCAAATCTTTTTTGCAATAAATGAATTTGTTCGCTGTTGTCCAGTTCCATCTTGACCACTTCGCGATCGTGCATGATGCTGTCCACCTTGTCTTGTAAGGCCTGGTAACTCAGGATATACCGCACAGCATCATTGTCCTTGTGTTGCTCTTGAAAAATGTCTTTGAGTTTTTTGGCTACCTGAAGTTGATATTCTGTAATTTTCATACTTTTTGTAGCTTCAAATGCAACAAGGTAAGCTTTCACTGCTTCATTAATATTACCTTTTCTGAATGCAAAATCTCCATATCGGAGATAAATAGAATAACGGATACCGGTAGAAAGCTTCTTCTGTTCACAATTCCGGATGGACTCAGTATAAAAATATTGGGCAGAGTCCATTTTTTCAACGGATTCATAATAGGCTGCCAGCAGTCTCAGGTAACTGATCTTCTGGATTTCTTTAAAGCGCTTGAATTGCAGTGGATACCGGGTATCATAAATGTTGAGCAAATCCTCAGGACGGCCTGCATCGATCATACTGGTGCGAAAGAAAGCAAAAGCATATTCTTCAAGCCGCCTGGCCTTATTTCTTATGGCGAAATCGACAATACTGTACCACTCCTGCAAGTTGTAACTTCCATCCGAGTTCATTTTTCGAATGCATTCTAATTTCGAAAGCAAAGCAAAGTAATAGTTCAATGAATCTTTGGGGCTATTCTTTAATTCCATCAATTTGTACTCAAATGCTTTTTCATGCAAATTCGATCGTATGTAAAAACTTGATAATTCACTTAAAACTTTGTTTCTAAGTATTTCAACTTGGGCTTCTTCAGCTAAATAATAACCGGATAGGAAATTCTTTATAGAGGTTTTGAAGTCCCTGGCCACCTCGCTGGATTTTGCAAGCGCAAGATGATACAAGACCTGAATTGGTTGGTTGTCATTGGTTTTGGAGGAAAGAATTTTGTAAGCATGGCTAAAACAAGGGAGTGCTTGTGACTGCTGATAATAATGGTGATTGAGGGAATAGTGCATTAATGAACTTAAGATCGGTTGAGTCACGGCGAGTTCAAGATTTTCCAGCTCTTGTACAAGCTCCTGGGTAAACTTTGGATCCACCCCTGAAATTTCAGGTAATACGAGGTAGTGACAGGCCAGAAAAACCAACGAATCAATGGACCTGGAAGAGCGATGTTTGTGGATTTGTTCGCGAAGAAGTTTTTCGGCCAGTGGAAGATCGTAACTAAATTCTAATGCCTGGTAAGCAAGTTGTACGGGAGAGATAAAATGTTGGGGGTCCAAAAACTGTATGCATTCATTGCAGACAGAAGACTCTTTTGTCTGGGTGGAGTACTTACAACTTAAACAAATTAATGTGGTAAAGTAAAAGAGAAGATACTTCGTCATGCCGGACAAATCTACAGAAACGATTATATTTAGCCATAATTTCAAACACGATAAAAACTATTTTATGGCGAAAGAACTTGTAATTGGCGTTATCTGTCTTTGTTGTGGAGTATTGATCGGATACTTCATTTGGGGTAATTCTACGATCGATTGTTGCAAATACCTAAAGGAAAATCCTACCGCTTGTGAAACAACACTTGCGCCGCCAGCTGGTATAACTCTAGAGGCCGATGTAACCAACATTCAAAATGCTTATTCAGCATATGAAGCAGCTTATCCAAATGATTGTTTTGGATTCAGTTTGGACAAAGGCCTTATTGGATACCTCAATCAATTATTGGTAGCCGATCAGCAAATTAAGGCTTTCAGGGTATATCCGGGAATGACCACCACCGACCGAAAGACCATCTTTGTTTCGTTGGCCGATCTTGCGGGTACGGGAAGGTTGATTGAAGAAGCTTCGAAGCCAAAGGGATTTCAGACAAGACCCTCATTAAATGGACAAGCCGGCCCCTGCCCAACTTGGTGCGACATGAACCCTGGCGGCCGAATCGTCAGGCAATAGAAAGCGATTTCTTAACAAAATTTTAGCGCAGCTTGTTTTTACCAGGCTAGCGGTATGCGGTCAAACCTAAAAAGGAAAGATGAAAACCGCGTTATCTGCATTTGCCATCAGCCTTTGCCTCATCGGTTTGGGAATGGGTATTGGGATGAGCTTTGAACTACACGGACATAAAAAAATAGCGCAGGAGGTAATCAAAATAAAACCTTCCTCGAGTGTAACAAAATTAAGTCAAAAGTCAGGCACCCAGCAAGAGACCCCTTACCATAATGATGTTCAAGGCAAAACTGAAAAACTGGATTCTGATGCGAACAAACAAAGCCAGGTAGATAACGTTGAAGCCATCTTAATTCCTGCAGTTGAAGTTTCAGAACCTGTAGTAATCGATGAGGATTCATTGGAGATTGATAGTTCCGATTGGAATGTTTTGGTCGTTGAAGTGGATGAACTTGAAATCGATACTTCCGAAATTCCAAGATAATTGAGTTGAAACTGGAGTATTCAATAGATCAGTCGTCATAAAACGATCGAGCCAATGGGTCTATATGGCCTTAACCATAACTATGGAGAATTTGCAATATGGATTTTTCTTAAACTCAGGTCTTTTGGCTGAAAACAATTGCTTGTAATTATTTACCTTGCCTCCATGACCTGGAATTGGAAGAATATCATGCTTCTGACCAGTGGTATGGCCATGCTTTACCTGGTGGGTCTATTTTCATTATACATCCTCATCAATCCCATCATATTTAAAACAGAGAGGACTCGTCAGTATAATGCATTTAGAAACAACCGAATCCAGGAAATACAAATTCCTTTACCGGGCGAACAGCATCTGATCGCTCAATACCACCAGCCCAGGTCCACACCTCATGGGGTAGTATTGTTACTCCATGGTGCCCAGGGGAACCTGGATGATTATCAATTCCTCAGTCAGGTATTTGTATCCAGGGGTTATGCCGTCTTATTACCGGATTTCAGGGGTTTTGGCAAATCTGCGGGAAACCTGACGGAAACCAGTCTGGAAGAAGATGCCTTGGCCTGCATGGACTGGATAAACAAGCGATTTCGAGAAGATAGCATTCTGCTTTATGCCATGGACTTTTTATCTCCTGTGGCTTGCTATGTCAATACCATGATGCCCGCTCGCATGTTAATATTAGACAATCCGGTGTATGGTCTGAAACAATGGGTACGTGATCGGTATCCGGCTTTTTTTCTGCCTTATGAACTTAAATATGATTTTAAATTATATGAATTTCTTCCCAATTGTCTGAGTCCTGTTTTTGTCATCAGACCACAGCATCAGGCATATACCAATCCGATGGATGCTGCCAATATCCAGCAAATGCTCAGAGATCCCACTTCATTCTTTCAAATGGATGATCAGAAAAATGAGAAAATGCATGAATTGGAAAGTTACTTTCAAATTATTGATCAAATTATGGGAAAGGATGCCTTATGAGCAAAAGAAGTAAATTGGAAAAGTTTGCGGAAAATCTCCAACTCCCCAATGTGTTTGAAAATTTTAGTTTTGAAGATCCTCATTTGTATTCAGGTGCGGATCGACAAGTTGATTATAAAGGACGTTGGAGCAGGGAATATTTTGGAAACGACCATGACTTGGTTTTGGAATTGGCTTGCGGGCGCGGAGAATATTGTCTCGGTTTGGCAAAATTGTATCCTGCGAAAAATTTTATCGGTGTCGATATAAAAGGGGCACGTATATGGAAAGGCGCTAAGACAGCCTTGTTTTTAGGACTTCAAAACGTAGCGTTTGTACGGACCCGCATTGAAATGATTTCCAGATTTTTCGATCAGGGTGAGGTGAGTGAAATTTGGATCACTTTTCCCGATCCGTTCCTTCGAAAAAGCAAATCTGAACGGAGACTCACTTCTCAAAGTTTTCTGGACCGATATATGGAAATTCTCAAACCTGGGGCCATGCTTTACCTTAAAACAGACGATCCAACTTTATACGAATTCAGCTTGGAATGCATTGAAGCACATCCGCAATATAATTTGGTTAAATGCTGTGAAAATATTTATGCCCAATCCGCCATCGAACCCGAGTACAACATTCAGACGTATTACGAGCGAATGCATCGCGATAAAGGCAAGAATATCCGGTACATTCAGTTTCAATTCAAGGGTAAATAAAGCATAAAAATGTGGCCTTATTCAGGTATAGAGGGATTACCGGAAGATCATCAATGATGGTGGTAAATCCAATAGAGAATGCTTGAATCATGGGATAAACGAGCCGATTTAGGATGTTTGAAGCAAAGCTTTCAGTAAGGAATTGAAATTGGCAAAAATTTTGCTGCTTGGATCAGTAAGATCAGTCTTTAATAAAGTGAAACCCTTATCCATTTTGAAATTAACGATGCTCCTCCTGATGATGGGGAATGTCAACCAAAGTCTTTACGCCCAAGTCAGTGATAAAGCTTTCAGAGAAGTCTATCAAAGTATCCAATCCAAAAAAATAGCGTCCCGATGGGCAGGCCAACCCTTGATACAATCTGCTGAAGATTCGACGGTTATGGTTGAGACCCAACAACTTTTGGACAATCTGTTTGCCTACATGGAAGAAGAGCATAGACTGAATGGAAAGGGGAGCTTTGGGTTTACGGGTCATGAAACTACACAAGATAATTTATTCCGGGTAGAAGCTGGAATCAGCATGGATCAGGGCTTGTATCCTTATGAACTTGATTTCACCACCGGTTTGCAAACTCAACTCAAGAATGGTAGTTTTCAGGAAAACGTATCAAACATTGATATTTCCTTTGATTTTCATCCTTACTTACCGGATCCCGTATCGAGAAAAAAGAAAATCGAACAGAAAATCAAGGACTTGAAACAAGAAATGGAGCAACCAGAGGTCTATAAGGAAGAGTACCAACGATTGATTGAAAAGTATACCGCTAAATTGGATGAGGATTACCGGGCACATGGATTATGGCTTGAAAACTACGTCATTGCTAAAAGATTCAACGATGATTTTTTAGGAATAGATCAGCGTTATGAAGTGGGGGGTGGATTCATTTTTAGTTTGTTTTCTTCAGGTCTTACATCAAAAGGAAGGAGCAACCGGGATGAAATGAATCAAAAACCAAGTTATGAAATGCATGGCAATGACTTGGTCAGATGTCTTCAAAGTTGTATGCCAATTAAGAATACCCTGCAACTGACAACCGGAGAAATTGACATCATTTCGAAAACCAGACATCGATTTTTAATTTCAAACCGCAAGCAATACAGTAAACTGAGATTATCCCTTTTAATGGGTGTTTATTATGAATTGGAAAAAAGTACACTTAACAAGACTTTCATATTCAATCAAAAAGATACCACAATTTCATATGCATTTGAACCTACTAATCAGTTGAAGTGGGAACTCAGGCCTGGATTGGTTTGGCGCCCAAAGGATGGTTATAAATTTAAATTGTACTCATTTATAAAACTACCGTTTGAAAATTTCAGAGTGACCACAACAAATGGCCAACTAACAGATGTTCGTGACGATTATTTTATTGACGCAATTGCATCGTTGGACATCCGAATCGAAGATCATTTTGAGATAGGTATTTACTATAAGCATCTTTATGATAATGCCCCAAAAACATTGATATTCACCCAGCTGGATGGCTCCAATATTTTGATTCAGGGAGAAAAATCGAGGTCCAGTTTTGGAATTTCATTTAGCTTTGGCTTTTAAGCTGGAAAATAATACCCATGGTTGTATACAATGTTACGGTGAAGATTCACCCTGAAATTCATGAGGATTGGCTGAATTGGATGCGTACGCATCATGTCCCAAGAGTGTTGAGTACCGGTATTTTCAACAAGTGCAGATTTTCAAAATTGGATGTAGAAGAATCGGATGGTCTCACTTTCGTATTGCAGTACGATGCCCCCAACCTGGAGGCATTAAATAAATATATGGCACAATATGCTCCAGCATTACAAAAGGAACACATTGACCGGTATGCTGACCGATTTGTAGCTTTTCGAACTTATTTGCATGTGATTGAGGAATTATATCCCAGCGAACGGCAATCATAATATTGAAGAGACACAATCTAAACCCCTCAATAATTTTTATTAAAACAACTTAGTGACTATGATCATTTTTCGAAATGATACTGGTCATCATTTGGCCATGAGCAATCCTCCAATTTAGCGCGATGATTAAATTATTCATTGATGAGTCAACAAATTTCACTGTCTAATCGCGATACAACAGTATCATGCTACCATTGTGGGACGATTTGCAATGATTTAACCATCCGGCAGGAGGAAAAGTATTTCTGTTGCGAAGGATGTAAACTGGTCTATGAATTATTGGATCAGAATGGTCTATGCAAATATTATGACCTCAATGAACATCCGGGCCTTGCTCAGAAATTCAGCATGTGGCGAGAGAAATTTGCTTTTTTGGAGCTGCCGGAAATACAACAGCAACTGCTGAGATTTTCGGATGGCAAACAATCGCACGTACATCTGTTTCTTCCTCAAATGCATTGTAGTTCCTGCCTTTGGTTATTGGAACAAATTCACCGGATGGATCCAGGAATTGTTTATTCCCGGGTGCAATTTGCCGATAAGAAAATTCACTTGGTGTTTGATGAAGCCAAGACTTCGTTACGTAAAATTGTAGAATTATTGACCACCCTGGGATATGAACCACAGTTGGATTTGAAAACCAATGCTGAAACAGGGTTTTCCGGAAATTCGAAAAGCAGGATCATTAAGATCGGAGTAGCAGGGTTCGCATTTGCGAATATCATGATGTTGAGTTTACCTGAGTATTTTTCCGGAGGCGAATTGGAAGAAACGCAAATCGGCAAAGTTTTTAGTTTGTTGATTGTTATGCTTTCACTTCCTGTATTTTTTTATTGTGCAGCTGAGTTTTTTAAAGGGGCCTGGCATGGCTTAAAGAGTCGATATTTAAACATTGATTTACCCATCGCATTGGCAATTGTTTTGACCTTTGGTCGAAGTTTATTTGAAATTCAATCCGGATTGGGAAATGGATATTTGGACAGCATGTCCGGTATTGTGTTTTTTATGTTGGTGGGGAGATTCGTTCAGGATAGATCCAACCGTTCGCTTTCTTTTGACCGTAACTACCGTTCGTTTTTTCCAATTGCCGTGTTGACCGAACGGGAGAATCAAGTGATTCCCGTTCCCATTGAAAAATTGAGAGTTAACGACATTATCCATATTCACAATCAGGAAATCGTTCCGGCGGATGGTATTTTGTTGCAAGGCACCGCAGCCCTGGACTACAGTTTTGTTACAGGAGAAAGCAATCATGTAACGGTAAAGCATAATGAAAAAATATTTGCCGGGGCAAGACAGACAGGAGGCCAGATTAGCTTGCGCGTTCAAAAGCCGGTGGAGCAGAGTTACCTGACCAGTTTATGGAATCGTCATTTTGAAAATAAACAACCTGCGCAATTAAAAAAAGAGATAGACCGCCTGGGCATGAATTTTACATTCATCGTTTTGTTGCTGGCAGGATTGGCTGCGACCTACTGGTATCAGCAAGGGCGAAATGACCTTATGTGGAATGCGATGACCACCATTCTGATTGTGGCCTGTCCATGTGCATTATTATTGGCAGCGAATTATACCAATGGCCAGGTGATGAATATATTGGCCGAAAACAAAATGTATATCAGGCATGCCGATGTATTGGAGCATTTGCAACACATAGATCATGTAGTCTTTGACAAAACCGGTACCTTAACAGAAAGCTCCCGTCAGCGCATACAGTTTGTGGGAATTCATTTATTGCCTGAACAGGCCAGACGTTTTTATTCGCTGGCAAGGCAATCCAACCATCCTTTGAGTATGGCCATATTTCAATACGGAAATTTAGAGCATACGTTGGAAGTAGAGCATTTTAAGCAATGGGAAGGAAAGGGCATTGAAGCCTGGTTGGAAGAACACCATTTGAAAATGGGATCAGCAACCTTTATAGGGGTTGATGAACCAAAGGTAGAAGGTGGTACCTGTATTCACTTACGGGAAGATGGGAAATACCTGGGCTATTTCCTCATCAGCCATCAATACCGGCAACACCTGGAAGAGGTATTCGAAAAAACGCGGCAGCACTATGAAGTTTCGGTATTGTCCGGTGACAATGATGCAGAAAAGAAATACATGAATGCCCTGGTTAAGAAGGAAGATCATGTTAAATTCCACTGCAGTCCTGAAGATAAACTTCAATACATTTGTCAGCTGCAACGGGCTGGTGAAAAAACCCTTATGGTAGGGGATGGGTTAAACGATGCCGGAGCTTTAAAACAAAGCCATGTTGGCATAGCGGTGACGGAGAATAAAAACAA
>CAZMSE010000053.1:9298-15154 GCA_964568865.1 uncultured Saprospiraceae bacterium
AACCATCGAATTTTACCAGTTATTGATGAAAATCATCCATGACAATGACGGTTATTATAGGCAAACGGGGAGATAGTTGACCAATTTTACGCGAAATTAAATATGAACGTACTCATCCTGCTCATCATCGTCAGTATCTGCATCGCAGGTGGATTTTTATTCGCTTTCTTATGGAGCTCTGAGGATGGTCAGTTTGACGATATCTATTCTCCTGCTCAGAGAATATTATTTGACGATACGATTGAATCACAAGAAATTACAAAAGACTAATTATGCAACTAGAACGATTTATTTATGACAACAAGATTCCTCGATTATTTGCGATAGCGACTGTTTTTTGGGGAGCTGTCGGAATGTTGCTTGGCGTAGTCATTGCTTTTCAACTGGTATTCCCGGCTTTGAATTTTGACTTATCCTTCCTTACCTATGGAAGGGTGAGGCCTGTACATACCAATGCAGTGATATTCGCTTTTGTAGGGAATGGAATTTTTACTGCGGTGTATTATGCAATTCCGCGATTATTAAAAGCCTCCATGTGGAGTAATTTGCTCAGTAAAATCCACTTCTGGGGATGGCAATTGATCATTGTACTTGCAGCAGTTACCCTGCTTGCAGGTATTACCACCGGAAAAGAATATGCAGAGTTGGAGTGGCCCATCGATATCCTCATTACGCTCATTTGGGTGGTATTTGGTATCAATATGTTTGGAACCATTTTTACACGCAGGGAAAGACATATGTATGTAGCGATATGGTTTTTCATTGCTTCTTGGGTTACCGTAGCCATGTTGCACATTGTCAACTCTTTTGAAATGCCAGTGAATCTGTTTAAATCATATTCCTGGTATGCAGGGGTGCAGGATGCCTTAGTGCAATGGTGGTATGGACACAATGCGGTTGCATTCTTTTTAACAACCCCCTATCTGGGTCTTATGTATTATTTTCTTCCAAAAGCAGCAGATCGGCCGGTTTATTCTTACCGATTAAGCATTGTTCACTTTTGGTCTTTGATCTTCATCTACATTTGGGCCGGACCTCACCATCTTTTGTATACGGCATTGCCCGATTGGGCACAATCTTTAGGAACGGTATTTTCGATCATGTTGATTTTACCTAGCTGGGGAGGTATGCTGAATGGTTTGTTTACTTTGCGTGGAGCCTGGGATAAAGTGAGAGAAGATCCCGTGTTGAAATTTTTTGTTGTAGCCGTAACCTGTTATGGTATGTCTACATTTGAAGGTCCCATGTTGTCTTTGAAAAATGTCAATGCAATTTCGCATTACAGCGACTGGACAGTAGCGCACGTGCACATTGGAGCGTTGGGTTGGAACGGATTCATGACCTTCGGTATGATGTACTGGTTGATCCCAAAAATGTACAATACACAACTTTACAGTAAAAAATTGGCATCCATGCATTTTTGGATTGGCACCCTTGGGATAATTCTTTACGCCATCCCAATGTACTGGTCAGCTTTCCGTGCTTACTTTATGATGAAAGCCTTTACTCCTGAAGGACAGTTGCAATACCAATTCATTGATATTGTGCAAACGGTGGTTCCATTTTATTTCTTGAGGGCATTGGGAGGAACTATCTTCTTGGTGGGTGTTTTTGTCATGATTTACAACTTAATCAAAACTGCAAATCAAGGTAGTTTCATTGAAAGTGAAACTGCAGAAGCAGCTCCATTGCAAAAACAATTTACCCCTCCAAAATCCTATATATGGCATGGCTTTCTGGAAAGAAAACCAGTGTTGATGTTAAGTCTTAGTTTGGTATTAGTGGCTATCGGTGGAATCGTTGAATTGGTACCCACATTTTTAGTCAAATCTAATGTGCCAACCATCAGCAGTGTAAAACCCTATACACCTTTAGAATTACAAGGCCGCGATCTTTACATTCGTGAGGGATGTTATAACTGTCACTCCCAAATGATACGTCCGTTCCGATATGAAGTAACACGATATGGCGAGTATTCTAAATCCGGAGAGTTTGTGTATGACCATCCATTCCAATGGGGAAGTAAACGCACGGGACCAGATCTTGCCCGGGTAGGCGGCAAATATCCTGACAGCTGGCATTTCAACCACATGTTAGATCCTGCTTCAGTTTCTCCAGGAACCAACATGCCTCGATATCCATGGTTGTTTGAAAATACTTTAAACACAGCGACCACAGCATCTAAAATTCATGCCATGCGCAAAATGGGTGTCCCCTATGCTGAAAAACTTGAAGCAACCGGAAACGAAATCTTGTTGAAGCAAGCAGAAGGTATTGCAGAAAATTTGAAAAAGGATAAAATTGAAATTGGTGCAGATAAAGAAATCATAGCTTTAATTGCCTATCTGCAAAGATTGGGAAAGGATACCAGAACTTCTCAGACCAAATAATTACCTAAACATCAGAAAAAGTAAACGGTATGAAATTCAATTATTATTTAGAGAAAATTGCAGGAATCGAAATCTATCCATTGATTTCACTTATCCTGTTTGTTGTATTTTTTTTGGTGGTGAGTTATTTAGCCTTTAGTGCTTCAAAAGAAAGTATTGAATACATGGAAAACTTGCCATTGGATAAAAAGGATTCATCTATAAATTAATTATTTTTATGAAAAATATAATTCAAATTATCATAACATTGTTTTTGTTCGGAGTCACTGGAAATTTGGTGGCTCAGGCGGAAACTGCTGCTGCACCTGCTGAACCAAGCAGTTCACCATTTCATTTGGATACCGCACTTTTTGTCATTGCTCTAACCTTGGCATTCGTCATAATCATCTTTTCCTTTCTATTGCGGACGGCAATTAAAGTTCATTTTCATAAGAAGATGGGAGGCGGTCAAATGAAAGCCATTGTAATATTAGTGACCATGGGCCTTTCTCAACAGATGCTTATGGCACAAACAGCGGTCGCTGTAAAAAAAGAATCATTTCTACTTTCTTTGAGCGCACAATCCTGGATCCTGCTGGTGCTGATTGCTATTGAGCTAATGATATTGATGTTTATGGTTCGATGGATCAAACTATTTACTGGCTTGCACTCTTATGAACTCAGTATGCCATCTCAACGGATATCCTGGTGGGACAAAATCAATGCATTCAAACCCATGGATGAAGAAGGCAATATAGATACAGGTCATAGTTATGATGGGATACGCGAACTGGATAACATAACTCCTCCTTGGTTTACGGCAGCTTTTTTAGGCACCATAGTGTTTGCCGGAATTTATTTATATCGGTACCATGTTGCTCATGCTGCTCCATTGATGATTGAAGAATTCAACATCAGTATGAAAGAAGCTGAAAAGGAAAAAATGGAATTTCTAAAAGGGCAATCTAATTTGGTGGACGAGAATACAGTGACCCTTTTACCCGATGGACAATTCGAAGAGGGAAAAACGATTTTTAAAGCGGCATGTGCAGTTTGCCATGGTGAAGATGGCCGCGGGGTTGTTGGCCCGAATCTGACCGATGATTATTGGATTCATGGAGGTTCTGTAAAAAATATTTTTTCAATCATTAAATACGGGGTAGTCGATAAGGGAATGAAATCATGGAAAGAAGATTATTCAGCAGGTCAGATTGCTCAATTGTCCAGTTTTATCAAATCCCTGAAGGGAACCAATCCGGCTGGAGCAAAAGAACCTCAAGGAGAGCTTTATAAAGAAGAAGCAACACCTGCAGTTCTTGACACAACCAAAAAAGATACAATGTCTGGAAAAACATTATGAATCAGGAAGATTTACAACATGCAGAGGGTTTCAGAGACCGGATCAGTACCGTTACAGGTGGCGGAAAGAGAAAGTGGATCTATGCACTGAAACCTTCTGGTTTTTTTTTCAAATGGCGTAATGTATCGCTGATCATTTATCTCCTGGTTTTTTTTGGTATCCCGTTTATAAAATACAACAATGAACCTTTCGTCCTGATCAATGTAGTTAAAGGTAAGTTTATCATTTTCGGTAAAATATTCTTTCCTCAGGACTTTTTCATTTTTGCCGTTGGGATGATCGCTTTGATCATTTTTATCGCGCTGTTTACCATTATTTACGGGCGATTGTTTTGTGGCTGGGCCTGTCCTCAAACGGTTTTTATGGAACTGATTTTCCGCCGGATTGAATGGTGGATTGAAGGTTCACCCAATCAACAAAAAGCACTTAAAGAACGGGCATGGGATGGTGAAAAAATGCTTAGGAAATTAGCAAAACACCTCATTTTTTTATTGATCTCCTTTTTGATAGCTCATACCTTTCTGGCTTATATCTTGGGAATTGATGAAGTCATTAAGATCATCCAGGATCCGGTAGAAGCACACTGGAGTTTGTTTATTGGTTTAATGGTTTTTACCGCATTGTTTTATGGGGTATTTGCTTATGTAAGAGAGATCGTGTGTACTACGATTTGCCCATATGGACGCCTGCAAAGTGTTCTTTTTGATAAAAGCACCATGCAAATCGCTTACGATTATTCGAGGGGCGAACCAAGAGGGAAAATTGCAAAAGGAACAGAAAGAAAACTGGGTGATTGTATTGACTGCATGAAATGTGTACACGTCTGCCCGACAGGGATCGATATACGGGACGGAGTTCAGATGGAATGTGTGGGTTGTACCGCATGCATTGATGCCTGTGACGAAGTCATGGGAAAAATCGGATTTCCTAAGAAATTGATTCGCTATGCCTCTGAAGATGAAATCGCCAATAAGATTCCTTTTCATTTTACAGGGCGAATGAAAGCATATTCCTTTGTGTTGGTATTTTTGATAGCGTTAATGACTTTTTTGGTGTTGAAAGGCAACAGCATTGATACTTATGTCAAAAGGGCGCAAGGACAGTTGTATCAAGAGATGGAAAACAATACCATAGGCAATTTGTATGTGGCTAAAATTCTCAACAAGACCAATCGCGAAAGAACCATCGAAATTCGTTTGGAAAACAGGCAAGGAGAAATTCGATTTATTGGAGATAAAGAGAAATCTTTGAAGCCAGAAATTGTAAATGAGCGTGAGTTCTTTGTCATACTCGATAAAAATTCATTAACACAAAGAAAAACACCCATTGAATTGGGTGTCTATGAAAACAATAAGAGAATACAGTTGGTAAAAACGAATTTTTTAGGCTTGTACAAATAAATCTTACATGAGTTGGTCTTATCGAATTATTTTAGCATATACCGGTTTTTTGGTGATGATATTCTACTTTGTTTTTGTTGCTTCACAGCAAAACAATGAATTAATGGATAGCCATTATTACGAAAAGGAAAAGCAATTTGCACAAACCCTGCAAGGTGTCCGAAACCTCGATTCCATGGGTTATCAGGTGAACATTGGAAACGATGCTGAACAGGTTAAAATTGCCTTCTCCAGAGAAAGCGTAGACAATCTTCAAAAAGGAAACGTTGAATTCATTTGTCTGTCGGATAAATCCAAAGACCTCAGATTTGATTTAAACATTGACTCTACGGGAAATATGTATCTCCCTTCATCCAAATTTATTCAGGCACAGTACCAGGTGAGAATTGAGTGGATGAACCATCAGACACCTTTAGCGTTTAGACAGAAGTTTTTCTTTCAACGTACATGAGTTTTGAACTGATCCTCTTCACCGGCATTGGAACGGGTTTGATAGGAAGTCTGCATTGCATTGGCATGTGTGGACCCATTGCATGGACACTTACCCAAAATGGAAATACCTTCGTTCCAGCACTCCTATACAATTTTGGAAGATCTCTTTCATATGCTTTGATGGGTCTAATATTGGGACTGATCGGCAACCAGTTTTTCTTGGCAGGGATGCAACAATTGCTATCCATTGGTTCAGGTATCATTATCCTTATAATTTTTATCATGAACCTTGAAG
>CAZMSE010000053.1:15254-18138 GCA_964568865.1 uncultured Saprospiraceae bacterium
CTCATTCTCCGGGGACTAAACCTTGGGATTCCCTACATCAGTCCATCCGCTGGTGGTGTAAATTGTCACTAATTGAAGTTCATCCCATTCCATTTATTTATGGGAGACACAATGATGGAATGGTGATTCAATGATCATTTCACTGGTTTTTCATTTTCTTTTGATCAAATCACTTGCCGCAGTTTGTGCATTAGGGTAATTGAAGAGAAAACCTGCTTGCAATAATTTTTGCGGAATGACCTGTTGCGAATCTAAAATCAGGGAAGACATTTCTCCAAGAAACAGCCGCAGCAACCAGGCTGGAGGTCCAGGGATCACGGATAATTTTTCAAGCCCAGCAACAGTTTCAATCATATTTTTTACAGAGTTGGATTCGGGTGCAGTGAAATTGACGGGCCCCACCAAACCTTTTTCAAGCACAAAACGCATTGCATTTTGATAATCTTGGTAATGAATCCAGGATAACATTTGAAGTCCCGGGGTCGGATAACTTAAAAAATGGATGGGCTTTGTGAGCAGGAGTTTAGGCCAAATCCCACCACGGTGATCCAGAAATAATCCAGTACGAACAATCGTTAGTTTGTTGCAAACCGATTGAAGGGATAAAGCTTCAGCTTCCCATTTATGGCAAACCTCACTCAGAAAACCTTTGGGCGGGTTAGCCGAATCTTCGGTGAGGATTTTGCCAGGTTGATCACCATAAAAACCAGTGGCGGAAGCCTGAACGATATGAGGGATATGTAATTTTTTATGGGTCAAACATTTTAACAAGGTTTGAATGCTATTCAACCTTGAATCAACAATTTGTTTTTTTCTCGAAGAGGTCCATAAGCCAGAAGCAATTGGATGCCCCGCCAATTGAATAATCGCATCGAGTTGATCGAATGCATCGCAGTCAATTTCCCCTCGGGCCGGATCCCATAAAAATTGTGGAAAGGTAAACCGTGGGTCTTTTTTTCGAATGAGCCAACGGACATAGTAGCCAGATTGTTGGAGGTCTTCTGAAAGCCTTCTTCCAATCAGTCCGTTCGCTCCTGTGATTAAAATATTTTGCATACCTTTACTGGCAAGGGATAATACTATAACATTCTGATTCAAAACAAGTTTATTATGCAGGTCAAATCAGCAACCATTACATTAAGCATATCCAATATGCTGTTATATTGTCTAACGGTCGCGATGGTATTCACTCATATGGTTGCATGTAAGACTGATCCTAAGGAAAGTGAATTTACCTTGCGCATTCGCATCCGTGAAGATGTAGATTGTCTTCATCCAATTGTATCGCAAAGTACATTGGCTACACAAATTGAAGCATTGGTCATGCTACCGATGATTGAATTCAGTCCGGATAGTTTGGAATTGAGTCCCTTGCTGGTTGAAAATGTTCCTGAAGTTTCTCAAACCACGGATAGTTCCATATGGTACCGTACCACCATTCGGAAGGAAGCTCAATGGGATGATGGAAAATCCATTCAGGCCAATGATTATGTATTTACGGTTAAAGCCTCATTAAATCCCTATTTAAAAAATCCAAGCTGGCGTAGTTTTTTAAAAAATATACAAACCATTCAAGTGGATTCTTCAAATCCACGAGAGATAAATGTTGAAGTTTCCAGGAATTATATGTTGGGAAAAGAGGCCAGTGGAAATGTTAATTTATACCCTGAACACATTTATGACCCTGAGCGAATCATGCAAACATTTAGTCTTTCAGATTTGGTACATCGCGACAGCTCACATTGGAGCGTACAGGAACACGAACGATTAAAGCGATTTGCCGATCAATTTGAAAGTGCCACTTATTGTAAAAATGGAATACAGGGTGCAGGGCCCTACCGTTTGAAATCCTGGGAATCTGGTTCGAAAATTGTCCTGGAGAGAAAGCAGAACTGGTGGGGTAAAAACTTTGAACACCTAAGTCCAATGCTCCAGTCCAAACCCAATACCATTGAATATCTGGTGATGCCGGATGAAGCTGCATCCATACTGGCTGTTAAGGAAGGAAGTGTTGATTTGATGACCGACATTTCTCCTAAACAGTATTCAGATCTCCGAAAAGATTCTGTGAATAATCCGCAGCTAAAATTTTTGACCGCTTCGCATTTTCAATATTCAATTTTGGAACTAAACCTCAGGAACCCCATTTTATCTGAATGGCCTGTTCGCAAGGCTTTGGCGCATCTTGCTGATGTGGAAACTTATATCAGAGATTTGATGCAGGGCCTGGCAGATCCTGTTACGGGGCCCGTTCTGCAATCCAAACCCTATTACAACCGAAATTTAGAACCGGTGAAATTTGACCCTGTAAAATCCAAGGAGCTGTTGATGCAAAATGGCTGGAGTGATTCTGATTCAGATGGTTGGTTGGATAAAGTGATTGGTGGTAAGAAAATGAAACTCAGTCTGCGGTTTTTAGTGTCTGGAGCAGTCAGCAAAAACATAGCCATACTGATGAAAGAGGAAGCCAGGAAGATTGGTATAGAAATTATACCAGAAACTAAAGAAGCTTCACTGCTGCGCAACGACATAAATAGCCGCAATTTTGATATCTTGTCGGCAACCATCACGCAACAAGTGACTAGTTTTTACGATCCTTACCAATCTTATCACAGTTCTGCCTCCAAACCTGGAGGCGGAAATCGGAGTGGACTTCAATCACCATTGGTGGATTCGTTGATTATAGGAATACGGACGGCCCAGCAAAATGATTTGCGTCATCAATACTATCTGGATTTTCAAAAAGCCATTTACGAACTTCAACCACAAATCTATCTGTTCAGTCCTAACGAACGTTTGTTAGTAAACAGTAGAATTGTGATGAATACGATTCACCGGAGACCCGGGTATCTGGAAAATACGATTCGGCTGAAGTAATGCATGG
>CAZMSE010000054.1:0-17840 GCA_964568865.1 uncultured Saprospiraceae bacterium
TCCAAGTATCAATATTAAGTAATTTGTTTTCATTACGGTAAATTTAATAAAAAACCTGTGAGTATTTTCATCCCGTATGCAAATACTCACAAGTTAAAAAGGATTAGTTAAAAATACTGCATTGCTGAGCACAAAAGCCCCAATAAAATGTTCCTTCCGGACAATTAATAGTCGGTCCGTTAGGATTACACGGTGATCCTGCAGAGGTCGTACTGCTTTGAACGGTAATCACCGGATCGCCGTTTACGTCAAGGCAGAGTTCAAACACGGTGCTGCAACATCCGGTTCCGCATGGGGTTTTTCGTATGGCCAAACCACCATCCTGTCTGTAGGCGCAGGTTCTGGTACAATTACCTTCTGTATATCCGGCAACTTTCAATGAGTTGCCACTGTTACAATAAATTCCAGCCTGTACTGCAAGAACCTTACTGATACCAATGACGAGTTTTTTATAAAAGTCTGCCAACCAGTTATTGAAAACGGAAGGAGGCTGTCCGCTGTAAATATCAAAATCAACGGTCCATGCATTACATTCATTTCCCGGAGGACTTACATTTGTACTCCTAAACGATATTATTTTAAAATCATAACCGGCCGGACACTCCCTATACATCGTTTCCACGATAAACGTGCAATTTGGATAGTCTGGTAATGTTACTGTAAATGTGCGCGTGGTGTAAGCTACGCCGGTACAGTTGCCTAGCGAGGAATCATCGCATGAAAAATCCAATTTGGCTACTTCTGGATTTACCAAAGCATTAGAAGAACTGCTGTGAATTAAGCTAGTTCCTGGTTGGAGGTCCGAGCTTTCCTTTTCCTGCTCTTTTGCGCAGGCATAAATGATCATCGATGTTGCAATAACACCAAAGATTAATAGAGAAAAATTAAAATACTTCATCTTGGTTCTCATTTAATCACTGACCGTCAGTGTTCAACGACTGGGAAATACTCCCAAAAAAATAAAATTATTTTTAAGATTATGCATACTAGTCGATCCGACATCTTCATGAATCATGATGATTTGGTTGCTTATAACCCGTTAGTATTTGTCTGTTGACGTTCTGCAGTTGCCTAACAATTATTTAATTTTTATGAATTAAAAACTTTCACTATCAGTTTCATGGGAAGCTTAATATTAATACACTTGTTTTGAATACGGGATTTCTCATTGAAACACATAAAGTAAAATGTAGTCGCATGCATTACCCGATAATGGCTGTATCTTGGGTCATCTTTAACTTCTACTAAAATTGCCTAAATAATCAGCTACCGTTAATAAAATCGGTGACCCCGATTACTCATATTTGCAGCAATTAGCTTCTAGAAAATAGTCCGAAAGTATTCCTATTGTATTCAATAATACCGTTGAATCAATCTCCGTTGCATGTATTGAAACAATAAGAATCATTTCGGCTGCTATCTGCCTGGCGGATGAATGTTTAATGGATCCATAGTGTAGTCCTTTTGGGTTAATAAAAAAATCCAAGCTCCTGAGTTTATTAACGATCTGCTTTCAATAAGCTCAGAAAGACAAATTCCAATACAAAGCAAAAAAAAAACGATAAAACCAAATTTTTTAACGATTATTTTTGAGTGACTTGAAATTTTAACACATAGAAAAAATAATTATACGAGATAAACATTAGAGAAAAAACAAATAGTTTTCAACTCAATCTTATTCAGAAATTTTACTTCCACAAAAGTAACTTAGGTTCAGTTTTGGGGGCTGTTCCCAGACCCCAAAATTCAAGATGAAAAACATCCAAATCCATTAAGAAAAGTAAAATTTCTTCAACCCCATTTTCACACTTTATGGATCACCCAATCCATGCATTCAGGATGCCATAGGATAACCAAACATACGAATGATCTCCATACATGCCAATTTGCCACCCATTGCATAGCCATAGTCCAAATGATTATCTTTGCGGCCTTGAAAATAAATACCGCAAGAACTCGTTAAACAAGATTGAATGAAAGGTTCCCTTTGGGCTTATATGATCATTGCGCTATGTTGCTCCACCAGCAACATCACCATCTTGGCACAAAAGGGCGTTGAATTGGGGCCTTGGGTGGGCACTTCACATTATTTCGGGGATTTGAACAACTTATACGGCATCCATGAACCCGGAATAGCCTTTGGCTTTACTACGAGGTATAATTTCGATGCCCGGATATCTGCCAGGTTACAACTCAACTATCACCGGATCGCGGGCAACGATATACATTCGCGGAATGCTTTTGACTTGAGAAGAAATTTGAACTTCCGTTCTGATGTGTTTGAAATTGCACCCTGTTTTGAATTCAATTTCTTCCCCTTGATTCACGGTTCAAAAGAACATTTTGCTTCTCCCTACCTCTATGCCGGATTCAGTGCCTTTCACTATGCACCTAAAACCGACTATCAAGGAGAAACCTATTCCTTGAGAGAATTGGGAACCGAGGGCCAGCTACCAGGCCAGGAATACAATGAAATCGGATCTGCATGGTTGCTGGGTGGCGGGGTAAAAATTGATATCAGCCCTGCATGGAGTCTGAACATTGATTTAGGCTACCGAATGACCCGAACGGATTACCTGGATGATGTGAGTACTTATTATCCCGACTATACGGAACTCGCCATTAATCGTGGCCCGATTGCCGTGGCGTTAGCAGATCGATCAGTTCCTGACCCGGGTCAACCTGAAATTGGTATTACTGGTTCTCAACGTGGGGATCACAACGAAAAAGACCAATTTGTGAGCTTTGGCGTGAATTTGATTTACTACTTCGGCAAATTGCGCTGTCCTGATCTCTCCTATCCAAAAGAATAACCCGCCTAGCTTAGCCTTCAATACTTTCGGATCACCGTCGATGCATCCATGTAAAATTACCTACTCAATCAATTTTTCTTCACCTCTTGACCTGAGTTTACCGATTTGAGGTTCCTTTTGATGGTGTGCTCAAACACGAGCATCCAGTGAGCAATGCTTAGCTCTTGCTGAATGACCATTGAAAAAACTCATGGGTCGAATTATTTGGCATTTTAGACGAATCGAGGGTAACCAAATCTGCATTCCTGAAGAATTCCCCTATTTTTGGTTTTCAAATCAGATAAATTGTAATCAAATGGATTATCTACTGGAATTAAATGGTGTGGTAAAAGATTATGGCGGTTTCAGAGCGGTTGATCAGGTCGGTTTCAATGTGCCCAAGTCTTGTATTGTTGGCCTCCTGGGCCCAAATGGTGCAGGAAAGACCTCATTGATTCGCATCATTACCGGAATCACCCAGGCCGATTCCGGCCAGATTTTGTTGAATGACCAGAACATTTATAAAATTCAGGATCCATCCATTGGCTATATGCCAGAAGAAAGGGGATTATATAAGAAAATGAAAGTCGGTGAACAACTGGTTTTTCTCGCAAGGCTTCGCGGTTTGAGCAAGGAAGATGCAGAACGCAGTGTGGTAAATTGGATGAAAAAATTTGAAATCGAATCCTGGTGGACAAAAAAAGTTGAAGAGTTATCCAAGGGGATGTCACAAAAAGTTCAGTTCATTGCAACGGTTAGCCACAATCCCAAGCTGATCATCCTGGACGAACCATTTTCCGGACTGGATCCCATCAATACCAACCTGATCAAAGATGAAATCATTCGTTTGAAAAATGAAGGTGCCAGCATCTTGTTTTCCACCCATCGCATGGAACAAGTGGAAGAGATGTGCGAACACATCATATTAATCAATAAAGGAAAAGTCGTACTCAACGGTGAAGTTCAAGCCGTACGAAATCAATTCAAAGAGCATTTGTTTGATGTGGAACTGGAATCAGAATACAGTCCTCCGGAACATGAAGATTTTGAGTGGATTCCGGTAAGTCCAAAGAGACTGCATGTTCGGCTGTTGGGTGAAAAAACCAGCAACGACATCCTCCACTATTTGATTCAACAAGGTAAAAGTGTGGTCTCCTTCAGAGAATTACTCCCCAGTTTCAATGAAATTTTTATTAAAACCGTAAAAGAAAAAAGTCATGAATAAGCTAGGATTGATCATCAGTCGTGAATACATCACGAAAGTCAAGAATTGGAAGTTTATTCTGACCACCTTATTGACACCATTGGGATTCCTCATCTTTTTTATTGTGGTTGGTATCATATTCAGTTACGAGGGTGACAAACAATACGTCATTGCAGTATCCAATCAAAGTGGAATGGAGCTTTCATTGCCAACGGACAACCACCGATTTAAATTTGAAGTAAGCCAATCTTCATTAGACAGTTTAAAAAGCCAATATGCAAGATCGGAAATTGATGGAATTTGGGTGCTACCCAACTTTGCCGGTGTTGATGTAAAAGAGTACACCTGTTATTTCTATTCCGATAAACCCCTGGACATAGAACACGAATCAAAACTGGAAGGCATACTGGAAAAAACCATTCGGGCGCAGAAAATCCGTTTGCTGTCCCTGAATCAGGAACAGCTTGACAAACTGGATACGGACATCAGTATCGACCCCGAACCGGTTTCAGCAGAAGAAAAAGACCGGTCCGCGCATACGGTTAAAATTGCTACGGTAATTGGTGGTGCCATGGGATATGTTATTTTCTTCATCATTTTCCTCTATGGAGCTTCGGTCATGCGCTCGGTGGCGGATGAGAAAGTCAACCGCGTAGTTGAACTTATCATTTCTTCTGCCAAACCGGTAGACTTGATGTTAGGAAAAGTCATCGGTGTTGGTTTGGTAGGGTTAACGCAAATTGTCATATGGTTGGTTTTACTTCCGGTGATCTACATAGTGGGAATGCAAATTTCAGGCATCGACCTTCAACAATTGCAGGAAGTCAGTCAGCCGATGGCGCAACAAGCGCCCATTGATCAGGACGAAATGGTCACTTTGCTGCGTGAAATCGCCAGCTTGAATTGGTTAAAGATTGGCATTGTATTTTTGCTATACTTTTTAGGAGGATACTTTTTATATGCGTCCATGTTTGCTGCCATTGGAGCAGCCACTGGAGATGACATGAACGATGCACAATCACTGACGATTGTCGTGACGATTCCCATTTTGTTGGCCATTTACATCATGTTTCAGGCCATCCGGCTTCCGGACAGCAGCCTGGCTACATTTGCCTCTTTTTTCCCGTTTTTCAGTCCGGTTGTCATGCCAGCCTTATTGGCCTTTGACCCTCCCTGGTGGAAAATTTTCGTTTCTCTGGTGGTGTTGTATGCATTTTGTTATTTCATGATTTGGGTGGCCGGAAGAATTTACCGCGTGGGTATTTTATTGTATGGAAAGAAAGCCAGTTGGAAGGAGATTACCAAATGGATACTCAGGGCATAGCGAAAATTTCAAAGAGCAGATTTCATGATGATCAGTGGATTTACCTTCATGCGGAATACTTCCAAATTGTATTACCCGCTGACAGAATCCATTTGCTCTGTATTACCCATTGTGGATGAATTTATCATCGCGCTTGGAAAAGGAGATGAGGACGATAGCACTGAGGCTCAAATAAAGGCAATCGGTTCTGAAAAAATAAAAATCATCCACACCGAATGGGATGTAGAACGATATCCTAAAGGAACGGTATATGCCCAACAAACGGATGTAGCCAAGAATGCTTGTACAGGAGACTGGTTGTTGTATCTCCAATCGGATGAGCTGATTCATGAACGATTCCACCCAATACTAACGAACGTTTGTTCGCAATACACTGAGGATGAAAAAACAGAGGGGTTTTTATTCCGATACAAACATTTTTGGGGAGATTATGATCATTATGTGGTCTCGCATGCCTGGTATCCGACGGAGATCCGTTTAATACGCAATCATCCTGACATCCATTCATTTGGTGATGCGCAGTCCTTCAGAAAATATAAGATGTTCGATGGAACAAACTACCGCGACAAAATCAACAGTAGCCCCCTGAAGGTCCGTAAGGTAGATGCTGAAATTTATCATTATGGTTGGGTACGTCCACCTTTTATGATGCAACAAAAAACGGTGGTGATGGATGGTGCATATCACCAGGCGGAAGAAGTCAAACGTCGACATGAAAAGCGAGCTTCCGATTTTGATTATGGCAACATGAATGATTATGCAGTTTTTCGGGAAACGCATCCGGCTGTGCTAAAAGAATTTATGGCTCGTTTCAACTGGCGGGATCAGTTGCATTTTGAAAAAGACTATAAACCTTTACGCACAACTTTAAAACACGAAAGACTAAAATACAGGCTATTGACGGCTATTGAACAAAAGCTATTGGGAGGCCGGCAATTGTTTGGGTATAGGAATTGGGAGGTGATCAAATAAAACGGAATGAAGTAAAGTTAATATTATCCAATTGGAGAATTACCGGAATATCTAATTTTACTTTCCTTATTAGTCCATATATATGAAGGTGATTAAAATTGGAATTACAGGCCATCGGAATTTGGCTGATGAAGCATTTGTACAGGAGGCCATCACAGATGTGATATCGAAAATATTAGTTCAAAATAATGCTGAAACCTTTGAAGCAATTACAGGATTAGCTTATGGAGCAGATACTTTGTTTGCCAGGATAGCAAAGGAAAAATTTAAAGCGCAGATCAAAATCATACTCCCGTTTTCGCTCAGCGAGTATGAGAAGGATTTTGATACAGATCAACGTGTGAAAGAGCTTCGACGTTGGTGTGATCAATTTCCTCCGGAAGTTCCAAGGTCCATTGAAGGAAAATCTTTAGATCGAAAAGAGAAAAATGAAGCATATTTAAATTGCGGAAAGAAAATCGTTGATACCTGTGATTACCTTATTGCTGTATGGAACGGGAAACCATCATCGGGTGCAAGTGGTACTCAAATAATCGTAGATTATGCTAGGTCTGCACAGAAAAAACTGGAAATCATATTTGCTTATAAAAATGATGAAATCACTCCAAAAATAATTTCTGATTTATTGGCGGAGAAAGATCAAAAAGCCCTGGCATTAAAATCACAATATGAAAAATATTGGCGATGGGGAATTGTCACAGGGATCATTGCTGTATATACCCTTATATTCCCTTTTTGTTTCAAAATGGACAGCTATTACAGCTTAATATTTTCCATTCTGGAAGCCCTAATGGTGCTAATGACCTTCATATTGGCTAGCAAAGCCAACAATAAAATCTCCAAAGTCGAAAAAATTACTTCAAGGATTGAGGCCGAAAGACTGCGCGTCTTATTGGTTTTTTCTAAAGCCAATATCCCTGTGATAAAACTTGAGGATCAGTCAGATATCCTTCCAATGATGGAAAACAGTTATCTTGGAAATCCGGATCATCGGCTAATTCAAATTGAAAATTACCTGGTTTCTCATTCAATTCATGAAAAGGAACCATCAAAATTTTTCACGCCATTAATGGATCTCATCGATAATCAAATTGAATATCATTTGCATGGTGAAAGAATTAAAAAAATTGTTTATAAACATAAAATTGAAAATAAACTGAGCAAGATATTGACTTATTTTTTTGTATTTGGTGTGAGCCTGCATTTACTATCCAGTATATTAAATGTAATTCATACATCCTTTGATACCCACATCTTGCACAACATATCTGTTTTCGTAATACTCGGTGTGCCACCCTTATTTGCGGGTATGGAACTCTGGAAATATTTTGAAGAATGGGAACGTTCGTTGAGTGATGCTATGGTGATGGCGAATTTTTTTCATAGCCAAAAAAAGCAGCTGCTTAATCAATCCGATCAGATCGTTTCCATTGCACATAACATCAGAGAAGTAATGAGCAGGGAAAATAGCACCTGGAAATACATGATGATTTCTAAGGTAATGCATGGAATAGCATAGTAAATTTGAAGAATTGATGATGATGATTTGAATCATAAGGCGGAAATCATGAACCTCAAGCCAACCATTGACCGGCGGATCATAAGAGTATTTATTTCTTCCACATTCAGGGATATGGAAGAAGAGCGCAATCTGCTCATGACCCAGGTTTGGCCTCAGTTGAGAAGTTATTGCAGGGAGCGTTATGTTGAATTTGTGGAGGTGGATCTTCGATGGGGAATTACAGAAGAAGAAAGTAATCAAAAAGAGACGCTTAAAATTTGTTTTGACGAAATCAATGCCTGCAGGCCCTACTTCATCGGCCTGGTGGGAGAACGATATGGCTGGGTTCCTCCTGCTGAAGCATTTAATGAGCTCCTGAATGAGGAAAACGATTGGCTTAGTTCACAGCGGGAAAAAAGTGTAACCGAATTGGAAGTTATAAAAGGGGTACTCCATCAACCTGAGATGGCTGGACATTCATTCTTTTATTTCAGAGACCCAGTCTATGCGCATGATAGGGGAGCTGATTTTTTGTCTGTGAATGCAGACTCGGAAAAGAAACAAGCAGCTTTCAAAGACACTATCAGAAGATGTTGCCATAAATACCATATACCGTTACGGGAGGATTATGCGAATCCTGAAGAGTTGGCATTAGTAGTATTGGATGATCTCAAATCTGTTATTGAACAGCAGTATCCCAAAGAAGAAGTTCAAGATAAGTTAACCAGGGAGGCATTAGACCACGAAGCCTTTGCTGAATCTAGAAGAAGAACTTATATCCCACGCCAATCATGCTATGACATGCTGGATCAACATGCATCCTCAGGTGATGGTCCTTTGATCATAACGGGCGAATCCGGATGTGGGAAATCAGCGTTGTTGGCAAATTGGATTAATCATTGGAGAGCTAGGCATCCGAAAGACTATGTTTTTCAACACTTTATCGGTGCAACCCCAGACAGCACTGATTACTTGAAGCTTATATCCCGCTTAATAACGGAAATAAAAAACTGGACAAAAGATCCAACTGAAGTCCCAATAAGAAACGAAGACTTGGTCAAAGATTTAATAAATTGGTTGTCAAAGGCAAGAATTAAAGCGGCAAGAGATAAGTTATGTTTCGTAATAGTGATTGATGGAATAAATCAACTAGAAGAATTCGAAAATACACCTACTTTGAGTTGGTTGCCTGAATTTCCCTTCAAAGATAATTTGCGTTTGATTGTCTCGAATTCCTCCGGAGAATCTATAGAAATTGTGAATAAACGAAGTTGGAAGAGGCTACAACTTAATCTGCTAAGTCTTGATGAAAAAAAAATGCTGATCGGAGCATATTTGCAACATTTCAGTAAAAAATTGGACAAAAAACATCTTCAGCGAATTGTAAACACCGAAATAACTTCAAATCCACTATTTCTAAAAATATTGCTTGATGAATTACGAGTCACTGGTTCATTTGAGCATATTAATGAGCTTATTGACAATTATCTGTCCAAAAAAGACATTCCAAGTCTACTTCAACAAGTATTATATAGATATCAATTAGATTATAGTAAAGAAAGAAAAGATCTAGTTAAAGACTGTCTATCCTTTATCTGGTCAGCAAGAGACGGCCTCAGTGAGAAGGAACTTCTTGAACTTCTAAAACCTGAAGGAACTACGAAACTGCCACATGCATTCTTCTCACCATTTCGAGCTGTTTTGGAAGATCAAATAATTAGTAGAAATGGTATATGGATTTTTGCCAACGACTACCTAATGCAAGCAGTCGAAAAAGCGTTTTTACCTACCAATAAAATTATAACTGATTACAGAATTAAATTGGCAGATTATTTTGAATCTTTGCCAGCTGATGGCAGAGTTAGCTTTGAATTACCCTGGTTATTGGAAGACTCTAAATTATATGGCCGCCTACAAAATTGCTTACTCAATATGGACCACTTCATGATATTATCAGAATATTATGAGTTAGAACTTCATTCTTACTGGAATAAATGGAAGGAAAATAAATGGATTACAAAAAAATACATGTCTTCCTTCGAAAAATGGATTGTAAATAAATTCAATATTTATGATATAATTATATGCATGAATCATCTTGGTTGTTTTTATGGAAATATGGGGTTTTACGAAGAAGCGGAGGAATTGAATCAAATGGTCGTAGATGAAGTAGAATCCTATTTTGGGAATCTGCACCCTCAGGTTGCCATCGCAATTAATAACCTGGCTTACTTTATTTCGTTACATGACGAAAACCGTTATCTTGATGATCTATACCTAAGAGCAATTGAGATATTTGAAAAATGTGATGAAATTGATACGCAAGATTATGCTAAAACATTAGTGAATCTTGGTCGTTCAAAGTTTCAATCGTTTGATGAAAAAGTATCCTTGCTAAATAGAGCCATATATGTTTATATAAATATTTGCGGATCTGACGCTCCTGAAGTTGCACACTTAAAAGGGATTCTATCTGGAGTCCTTATTCGTGCTAATCGTTTTCTAGAAGCCGAGAAATTAATCACTGAATCAATCAATATTTATGAGAATAAGTTTGGTTCAAATAACTCTCTGGTTGCAGAAGAATTTTTCAGGCTAGGTTGGATCCGGGTTAAACTTAATAAACTAGAAAATGCAGAACAATTAATGAGTAAATCAATTGAAATTAGTAAGATTTTAACTGGAAATGAACGGAGTGAAATAGCAGATAAATTATATGAATTAAGTAAGGTCTTTATTATGCAGGAAAAAAGAAATGAAGCTATTAAAGCATTAGAAGAGGCTATTTTAATATGTAATAAAACTCATTTCACTGAAAATACGTTTGTCGATTTATATCGAAGTGAATTAAAGAAACTCACAGGCTAAAGAAAAACATTTAACATAATATATATAGCATAAATATTTATCAAATATGAATATTGAAATACTTTCTGTTTTAGATAAAACTAATAACCAATATGTAATTTTATTCGATAATTCATCAAAATGTATATCACCAAATGAAAATTCGTTCAAACGTTTAATGATAATGGAAATACCTTATCATTCACACCTAGTTATGGAATCTATCCAATATAATTTAATAAATGCCACTCATCAAATTTTTATTACCGCTCACTCAAAAATACTTGCAATTCAAACAGGATTTCCATTTTGCATAGTAAAGCAAGGTCGATATGAAAATGAATTAATACTAGATCAATTCATTGGTTTTGTATCTGACCCATTTCAAGTCAAGATTTTATCAAATGAATTGAAAAACATCGATGATACCAACTGCGATTTTTTCTTATCTTATGACATGGATTATTCCTCGGATGAAGTAAGGAATTTGTTGCTTAAAAGAATTGCCAATACTTCAGCTAAATGTCAATTTGTTCTGGAGCTTAACAATTTAAAGGAAATAAATACCCTACGGGCTTTTTTTACCGCTGTAACTATGCCTCTGTGCCTATTGGTCATCAAAGCAGAAAGCTTTCGTGAATCAGGTATTCAGCTAAGTCAATCCAAATCTTGGGATAAGACTTTGGAGGATATTCTTAAGGCTTTGGAGTCAGATTCAAAACTCAAGCTTCTCAAGGAATTTGGGCATCTGCTTATACGATTTGGGCATGAAGCTGTGTTTTACAGATCCAGGCTTAAGGATCATCATGTTGACCGGTTTATTTACTTGCCTGGAGAAATTGAAACTGAAAGTCAATCATACAACCCATTGGCTGTTGGTTCAGAAGCCTTCTACGCAGCATTGATATCAAATCTTATTAAATTGGAGGAATTAGAATGCCCGGATTCTGAAAAAATATGCCGGGCCGTATGTCATGCCGTTCAAGCTGGTCATCGTGGTGAAGCTGGGATTTTGGTGTATAGTGAAAATTCAAAGTCTGTAGACTTTCCTGCTGAAAGGATATTTAATAGTGATATTTCGAGTGTGAAAATTGTGGATGTAACTGATTTTACTTCCGGAGTCAGTAATCCATCGATTTTGCAACACATGATTTTTAATGACACTTCCCTAATACTCAGCAATGCAATCCAGTTTGTCAAGACCGGAAAGGCTTTGCTATTCGATGCAATACCCTATCTAAAGGTAAAAAATCTGCTTACCTATGTTCCTTCGGAAATTGAAGCTTTCAGAAGTATTTACTTTTCCATTCAACATTTTATAGATGACAAAAGCATACTTAAGCCTATGTCAATTGGAGTTTTCGGTCCTCCCGGTTCCGGAAAATCTTTTGGGGTCAAGCAATTGGCCAAGTCAATTCAGGAAAACGCTCTAATTCTCGAGTTCAACCTTTCGCAGTTTCAATCTTACTCAGATCTCGCTATGGCATTTCAAAAGGTTCGCGATGAATGTGTGATGGGTAAAGTGCCTTTTGTGTTTTTTGATGAGTTCGACTGTGATTGCGAAGGAAGAAAACTTGGCTGGCTTCGTTATTTTCTTGCACCCATGCAGGATGGAATGTTTAAGGATGGAGAGTCCATGCATCCAGTCGGAAGAGCGATTTATATTTTTGCAGGAGGCAGTTGCTCCAGTTTTGAGATATTTGAAGGAAAGATCAACGATCCTTCCATAGATCGTGGTGCAAAGCTTCCTGATTTTGTGAGCAGGCTTAAGGCATTTATCAATATTCAAGGGATTAATCAATTAACTCCAAATGATGTGTTTTATCCACTTCGAAGAGCTATTGTATTGCGAAATCTCTTGCTTCATCACGCTGACCACCATCATTATGTTCATATGGATGATGGCCTTCTGGGAGCCTTACTCGAAATTCCTGGCTTCAAACATGGTGCGCGATCATTGGAAACCATCATTCAGCAAAGCAGGATTTTGAAAGGGCAAAAATTTTCAAATTCTCATCTTCCTCCGGAACAAGTCTTGTCTATTCATGTTGATATTAAGGAATTAGATAACTATATGGAGAACAAAATTATACCTCATGATTCACTTGAGATACTGGCTTCAAAAATTCATGAAAACTGGCTCAAAGGGGAATTGGAAAAAGGCTCTAATAAAACAAGCATGAAACCATGGGATGAATTAAATGAGGAATTCAAAAATTCAAACAGGCAGCAAGCCATGGATATGATTAGAAAACTCCAGGCTTTTGGTTACAACATAACAAACGATGACAAGTCAGATCTTGTGGTAAACTTTACCGAAGAGGAAGTCGAACAAATGGCTATAATGGAGCATAACAGGTGGTTTAATGAAAAAATCACCAACGGATGGATTTATGGAATAACCCGTAATGATGAATTGAAAATCCATAATGATTTGCTTCCTTATGAAGAGTTAGACGAACCAACCAAGGATAATGACCGGAAGCCCATCCGAAATATACCCTTACTCATGAGTATAGCAGGATTAAAAATTTATAGAGAAACAATAAAAAATAAAGGATGACAATTCTCCTAGGCTGTATTTAATTGTTCAAATACAGAAAATGTAAAAATATTATTTATACTTAATATTATGAGCCAAATTATATCACCATACAGATCACTCGCTCAACGATATGACGACTTCTGTTCCGACGCGCTAGAATTATTGGAGCAGGCAGGTTTAGCAAACCCTGACCAAAATCCGACCATAGTGGGTAAGGCATTTCTGGATGCTTGTAATAGATTATCCGATTTGCATTTTCCAGAAGATAAACAAGTGAATGGCCATGGACCGAGGGGAATGATTTGGAGTATGTACAGCAGCGTTGATGCCCCAACCATAAAAGGTCACACCTCAGATCCGCTGATGGGAACAAAAGCGATAGCCTATGTTATAAAAAAAATAATTAAGTACAGGCCGCCATTGGATATTGAAAGAAATTCAAAATTTAGGTCGGTACATTACGATAATGTACATGGCAATGCTTATTTGGGATATAATGAAAAAATAGATCCCAAAACAGTGTTTATCCTAATGAATAAATCATTTAATGCTGATGAACGCAAATCATTGATTCAGTCCCTGGAATTGAAAGCATATAAATGCTATCTATGCAACGTGGAGAAGTTCTCAGAAAATTCCAGAAAAATGATCGTTTCCAAGATCATGGCTTCACATTTAGTGATCCTTGATTCGACCTTTGGACACCCTATATTAGCATTTGCCTGGGGTGCTTCAATGATGAACAAAACCAAAATAATTATTACCAAACAAAAGACCGAACCAACTGAAGTTACCCATGGGTTTGACTTAGACTCTAGAATCTATTATGCCGATATGGATGATCTAGCACAAAAACTAATCTTTAAGTTGGAGTTATTAGGCATAGTTTCATAATTTGTTCAATGGCCATTTATGTTGATTGAAACCATAGTGGACTTATTTGTATTAGTTGTATTGGTCGATCTTTTTTTTCTATTATTTGAATTAGTATTTACCCGGGTGAAATGTTGCGAAAAATTTTCTAAACCTTCCTCATCTTTTATTTATTCATTGTATTTCTCCACTAACATTTGGTTGTATATTCTTTACAAAAAAGAAAATACTTCATTACAATTCGAACGATTGATTATGATCAGTCAATATTATGTTTTTTTTGTCGTAGTTTTTTGCATTTATTTTATTATTGATCTCTTGCCCAAAAAGAAATCGGATGAGTCTGGTCACTTTAAGCCTAAAGTTTATGGTCTTGCAATGACTTATTTACTTCCTTTCGGGTTGGCTTCTTATTTACTGTTAAATAATCTGAAATGGAATGCAATGACCCATATCTATTTAAGCATGTTTGCAATATTTTTATGTTTATGCGAACTGAAGTTTATATACAAACTCAATTTGAGCGATGTGCTTAAACTAATGGTAACTGAGCAGGTGGAATGAAATAAAAAAACGAGTTGATCAAAAAAGAATCGGAAAGGGATCTGGCAGCTCATTTATATTTCTGTTTTATTTTCCACAGTATTTTATCGTTTCCTTTAAATAATTAAGCATAAATATTCTTGAATTGCCTTCATTACAATTCATTCTTTCAAGTGCCATTTGTAATTCCTGTTCAAATGATAAAACTCTTTTGTTAATCTCATTTGCATTTCTGGTGAAAAAGGTGTTGGTAAAGCCATCTCCGTCCCGGAATGAAACGGATTCAGCCAAAAACCAATCTCCCACCATGGTCAATTGGTCCATCTCTTCAGGATTAGTTATTAATGCTATACACACTTCACCTTCGTGTTGTTCTAGAAATTCAATCAATGTACTAACGCGAGCTTTAGCAGAAATTGGATCACGTGATTTCATCCCATAATTGGGATTAATCAACAATCTAACCGGACATTTGTCTGCATGTTCCTGCAATGCTAATCTTTCATTGCGTTGCAATTCCTTGTGATATTCGGATCGTTTTTCAGGAATATACCTTTCATTCCAGATAGGATGTAGTATATCGTGAACTGGGATATGAAAAGAGCTCAGCCCACCTTTTTGTCGAACGACTCCGTAATGACCCAAATTGCTTACATTGTCTGCATAATTCTTCATCATAGAAGCTCTCATTTCAGGCCTTAATGCTTTTTGATATAATGCTGGCTGGTCATTTCTTTTTAAAAGAGATTTAAAATGGTCTAAATTCAGTTGCTGTTGAAGTTTTAAATTGTCATCCTCCAATTTGATTGCATGGTTTTTTTGGAGCATTCCACCAGGATTGACATGATTAATTGTAACCGGAAAAATGGGAATTCGAAGACCCAATGCATATCCAATTTCTTGTTGTACCCATCCCCTTTGTAAAGCTGATTCGGTAAGAATTGGCATGAAAATATGGGCATGTTCAATAAAACGCTTAAGTTCTTCATCGAATGTTTCGCCTACACTCAGCTTATTCGACCAAAGTGGAGTAATTCCTTGACCTGATAATATGGATACCAGCCTCTCTACCAAATGCTGGTCTTCATGAGAATAGCTAACAAAAATTCTGATGGAATCACTCATAAGGAATATTGGGTACTTATCCAATCTTCATGGCGGCTCACAAGATAGTAAAAAGTTCATTACTTAATCTCCAACTCCTCTGAGGTAGGTCTCGACTGACCGGTGAGTGTATATCCTGCAGCAATTTCGCCCTGCTGCTGGGCGAGGGCAACATCCTTTTGAACAAATCTTTCTGGGCGGATGCAGCCAATAATTGTGTATAGGAATTGGGAGGTGATGGGGTGGTATTTTCTAGCAATAAGATACTTCATTTTGAAATGCACCCATAATTACCATTTTGTAATTAGGCTTTCAATACAATTATGAGTGCTCCTATAAATTTTCTTATTTGCACTTTATTAATTATCTGCAATTATAAATAACTATATTTGCAGATCATGTTTGCTTTCAAGAATGAAGATCAGTGACTTTAAAGCAGGAAAACGGGTTCAGCGCCTGAAATACAAAAGCTTTGAGCCTAATTTAGTGGATCTGCCGTGGTTGGTTGACGATCCTGAATTACTCATGTTACTGAGTCAGGCAAATATCAAATTGGGGGAACTCAATGCTTTTTCACAGCTTATACCTGACGTGGATTACTTCATTAAAATGCATTTGTTGAAGGAAGGTACAAAAAGCAGCAAAATAGAGGGAACACGGACCAATATTGATGATGCCTTACAAAAAGTAGAATACATTCACCCTGAAAGAATGGATGACTGGTTGGAAGTTCAAAACTATGTACAAGCAATGAATCAAGCAATTGATAGCCTGTCTAGATTGCCATTATGTAACCGCTTATTAAAACAAACCCACAAAACACTTTTAAAAGGTGTCAGGGGAAAACATAAACACCCGGGAGAATTTCGCCAGAGTCAAAACTGGATTGGAGGGAGCAGTTTGTCAGATGCGATTTTTATTCCTCCGCATCCTCAAAGCGTAACTGATCTTATGGCTGATCTGGAAAAATTTTTACATAATGAAAATACACTCGTGCCCTCTTTGATTAAAATTGGAATAGCACATTATCAATTTGAGACCATACACCCATTTTTAGACGGTAATGGTAGAATTGGACGTTTACTGATAACTTTATTCTTAGTGAGCCATCAATTGTTGACTAAACCAACCTTGTATCTATCTGATTTCTTTGAAAAAAATAAAACCAGTTACTATGATAATTTAAACCGGGTTAGATCCCATAATGATATGCTCCAGTGGTTGAAATTCTTTTTAGTAGGCATTAAAAGTACTTCCGAAAAATCAATTGGCACATTCAAAAATATCATCGCTTTGAGAAATAATTTAGAGAATAAAATCATTACTCTGGGAAAAAAACAGCGATTAGCCAATTCTTTTCTGAAATACTTGTATGGTAAACCAATAACCGATGGAGCTGAAGTGGCATTAACTTTAGGAATAAATATTTCCACTGCTTTTAGACTCATTGATGATTTCATCAAACTGGATATTTTACAGGAAGTTACCGGCTATAAACGAAATCGGATTTTTGCATTTGATGATTATATCATGCTGTTTAGATAATTGACTCTAATAAAACGCAGAACACAGGAATCAACTAAGTTTGACTTTAAATACCCACCGAATCAAGCATTCATCAGAAAACTCCGAATCTGTTGGATACCAAAAAAGCATCCCCTGTAAAGAAAATAATTTTGTAAAAGTTTGGTATTTTCAAGGATTAAGTTAACTTAGCTAAAGTTTGTAAAGGGCAAACATCGTACAGTATTTCAAAAACCACACTAAGATTTTTTAACCTCAAATATATTTGTATGAAAACAACATTTAATTTTTTGATTTCGGGGGGGGCAGAATAATATTTTGTGTTATAATTGCGATTAATGTCTCGGAATTAAGCTCCAATCCGATAATTTTATCTAAAACTGTGAGTTCTCATTTTCTCAAAGACATTTTTCAAATTACAAACCAGGGATTAGAAGCTATTTTCACACCATTGACTGCATTAGAAGTCTTGAGTAACCAAATTGACTCATTGGCAGCGCAAATTTCAACTTTGCTAGAAGAAGAAAATGCGGATAGTTTGATAACTCTTTTGCAAAATCAGATTGATACATTGCAGATGGAAGCAAATGACATTGCTTCGACGATAAACT
>CAZMSE010000055.1:0-16973 GCA_964568865.1 uncultured Saprospiraceae bacterium
TAAAAAGTAATTTAAACATTCTCTGAAGCTGCTATGCCCGAGACCGGCGAAGCAGTATTCCTTCTAGCCTCAATATTTCGCTCGACGGCGCTCGCTCATAAGTTCAGAGGATGCTGCTCACAGGAGCTCGCCTCCCGATGACCTCGGTCACCGGGACGCACCTAGATTGTGATTTCTATCACAATCTACCAGCTTCACTGGTCGGTGCTCATGTCGCAAAGCATCTCGTATGCTTTGCTCCTTGTTCATCCGCAAGAAAGTTGAGAAAAAAACGACTTTATTCCAATTACCGTAACGCAGCTTAGTTCATGGAATTTTTCATTTCAAATTTTAACTTATTTATTATTGTAAACGGAGTCATTCAATGGATTGAAATAATAAAGCCGGAAGTTTTCCTCCCGGCTTTATTATCTTATTTTACTAACGTTGGTTAGTATACCCAAATTTTTCTGACATACTGACCTTCAGGTGTTGTGAGGTGGATAAAATACATGCCTGACATCCAACCCTTAACCGGTATGCTGATCTCTTGATCTTCAGTGGTGTGGGTTTCGACTTGTTGATGAATCAGCGTTCCATTCATAGTAGTCAATTGTATAATGGCTTCTTGAAATGGTTTGTCAAGTTTTATTTGGAGCAGATCCTTAACAGGATTAGGGTATGCAGTAAACACATTCTCTGCCGCATAATCTTCATTGGCAAGTACCAAGGTATGCGTTCCAAAATCCCTTGAAAACGTTCCTGTTCCGATTACGCGCTGTTGAAAAACCTGATTGTTTTGATCATCAAACAATTTGTAAGTCCCGTTTAAGCTACTGGTATTATTGACTACTACAATGCGATAACAGCGATCTTTTTCTAAGGTTAAAAAATATTGTTTCGCGGTGTTGTCAGCAAAAGGACCACCTTCAACCAACACGGAATTTTGTTCATCATATATTTTAAAACTGATTTGCGATGGTTGTGCCGCAGGTTTCAATTCGAATGTTGAAGTTAAAGTGGTCGATGGCGCAGAATAAAAAACAGTTTGATGCAGGTTATTTATCGGAGAATAATCATCCTGTCCGTTTACCTTGACAATGTTAATTTCCAATTGATTAGAGCCTTTGTATGGAGTGAAATCAATTCCTGGTAGAGGAATGTCTTTTTCCTGAAGGAAATTTAAACTTCCAGTCCATTGGTAATTTTGCGCAACCCCTCCGTTTACTGAATATTGAATGTCCATAGAGGTAATTACCGAGTTACCCGTATTGATCACCTTAAGTATAGGAGTGGTTCTTTTTCCGCAAACTAAGGTATCGCCATAAACGCCAGTAGCGCTGGTCAATTTAACAGAAACATCATTGCCTGGATTGGGGGTTAACTCCAATTCTTTGTTTTCAGCCTGATAAACTTCTTTGGTCGCATCATTTTGAAGAAATGCTACAGTTTCCAGGTTTTTGAAGTTATAAAGCTTATCAAATTTATAGAGGAAAGTGTAAGTCTTACTTTCGCCAACTTCATCCAATTCGGATACATTTGTTCCAGTGGTATTGGGCATGAATTTTTTTAGCACATGTTGAAATTCTTTTTCACCATTGCTTCCGGGAGGCGATAACCATTCAATGACTTTTTCACAAACAGCAATGCGGAGCATAGGAGTTCCATTTGAATTTGCGGTACGTTTGACGGTGACTTTTATTTCCATTGAATTGTAATCCGGCTGAATGCTGTTTTCAAGCAATATTTCAAATGGAGAAGGGATCAAGGTTGCATTCTGAATATTGGCGTCAGTAATGGTGGTCGTAGGGGGGCCGCTACTGACCGCATTGAGAAACACATCAGGTACACCTGTAACTCCGTAGTAGTTTACACGAGTTTGGACTTCGCCTGGATTGTCTTTGTTCATCGGATCATATCCGGGCCAGCTCACCTGATAGGCGATTTTAACGGCTTTGGACTTATTCCTTTCCAAAATAGGAGCAATCAGCGGATTGTAGTAGGCACATGGCGGACAACTTGCCTGGGTGAAGTGCTCTACCAATGCTTTCCGCGGAGTTTGGCCAAACGAAGGTTGTGCAAAGACGAGGAAAAGCAATAGAAAAAGGTAAAAGTTTGATTTCATAGAGGAAGTTATGATTAAATTTAGAAATAAATAGAGGACATATGGCTTAACGTTTGAAAATCCAAAATGCCAAAAATTATCCTGCGAAGTAAACAATTTTGTGGATATCTTGTTAGTCAATTAACACTCAGAAACCGAAAGATCCCCCCGATAGTATTATTTTTCTTGTCAAAGGACAAAGGTTGGTTATTGTTTCTATCGGGGTTTTTCTTTTTGACCCCCACTTGAGGAAGTCTTTTTTTACTTTTTAAAGAGCAGATCCCTTAAATTATTTTCATTTGCTTCTTTGTCAACGGAGGTAATGTAACCAAGAGCTTACTTTCTTGTTGGATTCTTGGGTATTGGATCAGGTCCATGCCCACCCCATGGATGGCAGCGGCTGATTCTTTTTAAACCCAGATAAATTCCTTTTAAAACACCCCATTCTTCGATGGCCTGAATCATGTAATGCGAGCAGCTGGGTTCAAAACGGCAGTTTTTACCCAATAGAGGCGAAATCAGGTATTGGTAAAATTGAATTGGAAGGATAAAGAACTTGTACAGCCAACGTTTCATGGATTTTTAATAATGGCTAATTTGGAAATGCATCTATTTGATTTCGCAACTGTTTTTTCATTTTTTCAGACGCCCTTAAAAGCAATTCTTCATGGCTTGGAAAGGGGAGGGCTTTACCTTTCATGCTTTTTTTACATTCTTCGGTAAGAAATTCATGGTCACCTTTCAGGAGTCGTGCAAATTTGTTTTCAAATAGTCCATCCACTTCCATTGGCTTGCTGGACTCAATGTCTCCCGATGCACCATGAATAAATTTCAAACGACCCTTCAATTGTACGGTTTTCAATTGGGTAACCTCTTCAATGGTGGCGATATAGCGGGTCTTGACCTTTTCCTTAAGGTCTTTTCCCAAGGAATCTTTTAGCACCTTTCCGTGTTTATCTCTGACTAACTCCTCCCTGACAATTTCATTGACATCGTCATATATCCTGGATTTTTCTCTTTCAGGGCTGATGACCAAATCGGTCAATTCAAGCTCAATGATATAATCATAACGAATGGAAGGGTTCCTGATCACATCATACGATTTCCAAAGCGTGTTCAATTGATCCAGACCAATGCTTAGCATTTCACGTTCCGAAGCTTCCGGAATAATTTGTTGGGTGTGGTTGAGGATTTTTACCCAATAATGTTGCTGACCCAATTGAATGGCCGTTTTTTTGAGTGCTTCTTTGTCTTTATATTGATTGAATAAAGTATCAATTCTTTTAAGGTACTGTAACGCTTCTCGGGCGGCAGCTTTATCTCCTCTTTGGCGTGATTCTTCCAACAAGGATTGAGCGGATTGGTAGTAAAAATCAGCTGCATTGCGCTTGGATTCTTTTTTTAGTTCAGTCAAATTAACAAAGTGAAAACTGGCTTGGTATCCATCATCAGCAACCAAAGGAAGAAAGGGTTCAATTTTCGACTGGCGTTCTTCCATTTGAGTGTGCACAGCATACATCCGGTTCCATTTATCTGCATCATCCATGTTGCGAAGTGCCATTTCATACTTTAAATCCGTTTCCTGTGCTTTTTTAAAAGCAAATTCAAGGGCAAGTACTTTTTCTTTATCTCTTTTTTTCTGACCTGCCATTTTATGGGTCAGGTGGTTAATGGCCCTGTCGTATTGGCCCCGGTCAATCATCTTTTGGACATTGGTACAGGAAACGAAACAAAGGCAGACAAATAAGTAAGCGGTAAATTTGTTCATTAGGTAGTTAAATTTTTGAGCAGTTTTCAATTTTGAATACAGCCAGACCATGCAGCTAAACACCGAAAACCACACAAGGGCGAAGCAATCATTCACTAAATTTTTGTTTTACAGAACTCGCTGCATGGATAAAAGACGGAGGGAAAACACCATTCTATCAAATTATTCATTGATCAAATCATGTGAAAGTGCCCGGAACAGGACTTGAACCTGCACGCCTTTCAGCATACGCCCCTCAAACGTACGTGTCTACCAGTTCCACCACCCGGGCTGGGAGGGCAAAGATAAACAAGCCCGGCGGACATTCCCAAAGAATGCATAGCTTGAAAAACTTTCAAAATTTCAGTTTTTCATTTGAGATGGTAAAAAAATCTATAAAAGTCCGCCATACGCATGTAATAATATAATTATGTATAAATAATACATTAACAATATTATATGTATTATTATTGATTTCCTTGTTGGACTACCTCTGACATAGAAATGTTATATATAAACTTTTTTGTAATATTTTTCGTTGTTTATTTGGATTTGTGGGTGCCCGGCGCTAATTTTACACCAAATCCCGGCGCAGTGAGTCTTCAAAAACGTTTGAATACCCCAACGTCTGCAAACCATCTTTACGTTTAACATCTATCACTTTAAGATATTACGGACATCGTTCCGTGGAAGATCGTAGTTTTCTTATTTTGAGACCTTAGTCGAAAGAGCCTGAATTTGCGCCTTGCAAATTTGGGCTTTTTTATTTTTTGTAGCAGGTTAGAAGACTTCGAGACTTAAAAGATTGTGACCTGAAGGATAATATAGATCCATTTCACTCCTGTCTGAATGAATCCAATGCATGAATGATTGATGAAGAATAAAAATAAATACTCCCTTAGGGATATGTCGGTTGAGCACTAAACGTAAAAGTTTTTATGAAAAAAGGGTCAGGACATATCCGTCAACTCCTTCCAAAATTCTGCAGCCCGCCGGGTGTGTGGAATGCAAATTGAACCCCCGACCATATTCGCGATGGCAAAAATTTCATAGATCTTTTCTGTACTGATGTTTTGTTGGTGGCATTTCTCCAAATGGTATTTGATACAATCGTCACAACGCAATACCATGGAAGCCACCAATCCCAACATTTCTTTTGTCGCAACATCCAAAGCTCCTTCCTGGTACATTTGATGATCTAGAGAGAAAAAACGCTTCAAGGAAAGGTTGTCCTGCGATAGAATCAGGTCATTCATGCGCGATCGGTAATCATTGAATTCTTGTACAAGTGCCATGTGAGATTTTTTGATGTTAAACTTCTTTTCGGTTAATTTGCTTCCAGATGCTCCAGAAAATTTTGGGTATCATCAGGACTCCTGTAATCAGAAAACTGGTTCCCCAGAAAATCAAATCCGAACGGATATAGGCCATAAGCCTGTCTTGTTCATGCAGGGGTAAATGGTCGACCATTTGTTGTAATCCGGTGTCGTGTAAATAAGCTTTAAATTGCTGAAACATATCAAATCCAATCACCAGACAGAAAAAAATGAGTCCCAATAAGGCCAGTTTTACCGGTATAAACCAGGCATATGGAGTGTATTTCCAGAGAAACAACCAGCGAATAAAAGTGATGCCAAGTGAAATGAAATAATAATGGGTCAATTCAAAGGAAAAATCGATTTCAAACATCTTCATGGGCAAGCTCAAACACCAGGCAGTAGCCAGCGCAGCCAAAATCCAAACCAATTCAACGAGAATTTGTCTAACGGAAATGTGCATGTAAGAACCTAGTGCTTTCGTTGATGGGCACAAACTTACTGCTTTTGGTTCAATGATGTTTGCAGTGAACTTGCTTATCCTAAAAAGAATGGCCTTATGGTTTGCCTCTGCCATGCATACCTAACAAAGGATCCCATTCCAAACATTTTTCTGAGCAGGATCTGCACATGTCCGAATTTTATTTGCAAACGCTGGTACGAACCATTTACTTTTTTAATGTACCACATGGTTGTATTTATTACCCATTGTATCTTTAACCCGATGTGGCAAAAGTATTATCGGTATATTATTGGGGCGCTCCTGGTGATTGCTCTGGCGGTTATTTTAAGTTACTTTATTGAATTGGTCAGCTTTATTTTAATCAGTTGGATCATCAGTATGATAGGACAGCCGATCATGAACTTTTTGTTGCTGAGATTCCGTTTGTTGCACCTCAACTTCGGAAAATCAATAGCGGCATTAATGACTTTAATGATTTTGTTTTGCATTATCGGACTTTTACTATGGCTGTTCATTCCATTGGTAATTCAACAAGCATTGGTCTTGTCAAAAGTTGATTTTAATGCACTTTCCCTGGCGCTTCAGGAGCCCATAGAAAAAGTGAATACCTGGTTAAGGTCTTTGGGATTGGAGCCGGGACCAAGTGCGGCAGATCAAGTGCGGAGCTTGATTGGAGGATACTTCAATCCGGAGATGATCAACAGCTTCTTTGGAACGCTTTTAAGCAAAGCAGGTGCTTTGGTTATAGGTTTGTTTTCGATCATATTCATCAGCTTTTTCTTTTTGAAAGAAAGGGGTCTTTTTACAGAAATAATTTTGGCCATGGTCCCAACAGGATTCGAAAAAAAGGCAACCTATGTCATCGATGATATCACGATTTTATTAACCCGGTACTTTGGTGGAATTGTAATTCAGATGACCATACTCATGGTATTGTCGGTTAGCATGTTGAGTTTTTTTGGAATTAAAAATGCATTCCTGATCGCTTTTTTCTATGCAGTGATGAATATTATTCCATACCTCGGTCCGGTGATTGGGGCAGTGTTTGCCTGTTTACTGACCATATCATCAAATCTCGAGTTGGACTTTTACCAACAAATTATCCCTTTGATCATTAAAGTGCTTACCGTTTTTTTTATCACAAAATTATTGGATGATTTCATCATTCAACCCTATGTGTTCTCCAAACGTGTACAGGCACATCCTTTAGAGATATTCATCATCATCATGGTGGGTGCCAGAATTGGTGGAATTATCGGGATGGTATTGGCCATTCCTGCCTATACGATTTTCAGGGTTATTGCAAAAACCTTTTTAAGTGAATTTAAAGTTATTCGAAAAATAACCGAAGACCTGGATACCACCGAGACCTAAACCCCCAATAAAAGAATATTGTCTTTATTGGCCAGGTCAATTTCATGATCCGAATACCATAACAGCAACAGGGAAATCTGAATTGTATTTATTTTTGGATCTTGAATTAAATTTGGCCTTGAGCCAGCTGATTCAACAACAAGCCCCATTATGTGGTCTGAAATAAAAAACGCCTTTTTTACCTACATGAATTCACTTGCTGGTTCGATACCAGCAATTGTTAATGCCGTCATCATCCTCCTCTCCGGATGGCTATTGGCGCAAATTACCAAATGGGTGGTGTACAAAACCTGTAAAATGGCAGGTATTGATAAAATCAGTCAACGAACAGCGGTGCATCGTTTTTTGGAACGAAGGGGATTCAAAAACGGGTTTGCAGGACTTACAGCCAGCTTATTTTTTTGGTTGATCATGCTGATTGTTCTCGTAAAATTTTTCAATTTATTGGGTCTGGATACCGTCTCTGATTTACTCAGCCAGGCAGTTCATTTTATACCCAATTTGCTGATTGCCTGCGTAATTCTGATCGTTGGTTTTTACCTGGCGGATTTTTTATCCGGTTTGGCCATTGGTACCCTGGAGGAATCGCAATACGAACATCCCGAGTTATTGGGGCGAATCATATTTTATTGCGTGTCGTTTTTTACCCTGGCCATCGCGTTGACCCAAATAGGAATCGGAGAAACCCTCATTACCAATGTGGTCAGTATATTTTTCGGATCACTTGGCCTGGCATTTTCCATTGCATTTGGACTGGGTGGAAAGGAATGGGCTAAAAAAGTGATCAATCGCTACTTGGGTGGAGGTGAATGAAATTTGGCGTCAACATTATTGTGCAAGCTCAGCTGATTTTTTCCAATTATTCGGTTTTTTTGAATTCCAGTAACCATTCAAATGGTACAAGGTCGAGAATACTTTTATGGCAAGCTTCCAAAACCACTTGTGGAGCGTACCCTGCAAGGTAAGCTTCTTTCCAACGTAACGCACAAATACACCAGCGATCCCCTGGCAATAACCCCGGAAATTGGTATTCTGGCCGTGGTGTCGTCAGGTCATTCCCCTTCGCCCTGGAAAATTCGAGAAAACCCGCAGTGGCAACGATACAAACGATGTGCTTGCCTGAGTCAGTAAGGTCAAAAGTGCAGCAACCGTCGCGTCTAAATCCCGTAAGTGGATCCAAACTGCAGACGATCAGAGGTTTTCCAAAAACATTTAGATTTTCATCTCGCATGGATTTAAGTTAGGAGTTAACAAATAATTTGGTACGCAAATTGCATCATTACGCTAATTTTGGGGCCGATTTTAAAAAATTTTCGAACAAAAATTTCATATGAAAAAATTTAGCTATTTATTCTTGTCCTTGGTGGTGATGGCATCCTGTGTCTCCAGCAAGAAATACAAAGATCTGGAAGCACAGATGAACGATACCAAAAACAATCTTCAAGATTGCCAGGAGAAGTTGAAAGACTGCGAAAAACAAAAAATGGCATTGGCAGATGATTGTAAAATGAAAAATGGAAAACTTGAATCTGAGCTGTCCATGAAAGATGGCAAACTAAAAACCATGGAGGAGCAAATGGAAATGCTCAAAAAAACCAATAACAATTTGCTCGACCGGTTATCTGATCTTTCCATTGTCAGTAAAAGTGGTGCAGAAAGTATTCGCAAGTCACTGGATGCGTTGAATGAAAAGGATCGTCAGTTGACTGCACTGAACAAAGCCATCGCGAAAAAAGACTCCATCATGTTAACGCTGGTGTTGAATTTAAAACGTTCGTTGCAAGGTGTAAATTCGGATGATGTCAATGTGGAAGTTAGACAGGGAGTCGTATTCATTTCATTGTCTGATAAAATGATGTTCAGAACCGCGAGTTCCGTCATCAATGAGAGTGCAGGGAAAGTGTTGGATAAAATTGCCAAAGTGCTCAACGATCACAAGGACTTGAATATTCTGGTAGAGGGCCATACAGATAACGTGCCCATGACCAATGAGTGCATGATCGATAATTGGGATCTTAGTGCCAAAAGAGCCACTTCTGTGGTACGGATGTTACAAACCAAATATAAAGTAGAACCTTCTCGTATGACGGCTGGAGGTAGGTCACAATATGTGCCTAAGGAAGACAACACCAGTTCACAAGGGCGTCAACGCAACCGCAGAACAGAAATCATCATTTTGCCTAAACTTGACCAATTCTTTGAAATGGTCCAACCAAAAATGTAAGACAGTAGTTATTTAATTCAGCCTAAGCTCTGTGATTTTTTAATAGCAGACCTTTGGCTAAAGAATACCGGCCACCTGAAACTTGTTCCAGGTGGCCTTTTTTTTCAATGCTTAACGATGCTTTAAGCCGAACGCTAAATGTTTGTAGCGAAGGCAGACGGTCTACTAAACCATTCAAATGGCCAAACTTTCTTAAACCCAATCCATGCATTAGAGATGCATGGATTGTCCTCAGGGCTGACATGACCGAGTGTTAGCAAAGCTCATCAAGCCATACAAAATGGCTTGATCATGAGGGAACCGAGTGATACTTCGCGAGGCTTAGCCAAAAGACCATAAAGGGCTTGTCTGGGTTCATCCTGACAAATGAACCCAAGATCTTGCATGAATAATGCATTCTGCATGAAGAGCCGACATGACCGAGTGTTAGCAAAGCTAATCAAGCCATACAAAATGGCTTGATAATGAGGGAACCGAGTGATACTTCGCGAGGCTTAGCCAAAAGACCCTAAAGGGCTTGTCGGGGTTCATCCTGACAAATGAATAAAGCGCGATATTTAATTTGTTTTCATGTATTGAATCAATGCGCATTATTCATTTCGTCAGCGCCATGCGCAATTTATGCACCGCATAAATTGGATGAATAAAGCGCGATATTTAATTTGTTTTCATGGATTGAATCAATGCGCATTATTCATTTCGTCAGCGCCATGCGCAATTTATGCACCGCATAAATTGGATGAATAAAACATCTATTGGGTTAGGTAATCAGAATCTATTAATTCCTTGAAAGTGCTTTATTCATTTCGTCAGCGCTCCGCGCAATGAATGCTATTGTATTAATTGGGTTTAACTTATTAAAAAATTTGAACAAGTTAAACTTTTATATTAGATTTAGTTAATAATTTGTTAAAATATTTTTTTTTTTGACATACTTGACTTAAATGTCAAATATTCTTTTATAGCTTTGGTATAAAATCGAACCCTTGGAAGACCCTATGAGTTAGTTTTAACCCTGTTTCACGTTTTCAAAATCAATTTCATATTATTAAAAAAGCCCACGATCACCCATCGACTGGGGATGCAGGCCTTCTACTCGCGAAAATAGACTGCAAAATAAAGTTCTTTTTAATGATTATGAAATTGTTAGGTACCATATTATTTAACATTTTAAATCATTTATGATGAAAAATTTAATTTTCATTCCGTTGCTGGTCTTAATAATAATGATTAGCCATTCGGTAGCTGCTCAATCGAACAGCTGTGACTTTATCGTGACTAAAGCTATCTGTCTTGAAGATGGCATGAAGGAAATTTGTGTTGAGGCTTTGGACCCACAAGGCCTTCATGAATGGGACATAACTCCTTCTAATGGATCTTGTACTCAAACACATCTTTCAGGACAAAAAGTATGCTTTCAATGCAATTGGACCGGATCGGGATATGTTCAAATAGGACATACGGTTTACCCATTGGAGGGCTTGCCGCTTTCTTGCGCAAGAAATATTTTCATTTCCTGTAATCCAAGTTGTGGTTCATGGAATTTTACGTCTCTTACAAACCCTGATTGCTCCACGATCCTGAACATTAATCCAAATTTCCTAATAGCGGATCCTATCACTTGGGTTTTTGGTGATGGCAGCAGTGCAGTACAAACTCCAGGCAATGTCAAAACGATCTCACACCAGTATAGTACACCAGGAACATATACTGTTTGTGTTACCCTGAGTTTTGATGAATCAGCTTACCAAACTTGTTGTTTTACCATTTTTGTTCCTCCATGTCCGGAGTGTGAACCTGATCCAATTTCATGGGAAGTATGTCCTCCATCAGGTGAAAATTGTTGCATTAAATTAACTTTTAATTCTCCCTTTGACTCACCTGAATTTGTTTGGGACTTTGGAGATCAAAGTCCACCTGTAACTACACTTACAAAAACAGTAGAGCATAGTTTTATAGGAAGAGGGCCTTATTATATCTGTGTTAATTATTTTATAGAAGACATTCCCTTCACTTGTTGTGAATGGATCGATCTACCTCCCTGCGATTGTTGTGAAAGTGCCGACTTTAGTTTTTATGGATTGACTCACACTAATTATCAGTCATGTATGGGGCTGGCATATCGCACCATACCGGTCTGTGATAGACCTGGTATGACTGTACATAAATGGATTTATTCGGATGGTACGATAATTTATACCGGAACACCCGGAGGTAGTCCACCGGATCATGTGTTTACAAATTATGTCAACTCAACCGGGGAAGTTTGTGTGACACATCAGGTTCTTTGCGACAATATCGTCATTGATGAGGTTACCAAATGTTTGCCATTTTATCGGGGCGCTTATTTGGGCCAGGCAGGACAGAATTTAAATATGTCAGATATTTTAACCAATCAAGGCAATATTACTGTATTTGATTTTATTACACAATACGCCAACAATCCAACAATTCCTTTGTACATTGAAGGGGATTTAACAGTCGATATTAATTCTAACTTTACAGGAGGAACCTGGAATATGGCTTTTGGCAGTCAAATATTTGTAAATGTTTTAAGAACTTTTGGATTAAATCAAACGACTATTCAAACCGCCTTGAGGGTGAATCCAAATTTTAGTTGTTGCAGATGGGAAGGTATTACAGCCTACCAGGCAACTACTCTAAATTGGAGTGGCACAACCATATCTGATGCTAATACCATGCTCAAATTGCTTAACACTGCCACTTCCAATGGATCTTTATTGAATTTTTCTGACAACCAGTTTATTGAAAATATTAATGGCATTTATTCATTTAGGCATAGACCTCGATTTGGTAATTTTCACAATAATGTATTTCAAGGCTGTGCAAACTGTTCGATATTATGTGGTTGTGATGTAGGTACTGGTATTTATATTAATTTAAATGGAATTACTTCATTGCCCGTTACATTTCCAGTTACAGGATCAAAAAACAACATAAGTGATTTTGAAATTGGAATTCATGGGATTAATTTAAATCTTGTGACTAAAAATTTCAATATTTTTGGTATTGATGTTACAGGCCTTTTATATGAGAAGAACGTCAGTCGGCCATTTGACCATACATTAGATTTAGTTAACTTTAATACAATACCTACCGCCGTTAAAGAAATTATTTCCGGTGGTGGTAGCCATAAGCTAAATGCGACAGCATCAGCGCCATTATCTAGTATTACTATGGCAAACATCTATAAGGGTTATGATATTGAGGTATCGCAAACTAAGCTAAACGGATTTATCAATTCGAATCAAATAGCAACAAACGGTGGGACTGAAAATTTTGGTATTCAGGTAGATGTTACAGAGTCTATCGACAACCAATTCACCGCCAGTTACAATAATATTACAGCCGGTGGTGGCGGCACAAGTTGTATGGGCATAAGCTTACTGTCAGATGTGGATAACAATCAAAATGCTACTGTCAAGTTTAACCAAATTACAGCTGCTGGATTGGATCCCGGAGCGGGTATTTTTATAAGTAATTGGAAAAAATCAAAAATTACAGACAATACCGTTACCATCGGTATTACAAAGCCAGGCATTGAGTTTTCTAACGCGGGTACGTCTTTGATTCAGTGCAACTACCTTAACTATGGATCGAAAGGCATGTTGTACAATATTTCACCTGAAAATGATATTGTCAACAATACTTGTAACGCCAATGTGAATGGAACACATTTTTTTGGTAATTGTCAAGGTACTGCCGGTGCATTTATCGGAGAAAACAAGTTTCAATCCAATTCATTAGAAGGAACTTTGTACAATAGTAATGCAATTACCGGCATTCAACACCATGACAAATACAACTCCTGGTTGCCTGTGGTGGCAGGAGTTAAAGCAAGACATTTGAGTTCAATTAATGCCTCCAATTGCGTAGTTAAGGCACCATCAAATGCTTCTGCACCTTCAATTCATTTTCCACATAGACAACCTTTAATTCTATTTGATCCATCTGGTCCAACTCCAGGCTTAGTGCAAGCCTGTTCAATTGGTTCCGGCGGAGAAGCTTATAGTCAATATCATAGCAGCTCTAATTCCGCTGGTCAAAGCTATAATGACTTATTAGGTCAAGTTGGTTTGTTCGACAATATGGAATTGCCGTTGGTCAATAGCATGAAGCAATCTATTTATGAATTGTTATTGCTATGGCCGGGTTGGCTTAATGACTATGCCAATCTTGCAACGTTTTACAATGCAAATCAAAACAATTTTATTGGCCAGAGTAGCAATTTGCGGAAGGAGCTAAAGGATTTTCAACAGACTTTGGAAAATCAAGTTGTTGCATTAAACCAATATTATGATCAATATGAAAACCTGGCTGCTCAACTACTTACATTGGACGCTCAACTGCAGACGGAAACAGATCCCAATGTAATTGCCTCGTTGCTGATTCAGATCGCTGCATTAGAACAACAGATAGAGGCCTTAGTGCAAACCATTTCAGCACAAATATTGGCCAATCAGCAAAGCAATGCTGTAAGCATTGCTGCTTTTCAGGCATCCAATAATAGTCTTGTTGCGAATACCTTGGATGAAGTCAATGAAAAAAAGCTCAATGACATTTTATTGAAAATATGGAGAGAAGAAGCGCTTTCTGCGTCAGATGAGACCGACATACGCACCATTGCTCAATATTGTTACGCTTACGGTGGCAGGGCGGTGTTTGATGCAAGAAACCTTTGTATGAAATTGTTTGGAGAGTATTATGCCATTGAAGATTGCAGTAATGGCTTTGGCGGAGTTCAATCAAGAGCTAAGTCTGTTAATAATTTAAGTATATCGCCTAATCCTGTTAGAGAAGAGTTGATCATTAGTATTTATGGTGATTTTGTCCTACCGGAAAATGTACAAGTGCTAAACAGTCTTGGTCAGGTCATTGATCTGAAAGTCAAAACATTGAGCAGGCAATCTGCAATGCTTGATGCATCAAATCTAAAAAATGGTGTATACTATTTATTGATAGAATTAGATGGACAAAGACAAACCGTAAAGTTTGTAGTGAGTCATTAAAATTATTTTTAGGGAGCCGAAATGTTCGGCTCTCTATTTTTATTTTTTTTAAAATCAAGAATATGAAACGATTATTTTGTTGTACAGTATTATTTTTAATACTACAGGAAACTTCAATCATTTCCCAACCATTTAATTTCAAATGGGCTCGCTCTTTTGGAGGTAGCAATTCAGAGGAGCCTCGCTTTATGAAATTGGATAAACAAGGCAATGTCTATCTTTTTTTTGAAACATGGTCAGACCAGTTTTCAATTGAAAATAAATTCTTTTATAGTTGGATTTTTCCTGAAAATAGACCCATTAATAATGTTCTATTAAAGTATAACAAAAATGGAAATCTACTTTGGGGCAAATCTTTACAAACAGACGGAGGCTTGGAAGCTACAGGTTTGACTATTGATAATGAGAATAATGTAATATTATCAACAAACTTTCAAGGCAGTCAATTATTCTTCGATACATTGAATATTTTTTCAATTAGCAAATTTGGAATAAGGACACTTATTTTAAAATTAAATTCATCTGGATCATTATTGGATTTTGCATTCTTTGAAACCAATAGAGAAATAATTCACCTTGGTGGTATTTCTCACGACAGTCAAAACAATTATTATTTTACGTGCCGAGTAGACAGAGATATTTTGGATAGAAAAGGAGACACTATTTTAAAAATTGATCTAAAGAAAGGACTATATTTGGTAATATTTAAATTAGATAAAAACTTTAATGTAGTCTGGACAAAAAAGATTTATAATTCGAATGCCTATTCATATGATACAAAAGTTGATAACGAAGATAATATTATTGTATATGGCATGTTTAGCGATAGCATTCTTATTGCTGATTCTTTTAAATTAAAAAATGCAGAATCCAATTTTCTTTTAGGTAATCTTGGTGATGATGAAATATTTTTACTAAAGCTTTCACCAGATGGAAAAGCCAATTGGCTGCAGGCAATAAATGGAAAGGATGTTGAATATTGTGGATATAACGATATTACCTTCGACAATGACAATAATATTTACCTGGGCGGCATGTTTGAAAGCGATACGCTCACATTTACTACTACTATTAGTTTATTTAAAGATAAAAAGCATAACAATTATTTTGATTTATTCTATGCTAAATATTCTGCAAGGGGTGAATGCATTTGGGCACGAACAATAGAAAGACAAATAAAAGACTTAGCTGATAATATGACTATTCATCTTTTAAACGAAGATTATTTGATACTCTCAAGTAATTATACAAACAATAATCTAAAAATTGGAAATACCAATCTCACAAACAAGGGTCTTTCCGATTGTTTTGTATTGCTGGCAAAGACGAATGGTGAAATCATTACAGGAACATCTTTTGGAGGAACCAAAGAAGATTATGAACAACAATTAGCTTCAAAAGATAAAGAATTATTCATTTTCGCAATGTTCGGCAGCAACGAACTAAAATTTAACGATGCCGTTTTCAGAAATGATACAACCGATGGTTCGCTCGATGCAATTCTCATCAAATACAGTCTGGACTCTTTGGTCTCTACAAATGATGTTGCGGGTAAAGCAGTTAACATACATATTTTTCCCAATCCTGCAACTACATCAATTAGCCTCCAACTTCCTGAAAATTTTGAAATGGGGCTTTGTTATTATAATATTTACAGCATAACAGGCGATTTTATTACATCAGGTATTATGCAATCAACTAATGCTGAAGTTCATTTAAATTCTTTTCCACCGGGTGAATATGTACTTTCAGGTGGAAATTTGAAAGGCAATAAATTTAGTGGGAAATTTATCGTCGTCAGGTAAAAGCTAGCTTGAAATAAATTGAAAAACGAAGCACATGATGAATCTTATGGTATAGATCAAAGCACTATTGCTCAATATTGTTACGTTTACGGTGGCAGGGCAGTGTTTGATGCGAGAAATCTATGCTTAAGTTTATTCGGCGAATATTATGAAAAAGATGATTGCAGTTATGGTTTGGAGGGACAAGTTCAAGATCAGAGAACCCAGAGTAGCGCAAACTTTATTTTATCCAATCGATGCATTAGAGATGCATGGATTGTCCTCAGGGCTGACATGACCGAGTGTTAGCAAAGCTCATCAAGCCATACAAAATGGCTTGATCATGAGGGAACCGAGTGATACTTCGCGAGGCTTAGCCAAAAGACCATAAAGGGCTTGTCTGGGTTCATCCTGACAAATGAACCCAAGATCTTGCATGAATAATGCATTCTGCATGAAGAGCCGACGAAGCCCTTTGCATAAAGGGCTTGTCGGGGTTCATCCTGACAAATGAACCCAAGATCTTGCATGAATAATGCATTCTGCATGAAGAGCCGACATGACCGAGTGTTAGCAAAGCTAATCAAGCCATACAAAATGGCTTGATAATGAGGGAACCGAGTGATACTTCGCGAGGCTTAGCCAAAAGACCATAAAGGGCTTGTCTGGGTTCATCCTGACAAATGAACCCAAGATCTTGCATGAATAATGCATTCTGCATGAAGAGCCGACGAAGCCCTTTGCATAAAGGGCTTGTCGGGGTTCATCCTGACAAATGAATAAAGCGCGATATTTAATTTGTTTTCATGTATTGAATCAATGCGCATTATTCATTTCGTCAGCGCCATGCGCAATTTATGCACCGCATAAATTGGATGAATAAAGCGCGATATTTAATTTGTTTTCATGGATTGAAATAATGCGCATTATTCATTTCGTCAGCGCCATGCGC
>CAZMSE010000056.1:0-13905 GCA_964568865.1 uncultured Saprospiraceae bacterium
AATAACTTCCGATCTGTCCCTGACAATTGGCATTTGCACTCACCGTCGTATTTGCAGGACAGGTGATGCTTGGTGGGGTAGTATCATCTCCCGTAAGTGATACGGTGCACGTTGCACTGTTTCCATTCCCATCGCTCACGGTCACTGTCACTGTATGCGTCATCCCTTCTCCAGATGATAACAATGTTGATGACGTTGGATTTTGACTCCAGCTAAAGGACATGGAACAATTATCAGTAGCCGTAGCCCCGTCCGTTAAATTTGGAACTAACAATTGACAGCTTGCATTCAGATTGATGGTTTGGGCTGTTTCACAAGTCGGTACTGGATTCGTATTGTCATTTCCGGTTAAGACTACCGTACATGTCGCACTGTTTCCGTTTCCATCATTTGCAGTGACTGTTACTGTATGTGTCGTTCCTTCACCTGATGATAATAAACTTCCAACAGTAGGATTCTGTGTCCATGTGAAGGACATCGAACAGTTATCTGTCGCTGTAGCCCCATCAGTAAGATCTGGAATTGATAATTGGCAACTGGAATTTAGAATAATAGTTTGTGCCGTTTCACATGCAGGTACAGGATTCATATTGTCATTACCGGTTAATACAGAAGTGCAAGTTGACGAGTTTCCATTACCATCAGAGACCGTAACAGTTACAACATGCATCATACCTTCACCTGAAGGCAGCTTTGCTCCTTGTAAAGGATTTTGGGTCCAAGTAAATGATGTACTACAATTATCTGTAGCAGATGCTGCATTTGTTTTATCAGGAACCGTGATTTCACAATTCGCATTAAGCGTGAGTGTTTGATTGTTTTCGCAATCAGGTACCGGAGCTGTAATATCATTACCTGTCAATACAACTGTGCATGTCGCACTGTTTCCGTTTCCATCATTTGCAGTGACTGTTACTGTATGTGTCGTTCCTTCACCTGATGATAATAATGTTGTTGATGTTGGATTTTGACTCCAGCTGAAGGTCGTTGAACAATTATCTGCTGCTGTTGCGCCATCAGTAAGATCGGGAACTAACAATTGACAGCTTGCATTCAGATTGATGGTTTGGGCTGTTTCACAAGTCGGTACTGGATTCGTATTGTCATTTCCGGTTAAGATTACCGTACAAGTTGCACTGTTACCGTTGCCGTCATTTGCAGTTACCGTCACAGTATGTGTCATCCCTTCGCCTGATGATAACAATGTTGCTGACGTTGGATTTTGACTCCAACTGAAGGTCGTTGAACAATTATCTGCTGCTGTTGCGCCATCAGTAAGATCGGGAACTAACAATTGACAGCTTGCATTCAGATTGATGGTTTGGGCTGTTTCACAAGTCGGTACAGGATTCGTATTGTCATTTCCGGTTAATACTACCGTACATGTTGCACTGTTTCCGTTTCCATCATTTGCTGTCACTGTCACTGTATGTGTTGTTCCTTCACCAGAGGCTAATAAACTTGTTGCTGTTGGACTTTGGGTCCAGGTAAATGTAGTACTACAATTATCGGTTGCACTTGTGCCATCGGTAAGATCAGGGACTAACAACTGACAGCTTGTATTCAGATTGATGGTTTGGGCTGTTTCACAAGTCGGCAAAGGATCTTCAGTATCATTTACCGTCACCGTAAAAATACATGTTGGTGCCCCACAAGGATTTGTTGCTGTTACTGTAACCGTTGTGTTTCCTTTTTCAAAAGATAAGCCGCTTCCTGTACCGCTTCCACTACCCATCGTTGCGCCGCTTAAAACATATGCTAGAGTAGGCGCAGGCGTACCATTGGCTGTAACTGTGTAAGTTGCAATACCGGTGCATATTCCTGATCCTGTATTTACCACAACTGGAGCATTCGGACAAGCTGTAAAACTTGGAGGTGAACAGTTCTGCTCAGCCTTAATTGCAAAATCATATGGATTTTCATCGCAATCACTGTTAGATATTTCGATAACTGCATTGTCGATACCAATTCCAGATGGCGTGTATTTAATTTGAAAAGTGGTAGTGCCTCCAGAAGGCGGAACAGGACTAGATGGTGCTGTTTCCAGACTGAATTCACTAGTTCCTATAATATTTACACCAGAAATATTGAGGGCTAAACTACCATGACTATTTGTAATTGTGAAAGTACGAATAATTGGGGTACCTGTTGTTTGGCCAAAATCCGTGTGATCTGCAAGATCGGGCATGTTATCACCATCTGCAATAGGAGTAGCATTCCCACTGATTTCGATTTCACCATTTGAACCAAAGTTTACTGTGGCCATTCCACTTCCTGTACCGAAACATCCGTTGGCATCTTCTATAGAAGCTATTGAAAAGATATCCGGGCCTGGTTCACTAACGGTCACCGTAATCTGCGAAACACCAGTACTTGTAACATTATGACTGCTTCCATCAGATAACATTACGGTCAAGGGTGCTGTTCCAACGGTTACATTGATATTTAATTGAACAGAAGTCGTGCCGGGACATACCAATAAGTTATCGCTTAATGAAGCAGCGGGCAATGGATTCACTATTACGACTTGCGCATCGGATCCGGTACAAGCATTCGCATCAGTTACGGTAACGGTATAAGTGGCCGCCGTATTTACAACAATGGATTGTGTAGTTGCGGATGTACTCCAAAGCCAAGAAGTGTATACGCCTGCGTCCAAAGTAGCATTATCGCCTAAACACAGTATGCCGTCGTCATTGGTTGTACCTGAAGTTTCTGAGACGGTTATTGACGGAGTAGGTATGGAAAGAACAGTAAGCGTTTCCGTATCGGTCGCACTACATCCATTGGCATCTGTAACAGTCACCGTATAAGTTCCATTGGTGTTTACAGAAATTGTTTGAGTTGAAGCTGAAGTACTCCAGGACCAGGACGTATAAACTCCGGCATCCAATAATGCGGTTTCATTTGCGCAAATAATACCATCATCATCGATAAGCCCAGAGGATTCTGTCAATACGATACTTGGTGTAGGTAATGCGTTGACCGTTGTTGCAGAAGATCCACTCAGATCGCCGCAACAATTATTGGCATCAACAACCTTGGTAAGTGAATAATTTGTAGTAACTCCGGGCGATACAACAATATAATGGACTCCACTGGAATTCAAAACATGAATACTTCCATCAGATAGTGTGACATTAAATGGCGCCAATCCTCCAGTAATCGTAATTTTTACACTCGAAGGATTACCGATACAAACGGCTGTATCCCTACTAAGTACTGCTGTATAAGGATCGCAGCCATTGCCTTGAACCGTGAAATTATATGGATTATTATCACAACTATTATTTGCTATATTGACTACAGAACTGAATAATCCGACACTGGTTGGCGCGAATTTAATGGAAACAGTGGTTGAATCACCAGGAGACAATTCAAGATCGGCGGGTTGTGCAAAAACAGTAAATACTGTTGAAGGAACCGTTGTAACTGGCGCTGGTCCAATGAGTCTTATGATTCCACCTCCATTATTTTTTATTCCATAATGCACAATGCTTTCCTGACTTACAGCAATGCCGCAGACCAAGGTATTATCATCGAAAGTAGGGGTTACATCTCCATCATTGATCAACATACTGTTTCCATATACGCCTGTATTAGGCAATGCCGGAGCACATGCATTTTGATCTGTTAGAAAAGAATTAGCATCTACACTTCCTGTATATCCATTGCCCGAACCTCCAAGGTTGGAAGGTCCATTGGCTGCACCCCAATAATTGCTCATCGCATTTAAAGTACCCGGTGCAGTTGTACGCAAACCGGTAGTATTACACATCATGCTGTTGTTGATTAAAGTCAGGGAAGAAATGGCTGGTGTAAGAAAGTCCATGCCGAAATTATTATCATAAAATGTATTACATTTTATCATTTCGCTTTTACTACCATTTACCTGTAAACCTATCTCTCTTCCCTGGGCATATACTTTTTGTATAGTATTTCCTACACCATTCGTTAATCGGATCCCGGTTCCTTGTCTTACATCACCTGAACGAGAAAGATCCAAAGTATTCACCTCAGAATTGCAAACATCAGAAAGATGTAATACGTATCCAGTTCCAGCCGAAACTTCGCTTAAACCATTTGTTCCATAGAGTCCAAGATTTACGTTTGTCCCAGAAAATGTACCATCTGATATTTTCAAATTTGACATATTGACAAATTTTAATCCAAATAAAGAGCCAGATCCTCCAAACTTATTTCCACTAATAGAAATCCCTCCGGGCATACTTCCTTCCGCAGCATGTTCTATTCTGATAGCGGGTTCATCATCTGCAATCCCTGTAGTTTGAAGATTATTATTTTGGATGGTATAATCTGATCCATTTAAAATCCTAATGCCCAGCCGGCGATTTTTAATGATATTATTTTGAATGACATTTCCATATTGACTTACATTTGTATTCGCGAAATAAATTCCTGTTCCGGTTTGGGTTCCTAATATAGAAAAATCAACACTGTCAATCGTAACACCAGATGTGTTTCGCAATGTAATAACAGAAGGATAAGTTCCAGAGATGCCTTTTACTTCTGAAAGACTATCAGAACGCAACAAAACAATGTGATTGCCTGGTCCAGCCACATTGGTAATTTTTATTCCACACAAATTTTCCAGACGAATACCGCAATTTGATACAATATTGTCTGTCCAACCAAATTGATTTGAACTCGCGGCAAGCCCCATTGGAACGGAACCATCTCCTTGTGTAATATCAGCAACATACAAAGCAGGATCTTCTGAATTTGCCCCACAACCTCTTAGATCATTTCCTGTGATCGTAAAATCTTTGCCACCTCTTAGTTCCATACCTATCTTATGTCTACGCACATCCGTATTTATTATAGTAATTGGTCCATGGGCAGCACCATTGTCGACCCTGATTCCTGTAAAATCCTGAGCAGGAGTAGCGCCAATTGGACGAGATAAATCTAAATTATCTACAGTTGTATTTTTAACATTTACAAGATGAAGGACGTAATAAGTACTGTTATTTACATTAGCACCCATATTATTGAGGCCACAGGTATCTTCCAATGTTATGTTTCGACCTGCGACAGTAACATCACCAATGATGAGATCGCGCATGTTTTCACATCGTAAGCCGCCTCTTGATAAAGTACCGCCAAATTTATTTCCGCTAAAATCAATTCCTCCAGGAAGGCTAGCCGACTGAATGTTTTGAAGATAAACAGTAGGTTGGTCAGTTACCCAACCGGAATTCAACATGGTATTATTCTTAATGGTATAATCCCGACCACCACTGCAATATATGGAACGGTATTGATTATTAAAATTGCAATTTTTAATGGTGATATTGTAATTGTTTAAATTGTTAGCCACCCATATTCCAGCCCTGTCTTTTGTCCCTGGGCGTGATGCATCCACATTGTCTACGGTGGTGTTTGTCATATTGACCAAATAAATATTCGGGTTATGGCTATTGTTGTCGGTTATTATCAAATTATTCATACCGCTGTTATCTTCAATCACGACATGAGCGCCAACAACTGATGCATCTCCTATGATGATATTTTTCATACCCTCCATTCTAAGGGCCGTACGCACATTTGGTCCTCCAAAGGTATTTCCCGAAGCACTGACTCCTCCCGCAATGGTTTGAGGACTTATACCTGAAAACCATAGTGCCGGATCATCTTTATTTATGCCTGTTGAATCAAGGTCATTGTTTAAAACTGTGTAATCACGTCCCCCAGAAAATTGAAAACCTCTTTGCCTATTTGAACCCTTACAATTTTGAACTATTGTGTTATAACCATTATTCATAATCAAGACAAATGAATTTCCTTGACCTGCAGAAGCTTTAGATAGATCCACATTTTTGATTTGTACATTGCGTGTATTGTTCATGTATAGGCAACCGCGACTATTAGCATCATCCCCTATTATATTGTTCATACCGCTGTTGTCCTCAAGGGTAATGTTACGTCCAGCTACAGAATTATTCCCAATGATCAAGTCGCGCATATTGTCAATTCGAATACCCATGTGCGCTATCGAACTGTTAAACGAGCCACCGAATAAATTTCCGCTCATATCAATCCCTCCAGGAAGTGATGCGGATAAAATGCCATTGAGATAAACCCCAGGACGTGAAGTGTAATAACCTGAATACCTCAAATCATTATCTTTTATGGTAACATCTTTACCTCCATTTATCCAAATTCCTGATGCACGCTGATTAATCTTACAATTTTTTATAATATTATTTCCATATACGGAACTGCCGTTATTTTCAATAAAAATACCAATGCCATCTCTTCCAGCAGCAGATCTAGACACATCCACATTATCAATCGTAATCTTTGACACTCCGTTTAAGTATATGCAAGCAGACAAATCAGAATTGTTCATTGAATTCATTCCACTATTGTCTTCAATCACAATGTTGGCTCCTATCACGCTTGCATCCCCAATAAGAACGTTATCCATATTATCCATTCTTAATCCGGTGTTGGTTGTGGAGGAAGTAAAACCAAACAAGTTGCCACTTGCTGAAATTCCGGCCGGCACGTTCCCTGGTCGAATATTATATAAATATAAAGCTGGACGTGCATTATCGTTACCTGTATTTCTTAAATCATTGCCCATTATCGTATAATCTTTTCCGCCAGAACAAAAAATACCAGCATATCTGGTATTTACTTTACAATTTAAGATTGAGTTGTTTGAATGATATGCAGTATTTGAAAAAACTATACCCCATCCTTGATACCCAAAAGTGGAATTTAAATTTACTTTATTGATCGTGGTATTAGAAACATTAACCAGATACAAAACATAGTTATCACTAGTCCCGGTTGCACCCAATCCACTGGTATCTTCAAGAGTAATATGAGCCCCTGGAACCGTTTGATTGCCGATTAATAAATTGTTCATTCCATCAATCCTGATTCCAAAACGAGAGCTATTGGATGGATCTCCAAATACATTTCCGCTCATTAATATACCTCTTGGTATGCTGCCTTCAAGTATTGTATTCAGCCACAGTGAAGGTCTACTGGGATCATTTCCTGTTTTCTTCAAATCATTATTCTGAATGGTATAATCCCTCCCACTTAAACAATAAATACCCTGGTAACGATTATTAATTTTACAATTTTTAATCGTAATACTACTATCACTTGTACCATTTACAATACGTATTCCTGTTCCTTGCCAACCATACGTCGTTGCAGTGAAATCCAAATTGTCAATAGTAATATTGGATACATTTTGTAGATAAAGACAAGACTCATCTCCTGAGCCTATACCTGTGGAAGACATACCACTTCCATCTTCAATTATTATATTTGCGCCACCTACGGAGGCATCACCAATGAGTAAATTACTCATGTTGTTAATACGAATCCCAAATTGACTTCTATTATTCCCTGAAACGTCTCCATACAAATTACCACTGATGTCTACTGCTTTTGGAAGCTCTCTTGCACTTACATTATTGAGATAAATTGCAGGTAAATTGATATTTGCACCGGTTCTTCTAAAATCATTGTTTTTAATAGTGTGATCCCTTCCACCATTAGAATAGACCCCACGAAACCGGTTTTTGAAAATATTATTGAGAATAAAAACCTCATTACAGTTTGTCAATTCAACTCCATAACCATCATAATTGGCATCTGGTCTCGAAATGTCTAAATACTTAATGGTCAATCCTGTAACATTTGTAGCGGAAAATGTAGTAAAATTACTACTCGAATTGATTGTTATCAAAGGCGTACCTGAAAATCCTGGTTGCGAACTACCATCAATAATCAAGGGTGCGGTAATCGTAGGTAAAGCTGAAGTATTTATGATCGTTTGTGCACCGGAACCAATGGCAAATTCAATGACATCTGCATCAGGATTCGCGTTTGCATCTGTGATTGCCTGCCTCAAAGATCCAGCACCTGAATTGAGATTATTGGTGACAACTATTACATTCTTTCCGGTACCCTGTACTGCAACATCAAATGCCGCTTCATCTGCATCATCATTTACTATATCCAATATTGCGGAACGGAGACCAGTAGCACCAGGAGTAAACGTGACATTAAAGGTAGCAGAACTTCCTGCAGGAATCGGACTTGCTGGTGTCAATGCGCTTGCAACAAAATCTGCTGCATGTGTTCCACTAAATGAAATAGAAGTTATATTTAAATTAGTGGCTCCCAAATTGTTTATGGTAAAAGTTCTGGTTACCGGTATAGATAATTTGGTGGAACTGAAATCTGTATAGTTTAAAGTGGAAGGAGTAACCGATCCATCTTCAATCAGATTTAAATTCCCTAATACTTCAATTTCCTGAGCCGTTGAACTTGGACAACCCGATGGTGCCGAACCCAAAAAAGGAGTAAAATCAACAGATGCTGTTACAGCATTTGGAGGTACTCCCACAGGTGGTGCACCACCTCCGAAATAATTATTTTCTGCTTTGATTGTAGCTGCAGATTGAATGGCATATCCTGTATTGCTTAAAAAAGAATTTTGCTCTACCGTTAATCCTGTGACACCACTTGCAACTTGCAATGCATCAGTGTTGGAAGACAAATCACTACATTCAACAGTGTGCCCAAAACCAGATATAATGTCTATTGCATCTACCCTATTTTGGATGGAGAGCGATTTTGCAGTTATATGGGAACCACCGTTGATATATAATCCTGTTCCTAATGGTGCCCCGGTAAGAGATAATTGCACCAATTCTATTTCAATGCGATTGCAGGTCTCCAAATGAATGGCCCGGGTCGCTGCTTCTTTAATTCCTCCTAAGGGTAACAATTCAATTTGAACTCCGGCCACTGTATTATCTCCTATAATGACATCGCTGATATTATCAAGTCGTAGACCATAATTAAAATTTGCTCCACCGAAGGTGTTATCATAAATACTTTTACCCGAACCAAAAAGAGCATTTTGAATATAAAGAGCAGGTTCTGTTGGTGTTGAACCGCAAGAATTTAAATTATTATTCTGAACAAAATAATTTTTCCCACCACTTAAATAAATTCCCGTTCTGCGATTATTGATTGTACAATTTTTAATCGAAAAAGGAGAACTACTTGCATTATTATCCACTCTGATTCCAATTCCTTTTGGGGTAACTCCGGTCCTTGTAAGACCCACGTTGTCAATCGAAGCATTAGATACATTGGTGAAATACAGAACTGCTTCGTTGCTGTTACCATTATTTCCGACTGAATCCAAACCAGAAGTGACATCCTCAAAGGTTATATTTCGGCCTCCTACACTGGCGTCTCCAATCGTAAGATTTTTCATTTCTTCAAACCTTACTGCACAATTTGAATTAGTTCCTCCAAAAACATTGGTGCTCATATAAATACCACCAGCCAGAGAACCCTCAAGAATTCCATTGAGGTAAATTCCCGGTTCATTATTACTAATACCACTTGCCGTGATGTTGTTTCCTGTAATGGTGTAATCAACACCTCCAGTAATTTGTAAACCGGTTCTACGATTTGAGATCGAGTTGTTAATGATAGAAACGGTTTTATTACCACTTCCATTAAAAATTCTCAAACCACCACCCATCTGACTTCCTCCGCTTTTTGATAATTGCAATCCATTGATCGTAACGTCAGATACTTGGATGAGGTTAATAACACTTTCATTGCTGTTGGCATTATTTCCTACTGACATCAAGCCACTGGAAATGTCATCAAAAAAGATGTCATTGCTTACATTGTCTCCAATGGTAAAACTTTTCATGTCTTCAACGCGCAATGCGGTATTGGCATTGGTTCCACCGAATGTATTAGCACTCATGGCGATTCCGCCATTTAAAACTCCTTTTAAAATACCGCTTAACAAAACTGCAGGCTCTTCATTTCTAATTCCTGATCCGAGAAAATTATTTCCTGTTACAGTATAATCTCTTCCGCCGGTGATGTATAATCCTGTGCGGCGATCTTTAATCAGGCAATCTTTTATGGTAATATTTTTCATGCCCATTGAATTGCTTATTCTGATTCCAATTCCTCTTTGAATTGGATTTGGAAAGGAAGAAGAAATATCCAGATTGTCAATGGTGGAATTGATAACATTATTAAGGTTAATCACAGCATAGGTACTACTTGCTTCATAGCCAACAGCTGATAATCCATTCCCATCTTCTAATTTTACATTCGTTCCTGTTGTTGCATCCCCAATGTACAGATCACTCATATTGTCAAACCGAACTCCTGACCTACTGAAATTATTGGTGTTGGGAACATTGCCAAAAGTATTTCCACTTACCAGTACACCGCCGGTTAATGTTCCTGCGGTAACATCCCGAAAATCCAGAGCAAAAGCATCTGTATCCCAACCACTGTTTGTAATGGTATTATCTTGAACAATATAATCTTTTCCACCTCTGCAGTTTATTCCACGGTAACGATTATCTGCTTTGCAATTTTTTATGGTTACTGCCTGATTAATGACCCCGTTACTCACATAAATTCCATAAGAACTGCTTGCCGTTGGTGAAACTTTAGAACAATCCACATTGTCAATGATAACACTGTCAACACTGCTTAAAAAAAGAGCACCTTGATTGTTATAATCTGCGCCAACACATTGATTGAGACCACTGTTATCTTCGAGGACGATGTTAGCTCCTACAACAGATGCATCCCCAATCAAAAGATTGCGCATTCCGGAAATAACCACTCCGCGATTAAAGTTGGGGGTACCAAAGGTATTTCCACTGGCCATAATCCCACCGGTCAGTGTACCCGGAATAATATTAGATAACTCCAGGGCAGCTGTTGAATTACCGCTTCCACTACTTATCAAATTATTGTTGGTAATTGTATAATCACTTCCACCATTAATCCAGATACCCCGATTGCGGTTGCCAGCAAAGCAATTTTTTATGGTTAAGTTTGAATTGAGAGCCGTGTTGACAACTTTAATTCCAAAAGAGTTTCCCTGGCCGCCTGTTGTTTTAGAGCAATCTAAATTATCAACAATGAAATTATTAACTCCCACCAGATACAAAGCCCCCTGATTAGTAACATCTGCTCCCGAAATCTGATTGAATCCACTACCATCTTCAATTTTTATTTCGACACCAGTAGTCGCATCACCAATTGTAAGATCATTCATATATTGAACCGACAAACCAGCATTACTCACCTGAGAAACATTCGTCCCAAATAGATTTGAATGCACCAATACTCCACCAGGAACCGTTCCTTCCTGAATATTTGCGAGTTCAAGAGAAAAATAATCGTTGTGACCGCTGCCCCTTAAGTCATTATTAAAAATTGTATAATCTTTACCACCCCTTACTCTGATCCCATTCGACCTGTTTCGGGCAAAACAGTTTTTTATAGTAACATTGCGATGAACTGTCGAAATATCACTTGATCTGCTGGTTTCATTTTCAACATAAATTCCAAAAGAATTTGCGATGCCACCAAGTGTATATGAAACGTCGATATTATCTACTGTAATATTACTTACATCATCCAAATATACCATTCCGCGCCGGTTAGGAACATTTCCTCCAAAAGTAGTTAGCCCACAATTATCTTCAAGTTTTACTTCCACGCCGGTAGTGGCGTCACCAATGGTAAGATTACTCATTCCTGAAATATATAACCCTATACTATTGGGATCAATAGGTCCGGTAGGATTGCGCCCGTATAAATTGGAATGTACCAATATTCCTCCAGGAACAGCTCCTGCTCCAATACTGCTTAAGTGAAGTGCTGCATTGTCTTCGTGCCCTGAACCCCTAAGATCATTGTTGAAAATCGAATAATCTTTACCGTCACTGCATGCGATGCCGATATAATGATTTTTAACATCGCAGTTTTTAATGGTGATATTTCCATTAGATCCGCTGTTATTGACGCGTATTCCAAAACCACTATTGATTCCACCTAAAGTCCAGGAGGCATCTAAGTTGTCAACTATAATATTCGATACATTCAATAAAAATAATGCACCCCGATCTGATGCGTTATTAGCATTTATTTTATTGAATCCACTAGTGTCTTCAATTTTCACTTCTACTCCGGTCGTTTCATCTCCAATAGTAAGGGCACTCATATTGCTGAGTTTTAATCCTCCCCGACTTTCCACCCCATTTGTATTTCTCCCAAAAAGATTTCCGCTTACTAAAATACCACCGGGAATGTTTGCAGCTGTTATATTGCTTAATGAAATCGCGTATTGGTCACCCTCACCGGTACCTTTTAAATTATTGTTTTGAATTGTATAATCTTTTCCATTAGTGCAATTTATTCCTTCGTACCTGTTGCTGATAGCACAGTTCTTGATAGTGATTCCACTATTCGTAACCTGATTTGAAACAAGGATTCCTATTGAATTCCTTGTCCCTCCTCCCAACCAGGACATTTCTATATTATCAATGGTAATATTATTTACAGTAGTTAAATAGAATATGTAATGACCACTTTGACCCATATCTGTTAAGCCACTATTGTCCTCAATCGTAATATTGGCTCCAATGACAGAAGCATCTCCAATTACCAGGTTACTCATATTATGTATCCTGAGGGCGGTGAGCCCTGAACCGCCAAATTTATTACCGCTTACTGCCAATCCACCGGAAATGCTTCCTTGTGTGATGTTTAAAAAATACAAAGCTGGATTATTAAAATCAGAACTCGTGGCGAAAAGATCATTATTCTGCACGGTATGATCCTGCCCTCCATTTATGACGATACCAGAAATTCGGTTTTTAATAAAATTGTTTAAAATAAAACTTTGACTACAGTTAGAAAGGCTGATACCACTTCCATTTCTTACAGAAGTATATGAAATATCCAATCCTTTAATAGTCAAGCCCGTTACATTTGAAGCAACGAATATGGTCCCTGTATATGCTGTCCCCACTTTAACATAAGTGGATTGTGTGCCACTCATGAATCCCGGCTGTGTAGTCCCATCAATTACAGTTGGACCTGAAATTGCAGGTAAAGCTGAACTCATGGTAATACTCCAAGGCCCTCCTCCAGGTATGTTGAATTCAATAATATCGGGGCCAGGATTTGAATTTGCATCTGTAATGGCCTGTCTTAATGTCCCGGCACCGGCATCAGAAGTACTGCTAACGGTATAGGTATTTGCAAAAGTGTTGCCCAAAAAAAATAAATAAAAGCAAATAAAAATGGAAAAAACTTTAGAATAATTCATTGAATTTGAGTTGATTAGGCTGATAATTTGGTTATAAATTAAGGATTCTTCAATAGTTCGGAATTGAAAAATGTTCCAAATCTAAAAAAATAAATTTCATATTCATTGACTAATTAAATTATCAAATTCACAAAACACAAAACATTATATTATAAAAAATTAATTTATGATAAATTCATCTTTAATGGACTGATGAGTTTAAGGTACCGCAAAGTGAAAGGATTGAAAATTACTACCGCTTGTAAAAATTATATATTCCTATCTCTGAAATCACTAAATTGAGCATTTCAAATTTTACCAGCATCATTTAGCTTTAAAGTATATATCCTTGTTTCATTACATTTTAATGTAAATTTGTCAAAAAAACTAACGATCGTTATTTATTTGTTCAAAAATGCAGTTTATTATTTAAGGAATGTAATTAAGGTTACTTCTAAATAGACCTACCTATCATTTGGTTAAGGAGTTTACCAAAATTCATAAGACAGCAGAATTAAATACTCACAAGTAAACCAAAAACACTATCGGGTCAATGAATTTGGATTGTTCTAAAAGAAACAGCAGTTTCAAAAAAAAATCCCTTCGAAGTGAAGGGATTTTTTGAAGAAATTTTGATTTGATACTTTTCTAATGTAGAACAACCAATTGTCTGGTCTTTTGCTTATGCCCATCGTTTACTCTGATCAAATAAAATCCAGAACGTACTTCAAGTACATTAAAGTCCAACTCCAGCC
>CAZMSE010000057.1:0-13070 GCA_964568865.1 uncultured Saprospiraceae bacterium
TCCAGTTGCTTCAAATGACCTTACAGGATCCTATATCGCTAAAATTCAAGCTGGAAATTATGAATTGAATAAAACTTTATGGATAGAAACTGTAAAGCCAAATAACATTCGATGTGAATGGAATATGGGTGATCAACTTATGCTAAAGGATTTATCAAAAAATATTTCGCTACAAGCATCTTGGTTACATGGCTCAAAAGCAGCGAATTTGCAAGCATTAATAAAGTGGAAATACAAAAGAGTTGCACCAGTATTTGAAAAGTACAGAGAATACCAATTTTTAAATCCTGAAAAAGCGATGGCTCAGGGTGAAACAGAATTGTATAACGGAAACCTGGATGGACAAGGAAAATGGCAAAGTAACAATTGGTTTTCAAATGATGAAAATACTTGTGGTGATATAAATGGTCAATTGGTTAGCCTGATCACAGAATCCAGCGGTGAATTAAACACAGATTACTTTCCATTGAAAGTAAAAATGTTTGAGGAGTATGTAGGAATTCAAATTCCTGAGGGACCCTATGGGGAAAGAAGCCTCGAAGCGGGTAAAGAGCAAAAAATTAAAGTAGTAGTCGTTGATCAAAATGGCCAAGCAGTACAGAATAGAAAATTGGAAGCAGAGGTATTTGAGGTGAATTATGAATGGTGGTATGAAGTGAGGTCGGGATTTGAAAGTACTTATCAGAATTCAAGTGCAAAAAAGAAAATATTAAAACAACAGGTGACAACCAATTCAAATGGAATTGCTTTTGTTAATTTAACTTTGGAGGGTTATAGTAGATATTTTATTAAGGTGACCAATTCAGTGAACCACTATGAAACTGGTGACTATTTTTATACTGGATGGGCTGACGGCGAAAATGACAGGAATTTTGTCAATATATTAAGTTTTAAACCCGATAAGTCCAGTTATTTTCCAGGAGAGACTGCTAAATTGTTGTTACCCGGTGCACCAACAGGACAGTTTATTTTACATGTGATACGTGATAATTCGATTGTTTTCACAGACAAGATTGCGGCTAAGAATGGACAAACTGAATATTTTCTAAAGATCAGTAAGGACATGGCACCCAATGTCTACGTGGATATTAGTTTTGTTCAAGGCTTAAAAAATAAAGCCAACGATTTACCCCAAAGACTTTACGGTGTTATACCCATCATCGTGGAAGATTTAGAAAAACGTCTTGTTCCTGAAATCACTATGAAAGAAGTGATCAGGCCTGATGAAGCATTTGATATAAAAATAAAAGAAGCACATGGAAAAGAAATGGCCTACCAACTTTATTTGGTAGATGAAGGTTTGTTAAATCTTACACGATTTAAAACCCCTCAACCGTATAATGACCTGATGGCAAAAGAAGCTTTGGCCTTGATGACATGGGATAATTTTGATGCCGTCCTTGGAAATCAGGATGTTGATTTAGAAGGCATCATCAGTATTGGAGGGGATGCGGCATTAAATACCAAAGACTTGGATAAAGTTAAGCGTTTTAAACCTGTTGTAATGAAAAGTGGACCTCATTTACTCAAGCGGGGAGAAACAAAACTACACAACCTTAAAATAGGAAATTATACAGGTGCACTCCGCGTTATGGTCATCGCTAATAATTTGCAATGTGGTGGATCCTCAGAAAAATTTGTCGAAGTCAAAAAGGAATTGATGGCGCAATTGGCTTTGCCTCGGACTTTGACACATAAGGACGAGTTGGAAGTTCCGGTTACTGTCTTTGTGATGGACTCAAAAATTAAGTCAATCGATTTATCTGTTGATTGTTCAGGGGCATTAAAAACAATTCGCGGTCAACTAAACAATCAAAGAATAAATAAATTAGGTGACCATACATTTTTTATTCCGATCAAAGCGACTGGCGCCATTGGCTCATCCAAAGTGACTGCAAAAGTTTCCGGAGCAGGTTTTCATGCCACTTCTGAATTGGAAATAGCGGTTACAAATCCAAACCCGATCACGCAGAAAGTAAGTTCAACTTGGGTTAATCCCGGCGAAACGTCCAACCCCGGACTTAAACCGTATGGATTATCAGGTACCCGCCAACTCGTACTTGAAGTTTCAAGACTTCGAAATGTTTCAATTGCTCAATGGGCTGAAAAACTCATTCATTATCCTCATGGTTGTCTCGAACAGACTATTTCATCTTTATTTCCACAATGTTTATTGGGTAAACTGATTTCTTTAACTCCGACACAACAACAGACCGTGTTGTATCATTTGGATGCAGGTTTTCAAAAGTTGCGTCGCTTTCAACAACCCAGCGGTGGATTCAGTTATTGGCTAGGAACCTCCGATGTAACAGAATGGAATACCACTTATGCCGGACATTTCATGATCACTGCAAAAAATACAGGATTTAATATTCCTCAGGATATGTTAGAACAGTGGTATAAATATCAGAAGTCTTCAGTTCAAAACATCACTACAGAAGTTTTGAAAAAAGATGCTTGGCGCCAACGGGAATTTGCTTATAAACTTTATGCAATGGCTTATTATGGGAAGCCTTCTACTTCAGCAATGAACATTCTTTATCAATTTAAAGAAATGGACCTCACTGCACGTGCTTTATTAGCCGCAGCGTATTGTATCAGTGGAAAATGTGATATAGGAAAGAAATTAATGCCTGAAGATAATTACATGGTCAAACCATATAGAGAATATTCAGAAACATTTGGTTCCGACTACAGGGATGAAGCGATTCTTGTTATGGCTTTAGCAACCATAGGACACCGTGCAACCGCAGTTTCCATCTTGGATAAACTTCTTGCGAGAATGAATACATCAAGCATTTATACAACACAGGAAATGTCATTTGTCTTACAAGCAATTTATTCGATATATGGAGATAAAACAAATTCCAAAATCAAAGTTGAATTGAATATTGGTAAAACTAAAGAAGTTGTTGAATTGCAAGGAAATTTGTTCCAGAAGAAACTAAATGCTGATGCAGACCTTGGACTAAGTATTAAGAACCTATCAGAGGTCGGTCTTTCCATTCATTATGTGCAATCAGGTATAGAAGATTTAACGCAACAGCAAAGCGATCAAAAAGGATTGCGAATGACTTCAAAATGGGTCCCCTCAGATTCAAAAAGCAAGAAACCTAAACCTGGAGATAAAATGGAGTTATGGGTAGAAATTGAATTGACCAATTACATGGAGCGAATGAGTAATTTGGCCCTCACAGTTAACTTTCCATCAACATTTGAGGTGATTAATGAAAGGCTAAGCGATTTTTATACTTTAGCAGATGACATTGAGTATCAGGATATAAGAGACAATCAGGTAAAAACATACTTTGCCTTGAATGCAAGAAAGCCACTGCGCCTTCGATTTCCTGTACATGTAGGATTCTCCGGAAATTTTGCAACACCTTCAATAATTTGTGAAGCAATGTATGACCCAGCAGTTTATGCAAGGATCAACACGCCAATGGTCGAAGTTCGTCGGGATTAAGCGATTTAAAAGACGGTGGATGCTGGGGGTACTGGCTGCCCTTGCGACGTTTTTATTTTCTGCATGGTTATCCATAGGTGGTCTTTTGGAGAATCAATCATTTGCCACGGTAGTGTATGATTCCAACGAACGTTTGTTAGCTGCCAGGTTAAGCCAGGACGGACAATGGAGGTTTCCCGCTGCCGAAAACATTCCTGATCAATATATCCAATGTCTAATCACATTTGAAGACAAACGTTTCTATTATCATCCCGGAATTGATCCTTTGGCGCTTTCTAGAGCAATCATAACCAATCTGAGAAAGGGTAGGGTAGTGAGCGGAGGATCTACCATCACTATGCAATTAGCGAGACTCTTAAGGAGAAAATCCGATAGAAATTTTTTCGATAAATTGTCTGAATGCTTTTATGCAATTGGCTTGGAGTTAAGATATTCTAAAAAGGAGATCTTGCTATTATACGCAAGTTTTGCTCCATTTGGAGGCAATGTGGTAGGAATGGATGCAGCCTTGTGGCGGTATTTCGGAAGATCTGAAAGAACTTTGAGTTGGGCTGAATCAGCTTTGTTGGCTGTATTGCCGAATCAACCAAGTTGGATGCATCTTGAACGAAACAGACCATTGTTATTGTCTAAACGAAATGCACTTTTGTATTCTTTACTAGCGCTGCAGAAGATCGACTCGTTAAGCTTTGAGTTGGCAGTAGATGAACCATTACCGGATCAATTACATCCAATTCCTACTGCTGGCATTCATCTTATGGAATACTTGCGAAGAACACATCCTAATCAGAGTAAATTTCTAACTACACTGGATTTTACTATGCAGGATCAACTCAATGAAATTGTTAAAACCTATTCTGTAAATTTCAGAGGAAATGAAATTCATAACTGTGCTATTCTAATTGTGGATAACAAGCGTTCCAATGTGATGGCTTATATAGCTAACACCACCGGTATTGGAGTTCCAGTCAACAATGCTCACGTGGATAATATACAATCGCTGAGAAGTTCTGGAAGTATACTGAAACCTCTGCTTTATGGCATGGCGTGGGAAAAGGGTATTCTCCATCCAGGATTGATTTTACAAGATATCCCCATGATGTTTGGAAATTTCAATCCACAAAATTATTCTCGTACGTTTGAGGGAATATCCAATGCCCATTCTGCTTTGCAACGATCGCTAAATATTCCCGCGGTAAGATTGCTTCAACAATTTGGACTCCAACAATTTTATGATGGGCTTAACCAAATTGGATTTACTTCCTTCACAAAACCTGTTGAGCATTATGGTTTGAGTTTAATTCTTGGCGGTGGAGAAGTGTCCGTATGGGAATTGGCAAAAGTCTATTCTGGTTTGGTGTTTGAATTGACACAATACTTCACTGAACCAGATCAAAGAAGGTGGAAGAAACTAAAGAATCTGAAACTATTAAAATCTGATTCATTGGAATTTCTTCAACCATACCAGCGGAAAGGAATGAGCGTGCCGGCAATTTACACCATGTTGGAGATGATGCATGGAGCACCTGAAGGTACAGGTGAATGGGATCATAACAGCCAAAAAATGGCAGCACGTATTTCCTGGAAGACGGGAACTTCTTTTGGATTTAAGGATGCATGGTGTATTGGCATAAGCCCAGAATACACCATTGTGACTTGGATTGGAAATTCAAATGGAATAGGTCGACCTGGTCTTATTGGATTAAACACAGCTGCCCCTTTACTTTTCGAACTCGCATCAAGCTTAGGCATGAAGGCCGAGTGGAAAAAGCCATTCGATTTAATGCGGCCGGTAGAAGTATGCAGCAGAAGCGGAAACTTACCTTCTCCGAATTGTTTAATAAAAGATACGGCCTGGTTGACTGCAAAGGAGTCTTCTATCCCTATGTGCCCCTACCATCAACAAATTTATGTGGATCAATCACAGCAATATAGGGTTCATGCCTCCTGTGATGAGCATCCAATCCCGAAAATTTATTTTGTATTGTCGCCCATGACGGAATATTTTTTCAAATTAAAACATGGTGGTTATGAAACCTTGCCGCCTTGGAAACCAAAATGCTTAGAGCAAAGTATCCAACCATCACATGACGTCGAAATCATTTTTCCATTGCCGGGCAGTGAAGTTTTTATTCCAAAAGATCTTGATACCCTTAAGAATAACATCATATTCAAAGCTACTCATCGTTTGAATACGCAACAGTTGTTCTGGTTTTTGGATGGTTATTATTTAGGCTCAACGCGAATGATTCACGAATGGCAAACACCATTGAAAGCCGGATTGCATCATTTGACAGTTGTGGATGAAGCAGGGCAACGTTCTTCAGTCATGTTCAAATCCAGCCAACGGAGCGAGCCACATTAATTTCAGTGAAGACCGCCTCCATGATGAATGAAAGGATGGCGCGTTAAATGATAAATCTACCTATGGAGTAAATCCTTCCGAGCAGACTAGAAAGTGCTTGTTTCAAAAGAAAATATATACAAGTCGCTCACAAAAGCTGTTGGATTATTGGGATACATAAAAAAGATTTATAATATGTTACATATTATGGAAAATTATTATATATTTGTGCCGTATGAACTTGCGTTTCATTGGGCTTGGGCTATACCTACTGGTTTGTTGGATTCCTGCATCTGCGCAGGCCCCTAAGTTTAGTAACGATTTCTTAAACATAGGAATTGGTGCTCGAGGCATGGCGATGGCAGGTGCATCAAGTTCCCATACCGTAAGTGTCCAGGCAGCCTATTGGAATCCCGCAGGTCTACCTTATAACCCGGCAAGATTTCAGGTCAGCGCTCAACATGCTGACTGGTATGCAGGTGTTGGATCCTATGATTATATAGCATTTGGTAAGCGACTGGATGACGAAGTTAAAAGTTTTGGTTCCATAAGCATTGTTAGGATGGCCATAGACCAAATTCCAAATACCTTGCGGCTAAGGGGTCCAGACGGTTCAATAGATTATTCAAAAATTGAATCCTTTAGTGTTTCTGATTATGGGATATTCATTTCTTACGGACGTAAATGGAACGATACTCGATGGTCAGCTGGCTTTAGTAGTAAAATAATACACAGAAGTTTTGGTTCGTTTGCAAAAGCGTGGGGTTTTGGAGTGGATGCTGCAATACGTTTTCAATCCAACGATTTCTCCGCATCAATTACCGGTAGGGACATTACCACTACCTTTAATTCATACCGATTTAATTTTAATGTTGAAGAACAGGCTATTTTATCTCAAACTGGTAACGTAATCCCATCGAGCTCTGTTGAATACACTTTGCCAAAAGTAATTTTAGCCGCATCGAAAAAATTCCGTTTCTCAGAAACAAGTTACTTATTGACTGCTTTTGATTTGGAATGCTCAACATATGGGACTCAGGCCTCCATTTTAGGACTTAACCGATTCATACTCGATCCCAAAATGGGTATTGAAGGAGCCTATCTTGGGAAAGTATTCCTGAGATTCGGTGTCGGAAACTTTCAAAGGCTTAGGGATGAATTTGATCGCTCTAAAAGGAATCTAACGTTTAGTCCAAGTGCAGGTATGGGCCTTAAATTAGGTAAACTCACTTTGGATTATGCAATGACAAATATTGGAAATACGGGAGCCGGATACTATTCTCATTTTATTTCTTTATTATTGGATTTATAATCCAATTTAGAAACTCTTCAAACCCAATCGGCTGGGTTAAAACGCAGAAACTCTCCATTCAATTGAAGACGTTTTAACCATTCTCTTTTTGGTTTGTTCAATTGAATCATATAAGTTATTTGCTGTTGTAACTTTTGAAGTCGCTCTTCTTCACTTTTTAGACAAAGAAATTCATACTCCTGTTGAATTGAAAAGCCTACATAGTGACCGAGGGAGTAACTTTGAAATTGACTCCAGTCAATGGCATGAAAAGGTCTTGCATGATTGAGCTGACATAATTGCTCAAATAAATTTTTCACCATTTCGTGAAGTGGTGTTTCGCTTTCAGTAAATTCATCTTTTAATTCTACCATGTCAGCGCCTCCATACATTTTTCCGGGAAATGGGTTAATGATCTTTTTTAGAGACATTTTACTTAAACACTGCAAACGGATATCCATATTTCCATCAGAATACAATTTGCTGCATTCAATTAATTTTAACAAGGGCCCTAATGGCATGATTTGAGATTGAATAACGGGCAAAATCACAAATACAATGCCTGATTCCAAACAATCTTGAATGAGCTGTTTGTATCGCGGCTCAAAAATATGCAATCGCACTTCCTCTCCGGGGAATACAACTATAGGCAAGGGAAATATGGGTAATAAGGTATAATTAGGCATCTAGCGCACAAAGTTCACAGATTCTAATGATTACCTCAGAAGCTTTTTGCATATCTTGAACGGAAACCCATTCTTTTTTAGAGTGAATGCCTTGTTCTCCTGCAAACAAGTTTGGACAAGGCATTCCCATGTGACTCAATCTGCTACCATCGGTTCCTCCTCGAATTGAACCTTTGATAATCTCTAAACCAGCATCCTTAATTGCACGTTCTGCCAGTGTAACTGCTTGGGGATGCTTTAACAATACCTCCTTCATATTTCGGTATTGCTCCACGACTTGAAAGTTGTATTTGCTTCCGGGATATTTCTGAAGAACGCGTTGTGTCACTTTTAATAAATAATCTTCATATTCTTTAAGTTTTGGGGAGTCAAAGTCCCGAATGATAAAGTGAAGACTGGCTTTTTCCAATTCTGCTTCTAATTTAACAGGATGCACAAAGCCTTGTTTTTCTTTTGTCTTTTCAGGTATTAAATGATCAATGGGTAAATTTGAAATGATATCTGAGGCAATTTTTATCGCATTTTCCATTTTATTATAAGCGTACCCAGGATGTGTACTGACACCTTCAATTTGAATAATAACCGCATCGGCCGAAAAAGTTTCGTCTTCCAGACTTCCTTTCTCTCCGCCATCCAATGTATACCCGAAGTCGGATGCCAATTTGGTCATATTTACATGATTAACGCCTCTTCCTATCTCTTCATCAGGAGTGAACAATATTCTTATTTCTCCGTGTGGTATATTCTTGTTTTGTGTTAAATATATTGCTGCTTCCATGATCGCCGTTACCCCGGATTTATCATCGGAACCCAATAAGGTCAAACCACTTGCGGTGATGATATCTTCTCCCTTCTTTTGTTGCAAGTAATCAAACTCACGTGGGGAAATAACCACTTTTGGATCATCTGGCAACACAATATCCTGCAGCTGATAATTGGTGTGAAGTATAGGTTTAACGTCAGTGCCACTGCAATCAGGGGCTGTATCCACATGGGCACAGAAGCAAATCACTGGTAGGACTTTATCAGAATTTGATGGGATGGTGGCATAGACGTAGCCATATTCGTCAAGTTCTACGGATTCAATACCGGCTTCTTTTAATTCAGTCGCTAACAATTGAAGTAGCTTCAATTGCTTCCCAGTTGAAGGGAATGTTTCTGCAAATGGATCAGATTGTGTATCAATACGTGCATATCGCATAAATCTATCAGCAGTAGAAAGAAAAGCTTGACTGAAATGACTCATTTTTATGGAAATTTATTTATTACGATCTATAGTGTACAGATTATTCTTGACTGACAAAAGATACTTTTGTGAAGTTTAATTTACGTAGATACACGGAATAGTTTCATTTGAATAGGATTGGGTTTGTGTGGATGTGGATTAATGTATAAGAAAAATTGATGATGTTACCCACTCTTGAGGCATTTTCGTGCTAAATTTATTAAATTCATCGCGTATCGGTTTCAAGAAATATTTGTTATCTAAAAATTGAACTTATCTCCAACTGAAACTCCTACGCATCAAAATATCTCCATTTAACCTTAATAATGATTACATAAAAGCCCCTGTCAACAAGACAAGAGCTTTTATGTAATTTATTTATTGCAGGATAATCAATGATTGTACTGATTTTCCTTTTTCATTATGTACAACGACCCGATAAACTCCAGGAGCTTTTTGTTTAAAGCTGTTGCTATGAATTTGCAGGTGATCAGTTTCTTCTTCAATATCTAAATTCCAAACTTCCTCACCCAACAAATTGAAAATCTTAACTGAACCTGAAGTAATGTTCGTGTCGAATATTAATTCAAACACACCATTATTTGGGTTCGGAATAATTCTAAATCCACCGTTTACATTACGTTCATGTGTCAAGACTTCAGGTTGGTCAACTCCAGGAATCAACTCAGGGCAGGATATACATGGTCCAAGGAATTGATTTGGACCCTGATTATTGATAAAGTCAGTATACCTTACGCACTTTGTAGTACATACCCCGTTCCCTCCAATTTCTGCTATGTAAACCCGGTTAGGATTCGTACCACATTTCCATGCAGCTTTGATTTGTTTGTATGAAGTGGGTGGATACTTGCAGTCAGGTTTGCCATCTCCATTATTATCCACAGAGTCATCTCCATTAGGACAAACATCACAAACGTTGATGACCCCATCACAATCCGCGTCTACATAATTACTTATGGTGACCGTTGCGGTACATGAACTCGAGTTGCCGTTTACATCCGTTACAGTTACAGTAACGATGGTGTTTTTAGAACTCTTACAGGTGATGCTGTCTGGATTTGTAACTTTTGTCTTGATTCCACAATTGTCTTTCTTAATCAACAGGACGCTGTCAGGATGAATAAATTTGGATCCACTTGCGGGTAGTGCAACTGAATAATTCTTACACACAATTGTAGGTTTAATCGTGTCAAGAATTGTCAAATTAGCGGTACATGTATCGGATAATCCCGTTGAATCGGTAACCGTTAATATTACCGTGCGTTTGGGTAGATCATCACATCCAAATACATAACGACTGAGTTTATACGATTTAATTCCGCAATTGTCAGTTGAACCATTGTTGATACTATCTACTTTTAATGTAAACAATCCGGTTGTATCAAGGTAGATCGTGAAGTCGCGACATTTAGCTACCGGCGGTTCTGTTTCATAGACATTGAGCACATACTGACATGTCGAGGTATTTCCACAATCATCAGTTGCAGTCCAGGTGATGGTATGGTTACCCACACTAAATACATGTCCCAACAGCGTATGACTATTGTTGATGTTGTTGATCACACTGGAACTATCTGTGCAAGCATCAGTTGCTGTTGCATCTAATGAGATATCGGGAACCGTATAATGACAAGTTGTGGTATCAGCCTTTCTGGTGATGATTCCATTAGAAGGACAAACAATTACAGGTCCTGTACTGTCTACAACCGATATAACTTGTGGGCTGTTACCCGTGGATGAATTACCACAGAAATCGGTAACTGTCCATGTTCTGAAAATCTGCGTACCATTACATTCACCAAATACTAGAGAATCTACATACGATACCGCTGGATTTGGGTCACAAGGATGAGTAATATTGGATGGGAATCCTGTAACATCCGGAGTATAAATAAAGTTACATTCTATGGCTTCATTTTGAGCCTGAATTTGGAAGTTGTCAATGTACAATTCTTTGGTGTTTTGTGTGTTTCCACCGGAATACAATATTCGTATGTAAAGATTTGCAGGATTGTTTACATTCGTTATGGTACCCAGACACTCAACCCACTGTCCTAAAACCAAAGGTGTTGTGCTGAAATTCGTCCAATTGGTTCCATTGGTACTGTATTCCATCAAGAGATTCGTCGCACTTCCATTACCTTTTCGGTAAGCTTGAACATACACTTCAAAATTGGTAAATGCCGGAAGATTATGGCCGTTTAAATTGTACTGCCAATGACCGGCTACAGTGCTGTTAACAACATTTAATGCTTTCCCTGCAACGGCATTGTTGTCAAAGGCATTTGCCCCGGTTACCACGCCTGTTACGGTTAAAAATGCATTGGAGGATGTATCCACTTTTGAATAAATGCCTGAATACAATTTGGGTGAAAGTGTATTGTATGAATAACCGGAATTGAAGTTATAATTGACCAATACTTTAGTTCCACCTGCTGTACTCACCGTTTGAATGGTTTGATTTGCAGGTATTGTGAAGCCTGGTTCAACAGTATCAATGACTGTTATCGTTTGATCACATATATCGGTACCGTTACAACTATCAGTTGCCGTCCATGTTCGAGTGATGGTGTAGTTGCCAGGACAATTTCCTGGATTGATTTGATCATCCCAGCTGAACTGTACATCCTTACCACAGTAATCTGCACCACCTGCCATGCCCGTATTAGAAGGTAAGGTGGATGCATCACAATGAATGGTAATTGCAGGAGGACAATTAATGTTTGGTGGAGGCTGAACCAATACGAGGAAGGATGCCGAACAGGTTTTAGTTGCTTCGCATGAGCTTGTCACTGTAAAGGTCACTGTTTTCGTACCTCCGCATTTTGGTGGTGCGCCAGTATTGTTATTGGATAAGTTCACATTGCAACCACCGGTCACTATAGCATCATCCAGCCAATCTGCAAACAAATTGTCTATTTGTGGTTGTGATAAACAATAAACAGATACACCTGAATTGGTTGGACATTTGAGGTCAACTGCTGTAGGTGCAGTGACTGTAAATACTGCAGAACAGGTTACAGGAGTCTGACAGGAAGAATTTACAGTCCAAATAACTGTCCTTGAACCTCCACATGCTGGTGGAGCCGTAGTTCCATTATTACTTAAACTGCCATTACATCCACCACTAAAGCTTGCACTGCTCAACCAATTGTTAAATAAGGCATCTACGGTAGATTGGTCTGGACATGCAGCCATGGTTTCGTTTCCTGGACAAGTCAAACTAACTGCGGGGGCTGCAGTTACTGAGAATACAGCCGTACAGGTTATCGGTGCCTCGCAGGATGAGGTAACGGTCCAGGTTACGGTTTTGCTTCCACCGCATGCAGAAGGGGCAGTACCACCATTATGACTTATAACTGCTTCGCAACCACCTCCAAAATTAGCCGAACCCAACCAATTGGCATAGGCAATATCTATAGCCGATTGTGTTTGACAAGCTGCTTCAGTTACAGCATCAGGACATGTTAAAGTCACAGATGGAGGCGCAGTTACAGTGAACACAGCTGAACAAGTTACTGGAGGTTCACACGATGAATTCACCGTGAAAGTTACCGTTTTTGATCCTCCGCAGGCTGACGGTGCATTTCCACCATTGTTGGAAACATTGACATTACATCCACCACTGATGGTTGCTGATGCAAGCCAACTTGCAAAGGCTGCGTCGATTTCAGCCTGCATTTGACATGGGGGTTCTGTTTGATTTGAAGGACAGGTCAATACCACTGCAGGTGCAACTGTTACGGTAAAGGAAGCCGAACAGGTGACCGGAGCCTGACAAGAAGAAGTAACAGTCCAGGTAATGGTGGTAGAACCACCGCATGCATTAGGCGCGGAACCACCGGAGTTGGAGATTGCGGCATTGCAACCACCAGAAAAACTAACGGTAGTTAGCCACGCATTGAACGCGGCATCAACCGCCGTCTGTGTTTGACAAGCCGCTACGGTTTGGTTGGTTGGACAATTTAATACCACCGCAGAAGCAGCGGTTACGGTAAATGAAGCCGAACAGGTGACCGGAGCCTGACAAGAAGAGG
>CAZMSE010000058.1:0-12204 GCA_964568865.1 uncultured Saprospiraceae bacterium
CCGAAGCGTCGCTCTCTTTGTTGATAATTGATTAACGCATCCACCAGTTGAGGTTTTCTGAATTCCGGCCAGAAGAAATCCGTAAAGTACAATTCCGTATAGGCCAATTGCCACAATAAAAAATTGGAAATGCGGTGTTCACCACTGGTACGAATCAACAATTCCGGATCTGGAATGCCCTGGGTACTGAGCACAGAAGTAAATTTTTCTTCGTCAACGGGCAATGGCAGTTGCCCTGATTGAACCAAGCTACCAATTTGATTTACCGCATACAGGATTTCCCAACGGGCACTGTAATTCAAAGCCAGCGTCAAATTCAATCCATGATTCATGGAAGTTTCCTGCATGGCGGATTCTAAAACCTGACGCGTTTTTGCAGGTAAACGACTAAGATCTCCAATCGTGCGAAGCCGGATTCCGTTGCGACTCAAACTTTGGAGTTCAATGCGCAGCGTCTCCACCAATAAATCCATCAGACCTGTAACCTCCAGCACAGGCCGATTCCAGTTTTCGGTTGAAAATGCATATAAGGTTAGGTAAGAAATCCCCATTTCAGCACAAGCTTCTGTGATCTCTCGGACGCTATTCACCCCCTCCCGATGTCCAAAAAGACGGGGTTTGCCTTCTCGTTTTGCCCAACGACCGTTACCATCCATGATGATGGCAATGTGCTTGGGTAGCTTATTTGCATCAAGACGAGGATCTATAGAATTGTTCATAATAAAGAAAGGTAAAATTAGGAGAATCTGTAATATTCTGATCTGCCTGGGTCTAATTCATTGCATCTCATGCAGCAATGAGTAGGATATTAGGGCTCTCATGACCTCATTTTCCATGATACAAATTGGATAAACCCCAGTTTTATAAATTGGGGTACCTTTTAGATTAAACCTTATAAAGGAGATGCCCGTCACGATCCAAGGTTTCTTGAGCTTTTGGTGAATTTTTACCTTTCCTGGAGCGTAGATTGCGTTAAACAGACAGATGGGATGATCGAATGTATTAAAAAAATATTTACTTTGTATCGCATTAAACATTTTTTGAATGATCTATCGATTGGTTTTGAGTTTTTTAACTGCTGTAATTTTTACTTATGTGATCATTCCATCCATCATAAACATTGCCAAGATCAAACGACTTACCGACGAGCCCGATGAAAGGCGAGCTCACAAAAGAAGCATTCCCACTTTAGGAGGCATCGGTATTTTTGCCGGAACCCTTTTTTCTATTGTCATGTGGACTCCTTTCCATCTTTTTGGAGATTTACAATACATCCTTTGTTCATTTATTATCATCTTTCTCATTGGTGCTAAAGACGACATCATCCCATTGACGCCTTACAAAAAAATGATTGGCTTGGTATGCGCCACATTGATTCTTGTGTTTAAAGCCAATATCCGCATTACCAGTTTTTATGGAATTTTCAATATCCATGAATTGCCCTACCTGTGGAGTGTGTTGATTACGGTGTTTACCATTCTCGTCATTGTCAATGCCATTAACCTGATTGATGGAATCAATGCCTTGGGAGGAAGCATGGGCTTGCTGATCGCTTCGGTATATGGAGTTTGGTTTTACCTGGCGGATCAGGTGGTCTTGAGCATCATTTCGTTTGCGCTCGTCGGATCGCTCATCGCTTTTCTTAAATTTAATCTTACCCCAGCAAAAATTTTTATGGGCGATACTGGATCATTATTGATTGGCATCATTTGTTCGATACTGACCATCTCTTTCATGGAACATTCTTTTTACAATTCTCCACAGTACAGTCCTGTATACGCAGTTCCTGCAGTGGCGACCGCAATTTTATTTATCCCGTTGTTTGATATGCTGCGTGTTTTTATCCTTCGCATTTGGTCAGGCCAATCACCTTTTACCGGAGACCGAAGACATATGCATCACCTTTTGGTAGATCTTGGCCTGAATCACCTTCAGGCAACGCTTATATTGGTAGCTGTCAATTCAGCTGTGTTGTTATTTGCACACAGTCTTCAATCATTGGGTAATTTGATGTTGATTGCTATAATGACCGTTTTTGGAATCCTACTTTCATATCTGTTGATTTTCCTTAAAAAACAAAGAGCCCATTGGAGTCATGACACTTTCTAAATGGATATGGTTATTTATTGGTGGAGGCTTCGGAACCTGGCTAAGATTTTGGATTTCAGGGTGGGGTCTCTTCAATGCCTATCGCTTGCCCGTAGCCACCTGGACGGTCAACCTGGTCGCAAGTTTGATCTTGGGGTACTTTGGAATGGCTTATCAAAAGCATCCGGATCAAATATGGATGTACTATTTCATCATGGTTGGTTTTTGTGGTTCTCTCAGTACTTTTTCGACGTTCAGTGCAGAAAATTTGGCCATTCTGAATCGTGCAGAATTTGGAATGCTGGCCTTTTACATTATTGGAAGCGTAATCAGTTGTTTGCTGGCATTTCGGCTGGGCCAACTGTTGTATACCTAACAATTGTTAGTTTTTAGACAGTGTGGAGCCTTCCCTGCAATCGAGTAAAGTTCATCATGGAACAATTTTTTGTTCAATGCAGGAAAGCCATAATACTAAATTACTTTTTGTGCATTGTAGCCTTTTTTGCAAACCCATTGGTGGCGCAGATATCTTCACTTCGATGCTTCCGTGTCGGTTCAGATTCTATCATCCAACTCAAAGATGATCATTGGCTGGACCCTTCATCCATTCGGGTGTTTCCATCCGGTAAGCCAGATCAAATCATAAATTGCCAATATGATAGTGTTCTGCATAGGTTGCGGTTTTCCTTAAAAAGTACTTCTGACAGTCTTCAAATCTGTTATCGTGTATTTCCATTTCGATTGGGCCATCGTTTGTTTATTTATGATTCGTCGTTGCGTCAAAATGCATTGACCCCGGATTATGCAAAGCCCGGTAAACAGGTCTCGCGCAACAGTGATTGGTGGGAAACACCCGGGATTCGTTACAGTGGGAATTTTAACCGCGGGTTGAGTACCGGCAATAACCAGTCCGTGGTATTGAATTCCAGCCTTCAACTACAGTTGAGTGGTGAACTTGGGCAGGGAATCCGCATTGAGGGTGCATTATCAGATCAACAAATACCCATACAACCAGAAGGCAACACCCGTCAAATTCAGGAATTTGACCGCTTGTATTTGCGGATAAGTAAAGGCAAAACCCAACTCACAGGTGGTGATTTCGAACTTACACGCCCTGCAGGTTATTTCATGAATTACCTCAAGAAAAATAAAGGTGGGATGTTTGAATCTCAAATGAAATGGAAAGGATGGAACATACAACAAAAAAGTGCTCTAGCCATCACCAAAGGAAAAACCCAACGCTTGAATCTGGCCATACAAAATGGAAATCAGGGACCTTATCGTTTGCAGGGATTGGATGGAGAAAATTTTATCATCGTATTGGCAGGAAGTGAAAAAGTGTTTCTCGATGGTATGCTGTTGGAACGCGGAGAAAATTCTGATTACATCATCGACTATAACCTTGCAGAAATCCGTTTCATGCCCTCCAGATTGGTGACAGACCAATCCCGTATCGTTATCGAGTTTGAATACATCGTCCAGACTTATACCAGGAGCCTGTGGATGCATCAAAATTCCTGGAATAAGCAAAATTGGAATGTATATACGAATGTATTCCAGGAAAAGGACAGTAAAGAACCTTCGATTGCCTCTGACCTGGACTCTCTGGATCGCAGCTTGTTGAGTGACGCAGGAGATGACCTTCGACTGGCCGTTCGCTCTGGGATTCGGAAAGCATCAACAGACTTTAATCTCAACCGTGTGTATTACCGACAAAGGGATACTGCAGTGGTCATTGCGGGACAATTGACGAATTTGAGTTATTTATATTATGACCCGCTTGCAGACAGTTCGGCATTGCAGGTGCAATTCTCAGAAGTGGGTAATGGAAGAGGACACTACATGCTAAAACAATCTTCTGCTAATGGAAGGGTTTATGAATGGGTAGCGCCTGACCCGCATACCGGAAATCCAAAGGGGCAATATGAGCCCTTGGTGCAGCTGATTCCTCCAACCAATCATTGGATGCTGTCCGGTGGATTGCAATACCGATCGCCAAAGGGCTTTGAATTTTCAGCAGAAAGCGCTTTTTCAAGTTTTGACTTAAACAGGTTTTCCAATTCAGGAGATGAAGATAATCGGGCAGCAGCATTACAAATTAAAGCAAAGTCACCTTATGGGTATCTTTGGGATTCTATCGTGCAAATGCGCGCAGGATTCTCCTATGAATGGGTACATCAGCATTTTAAACCCGTTTTGAATTTCAGACCAGTGGAATTTGAACGGGATTGGAATCTCAATGGAGTGTCCAGGGGTACTGACCGACTGCCTGAAGCATTTGCAGAAATCAACGTGTGGCAAAAAATGCGTTTACATTATCGGTACAGCCATTTGGATCGATCGGAACATTATTCAGGACAACGTCACCTGGCTGAAGGGTCCTGGGCCGGAAAACTAACAAATGTTAGTATCGTATTTCAGGAAATGTCATCGGACAATCAAAATTTACAATATAAATTTTCCAGACCAAAATTTGAGTGGAAAAGACATTTTGCTACGAATTGGTCTTTGGAAGCGCTGGCCCTTCGCGAGCGCAATGCCATAAGATTTAAGCAAACGGACAGTTTGCAACCCAGTAGTTTTTCATTTGACGTTTACCAACTGCGGGCTTCCCAGAAATCTTCTTCCAACAAACAAACTGGATTGTATGTAAAAATGAGACGGGATTGGCATCCTTTACACAATGCCTTCGCACTTTTTTCAGATGCCTATGAATTGGGTCTGGATGCTTATTTAAGAGAAACGAAATCAGGACATTGGGATGTAAAGTTTGCGGGTCGCACAGTGCGTTATGAGGAAACTGCGTTGCAGGACTCTCTTTCGGCATTTCATTTTATCGGTGCAATAGATCATCAGTTGAAATTGGCTAAACAATGCATTGTCCTGAAAAACTACTATGAATTGCAAAGTGGTGCAGAACCTCGCCAGGAATTTGTTTTTGAAGAAAGGAAGCCGGGAGAAGGACACTACATTTATATTGATTTCAACAAAGATGGTATTCGTCAAAACGTTGAGTATGTTTATGCACCAGAAATTGATACCGCTCGCTTTGAACGGTATCAACTCTTTAACTCTTCGTATTATCAGATTTATCAGGCTGCTTGGAATCAAACCCTGAGTGTGGATTTTAGCCGTTATAAGACTGGCAAACCTTCATTCAAAGAATGGGTGCGTTCATTATCGTTGGAATCTTCAATGCGTTTTTCATCCAAGTTGGATGAGGCCAGTGCGATTGCGGAGCGATTTAATCCTTTGCAATTCCTGAAGGGGGCATTGGCCTATAACGCTTCGATCCGGCAGACCATCTATTTCAACCGCAATGATCCTGTATTTGAAACTCAGATAGCTTGGATTTCTACTCAACAAAAACAATTACTGATATCCGGCGAAGACGAGAAATCTTCTTCGGATCCTCACGTAAAGATTAGGCGAACCTTAGGCTCCCGGTTGGATATATTGCTGGAGTCTCATTTGAAAACGGAGAAAAGGTTGAGCAATTATTTCAGTGAACAGAATTATCATACTCAACAATGGACCTGGTCACCCGGCCTGGTCTTTCGTGTAAAATCAAACTTACGACTGTTCGTTAACTTAACGAATGTTCAGGTCGACGACCTGGAAAATCAGATATCCCTGGCCAAATGGGTAGAAGGTGAAACCGGATTTGCAAGCCTTTTGAAGAAGAAAATCACTTTGAGAGGACAAATGCGTTATGTACGGGTGAATTATCAAGGCGATGAAAATAGCCTGGCGGCCTATCAATTGCTGCAGGGATTTCGCAGCGGAGATAATTTCAGTTGGGAAGTATTGATGGAATATAAAATCAGTTCGGTATTGCAGCTTCAATTTTCTTACCACGCACGCAAATCAGCAGGAGATGATGTCTTACATACCGGACGTGCCCAGTTGAGGGCGTATTTTTAAACTCAAATTGATCCATAGCGTATTTAGAATAAGTAATACGTTTTTTCGAATCCTTCGCACTGCAGAATCCTGAATGTTTACTGAATTGAGTTTGGAATCATGGGTGAATAATCCTATTTCATCAAGGATCCATGATGAATGTCAATCCCGCAGGCGATTTTCATCAACGTGCTCAAACAAGCAGCAACTTACTTTCGTGCGAAATTGAGCAACGCTTCAATTAATCAATTCATTGTTTTAATGCGATCAAATGCAAAATCCTGAAATTCATACCCTTGCAGAACCGTTCCGGATTAAAATGGTAGAACCCATTCAAATGACCACCCGGGCCTATCGTGAAGAGGCGTTACACCATGCAGGATACAATCCATTTTTGTTATCTTCTGAAGATGTTTTCATTGATTTATTGACGGATAGTGGAACAGGAGCCATGAGTCAGGCTCAATGGGCTGGAATGATGCTGGGTGACGAAAGCTATGCGGGAGCCAAAAGTTGGATTAAACTAGAGTCCGTCGTGAAAGATTTGACGGGGATGCCATTTGTCTTGCCAACCCATCAGGGTCGTGCTGCCGAACGAATCTTGTATGGCTTGATAGGAGGAAAGGGAAAAGTGTTTTTAAGCAATACCCACTTTGATACCACACGTGCCAATATTGAATACTCCGGTGCAGTAGCTTATGACCTCATGCCGGAAGCTTCTTACGACAGTGAATCTTACCTGCCCTTTAAAGGCAATATTGACCTGGATAAGCTAGAAAAAGCGATTAACGAGTATGGACCTGAAAACATTTCAGCCGTTATCCTGACGGTCACCAACAATTCTTCCGGTGGACAACCGGTCAGTATGGAAAATGCATTAGCTGTCCGGGAATTGTGTGATCGATTTCAGTTGCGTATGGTCATTGATGGCTGCCGGATTGCAGAAAACAGTTATTTCATTCATCACCGCGAACCAGGCTATGACCGCTTCAGTTACCGACAGATTGCGCAACAGATGTTGCGACTCGGTGATGCATTCATCATGAGTGCGAAAAAAGATGGAATGGTCAATATGGGAGGATTGCTTTGTTTAAAGGATGAAGCCCTTAGCAGGCAATGTGTTAATCAGCTCATCATTTCGGAAGGATTTGCTACGTATGGTGGCTTGTCAGGGCGTGATATGGAAGCCATGGCGGTAGGGCTGTCCGAAGTGTTTGATCCTGATTATTTGCATTACCGCATCAGAAGTACAGCATACCTCGGAGAGCATCTTCGCGAAAAAGGTATTCCGGTCATTTGGCCGATCGGTGGTCATGCAGTATACATCGATGCAAAGAAACTATTTTCCAAAATTCCACAGGAAGAATTTCCAGGCTTGGTACTTGCCTGTGAATTGTACAAACTGGGAGGTATACGATGTGTGGAAGTGGGTAGTGTGATGTTTGGAAAATACGATGATCATGGAAAAATGATCCCTGCAGCACAGGAATTGGTCCGCTTGGCGATACCGCGAAGGGTATATACACAGAGCCACATCGATTATGTCCTGGAAGTATTTGATCACATCCTACCCATGAGGAATCTCACCAGAGGCTACCGCATAGTTTACGAACCTCCTTTTCTGAGACATTTTACTGCTCGATTTGATAATCTTCAAACATCCTAATTAAGATGAGTATTCATAAAGCAAAGCGTTCCTGGGCCGAACCATACAAAATGAAAATGGTGGAGTTGTTAAAGACCACCACCCGTGCCCAGCGGCTGAAAGCCATACAACAGGCTGGATACAACACCTTTCTATTGCCATCGGAAGATGTTTACATTGACTTACTAACGGACAGCGGTACTAACGCCATGAGTGACCAACAATGGAGTGCTTTCATGTTGGGAGATGAAGCTTATGCCGGTAGCAAAAGTTATTTTAAAATGGAGCAGGCGGTTAGAAAATATTATGGATATCAGTACCTGATTCCAACACACCAGGGCAGGGGAGCGGAAAATATTTTATCGCAAATTATGATCAAAAAAGGTCAGGTAGTACCTGGAAACATGTACTTCACTACCACGCGCGTGCATCAAGAGTTGGCGGGAGGTATTTTTGCCGATATCATCATCGATGAAGCCCACGATCCCAACAATCTGCATCCATTTAAAGGCAATGTGGATTTGCAAAAACTCGAAGATCTGATCCGCAAGCATGGTGCGCAAAACATAGCGTATGTCTCTTTGGCTTCGAATGTCAACATGGCCGGAGGACAACCCTTTAGTCTGGAAAACCTCAAAGCTCTTCGACAGCTCACCTCAGCACATGGAATTCCCATCATACACGACATTACACGCGTTGCTGAGAATGCTTATTTTATTCAGCAACGTGAAAAAGGCTATGCCAAAAAAACCATTCGCGAAATTGTTCGTGAAATTTGCGACCTTACCGATGGTGCAACCATGAGTGCTAAAAAAGATGCTCTGGTGAATATCGGGGGATTTATGGCGACCAATGATCCGGCAGTATTTGAAGAAGCCAGAAATTTGGTAGTGGTTTATGAAGGCTTACATACTTATGGTGGATTGGCAGGACGAGATATGGAAGCCATCGCAGTAGGCATCAGTGAAAGCCTGGATGACCATCATCAAAAAGCCCGTATCGGGCAGGTATTGTATTTGGGCGAACAAATGGAATCCTTTGGGATTCCGATAGTTAAACCCATTGGCGGGCATGGTATTTTTGTGGATGCCAGGGCTTTTTTGCCCCATGTGCCACAAGACCAGTTCCCGGCGCAGGCATTGGCAGCAGAAATTTATAAAGATTCCGGAGTTCGAACCATGGAGCGAGGCATTGTTTCGGCCGGTCGTAATTCAAAAGGTGAACACTATTATCCCCAATTGGAATTGGTTCGGTTCACCATACCCAGAAGGGTGTATACCCAGGCTCATATGGATGTAGTGGCTGAATCTGCGGCAGCTGTATTCGAACAGCGCAAAAAAATTAAGGGATTAAAAATGGTTTACGAACCCAAGTACCTTCGTTTTTTTCAAGCGAGATTTGAACCCCTATGATTCCATTATCGCTGCATCAACCAAAAAACATTGCCATCATTGGTGCATCAGAAAATCGCTCCAAACCAGGAGGTAAAGTTCTTCAGAATCTTATACATGGAAATTTCCAGGGGAAAATCTTTGCTGTAAATAAAAAAAAGCTCTCAATTACAGGGGTTGAGCATTATGATGATGTGAGCGAGTTACCAAAAGTTGATCTGGTCATTCTGGCCATTCCTGCGGTCCAATGCATGGAGGTTATCCATAAACTGCTTGAGCAGGGAACAAAAGCATTTATAATTTTTTCTGCAGGATTTGGCGAAGCTGGACCGGAGGGAAAGAAAATGGAACAGGAATTGACCCGCATGATGGATGCTGCAGGTGCTTGTTTAATTGGCCCAAATTGTATTGGCATCATAACAGAAAGTTATAAAGCGGTGTTTACCGTCCCAGTTCCAGAATATGATCCAAAGGGTTGCGAACTCATTTCCAGTTCAGGAGCTACAGCTGTTTTTATCATGGAAGCCGGAATGTTGAATGGTCTCCGGTTCTCAAATGTTTACTCCATTGGAAATAGCGCACAGACAGGGGTGGAGGAGTTACTTGAACATATGGATTTGCATTGGCAGGAATCCAGTCCAAAAGTAAAACTCTTGTATTTGGAGAACATCCGCAATCCTTTTAAATTTATGAAACATGCATCTTCACTGGTTCGAAAAGGATGCATGATTGCGGCCATTAAATCAGGGCATTCGGATGCAGGGCAGCGGGCAGCATCTTCTCATACCGGAGCATTGGCCACTTCCGATGTGGTGGTTCGGGCTATGTTCAAGAAAGCAGGTGTCATTTATTGCAGTAGCCGGGACGAACTCATTACCGTTGCTGGTATTTTACAATCCAAACCGCTCCAAGGAAAAAAACTTGCCATCATCACACATGCAGGTGGATCAGCAGTGATGTTGACGGATGCCCTGGTCAATGGTGGACTTCAAGTTCCCTTATTGAGTGGAGCCGCAACCGAACAGTTGTTAGTTTCTCTCCATCCTGGGTCTTCGGTCAGCAATCCTATTGATTTTCTTGCAACCGGTACCGGGGAGCAATTGTCAGAAATTATTGAATTTTGCGAGCAACATAAAGATATTGATGGGATGGTGGTTGTGTTTGGAAGTCCGGGATTGCTCAACAGTGTGCGGGAAGTCTATATGCGCATTCACCATAAAATCCAAAGTTGCAATAAGCCCATTTATCCGGTGTTACCTTCATTGATCAACGCACGACGGGAAATTGAAGAATTTCTAAATGAAGGTCACGTCAATTTTCCAGACGAAGTCAGTTTAGGCCAGGCCCTGCCCTATGTATATTTCAGACCTGAACCAACATTTGGAATGACCCATCTGGCAGAAATGGAAACTGCATCCATTCGCAGTTTTGTTGCACAATACGGCGAGGGATTTCTGAGCCCCGTTCAAACCAGTGATCTATTAAAAGCCGCAGGCATCTCAGTAGTCAATTCATTGACCTGCTACCAGGAAAGTGAAGTATTAAGCTCCATGGAACACTTGAACCCTCCGTGGGTAATGAAGGTTATTGGGCATTTGCATAAGACTGAAGTGAATGGTGTGTCACTCAATTTGCATCATCGCAACGACCTTATACAAGAATTTTACCGTCTTATGGCAATACCTGGAGCACAAGGCGTTGAATTACAGGAAATGAAATTTGGGGAAGAATTTTACATTGGGGCAGTTCGTGAAGGTTTATATGGGCATTTGATCCTTTGTGGACTCGGAGGAATATTTTTAGAAATCATATGCGACATAGCGAATGGTCTGGCTCCTCTGAATAAAAAGGAAGCACTTCAAATGGTCCGTTCCCTTAAAGCTTTTCCATTGATTCAGGGATACCGGGGTAGGCCGGGCCTTCCTGAAGATCAGGTGGTCGATGCAATTGTAAGGGTTGCTTCGCTGGTTCATCTCGCGCCTGAAATTGTGGAACTTGACATTAACCCTTTGATGGTAAACCAACATGGGATCATTGCAGTGGATGCAAGGATAAGATTGGAAATGGTCAAACATCAATGAAGTGTAAACAAGAGCTTATATCGTTTCTGAAGTAGCGAGTTTTAGAAACAGTGTCCTGGAAGAATAATCGATTATGGCTTTGCCGCGATCCAGAACATCAAAACCAATGATGCCAAATAGCGTGTCATGTGCTCCGACAGCCGCCAGGGATTGCCATGCTGTATTCAGTGTCATTACGGCTACCGTGAAATCATTTAAGATAAATCCATTCATGTTGAGCACATTGTTGTATGAAGGAATATTTTCTATACCATGTGCTCCTACGCCTCCACCAGTGTGCTCCATTTCTAGATGATTAAGGATCAAATTGAGCGGTGAAACCTGACAGTCATCAATCACAGTTTGACCAGCACCTGTGTCCAAAATGTATTCACCTTCCTGGCCATTGATCGTGGCTTTGACCAAAAGCAGGCCTGCAATATTTTGCCGAAGAGGGACAGCTATGTATTGGTGGGAAGTTAAAAAGTCACGTAAGGACAAGAATCCAGAGGTTTGTTTCATGAGTCTTTGAGAAATGGTTAAAAGAATAAAACAGAATTAACAAATTTACATGATTCGTCAAATATTTGAGGTTGAATTTTAGGCATTAACAAACGTTCGTTTGCATTGGCATGAAGGGAGTAACGAACGTTTGTAAGTTTATTTGACAAGATCCAAGGCAGTTGAATGGAGTTTAAGGCTGAATACTGGATTCTTCACGGATATTAACCCAATTAAAGGAATAGCATTCATTGCGCGGAGCACTGACGAAATGAATAATGCCTTTTAAAGAAATTATCTGATACAGTTTGCGTAACCCAATTGACGCCTTATTCATCCAATTTATGCGGTGCATAAATTGCGCATGGCGCTGACGAAATGAATAATGCGCATTGATTCAATCCATGAAAACAAAGTAAATATCGCGCTTTATTCATTTGTCAGGATGAACCCCGACAAGCCCTTTATGCAAAGGGCTTCGTCGGCTCTCCATGCAGAATGCATTATTCATGCATGATCTTGGGTTCATTGGTCAGGGTTAATCCCGACAAGCCCTTATGGTCTTTTGGCCAAGCCTCACGAAGTATCGCTCGGTTCCCTCATGATCAAGCCATTT
>CAZMSE010000059.1:0-10438 GCA_964568865.1 uncultured Saprospiraceae bacterium
GCTTCCTTTTAATTTTTATAATATTTCCTTGCATTTATGACTTGAACTTAGAATTGCCTTTAATACACTTTATGATATACCAAATAATTGATAATAAATCCGAATTTTATAAATAAATTAATAAACCTAATCAATGCAATAATTTTAGGTTTATTAATTTAAAATTATTTTTTATGAAACATTTAACTCTATTTGTCTTTTCAATTTTTTTATGTTGTTTTACAATTATGAACATCCATTCAAAACCAATTTTCAATCCTCCCATGTATTATTACAAATGGAATGAGAAAGACAAAGGTTATACAAAATTAAATTCTAAAGGCCTTGCAAAAGTAAAGGAAGGCAAAAAGAAAAAACTTACTACCAATCAAATAATGACTTCCTTAAATTGCTACGATCATTTTGAATTTATATGCAGTCAAGTACCAAATTCACCATCGGGTTGCAAAGCTACAGGAATTGGAAAATATTCAAAAAGCTGCAAAGATGTTTGTAATTGTCCGCCTTATCCAGGCAAGATCCCAGATTTAAAAGAATTGATTGAGAAAGTAAAATTATGACCCGTTGTACTCACCTTTTTAACAGTAACCAACCTTACCTTTGTTTGAATCCATTCATGGAAATACACAGCCTGTCCTCAAAAACAGGCTGTTTTTTATGGTTAAAATGAAAATTGAAATATAAATATCAAAGACCCATACAATAGTAGAATTTCATACGAACTGCTTAGAATTTTATAGATTTGCCTAAAATCAACCAAAGGCATGCGTATTGGCAAATGTAGTAATGGTTTATTTCCAATTATTGCCATTATTCTCTTCCTTACATCCGGGCTCAGTGGACAAGTCAATGAACTTTCAGATGCCATATCCAAAGGTCATTTTAAAAAATCCATAGAATTAAGTAAAACTTCCAGATGGGTCAATGCCGTTTCCGGGCAATTAAACTGGACCCCGATCTACTTTGCAATTTTTCAAGCCGGTATTGATTCCGGGGCCTATCTCAAGCTTCTCAAAAAACATAAAGAAGGCGTATTACCCATTTACAGCCAACACAAAGCATCCTTTCTGGAATTGTGTATAAAACTTGTTGACTCGGGCAATCCATTAAATTCATTCGACAAAAAAGGAAGAAGTCCACTGTATTATGCAGCGTTGTTCCGGCTCGATACTTTGGTTGATTATTTTATCGCAAATGGTGCAACTATAGAAGATTCGGACGATTTATTCCGCATTGCGGCTTCTTTTGGGTACGCGAACATTTGTAAACAATTATTGAAATACAAAATCGATCCTTGTGCAACCGGCAAAGAATGCTTTGCACCTATTCATTTAGCTGCTATAAACGGTCAAACTCAGGTCCTTAAAACTATGCTCGAATCTAAAATAAATGTCGATTGCTTCACCAGAGAGGGTTATGCTAGTTTTTCTGGACTTACAGCACTACAACTTGCAGCCATGAATGGTCAAGCTGAAATCGTAGTGCTTTTGATTCAATCCGGCGCTAATACAAATATCACTAACTCTCAAAAAGAAAATATTTTACATTTAGCTGCTAAAGGCCCAAGACAGGATATTTACAAACTAGACAAAAAAGGGGAACCGGAAGATTATTTATACATAAAAGGCAGTGATTTCAAAACAGCCATGCTCGTTGATTCGTTGGTTCGAAATCTAGACATGGGTGATCATTTAGGCGCTAACCCACTCCATTGGGCTGCCTATTTTAGAAATTTGGAGCTGTGTACCTATTTTATATCTAAAAAACAATATCCGGTCGTAGTTCAAAACGATGCCGCTCATTGTTTTGCTACGGCATTAAATCACACCATGTATTGGATTGATCCCCATATTGATGTAAAAAATCAGGGGACAGAAAAAATAAATAATTATTGGGAAATGGCTGAAACAAAATATAGAGATAGTCTTCAAAAAATTAATAATAAACTCCTGGGAAAGAAATTACTGCAAATAGGAACTATTGCTCTGGCTACTGCGGCTGCAAGCTATCAGGCGAGCATTGATGCTGCATCAAGCGGTTTTGGCTATTCCAGCATAAATTACCCGATCATCGAAAGCGGCGATTTACCCAGTATCAAAAAAAACATCCATCGCCAAATTACAATTTGTCAAAATATCAGGAATCTTTTAAAGACGAAGACATCTGATCCTGAAAAAAATGCATCCCTCGAAGAAATTAAAAAAATATTAAATCATGAATAAATTTACCATTAAATCTCTGGGCATTCTTAAAAAATGTTTCATATTATTTATTTTCCTACATTGTTGTGAGGTCTTTACTCAATCTATTAAAGTGGAGCCATTCACTATTAATTACCCTACAAACACATCTTTCGATGCACCCATATGCGCTCCTTATACAGAATATTCAATCGAAGGAATGAATACTCCGGATGGAATGGGTTTTACTTATGACTATTATGATGAGTCCCTGAAGCAATTTAAAATTTTGTTAGCTTCCTTGCTGAAAGCAAATACTCCATTTCAATGTGAGAACGAATCAGGAGAAAAGGCAAAATATAAGCTTGAATGCCGACTGGAATCACAATCGGAAGGAAAAGTGGTAACGGCCTTTAGTAAAATTTCTCTGGAAATAAGTATGACCTGGAAACTGACCCGATTGGATGATGGAGAAGTTTTGTTCAGAGAAAAATCGGTGGGTATGCATAAAAATAAAATTGGCAATGCATTCAGTGGAAAATCAAAAGCCCGTGAAAGAGCTGCAAAAGCTTTGGAGATGGCCTTTTTAGAATCCAGAAAAATGTTGGAAACGAAATTAATTGACTTTAAATAAATGGTTTTTAAAATTGACATCCCCGAATGAGGTGTATGTCGCTGGGCAAAAGGAGCCTGCGAAGTAATCTTTCCTATAAAGGGCATGGATAACAAAATCATGCTTTTCCCTTTTGCCTTTAAGCTTTAGCCTTAAAGAAGTATCTTTATCCAAATTTTATCTTATGCCCGTACGCAGACCTTTCAACATTCAAAAATGGGTTGAAGAACACCGCCACGAACTCAAGCCACCGGTAGCGAATCGCAATCTGTACCACGAAGCAGAAGATTTTATCGTCATGGTGGTGGCAGGTCCAAATGCCCGTAAAGATTACCATTACAATGAAACCGAGGAATGGTTTTTTCAATTGGAGGGGGACATCAACGTGCGCATCCAGGAAGATGGAAAAGCGGTCGACATACCCATCCACGAAGGGGAGATTTTTCTCCTTCCCGCAAAAACTCCTCATTCGCCGATGCGGCCTGCCGGAACCATCGGACTGGTCATTGAAGCCAAGCGAAAGCCGGAAGACATGGATGGCTTGATGTGGTTTTGTGAAAACTGTAACAATAAACTCCACGACAGTTATTTTCATCTCGAAAACATCGAAAAGGATTTCCTACCGCGGTTTAAAGAATATTATAACTCCGTTGAAAAAAGGACTTGTCCGCATTGCGGCCATGTTATGGAAGCAGACCCAAGATTTACAGATCCTTCATAATTTTTACAGGCTTGGGTTCAATATTTTTTGCTTCTGATTTCCATTTGAAATCCGGTAAAATCGAAAGTGCAGATCGCGAATTACGCATATGTCGGTGGTTAAACTCCGTATCCAACCGGATGGACGCCCTCTACCTCGTTGGTGATGTCTTTGATTTTTGGTTTGACTATAATAAAGTAATACCCCGCGGATACATGCGGTTATTCTCCTGTCTCCAAAATCTCAGAGACCAAAAAATTCCCATCTATTTTTTTACCGGTAATCATGATTTGTGGATGAAGGATTTTTTTTTGAAAGAATTTGGCATTCCAATTTATCATAAACCGCAAAAATTGCTGCTTCAAAATAAAGAAGTTTGGATTGGACATGGTGATGGCTTAGGACCGGGAGACCACGGATATAAATTTATCAAAAAAGTTTTTACCAATCCATTGGCTCAAATACTTTTCCGTTGGATTCATCCTGACCTGGGCATAGGTATGGCGGATTATTTCAGCAGCAAAAGCCGGGAAGCGCAAGATGATGCCCAGATCTTTCTAGGGGCAGACAAAGAGTGGCTCGTTCAATATTGCGAAGAACAACTTCAAGTACAACAACCCGATTATTTTATTTTTGGACACCGGCATCTGCCCATAGACTATCGCTTGTCTAACCACAAAAGCCGCTACATCAACCTGGGTGATTGGATGCAATTCAATTCGTTTGCTGAAATGACAGAAGGTCAAATTCAAGTGAAATTTTTTGAAAATGAAGTGGCTCGCGTGTTTCCTTAGCCTGGTTTCAGGAGTAACGGTTTCTTCACAATCCATGCAATTGTTATTGGATACGGTGATGAATGTAGATCAGGTTGCTTTGGACCCCATTGGAAATTTGTATTTGTACACATCCAGCAATAAAGTACTGAGCAAATTCAATCCACATTTCGAATTGATGTATCAAACCAGCATCAACAAATCCCATTCCCCCCCCAGAATGGATGTTTCTGACCCTTTGAAACCCATACTTTATTATCCGGGAGAATTCTTAATCCAGCAACTGGATGCTCAGGGATCTATTTTGATTACACGAGATGCATCAGATTTGAATGAATACTCTGCCCTGGCTTATTTCGATCAGGATCGCATAGTGATTTACAATGGCTACACCTTGGCTTTACAAGATGCCCCATCCGGTAATTCAACTTCTCAGCATTCCCGCACCCAGATAGTGTCCTCCGCAGGTACTCGAAATGACTTGAAAAAAGTTCAGGACAATTTATACTTGTTCCAACGCCGAAATGGTATCCTGAAGTTTACTACGGAATTGTTTGAAACCCATCGATGGTTGATTCCCGGTATGGAATGGGCCGATTGTGATGAAAGCGGTTGCTATTTGATTCTACAAGACTCCCTGTATCACATGGATCCGGGAACTGGAGCCTTGAGGGTTTTATCGAAAGTTGAAGGACCGGTAAAGGGTCTGACGGTAGGCGCCCATCGCATGGCTATCCTTTATCACAACCGCCTGAAACTGTTTCAACAACCTTAACGTTTACAGATGAACTTCCTTCCCTTCTTTGCGTTATTTTTGCATTAAAGACGTGATATGAAGAGAATTTTACCTGGACTCATTTTAATGTTGATGATTATGCAATGGGGACATACCCAGGCAAAACGCTATATTTTTATGGAACACTTTACCAATACGCGTTGCGGGGTTTGTGCAGGTTCCAATCCTGGGTACTACAGCTTGTTGAATCAATACAAAGGAAAGTACCACCATCTGTCGATTCATCCTCAGATACCTTATTCCTCATGCTTATTGTACCAGGCAAACAAAGATGATCAAAGCCAACGGGCTAGCTTCTACTCGATCTCTGGTACACCAACGGTCGTATTGAATGGCTTAACTAAAAAATCAGCAGGTTCGGTGACCGCTGCATTACTCGATGCAGAACTCAAAAAGGAATCTCCAATTCAGCTGGTGATTACAGAGACCGGAAGTGGAGTAAAAAATGCGACGGTAGAAGTTAAAACACTGGGCGATAAACCCAGCGGAAAGTACCGGATTTATGCTGCAATTGTCGAAAAAGAACTCAATTATGCTTCTCCAAATGGCGAGAAAATACACTACGATGTTTTCAGGGATTTTATGAGTGCCTCCACGGGCGATCCGATTGAGTTGGCAGATAAAGGAGGTAACGTGGTCAAAAACTTCAGTATTCAACTTTTACCCAATTGGATAGAAAATCAAATGTATGTACTGGCTTGGATTCAGGAAGAAACTACCAAAGAAGTACTCAATAGCGGGACCCGATTTGATTTGGTAAATTCAACTGAGGAAGGTTCGCGAATTCAGTTTGACATTCAACCTAATCCAGTCAACAACCGTTTAGCTATTCAATTTCCCGGACAATCATTGGGACAAGCGCAATTGAGTATAACCAACCTTTTCGGAAAAGTCTTGCACGAAAGTAAAGTCTCACTGAACTCAGAATCTATAGAATTCAATGTACAGCATTATAATAAAGGTATTTACTTCGTCAAAATACAAAATGGCCGCTTCAGTCAAATGAAGAAGTGGATTAAACAATAAGTCGATCAATTTGCTTGAAGAAGTTAACATCCTTGATCTATATAAAATCCTGATCACCGCTCAGTCGTCACTCAAATGAGGGATAAAGAGGTGTTGTTGAGAACTGAAAATTTGAGTTACCGTTATCCCAACACTCAACGATTATTTTCTTTTCCCGATGTATGCTGCAATTCAGGAGAATCATTATTGGTTAAGGGCCCATCCGGCTGCGGGAAATCAACATGGCTTCATTTGATTGCAGGTCTTTTAAAACCTGAAAATGGCCAGATTTACATTCACCAAACACCCGTTCACTTATTGGACAACAAGGGCCGGGATCAATTTCGCGCCCGTCATATAGGTTTGGTTCTTCAAAAAGCTCATTTTATTGAGTCGTTAAACGTATTGGAAAATTTACAACTCTTTCAACGATTATCCACGGGAAAGCATCAACCACAATTCTTAAAAGATCTGTTGGAGGCATTGGATCTTCTTCAACTTTCAAATCAAAAAACAAAAGCACTTTCTCAAGGAGAAGCTCAACGATTAAGTGTTGCGCGGGCTTTGGTCAATCGACCACTCATTTTATTGGCCGATGAACCTACTGCATCTCTGGATGACCCACGTGCACTTCAAACCATCCATCTGCTTTTGGACCAGGCAAAAAATTTTAATACAAGTCTGGTGGTGGTCAGCCACGATTCACGTTTGGAGCACTTGTTGGATCATAAAGTTCAGTTATTATGAATCCCATCCGGCTGGCTTTAAAGAACCTTCTTCACAGGCCTCTCAATAGTCTGTTCAACCTTCTGCTGATCATTTTATCCAGTGGAATGATCTCCTTAGGATTGTTGGTAAATACCCAGTTTGAGGATCATTTTTCAAAAAATCTGGGGCCTTCCGATCTAATTCTATCGGCAAAGGGGAGTCCTCTTCAAGCTGTATTATGTAATCTTTTTCACATTGATTTTCCCACAGGGAATATTTCATTGCAAGAAGTCAAAGCTTTTCTACGCGAAGGTCATCCGGTGATTCAACAAGCAATACCTGTTGCTCTGGGAGATCAGTATGCAGGATTTCGAATACTGGGAACAACCCAGGACTACTTTGCAGCTCACCAATTGCAACTCCGTGAAGGAAGTTTGTTTAAAGACGATTTTCAGGTGGTTCTAGGAGCAGATGTGGCCCAAAACGGTAAACTGAAACTCGGTGACCGGTTTACCAGCGGACATGGAATAAACGTTGATGAAACATTGGCACACGAACATGACCATCATGAGTTTCATGTGGTGGGCATCCTAAATCCAAGTGGAACAGTAAACGATCGTTTGGTATTGAGTACCATTTCTTCTTATTGGCAATTACACCATGACGCACACGCTGAGGATCACAGTGAGCATTACCATGGCCCAGCTTGCATTACAAACAATGATTTGATCAATGCCCAAGGAGAAATTACTTCCTTGCTGTTGACGTTTAAAGGCACTAACATTCAAAGTCTGAATTTTGGAAGAAACATTAATGAAAATACCCAGTTGATGGCGGTTAATCCAGCCATTGAATTGAATCGTTTGTACGAACTGACCGGCACAGCTTCGCAAATGTTGGCCTGGGTGGTATCGGCATTGGTATTGATGACCATGTTCAGTTTATTTATCAGTCTGTGGCAAGCCATGGAAGACAGAACTTATGAAATGGCCCTCTTACGTTTTGCTGGCGCCAGTTCAACGCAAGTCATCGGGTGGACTGTATTAGAGTCTGTAATTTTATGCATGTTGGGCGTTGTTATTGGAATTTCTCTGGCACATGTTGGCCTCATTCTTTTCGAACCAGGTCTTAAGTTAAATGCAAAGTATGGAATCAGGGGTGATATCCTTTTACACAGTGAATGGGTGATGTTGGGAATCAGTTTTATTTTTGCAGTAGCCGCAGGAATCATTCCCAGTCTGAAGGCTATGAAAGCAGACATTCATCATTTATTAAGTTCGGAGTAACCATGAACATATTCATAAAACATCAAAGACCAAATGCAATAAAATTTATTGCGATGATTTTTTTTCTGGGTCTTTTCAGTCTTTTGGATATTTCAGCTCAAAACATGTGGCCGGCTCTGGCAAAGGTCACCTACAAAAAAGAATATGATGAGCTACTGGGTATTAAAGTGGATAAGCCTATCTTCAGCAAAGACGTTAAAGCTCTTGAAGGAAAAACCATTCAATTGAGAGGATACATCATTCCCACTGACGGATTCAAGAGTCATTCCGAATTTGTATTTTCAGCCTTTCCGTATGCGAGTTGTTTTTTTTGTGGAAAAGCAGGTCCTGAAACCGTCGTGGAAGTTAAATCAAATAAGCCGATTCCTTATACGTCTGAATCCATTTCCATCGAAGGAATTTTGAAACTCAATGGTACGGACATCAATAGACTCATGTATCTATTGGAAAATGTACGTAAGTTGGACTGAAATGACCGATACTAACATTTGTTAGTTTTTTCAGTTATATGTCAAAATAAATAAAATTCATTACCCAGTCTTGTTTCAACAAAATCGACGAAAAGGTCACCTACATACCAAAGGCATATTATTTTCGTTTTGAGTTTAAAAGCGGTTGGTTTTCTTTACAAAAAATGGAAGATCATCAATCGTTTTACAGACCAAAAATATGGATGCAGTGACAAATTTCCTCTTATGGGTACATGTCGCAGGAGGATCGCTAGGTTTGGCCTTAGGTTTTTTCCAATTGGTGGCAACCAAAGGCAATCAACGGCATCAACAATTGGGTAAATGGTATTTTACGACCTTGCTCGTCTCAGCAATATCAGCATGGGTATTGTCCTTATTGCGGCCCAACTACTTCTTAACATGGGTGGCTTTGTTGACGGCATTTATGTTGGTCACCGGAAAATGGGCACTTCATGACCAACAAAATAGAAAAGTGCTTGTATTCAAATGGATCATGACGGCTTGCATTTTGTTGCTGGGCGCGATGCTGGTTAGTTTTGGATTGTTTGAATGGACGATGCGACAAAACACTTTTGGTGTAGTGATGTTGGTTTTTGGAGTTCTAAGTTTTTTGTTTGGATTCCAGGATTACGTTTGGCTCCGGACAAAACGGCAGGGCCAGAATCAAAAAATACACCTCCAGCGAATGACGGGAAGTTACATTGCTGCTTTAACGGCATTTTTAGTGGTGAACAATACCATACTTCCCGGAATTCTGGCATGGTTGCTACCTACTCTCCTATTAACGCCACTCATTATTTATTGGAGCAAACGCCGCATTGGTTGATATGGAAAATATTCTACGAAGACAAAGTTGCTGTTATGAGGCATTGAAAGATCTCCACGCCCCAATATTTCGCTCGACAGCGCTCGCTTGAAATAATGTTGGTAGCTACAATACATCGCATATCGTATCAAAATATTCAATTCGTCGGTGTACAGCGCGTGACGAAAATTTCTGTGGCTCGTAAGAGCTTGCAAAAAATCGTTTAATATAAAATTACCCAGGTTTTGATAGGCTGTGGTAGATGTGGCTCGCAGGAGCTCACCTCCCGATGACCTCGGTCACCGGGACGCTCCTAAATTGTGATCTCTATCACAATTTGCCACGCCATGCGTGGCCGGAGCTCACCACTTCGGTCGATGGGGTTTTGTGAATGCAAACATCAAATAAAGCACAATGTTAAAAAGTAATTTAAACATTCTCTGAAGCTGCTATGCCCGAGACCGGCGAAGCAATGAAATTTGAGCTGATGCCATAGCGTTTAGCGAAAGCGCCTTCACACCGACTTGATTTCTTTGCTACTTTCTTCATCAAGGAAGAAAGTAGGAACAAATGAACGAGATTAATTCCCTTAACGAAAAGCAGCTATAGTAAATCAAAACCAGTTTACTTTTTACAACTCATCTTGTCTCAATATTTCGCTCGACAGCGCTCGATATTAATTGTGTCGGTGTACAGCGCGTGGCGAAAATTTCACGTTGCGACTTCGGTCGAGGAGATTTAGATAAAGTACACTTACAGGAAATTTGAATGTTGAATTAGAACCTCAAATTACAATCCTCACGCAATGCCCGAGACCGGCGAAGCAGTGAAATTTGAGCTGCTGCCTTCGCGTTTAGCTAAAGCGCCTTCACACCGACTTGATTTCTTTGCTACTTTCTTCATCAAGGAAGAAAGTAGGAACAAATGAACGAGATTAATTCCCTTAACGAAAAGCAGCTATAGTAAATCAAAACCAGTTTACTTTTTACAACTCATCTTGTCTCAATATTTCGCTCGACAGAGCTCAATATTAGTTGCGTCGGTGTACAGCGCGTGGCGAAAATATTCTAAAAAGCCTACGTTGTCGCCAGGTACCAGCGAA
>CAZMSE010000060.1:0-9437 GCA_964568865.1 uncultured Saprospiraceae bacterium
AAATCTTTGACCTCCAGGGACGTGAAATTTTTCAATATTCATTTCAGCCTGTTTCTGGAAAGCAATATGTAGTAGAAATTCCAGAGCAATTGTCATCTGGAATTTATACACTAGGTGTTTTTGATGAAAATGGAAAAATGGTACAGATAGAAAAAATGGAACTGCATTGAGCAAATAAAACGATTAAAAAGTAGCTGGCACAAGTCGAAGACTTGCGCCAACAGTATGTTTAATGGAAATGGAAAAATGGAACAGGTTGAAAAAATGGAATTGCATTGAGCAAATAAAACGATTGGAAAATAGCTGGCACAAGTCGCAGACTTGCGCCAACAGTGAGAATGCTACTCACAGAAACCCACAACCTTAAGGTCCGGGTTAGCGCAATCCTTATGGATTAAAATTATCCATTTCAAGAAGCCGGGTATTCTGCTGACGACTGTTTATCTCTACCTTTTCAAAGAAATCTCGTAATTGTCCAAATTATCGTTGGCAGTTGCGGTTAAATTATCAATCGAAATGGCAAAGTAACTGGTTCCGTTTTTCACTACAAAAAAATCTCCTTTTGCCAGAACCTTAGTATCGATGGAACCCACATCGTTTGATCCATTATCAAACAAATAAATGATATCTTCCTGATAAGAAATTTCAGCAAAACTCAAACCTGATGGTGGATTTTTTATAATGGATCCCTGAAGCGGTTTAAATTTTTTTACCCAGGTAAAATTGGATTGTGGATCGACTACGCCAAAATCCCTGATATGGGCATTTGGATCGTTGCCGGATACAACTTTTGCATTGTACAGATCAAGACCACCGAGACGGTTACCTGAATAATTGTAAACAATGAGTCCGGTTGCTCTTGTGGTCGCAGGAGTTCCGGTAAAAATAACCGAAAGGGTTTTTGTAATCAGGCTGTCCTTATCATCGGCAATGGTAAATTCATAAAGTATGGTGTCGGGTTCGGTAGAGCTAAGAAATTCATAAGTATTGGTAATTCCGTTTTTATCTTCTCCAATGAGCAAGGCTGGATTGGCATTGGCACCAGAACCGTTTATTTTAAATGTCAAAGGAGGCAATAAGATTCCATCAACTTTCACTTGAATGTACTTAAGGGGTTCGCTCCCTTTAGCGGCAGTAAGGCTTATTTTTACCGGACTGTAAATGGGAATTGAAACATCAGCGCTGATCAATCCTGTTCCGGTTCCAAAACTAATACCAGGTTGAGTATAAACAGGCTCATCTTCACTACAGGAGGTGAGCAAAAAAATCGAACCCAGTGCAAGAAAACAAAATAAATGGAAAATTCGTCTCATGATAATTGGTTTTTAATTCTGTAATTTATTGAAATAATTCCCCACACAAATAAAAGAAAAAATCGAATAAAAATTCTGCGTAGTTTAAAAAATTCTTCAATTCATAGCAGTTCAAGCCAGATATAATTATGGCTCTGGTATAAATAGGATCCATCCCCGCCTGACGCCAAAAGCTCATCCATCATATCTTCGTTTTTTAGGGATGAGGATGGTTTGCGCATATACGTAGACAATGGAAATTGGTGGAATTTATTAAACACCATTATTTTCAAGGTTTGGAGGATTAGATTTTGGTTCAACATTAGCTTGATCGAACGGGTCTTTTATTTTAAAGTGTCTCTTAACTCTCGGCGAAGTATTTTTCCAATATTTGTTTTCGGTAGAGATTCTCTGAATTCATAAAATTTAGGAAGCTTATAACCGGTCAAATTATCTCTGCAGTGGGCTTTTATTTCTGATTCAGAAAGGCTGCTGTCTTTTTTAACGATAAATGCTTTAACGGCTTCTCCACATCTTTCATCAGGAATACCGATGACGGCAACTTCTAATACCTTGGGGTGTCTGGATATGACTTCTTCAATTTCATTGGGATAAACGTTAAATCCCGATACAATGATCATATCCTTAATCCGGTCAACAATGTAAAAAAAGCCGTCTTCATCCATATATCCAACATCTCCAGTGTATAACCAACCGTCTTTTATGGTTTTTGCCGTTTCATCAGGACGGTTGTAATAACCCATCATAATTTGTGGACCTTTGGCAATGAGTTGACCAGGTTGACCCGGGAGGCAGTCCACTTCTGCGTCATTTATGATTCGGATTTCAGTTGAAGGAACAGGAAGTCCAACACTTCCAACCTTGCCTTGACCATCAATTGGATTCAAGGTCAAAACCGGTGAGGCCTCTGTCAAACCATAACCTTCAGTAAGGTAACAACCCGTTATCTCTTTCCACTTTTGGGCTATACTGGTTTGCAGGGCCATTCCCCCAGCAACAGTCACTTTGAGTTTACTAAAATCGGATTTAACGAATTGATGATCTTGCAACATCGCATTGTATAAGGTGTTGACCCCAGTCATTAAGCTAATCGGGGAGGACTGAAAAGCCTTAACGACAGAAGAGATGTCTCTTGGATTTACCACCAATACCGTATTGGCGCCAATGGACAACATGGCCATCATATTGACGGCAAAGGCAAAAATATGGTACATGGGTAAAGGGGACAAAGCAGTTTCTTCCCCGTCTTTTAGATAATAGCAGATCACTGCTTTTATCTGTTCGATATTGGCCAAAATACTGCCATGGCTCAGCATCGCTCCTTTGCTTATGCCGGTAGTTCCACCCGTATACTGGAGTAAAGCAAGATCAGCTCGTTGAAAGTTAACCGGTTTTAATTTCTGATGAGCCCCTTGCCGTATGGCAGTTTTGAAATTTACCGTATTGGACAAATGGTGCTTAGGTACTTTTCGTTTGATATGACGAATGATAAAATCGACCATTATTCCTTTTAGTGATCCAAGGAGTTCACCGATGGAGGTTAAAATAACCACCTCCACTTGAGTTTTTGGAAGCACTTTTTCGAATGTAGCAGCGAAATTTTCTGCCAGGACAATTGCTTTGGCATTTGAGTCGGTTAGTATTAACTCAAGTTCACGTGGAGTGTACAATGGATTGGTGTTGACGATGATCAGACCTGCTCTCAGGGCACCGATAATGGCTACAGGATATTGCAACATATTGGGCATCATGAGAGCAATCCGGTCACCCGGTTTAAGGCCACGGTATTGAAGATAAGCTCCAAAAGCTGCAGCCATTTGGTCGACTTCCTTGAACGTAAGGCTTTTACCCATTAAGGTAAAAGCTTTTAAAGAGGCAAATTTTTGCAGATAGTGATCTGCAAACTCATTCAGGGAAGAAAAAACAGCCGGATTGATGTTTGCAGGAATCCCTGCCGGATAATGCTTAAGCCAGGGCCTAGGTTCCATTTTATTTAAATTTTTGTGAATTTAAGGGCATAGTTGGAATTTTAGAGTTATGCTCTTCATATTTTCCTTTGAAAGGAAACTTACGGCAGGTCTTGAAACGCGGCCATCGGGTGTTTGATTTACAGCTTAATGGAATCCACGGTTTCTAAAAATTGTTATATCTTCGCGCCGCTAAAAATATTTGTTAACCATTAAATTAGGCCAAAATGTTGGATGAAAAAAATTTGAACCCCGAAGAAAATGAAATTAAAGATGACACGATCGAAGCGATTGACCGTAAACATGAAGAGGTAGAGGATCTCATAGAAGAGATCGTGGATTTAGGAGTTCTGGTCAATCAGGATGAAATCAAAGGCGCTCACGACGAGTTTGACTGGTCCATTGGTTCGCGAAATGCCGCAAACTATACAGAAGAACAAAAGAAGAACTATTACAAAGACTATAATGCTACGTTCAACTCCATCATGGACGGGCAGGTATTGATGGGTCGCGTTGCCGGAACCACTGGAAACAGTGTAATACTGGACATAAACTACAAATCCGACGGTTTGGTTCCCAAGACCGAATTCCGGGACCTGGATCTCAAACCAGGGGACTTAATTGAGGTTTATGTTGAAAAAACCGAAGATGAGAAAGGTCACCTCGTTTTGTCCCGTAAAAAAGCTAAATTGTTAAGAGCTTGGGAAAACCTCGTAGATTCCTATCGCAACGGCACGGTCATCAAAGGAACTGTGATCAGTAAAACCAAAGGAGGTTTGATTGTTGATTGCAACGGATTGGAGACTTTCTTGCCTGGTTCACAAATTGACATTAAACCCATCACCGACTACGATTCATACGTCGGCAAAACCATGGAGTTTAAAGTGGTCAAAATTAATGAAACCATCAAGAATGCTGTGGTTTCCCATAAAGCCTTGATCGAAGGAGACTTACAAGAGCAACGCGAACAGATTATTTCGACTCTGGAAAAAGGCCAGGTGTTGGAAGGAACGGTTAAAAACATTACCGATTTCGGAGCATTTCTCGATTTGGGAGGAGTGGACGGACTGTTATACATTACCGATATTTCATGGGGACGTATCAATCACCCCATGGAAGTGTTGGAGAAAAACCAAAAAGTCAACGTCGTTGTATTGGATTTCGACGAAAACAAAAAACGGATTTCTTTGGGCCTCAAACAATTACAACCACATCCATGGGATGTAATGTCACAAGAGATCACTGAAGGATCCATCGTCAAAGGGAAAATCGTCAATATCGAGGACTACGGGGCGTTCTTGGAAATTCAACCGGGTGTAGAAGGATTGATTCACGTTTCGGAAGTTAATTGGAACAGTCAGCCAGTTCATGCGAAAGACTTCTTCTTCCTGGGACAGGAGTTAGAAGCAAAAGTGGTTACCCTGGATCGCGAGGAGCGCAAAATGTCCTTGAGTTTAAAGCAATTGTCCGAAGATCCATGGACCAAAATCCATGAAAAATTCCCTGTTGGATCAAGGCATACAGGTATTGTAAAGAATCTTACTCCATATGGTGTGTTTGTGGAATTGACCGAAGGCATAGGCGGAATGGTTCACATTTCGGATCTGTCCTGGACCAAGCGTTACAATCATCCTTCCGAATACACGAAAGTTGGAAATCAATTGGATATACTGATTCTTGAGATAGATACGGAAAACAGAAAACTGTCTTTGGGACATAAGCAATTGGAAGAAAATCCATGGGATACATTCGAGACGGTTTTTCCAGTTGGATCCTATCATGAAGCAACGGTAATTCGCAAAGATGAAAGAGGTTATACGGTTCAATTACCTTACGGTTTAGAGGCCTACTCTCCCGTAAAACACATGAAAAAAGAAGACAACACCCAAGCGGCGGTTGACGAGCATTTAACAGTAAAAGTGATTGAATTCAATCGCGATGATAAGCGCATCATGGTTTCTCATGCCAGGTATTTGGAAGATATCAAAAAGACAGCGGATGAAAATGTAAAGAAGGAAAAGGATGTTGAGACTCAAAAAGTGAAAAAGGCTGTTGAAAAGCAGCAGTCAAAAATGGAAATTTCCACTTTAGGTGAATTAGAAGGATTTGCTTCTCTTAAAGAACAGTTTAGAGAAGCCCAAACAAAAGTAGTTCCACCTCCACCACCAGCAGCTATTGAAATTCCAGCAGTAAAGGCAGAACCGATAGCAGAAGCCATTGCTGAAGAAGCAAATGCGGTTGAAGTTGAAAAACCGGTTGCTGAAAAAGCTGCAAAAAAGCCAAAAGCGGACAAAGGGGACGATCTGAAAATCATTGAGGGCATCGGTCCTAAAATTGCAGAGTTGTTGGCAGCCGACGGAATTGATGGATTTGCAGCACTTGCAAATGCCAGTATTGAGCAATTACAGGCCATTTTGGAAAAGGGTGGATCCCGATACAAGATGCACGATCCTGGAACTTGGGCACAACAAGCGGATCTTGCTGCAAAAGGAGAATGGGAAACATTAAAAGAGCTTCAGGATAAACTGAAAGGTGGAAAAACTGAATAGTACACGTTCAAAGCAATGAGATAAAAGGGGGTGGAATTATTCTAACCCCTTTTTTTGTTTAATTATTTTAATGTAAAACTTAAACAAATTGGTTTAATGGGTGTTTTCCATAGATGACTCAACAAAAATCCATTGCCATCATTGGAGCAGGCATCAGCGGCCTGACCGCTGCAATTGAGTTAGCGTCAAATGGATTTCGGGTTACCGTTTTTGAAAAGAATGAACAATATGGAGGAAGAGGTGGTATTCTGAAGAAAGATGGGTTCATGTTTGATTGTGGCCCTAGTTGGTATTGGATGCCGGATATTTTTGAAGAATTTTTCAAAAAACATGGCCATTCGACAGGCGATTATTTTGACTTAAAGCGCTTAGACCCTTCGTTTAGAATATTTTCCGATAAAGAATTTATGGACGTTCCGGCAGGCAGAGCATCCTGTTTGGAGTTATTCGAACAAAGAGAAAAAGGGAGTTCGAAGTTTCTCAATAAATTTTTAGATGAGGGCCAATACAAATACCAAACCGGTATGCGTGATTTTGTCCGAAAACCCTCTTTGAAATGGTCCGAATATTTTGACTGGCGGCTCTTGAAAGGTTTGATGCGATTGGAAATGCTAAAATCGCTTGAAACCGTAGTGCACAGAGGAATTAAGGACCCCATTTTACGGCAATGGATGTGTTTTCCCGTATTGTTTTTAGGGGCAAAGCCTTCAAGGACACCGGCATTGTATAGTTTGATGAACTACGCGGAAATCGAATTGGGAACTTGGTACCCAATGGGTGGGATGATTAAATTATTTGAATCGCTGTATCAAATGGCTTTGGATCGGGGGGTATTGTTTGAATTCAATTCTTCAGTGGATAAAATTGAAGTCTTAGACCAAAAGGCAACCGGAGTAAAGATTAATGGGGTACAGCATCATGCCGATGTCGTGTTATCAACAGCCGATTACCAGCATACGGATCAGGTCTTGCTTGATCCCTCTAGTCGACAATATTCTGAACAGTATTGGAATGCCAGATTAATGGCACCTTCCGCCTTGGTTTTTTATATAGGAATTGACCGAAAGGTGGAGGGGCTTTTGCATCACAACCTATTTTTTGACGAACCCTTTGATCGCCATGCCAGGGAAATTTACGATGTCCCCGATTGGCCTTCTGATCCATTATTTTATGTTTGTGTACCTTCAAAAACAGATCCGACCGTTGCCCCACAGGGAATGGAAAATTTATTCATCCTAATACCCCTTGCAGCAGGATTAGAAGACAGTCCGGTTCATCGGGAAAATTTGTTTCAGAAAGTTTTCCAACGCATCCAGAAAAAGATCGGAACCAATTTAATTCCCCACGTAATCGTTCGCGAAGAGATGGGCCCAAAGGATTTCAAATCAGTTTATAACAGTTTCAAAGGCAATGCCTACGGATTGGCCAATACCTTGATGCAAACAGCAGTATTGAAGCCCAGGTTAAAACATTCACGGGTGGAAGGATTGTTTTTTGCAGGCCAATTGAGCCATCCTGGACCTGGATTACCTCCGTCCCTTATTTCCGGACAGATTAGCGCCGAATTAATTCTAAAATATTTAAATCCATGAGCAGTCTGAACTTGTACCAAGAATATAGTCTTTTAGCAAGTCGTGAGCTCACTCAAAAATACAGTACGTCTTTTTCGATGGGCATCCGGATGTTGGCAGCAAAATTCAGGGATCCCATTTGTGCCATTTACGGTTTTGTGAGAATTGCAGACGAAATTGTGGATACATTTCCTGACACAGAGGCCAAATTTTTATTGGAAGAATTTAGAAAGCAAACTTTTCATGCGATTGAATCCGGTATAAGTACCAATCCTGTTTTGCAGAGTTTTCAATGGGTGGTTAGAAAATATGACATAGACCACCAATTGATTGAAGCATTTCTAAAAAGTATGGAGATGGATTTGTATAAAAAGCGTTATAATCAGGACGAGCTGAACGAATATGTTTATGGTTCAGCAGAAGTGGTTGGATTGATGTGTTTGCAGGTTTTTGTGGAGGGGAACCGGAAGGCCTATCAAAAATTGGTAGCACCGGCACGGGCTTTGGGTTCTGCGTTTCAAAAAATCAATTTTCTAAGGGATTTGAGCAGCGATTATACGGAACGAAAACGCGTATATTTTCCAGGTATTGATTTGGAAGCGTTTTCGGATAACGACAAAATAAAAATCCAAGCAGAAATTGCCAAAGAATTAGAAGAAAGCCAGGCAGGTATTCGGAACCTACCTCTGTCCGTAAGGTTTGGAGTTTATTTAGCTTTCGTCTATTTCAGAGCCGTATTTTTAAAAATTAAGCAAGCAAAAGCTACTGATCTAACGGGAAAACGGTATAGAATTTCCAATTTCAGTAAAGCATTGTTATTGCTTCAACATTGGCTTAAATATCGAATAGGTTATTTTTAAGGAAATCCCATGAAATTAGGAATAAAGATATTCATCAGCATTGGGGTTTTGGTGGTGGTCTTTGGACTGCCCTTGATTTTGGGGACGGAGGAACGACAAGCATTTGAACTAAGTCCGGTGGAAGGATTGAAGCTAAGCCTATTTGAGCACAAAGGTTTGTATATGATGCATCACTTGATGGCATTTATTCCCGTATTTTATTTCGGGATTTGTCTTGGAATGGCAAATTACCGGACGCAGAGTTTGCGGTATATGGCAGCAACGCTTATTGTAGCACCAATTTACTTAATTTGGGATGCCTGTTTCAATCAATGGGGCATTTGGGGTTTCAATAACCGTTATATTACAGGATTCAGAATTGGAGGGTTGCCATGGGAAGAGTGGGTGTGGTTTTTCATAATTCCTTTCTGTAGTTTCTTTGTACATACCCATGTAAGGGAGAATATCAGGCTTAACACAAAATGGGATTCTTGGTTGGTGTGGATAATTTTGCCCATTTTGTTGATCATTTATGCGAATACATGGGAGAAAATGTACAGTGCTTGGAGTGTAGGATCAGTGATCGTCATTTTGGTATGGATCCTAATTTGGAAAAGGGAAGGGATTGGCATATTTATGATAAGTTTTGGAATCAATTGCATACCGATGTTTTTCTTTAATGGAATGTTGACAGGATTGTTGACGGAACAGGGATTGGTAGTTTATCATCCGGGAGAATTTTCAGGAATTCGGGTAGGAAGTTATCCGGTGGAAGATTTGGGCTTTGGATTTTCATATTTATTTGGAATTTATTGGGTGAAGCAAAAGCTAAGTGACAGATTTGCAGATAATTACGAAGCATAAAAACAATATTTGTTATTTTTTTGTAAAAGCATTTTGTCATATGGTTGGGGAGCTATAACTTTGCAGTCCCTTATACGGAAGTAGTATGTGGGAAAGATTAAAAAGAAGGGTATAAAAGCCCTGATTAAGTTGATCAAAAGTTCATTGACAGGCTAGGGAGAGATAGGAATTGAGAGGTAAGGTGATTTTAAAAAAGGATACTTTCGTTCAAAAAATTTGAGACAGAGACTGGATAAACTTTTTCAGCTGTAAAGAAGTAAGGTTTCGGCCTGAAACTATAAGATACAGTACTATGGAGAGTTTGATCCTGGCTCAGGATGAACGCTAGCGGGAG
>CAZMSE010000061.1:0-9296 GCA_964568865.1 uncultured Saprospiraceae bacterium
AGTGTATTCCTTTTACCATAAAGCAGTTTTGGAAATGTAAACCGGATCACTTTTTATAAACACCCTAGCCTCAATATTTCGCTCAACAGTGCTCGCTCCTGTATACGGTTTTACTTAAACCATATGCCAATAATCTAAACGATCCCGAATGGTCATACTTCCATCTGTTTATACTTACAACTGTTCAAAATTATGGCGACACACGCTTAACTTTGCTTCAAATCTATACTCAGCTAAATGCTTAAGTGGATACCCGCCTTCATACTGCTTACTGCCGGATGTAAATCCATTCAACCTAAAACACGTATTATCGTCGACGACGTGGTGCATTTTATCCAGGTAATGGATAGTCTTGAATTTAATACAGATACTGGGGGACTTTTCCAACGATTGGTGATTGACCAGGCGACTGAAGAGTTTAAACCATTTATGGCCAAATGGGGCATGACTTCCAAACAATACACCTCCAGTTTCCGCAAGTATCCCAAATTTTATCAATCATTAAAGCACAGTTGTCAGCCATATCTGATTACACACGATTCAATAATTGAAGCCATCAAACGCTTTAAACACTCCTATCCCAATTTTCATCCCGCAGAGATCTGTATGGGGATTGGAACGTTTCGCACTGGCGGAAATGTGCATATCAATAAGTCAAAGCGTTTGGTGTATATCGGTCTTGAATTTCATGCCGTCGACGAAAAAACGGATATTTCGGAAATACCAATCGTATATAAAGATTACTTATCGAGGGCTAACGTGTTCCGGACGGCAATCCATGAATTGGTCCACATCCAGCAATTTAGTCACGGAAGTCGCATCGAATCAGCTTATACCGGCGATACATTATACATTGCTATTTTACGGGAAGGAATAGCTGAATACATCGCCCGCCAATTGTATCCATATGGGAATGATGGAAATTATTGGTCTTATGGAATTCAACAAGAACCTCAATTGCGGGAAAAACTCAAACCAGAATTGTATTCCACCTCCTTGAACGACTGGATATACCATCCCGTCGCTGATGGGAGTCGACCAAATGATATAGGCTATTTTATGGGGGCCAGAATCGCTGAGGCATACCACAAAAGTCTGAGTCAATATCCCACAGATTATACGCCGCTCATCGAAAACACGAATTTGAGACGATTACTGGATTCCAGCGAATATTTCCGTTAAGGCTCTTGAAGATTAACTCATCAGGATGGATGAAAGTAATTTAATCCTTAGAATTACGCGAATAGGATGGTTCCTTTAGAAATGATTGGGGCGACTTAATTATCTTTAATCCCAAATTCAAACAAGATGAATCCAAGTTTAAGAAACAGTTTAGCCGTCATCGGCGGTTTAGTCATCGGCAGTGTCGTAAACATGGCCTTAATCATGAGCAGCAGTTCCATCATTCCACCACCGGAAGGAGCTGATGTTACCACCCTCGAAGGACTGAAAGCATCGATGCATTTATTCCAGCCCAAACATTTTATCATGCCGCTTTTGGCACATGCCCTTGGAACCTTGGTTGGAGCCTTTGTTTGTTCAAAGCTGGCGGTGAACCGGACATTTGTTTTGTCGTTAATCGTGGGATTTGTTTTTCTGGCTGGCGGCATCATGAATGTCATGCAACTACCTGCTCCCATGTGGTTTAACGCCCTGGACTTATTGGGTGCATACATTCCGATGGCCTGGTTGGGGAATAAACTTAGTGGCAGGACATCATAGCTGAAATTGCTTTAATTATTAAACTTGAAAGGACAGGTGACAATTGCATGTCCTTGAACAAGGTAAGTTTACCATGTAAAATAGCTCAGGGAATTTACAAGAGTAGAAGACCCTATGAATAATAGTCAGCATGAAATCCAAATTCTAAAGGTTGAACCCTCAGACTTAGAGGGGCTGGTCGAACTTTCACAACAAACTTTTATCGAAAGTTTTTCATATGCCAATACCCAGGAAAACATGCAACTGTACCTGACGGAGTGTCTATCATACCAGAAACTCATGGAAGAGTTAAATGATCAGAATTCTATGTTCTTTTTTGTTGAAAAGCAACGAAAAAAAATAGGGTATATGAAACTGAATATTAAACCATTTCCAAAAGAAGTGCAGGATCAACCATCTCTGGAAATTGAACGAATCTATATTATGCAAAAATATCAAGGTCAAGGATTGGGTTTACATTTACTCCATCATGCTATGGAAATTGCCAAAAATCATACCTTACGACGCATTTGGTTGGGCGTTTGGGAACACAATGCGAAAGCAATCAAATTTTATGAAAGAACAGGATTTATGGTGTTTGGTCAACACTTGTTTATGTTGGGCAATGATCCACAAACGGACTTACTGATGTGTAAGGATTTAACCTGATGCAACGAAGTATTATTCATATTAACCCTATTCTAAAAGGGTGTGCTGTTAAATTCGAATAAATTCTGTAAATTGACAATTTGTTATGGCAAAAAAGAAAAATGAATACCAAAAACCCATGACGCCCGAGATGGTGAATATGGCTAGTCAAAAAATCTTTGAATTTCTGCGAGAACAAAAATTCTCAAGCTTAGAGGAAATGCAGAAATATATTGACCAGCATATCACTGGTCACAAAATTGATGAAATCTTCACCTTGAAAAAGGGAAAAAAATCAAACCAGGAAAAATCGGATGATTTGTTGTACCGTGCTTATGATAGTGAACCTAAGGTAGGGATGAAGTTAGCCAAACAAGCACTTGAACTCTGCCCTGAAAATGTAGCTGCGCTAAATTATATGGCATTGCATAGTACAAATATTAAAACCGCTCTCGCCTTGTATAAAAAAGCAATCGCCATGGCAACAGAACAGCTGGGTGATAAACATTTTGAAGAAGTCAAAGGTCATTTTTGGATGGCTCCAGAGACCAGACCCTACATGACGGCAAGATTTGGTTATGCAAACTGCCTGGTCATGCTGAATCGGGAGGAAGAAGCTGTTAAAGAATTCGAAGCCATGATGGAACTCAATCCAAACGATAATCAGGGAGTTCGTTATAACCTGTCCAGTGTGTTGCTCAGTATGAAAAAATACAACGCCTACTACGATTTTTACAAGAAGCACTGCCTGGATAATTCTACCATTAATTTATTCAATTACGCCTTGTTCGCCTTTGCTACGCAGGGTAATACTCCCTACTCAACCAATGCCCTCCGCAAAGCGGACGAAGCCAATAACTTTGTTCTGGTATATCTCTGTGGATTTGATGAACCAGAATTCTATGAAACAGACTATTACAGTCCGGGAGACGAGCGAGAAGCTATTCTTTACCTGGAAATGAATTCAGTGGCCTGGATTGAATGCGAAGGTGCCATGGAATGGGTAGAGAAATTTTTAGAAGAATTTGAAGAAGAGGCCTGATCATCCTGCATTGATGTAAATCGCCCTAAAATGTTCTCGATTAAACTAACACTTGTAAGTTTTGTATTCAATAATAAAATTTTTTCTTCCAGGTAGTTATGGAAAAGCCCTTAAAATCAATACAGTTCATTTTATATGTTTTGGATCAGAGTAAAAGTGGTTCCTTTTATTCTGCTTTGTTTAGAAAACCACCCGACCTCCATGTACCGGGAATGACAGAGTTCGTACTATCCGATACCTGTAAATTGGGACTGATGCCTTGTCACGGTATATCCAAAATTTTGAAAAACCATACCCCTAATCCGGCTAACGGCACCGGTATTCCCCGTTGTGAATTGTATTTTTATGTAGAAGACATTGAATTTGAATTTGAAAATGCTTTAACATGTGGTGCTTCAATGATCAGTGAAATAGAGGATAGGGATTGGGGTGACCGGGTATGTTATTTTTCTGATCCGGATGGACACATTATTGCATTTGCAAGTCCGCTGAATAAACCATCAATAGCAATTCAATAACGACAGTTTATTTTTAGGTTTTACCATGATTCATTACCCACACCTGTATCTGACGAAGTTTTTCAACTTGATGTTCATTTGTTGTCACTTAGTGGCTCAACCTACAGCAGCATTTCATCCAGTGGATCTCGTCAATCCTTTGATGGGTACTCAAAGCAGTTATGAATTAAGCAACGGCAATACTTACCCATGCATTGCTTTACCTTGGGGTATGCATGCCTGGACACCGCAAACGGGCAAAAATCAGGACGGTTGGATATACACCTATGATGCAAAAAAAATCAGAGGCATTCGGCAGACCCATCAACCTTCACCCTGGATGAATGATTATGGCCCGTTTTCCATAATGCCCGTTACTGGCAAGATGGTATTTGATGAAGAAGAAAGAGGTAGTTGGTTTAGCCATAAAACTGAAATCGCAAAACCCTACTATTACAGTGTTTACCTGGCGGATTATGACACTCAGATAGAACTTACCCCAACTGAGCGGGCTGCACATGTCCGTATCCTATTTCCTAAATGCGATACAGCTGGTTTGGTGGTGGATGCATTTGAAAAAGGTTCTTACCTCAAAATCCTTCCAGAGCGGAATATGATCATTGGTTATAGTTCAAAATACAGCCGCGGTAAATTGAATCATTTCAAAAATTATTTCGTGATGGTCTTTGACCAACCGTTTATGGCTTCTCATGTTTGGTGTGATAAAACACGACTTGATCAGCAGGAAATTTCAGGAAGCCATGTCGGAGGATGGTTACGATTTTCTGCCCGGCAATCTCAAAATCCTCTGAACATTCGTATAGCATCATCATTCATTTCGTTTGAGCAAGCTGAGCGCAATTTACTGGAATTGGGGGATCATGATTTTGAAACCAATTGCCAAAAGGCCAAAGCTACATGGGATCATTGGTTAAGCCGCGTGGAAATTTTTGGAGGCACCGAGGATCAAAAGAAAACGTTTTATTCTACGTTGTACCGTACGATGCTTTTTCCTATGAGGCTTTATGAAAAGGACGCTGAGGGAAAAATCATTCACTACAGTCCGCATACCGGAAAAGTCATGCCCGGATATCGTTTTGGTGGTACAGGATTCTGGGATACCTTCAGAGCGTTGTATCCTTTATTGAACTTATTGTTTCCATCCATCAACCGGGAGATGCAGGAAGGACTGATCAATGATTATGTTGAAGGTGGATGGTTGCCCGAATGGAGCAGTCCATCGTACAGTGATATCATGATTGGCAATAATTCTGCTTCAGTGGTCGCCGATGCCTACCTCAAAGGATTGCGCGACTATGATATTGAAAAACTCTATCAGGCCCTCTTGCATGGTGCGCATCACGAAGGGCCTCAGGCAACCGGCCGAAAAGGGGCTGAATATTATGATCGTCTGGGATTTGTACCCTGCGATGTAGGAATCAATGAAAGTGCCGCAAGAACGCTGGAATATGCGTATTCCGATTTTTGCATCAGTCGGTTAGCCAAAGCTTTAAACAAACCAAAGGAAGAAATTGAATTTTATGAGCAAAGAAGTTTGAATTACCGGCATTTGTTTGATTCCACTTCGCGACTGATGAGAGGAAAACGTCAGGAGGGTAGTTTCCAATCACCCTTCAATCCCTTCAAATGGGGTGATGCATTTACCGAAGGCAATAGCTGGCACTATACCTGGAGTGTATTTCACGATGTGGAAGGCTTGGCAAAACGAATGGGTGGATATGATCATTTTGTTGATATGTTGGATTCTGTCTTTGCTATGCCCCCGGTCTTTGATGACAGCTATTATGGCGGTACCATCCATGAAATTCGTGAAATGCAAATCGTCAATATGGGACAATATGCTCATGGCAATCAACCCATTCAACACATGATCTACTTGTACAATTATGCGGGACAACCCTGGAAAACACAGTATTGGGTACGCGAGGTCATGAATAAACTGTACCAAGCGACTCCTGATGGGTATTGCGGCGACGAAGACAATGGACAAACCAGCGCATGGTATGTATTTTCAGCTTTGGGCTTCTATCCGGTTTGCCCTGCTACCGACCAATACATTCTGGGTTCTCCCCTGTTTGAAAAGGCGATCTTACACCTGGAAAATGGGAAGACACTGACGATTATAGCCACAAACAACTACCCAAATAACCGCTACATTCAAGAAATGAAATTGAATGGAAACCACCATGATCTCAATTGGATTAGTCACCATCAGATCACGGAAGGTAGTTTGCTTGAATTTTCCATGGGCGACCAGCCCAACTTAAAGAGGGGAATTGGAAGGGAGTCATTTCCTTATTCCATCTCATGGGCACCATAAACGTTTCAAAAAGCCAAGACTTACGAAGCTAAAGCCCTAGGGATCAGCCCGCCCAAGGTAATCCTATGTGTTCGGTGAAAAACCACAAGCCTGGTACACAGTTAGTTAACGTCCTTGTAGATAAGGTTTTATTTTGGCTTCCAATCCAGGTGCGTCCAATGCAAGCGGAAGAATACGTAACTTTGCGCCGCAATGAAACAAGCGCATTTTGCGTTTATAGAATTTTAGTGTGTCGAATGTTATGATCAAGTTCCTTGGATATATTGGATTGGCTTTTTGTTTAGCTTCAGGTTTAAATGCTCAGCAGAATGGATTCCTGCCTTATGACAACAAGAGTTATGAAATTTCAACCCTTCGTGTCAGTGGAAACCAGTTTTCAGATGCCAATGCCATCATCAATATTTCAGGTTTAAGGGTCGGGCAGAAAATCAATGTTCCAGGTCCTGAAATACCCAATGTCATTAAAGCCATCTACAAACAACGCCTGTTTACCCAGGTTGATGTTCAATTGGAAAATGTAGTGGGCAATGTGGCCGGAGTTGTCATTGTGGTTACAGAAAAACCGCGATATTCGACTCATTCCTTTAAGGGGGTTAAAAAATCAGCCCATGACGAACTCAATGTCATGGTGAGCAATAACCTTCCAAAAAATGCTGTTTTTACCGAATCCATTGAAGAAGCTATAACACGGGACATCGAACGGTTTTACATTGAGAAGGGTTATTTGGATGTCGTCGTTAAAATTGGGCAGACACCAGATGACAAAAAACCCAATACGGTCAAATTGGTGATTGACATTCACCGTGGCGAACGCGTTAAAATTAAAGACATTACATTTTCTGGAAATAAATTGGTGAGCTCACGCAAATTGCGCAAGCAAATGAAAGAAACCAAGCGGATGGGACGAATTTTCGGAAAATCAAAATTTGAGGAAGACAAATATGAAGCCGACAAAGAAAACATCATTGCTTTTTACAACAAGGAAGGGTTTCGCAATGCGATCATATTAGAAGACTCCATCTGGCGCGACCCTCAGGGAAAACTCCGGATACACATGGATCTCAATGAAGGTAACCGGTTTTATTTCCGTAACATATTTGTCAAAGGCAATTCACTGTATTCCGAGCAACACATCAAGAATGTATTGGGCATTCAAAAAGGGGATATTTACAATCAGGAGTTGTTGCAAAAGCGTTTGAGTTTTTCTGAAGATGGGCGGGATGTGAGTAGTTTATACATGGATGAAGGCCACTTGTTTTTTCGTGCTGAACCGGTGGAAACTACCATTGAAAATGATTCGGTTGATATCACCATCAGAATCACTGAAGGTCCACCTGCCACGATAGATCGTGTAGTGATTTCCGGTAATGACCGGACCCACGAACAAGTTATACGCAGGGAACTGAGAACCCGACCTGGTCAAAAATTTTCAAGATCCGATATCATTCGTTCACAACGCGCATTGATGTCCTTGGGTTACTTTAATCCCGAAACCATGGGCATTAATACCCCGGTAAATCCCAAGAGAGGTACGGTAGACATTGAGTACGCTTTGGAAGAAAGACCTTCTGATCAATTGGAATTATCGGCAGGTTGGAGTGCATACGGGTTGATTGGTACATTGGGAGTGGTATTCAATAATTTCAGTACGCGGAATTTTTTTAAAAAATCCAGTTGGAGTCCATTGCCTCAGGGCGATGGTCAAAAATTGTCCATAAGAGCCCAAACTAACGGTCGTTATTATCAGTCTTACAATTTTGCATTTACAGAACCCTGGTTGGGGGGCAAAAGACCTACGTCATTTACCCTGGGTGGAATTTATAGCCGAACCGACAACTCAGCCTACAGTTCAACCCTTGATGGGGGATTGAGTATATTGCGGGTTTCAGGATCGCTTGGCACCCAACTCAAATGGCCGGATGACAACTTCGCGGTGAGTTCAGGACTCAATCTCGAGCGCATAAGATTGGAAAATTACGAAGGATTCAGGGCAGGAAATGTTGTGGTTGACAACGGCGATTATTACAATATTTCGCTGAAGACTACATTTCTACGCAGTACCGTTTCCGATCCCTTATTCCCTCGCTCGGGTTCCCGATTGTCATTGTCTATACAATTGACTCCACCGTATTCATTGTTCAGGAGCAACTGGAATCCAGACAGTGTAGGTGCTGAAGATCGTTATCGCTGGGTGGAATACCATAAATGGAGATTTGACGGAGACTGGTATCTCAATTTGACGGGTAAATTGGTGTTGGCCTTCAATGCTAAAATGGGCTTATTGGGTTACTATAACAAGGATTTAAAGGCTCCTCCTTTCGAGCGATTTGTTTTAGGAGGCGATGGTCTCAACAATCAGTCATTTACTGTAACGGGTAGGGATGTCTTTTCTCTCCGGGGTTATGAAGTGGATGAGGTTAAAGCAAAATCATTGGAGGAATACAATTTCAAAGACTTAACGGAAGATGCAACCATCTTTAGTAAATTTACCATGGAACTCCGTTATCCATTGTCTCTTAACCCCAGTGCCACAATGTATGCTTCTCTTTGGGCACAGGGAGGAAATTCATGGAACGCCTTTCGCGAATTCAACCCATTTCAATTGAAACGTTCCGTAGGTGCAGGAATAAGAATCTTCCTGCCCATGTTTGGATTATTGGGATTTGACTATGGATTTGGAATTGACAAACCCTGGATAGACCCGAAAACTTCAAGCTGGAAGGACTATGCGAAATTCAGCATCATCCTTGGATTTGAACCAGAGTAAGAGACCTAATTGGGAAAGTTAGATTCCTCATTAAAATTCCATTGCTGCGTAATTCACCGTAGCATAACATATCGGAAAATAAATCTATAAAAAACATTACCGCACATTTCTAAAATCGGCATCGTGCCATGCATGGAGAAAATATTCTACTAAGATAAAGTTGCTCTCAGTTGCCCGCCAAATAAGTATTTTTCCAATCTTCAATATTTCGCTCGGCAGAGCTCGATATTTGTTGCGTCGGTGTCCAGCGCGTGGCGAAAATTTCTGTGGCTCGTAAGAGCTGGCAAAAAATCGTTTAAC
>CAZMSE010000062.1:0-6217 GCA_964568865.1 uncultured Saprospiraceae bacterium
TTTTGAAGGTGTAGACTTGTTAAGAATTGAAGGCGTAAATGAATCTACAATTATGTGAAGTAGTCACGATTTAATCTGACAGTTTGATAAATTTGTAAACCAATTTTATTAATCATAAAACTAAATTAAACCATGACTACTAACGACAAAGTTATTAAAACCAAATTAGGTTTGCTAAAGCTTGCGAATCATTTAAGAAATGTTTCATTAGCATGCAAGCAAATGGGTTATTCACGAGATAGCTATTATCGAATCAAAGAGCTGTATGACACTGGAGGAGAGGCAGCACTTCAGGAAGTGAGCCGAAAGAAAGCAAATCACAAAAATCGAATTGACATTGAAATTGAAAACCGAGTCAAAGAGATTGCAATCTCATTTCCTGCTTATGGCCAAGTTCGGGCCTGCAATGAACTTAAAAAGCAAGGTATCACACTTTCACCAGGAGGAGTTCGTTGCATTTGGGTTCGCCATGATTTAGAGACTTTCCGCAAGAGATTAAAAGCTCTTGAAGCAGTTACAGCCCAACAAGGACTTATTCTTACCGAAGCTCAGGTCGTTGCCTTAGAACGGGCAAAGGACGAAAAAGTGGCCAAAGGAGAAATTGAAACCCTTCATCCGGGTTATCTTGGTAGTCAGGACACCTATTATGTCGGTAATATTAAAGGGGTCGGCCGTATCTACCAGCAAACATTTATTGACACATATTGTAAATTAGCACATGCCAAATTGTATAACTCTAAGGATGCTATTACTTCAGCAGATCTGCTCAATGATCGTGTATTACCCATGTATGAGGAGCACCATGTCGATTTACAAAGAGTTCTTACGGATAGAGGAACTGAGTATTGTGGTAAAATCGAAAATCATCCTTATCAGCTCTACTTAGACTTGGAAGACATCGCCCACACAAGGACCAAGGCCAGGCATCCACAAACAAATGGAATCTGCGAAAGATTTCATCGCACCATTCAAGATGAGTTTTATGCAATTGTTTTCCGTAAAAAAGTATTTCAGAATATTGAACAATTACAGCAAGAATTAGATCAATGGATTCATTGGTATAATCATGAAAGAACTCATGAAGGAAAATATTGTTTTGGTAAAACACCGTGGCAAACATTTTTAGAATCTAAACACCTCGCTTTAGAAAAACAGATTAAAAATGTACCTTGGAGCGCGGATGAATCATCTACTATAGACAATCCCCTCTTAAGCAAAAAAAACGAGGGGTTGGCTATAGAAGATGATTCCAGTGTGAAGATAAATTGGTCACAACATACAAGACAAAATTTATCGTCTATTTTGTGACCGTCTGTCAGATCAAGTCGTGGCTAATACAAATTATGGTTTTGATGAGTGAAGTTGGTCTTGAAGGAATTAAAAAGTTTGAAACAGCTAAACAATTTGCTTCATGGTTACGCTTGGCTCCAAACAATAAAATAAGCGGAGGAAGGGTATTGTCCCATCATTTACCAAAAGGAAGCAGTAGGCTTAAATTGGCTTTAAGGCATGCAGCCAATGCAATTGGTCTATTAAAGGAAGGAATTTTAGCGGAATTCTTCAAAAGAATAAGTTATAAGAAAGGAAGAGCTGTGGCAATAAGTGCCTTAGCAAGAAAACTAGCTGTTATAATTTGGAATATGATATCAAAGGGGCAAGCATATACTCCACCAACAAATTATCTTTGTCTTGACGAAAAGAGGAAGCTTGGCATCGTAAAAAGAATTCGAAAATCTATTGCTAAATTTGATCTAAAACCAGATGATTTTGGATTTACACCGTGTTGATTTTCAAGCTTAGCCGGAGACGTTAGTCAGAATGATTGAAATACATACAATATTTTGTATATTTGAATTATGAAAGCAGACAGTATTAAAAGTGAATTAATTGATTGGTTATCAAAGCTTGACGATAATAGCATCTTGACCAGCCTTTTGCAGTTTAAAAAATCAGCCGAAGCTGGTGATTGGGCCGATAACCTAACTAAAGACCAGATTGAATCCTTACAGCGTGGTCTTTCGGACATGGATAGCGGCAGCATAATTAATTCTAAAGACTTTTGGAATTCTTATGGCAGACAGGTATAATATTGCTTGGACAAGAGAAGCTAAAAACCAGGTTGATCAAATTTTAGAATACCTTAATAATAACTGGAGCAAAAATGAGTGTGATGATTTTTTGGATTTGTTGCTTCATTTTGAAAATACAATTGCACAGTTTCCTAAATCTTTCAAATCTTCAAATAAATTTAAAAATTGCAGACTAGGTTTTGTTCACAAACACATAACTGCGATATATAAATTACAGAAAAAGACAATTACTATTTTAACGGTAATTGACAACCGAAGCAATCTTGAAAAATAGCACTGTGGCTAACACTGTGCATATCGCAATGCCTGCATTGTAGATCTTAAAGAAAAGAAATATCTTCGTAACCCGGCACTGCGTATGCACTGTTCCGTTGAACAAACCCTTCCGACATAAAAGCATCATCAGACGGTATGAAATAGTAATCAATACAAGGGTGTGAAATAATTTTGAATTATTATTTCATCTCTAAAATTGATTACAATGGAATCTTCAAATGATTTACTCAACACGTTTCGTGGATATATGATACTTAAGAATTATAGTCTACGAACGATCAAGACATACATGCAGATCGTAGATTATTTTTTGCGGTATTGCAAAGAAGTACATCATGGTATTGAGCTTTCAGATGGTCTTGTACAAAAATATTTGCTGATGCGTTATGAAAGAGGCTGTAGTTGGCAGACAGTGAATTCAGATTATTCGGCACTCAAGAAATTTTATAGGAACGTTCTTTTGGCTGAATGGAGTTTACAGAAGTTACCCAGACCCCGTAAGCATAAAATGCTGCCTACAGTTTTTTCGAAGGAAGATGTGATTAAGATCATTGAATCTGCAAGTGGATATAAACAACAGGTACTTCTAACATTTATTTATGTAACAGGAGTTCGTCTGAGTGAAGCTATAAATACGAAGATTGAAGATGTGGATGGTAACCGATGTCAAATCCGAATCAACCAAGGTAAAGGAGCAAAGGACCGGTTTATTATCGTACCGACATGTTTAATCAAGTTGCTTCGGCAGTATTATATAAATGTGAAGCCAAAGAATTATTTGTTTAATGGCAAGTACAAGGGAATACCATATGGATCCAGGACAATACAGCACACACTTCAACAGGCGAAAAAGCGAGCCGGCATCCTAAAAAAGGGTTCCATACATACGCTTCGAAACTGCTACGCAACACATCACTTAGAAGGTGGCACGGATTTGGTTTTCCTTCAAGAGCAGATGGGACATAAGCACTTGCGAACCACCATCCGTTACATTGGCTTATGTGTAGAAAGGCAGCGTTACATCAAACATCCAATAGATTCAATGGTTATCCGGTACAAAGCCTCAACAGCATCGGACAATTATTCAGGGACTACGGGGAAGACTATATCAGCGGGTATCATCCGAACGGCCAGCAGATAAAACTCATCCGTGCGATCCGCATATGCAGGACCCCTGTATTAGGTTGGCATATCATCCGTTGTAGAGATTGCGGCAATGAAAAGTATGTGTATAATTCCTGTGGCCACAGTCAATGTATGATCTGTCAGAGTATAAAGCGAGAGCAATGGGTAGATAAGCTCAAGGCAACATTGTTGGAAGTGCCATATGTACATTGTGTATTTACACTTCCGCATCAATTGAATGGATTAGCGCGGGCCAATAAGTCAGAAGTGTATTCAATAATGCCGAAATCATCGTGGAAGGCCATACTCACAATTGGACAAAAGTATGGAGTAACACCCGGAATGAGCAGCGTACTGCACACATTTGGATCTGATCTTAAGTATCATATTCATGTGCATGCATTGGTTACATTTGGAGGATTAAGTAAAACCGGAGAATGGGTATACCCAAAACAAAAATATAAACTGGATCGGTATAGGACCATGTGTGCTGTTTTTAAGCGCGTATGTATAGATTCCATGCAGCAATATTTGAAATCAAACAAACTCAGGTATCACAGCAATATCAATGAGCTGTTAAGTGAGGTATCAAAAATCAGATGGGTGGTACATAGTACAAGACCAACAATGGATACAAGACTTATTGAAAATTATTTGGGCAGATACATAAACCGAATTGCGGTCAGTTCATCAAGATTGAAATATATAGAAGATCAACACCAAGTACAATTGATTTATAAAGATTATAGAAATCGACAAAGCGGAAATGCGGCACCGAAGTTGATTCGAATATTAAAACCCCTGGAAGCCATCCACCAGATATTGCAACATGTGTTACCAGCTCATTTTCAAAAATCACGAAACTATGGATTGCATCATCACTCCACGGGGATAAAACAAGCAATACCACCAGCTCTGAAAAGAAACCCAAAGACCATACGTACGGTATTTCAAATACTGCATCAACTATTGAAGATAAGTCCATATCAATGCTCCGATTGTGGCTCAGAGAATTATACAATAATTGAATTTTCGGGAGACAAGAGTTGGTGGTTGCCCAACACGGGGAAAACCGCCGGCAGATCGCCTCCAGTCTTTAAGCAAAATAGAACGACATCCCCGAATGTAAATTCAAATATCCCAAGTCAGGGCCTGGCTGTGCCATAGTTGTCTTAGAGATAATTTGGCCAAAAAGATTACTATGAATCACAAAAATAAAAATCACAGGGAAATATAGCGATGAAACAGGTTCAATAACTGGTTGTGGCATAAATACCGAAACTGTATACCGATTTATTGAGAGTGGGTAAGCAAGCACAATTCCCCTATATCAATGCCCGGCTTCGTTCAACTTGAAAAGTTGATGACTGCTAGTAGAATTGATTTCCATTCCGTAATTTTATCCGACAATCATCAACTTTCCTTTGTGTTGGCTGCTATGCATTGATAATAGTCAGTTATTTTAAGTGAACTAAAACCAATTGTCATTAATAAAAACAATTAATATGAAAATGCTAATTTTAATAATCTCATTATTTTCTTATTATTCTGACTCATATGGTCAGGAAAAAATTCGACTTTACAATGCAACATTAAAATCAACCGACATTAATGGGACGAAAAATTTTAATGTTAAAAACTTTCCTTCTACATCTAAAACAATTAGTGATCCATTGCTGGCTCCAAATCCTATTTACTGGATAGGAAAAATTCTATCGCAAAAGAATTTAAGGCAACACAAAACATTACTGGATTTGGCAAATGAAGAAACATTTTATCCATTACTTGATAGTATTGATATGGACTTTTATACTAACTACTCATTAAAAAATGTCCTTGACAAAAGGTTTGTAAATGATACACTTTATTTAAATTTTAGGAAGACTTTTAAAAAAGCCCAAACAATAAAACAAAAAAAAGATATACTTACGGAGAACATTGAATACTCCAAGTTCTTTGACGCTTTATTAAACTCTAAATATCAGGTTGATTCAATAATTATATCCAATAATTCAGAAGTGGAAAAGGAAATTAAGCTAGGAATCAAGTTGAATCTGGATACTTTAGTTTTGAGCAAAAACTTGCAAGGTAGTGCGGGAATCAGATCTGAACTATATAGATTAGTTGATCAAAGTATTACTGTTGAGGGATTTTATTATGATGTGAGATACAGCAAGGAATATTTGTCAAAGGTTATTTTCTATTTGACAAGGAAATATTTACCTGCAATTGAGGAGATAAAATCTATTAAGGATAAAGATCAATTCACATCCACATTAGTTGATTTTTATTCAAACAGATATTCTTCATTAATAGCAGGTAGTGCTATTCTTAAATTAGTAATCAATTATGATGTAACAAAAATATCAAAGAATTCATTAAGTGCGATGATTTCAACAAAAGCCCAAATACCAAATGTTGAACTATTGGAACTAAGTGGTGACTTGCAAGCAGCGTTTGGTTTAGACAAAAAGTTTGATGGAGTAGCCAAAACAGAAAATTATTACTGTGTTAGTTATGCATATGATGGAGATATTGCGACATTTAATAATTTCTGACAATAAATATGCACAGCAGCCAACAAAGTATACACTCAAGCGCTAACGCGCCTGCGTGTATACCTAACCGTGTGTGTCTTGAATCACTCTTAAAACTTGTTTAAGAGTGAATGCTGTACAAATGATGAAAGACATAGATTAAAATGGAAATTTGTGCGGAGTTTCGAG
>CAZMSE010000063.1:0-5054 GCA_964568865.1 uncultured Saprospiraceae bacterium
TTACTTTGTTTTCATGGATTGAATCAATGCGCATTATTCATTTCGTCAGCGCCATACGCAATTTATGCACCGCATAAATTGGATGAATAAAGCATCTATTGGGTTACCCAAGCTGAATCTAAAAATTCCTTGAAATTGCTTTATTCATTTCGTCAGCACTCCACGCAATGAATGCTATTGCATTAATTGGGTTCATATTGATATGGTTCATTACTATATGCTAGATCTCTGACATTTTCTAACACCCTTTTCATGTAAGTTTTCCAAAATGTCTTTGCAAACAACCAATTTAGGGGGTAAAGCATCAATGTGTCAGAATGCAGTGTATAAGTATAATCTACCAATATATTGTTTGGTTCAATTTCAGTCGTTCTCCACTCGCCAACGAATTTGTAAAAACCTAACATCCATGATTGAAAATGGTCAACTTTAAATTTCCAATGATGATTTTCCATGCGATCCAAGATCGTATCTACAGAAACGAAACCCCCTTTTTGCGTTATTGATTTTGCGGCATAAACCTTTTTACTTGAACCCACTTGTCCCCAATTGTTGTCTTCTGTGCAATGTGTCACGGCGGGCATTAATCCGTAGCCTGTATGAATTTTTGAAACATCACAAAGTAAAGGGGTTTTAAATGCACGTTCCAATGAACATTGAAATGTTGTTGACACTTTAACTTTTACTTCCATTGTTTTGCCTATGTCTCTTTTTTTGATATTCGTTGATCTGTTTAGCTGTAGTGATAGTGGTCTCCAGTCTTGTATATTGAGGTATTGAGTGACGTTAACATCATTCAAGGTCAAATGTACAATAATGTAACTTCCTGAAAAAAATTCAACCGCGCAAAAATACCATGTTAGGGATTAGGGTTTTTCGTTAGTCAGTGTTGTAAGGTCTATAAATTTATCGTTCTCCATTTAGGACTTGAACCTAGAAGTTATTTCTTGACTAACTCACATCAATTTAGAATAACATGGATATCTATCTTTCTCCATGTTAGCATTTTTAATTTTTCAAAGGCCTTTTCTTTATCATCCCCCCCTTAGTGTCTTTTACACTGTGCATCACCACAAAGGCCGTCCTATCTATTTTCTCAATTTCCATATTTAATTTACTTACCTCAAGTCTCGTAACAACTGTATAAAGTATTTCAACTTCATTCATCTCTCCTCGTTTGCCATATCCTCTTTTCCCGGTGTAGATTGTCACACCCCTGCCCAATTCGTTAATGATCATTTGCCTGATTTCCTCTGTGCGTTCTGAAATAATTGTTACACCAGTATACTCTTCAATACCTTCAACAATAAAATCAAGCGTTTTTGATGCAGCCAAATATGTTATCATTGAATATAAGGCTATTTCAACACCTAATAAAGAAACTGCGGCCGAAAAAATAACTACGTTAAAAAGAATTACTATATCGCCAATAGTTGTTCCCAGCTTTCTACTTAAATATATTGCCAACACTTCGGTCCCATCAATGACAGCACCTCCACGTACTGCTAAGCCAATTCCTGCACCTAGAAAAAAACCTCCGAAAATTGCCACTAATAAATTGTCATCGGTTACATTTGGAAATTCTACAAGCGCCAGACAAGCAGACAGACCTGCTATTGCAAATGCTGTTTTAATCGCAAAGTCTTTTCCAATTACACTTAAAGCTAGAATTACGAAAGGAATATTTACACAAACAATTAAAATCGCTAATGGAATTTCTGTCAATGCAGAAATAAGTAGCGAAATACCTGTTGCACCTCCGTCTATAAAACGATTTGTTAATAAAAAACCTTTAAATCCAAATGAGGCCGACAAGATACCGCCCATGATCAGGAAAAAGTCTTTCACATATCGTTTAGCTGTTATTAATAAATTTCGCTCAACACGTGTAATTCTACTTTTTGAAGTCCTGTCGGAATGGATTGAGCCATGTTTTATTGCTTTGTTCATCAATAATTGCCTAAAAATATGCTTCATTTCATTTAACGTTATTGGATGTTCATTTGTCTGGCGAAGTAATCATTCAGCCAATCAAGTCAGTATGGTGAATCTCACCCCAACCTTCCTACGAAACCTCTGGTGTATATCTCCTTTCACACTGCTCTTCGTATTAACGGGCAGGTATAGTTGCAGGTGGAATTTTTATTAACGCCCTGTCCGGAAATCCTGCCCGATTGAAAATATAAAGTTAACAACAAAAATCCAAATAGATAATGGTCTGCCGGAACAAATACTAAGCGATGTAAGCCGTTAAATTTTTAAGTTCCTGTTCGACTTGCAGAAATACCAATGTTGTCGCATACCCTTTCCCTACTTTCATCTAGAATGCGGAGCTGTGTCAACCGTTAGAGTGTTGCAAATGTGTTGGACTCGGCAGGCTAATTTCACAGCTTAGCCATTGCGTGGGGCTTTACTTTCCTGGCAAATGTATTGGAGTTACATTTGTAAGTGTATTCGTGTAAGTTGCATTACGGTATTAGAGCAAAAGCTCTTGTTTCGTGTCCAAATGCAAAATTATAATTGGGTCTAAATCCACTTGTGACTGTTCGGAAATACGTTTACGTTGCCTGCATTCGATAACAATATCCTACCACCAAAGCGGACTCGCTCTATTGGTTTTCATAAAATTGTTTAAATAATTGTTTCATTATTTTATAACGAAGCGTTATGTTCCTTAAGCGTCCTCACTTTCGGCTTGATATATAATCTTGCAATTGCTGCAAAAATCGTAAATATTATCCCAGCTGCACCAGCAATCTTGTATTGCCCCTGAATTTGCTTTAGTATAATGGCAAAATCAACTAACATCTGAAAACTCGGCTTATTGGGATCAGTTTGCCTGTTTAATGAATCAAAACCCTGCACCAACAAATAGTCAATGTTAAGTGCAGGTTTGTATGTTGTTCTAAATTTTGTATCTCTGTCAAGCGGATTTGAAAAGGTGTGCGCTGTTCTTGCTGTAACATTAAAACTTTGTCCTTCTTCCAGAACAATTTTCTTACCTTTAGCCGAAAGGTATGGTCGAAATATTGCCTTCAAGTTTGTCCGTAGGTAGTTGATGTTAGCATGGAGGTTGAGAATAATGGTCTATAACACTTGATGCATACCGCATTGCTGGTATTTTATTACTGTCTAGCCAGGAACTGACGCTGATTGTTAAATCAATGCTGAAATTGACAATTATATGCCAAATACGATTACTCAAGCCAAATTATATTTGATTGCAGTATCACTGGTGATTGTTGTTACGCTGACCGGACTTACGGTAAACCATCTGTTGCAATACGCCCTTAACGAAGTTCAAAAATTAATTCATAAACCAGGCAGCATATAACAACAATACAAGCCAATGGAAAAAAGTATCAACAACAAAAGCCGGAAACCATCGTATTATTGTACTTATCCAACTAAAACCAAAGGCTCCCTTTATTGCTAAAAAATAATAGGCAGCATTGATAATAGGTATTGATAAAAATATAAATTCAGGTATATGTAAGAATGCAATCATTATTGCCAACAACCACATCCAAAGGGATAGGAAAAGGGGGATCCAAGTATTAATATGCAATGTAAAATTCATAGCATCGTAGTAAAATATTTTCCTTCTGTATAAAATAGGGAACAATAATAGAGCATTGAGGGGAAGTAATAAGACAAAAATAATATTGTTCCCTGCTGTCATCTTTTTTGTAAATTCCGATAGGTTTAATTGACTATTGATTTGTGCCCGATAAGCTTTAATCAACTGAATATGAAAATAGTCGGTGGGGTAATTCTGATTCTGAAGCCAGTTTTTAATTTTATTATTGGAGATATTTTTTAAAATCCTTTGACTACTTATAGGTGTCGGTGGAAGCGTTGGCCAAAATGCACTTGTGATAATCTTTATCGGTACGGCTGCTGAATCAGAAGTTTCATCAAATCGTTGGCTTAATGGTTTAATTGAATCGGTGGCTGATTCTGAATAGTGGTTCATTGTATCCATTATGAGCCATAAGTTAAACATATAAAATGCAGTACACCAGATAAACATCCTGACAGGAGGAGAATACCGGTTCCGTTTATCATCAATAAAATCTCTTGTAATCCTACCCGGTCGGGTAAACAAGGTCTTTACTGTGAGCCATGTTTTGTTATCAAGATGGAAAAAGCCCTCTGTTAACTCATATAGGTAATGGAAGAATGGCATCCTGGGACTATGATTCTCCTGTCCGCAATTAGGGCAGTAATTCATATTCGGTAGGTCAATCCTAAAATCGTAGTTGCAATTTTTGCAATGTTCTGTCCTAATTTTCTTTGAGGGCATTTTTTATTCAATTACATTTTATAAAAGATATAGGTCTCGATAGAGCCAATGGAAAATGCCAGGCTGTACATGCAGTGTCTATGAGTATTTGCTGGTTAAAAAAATAAACTTTCATCATAGCAGAATTCAAATATTAGGAGTATGTTTTTTCCAATCCACAATTTTTCTTCATTGATAGTTTATTGTCTAAATAAATTCTCCTTTTAACTACCCTGGATTATTGGCTTACCTGAGGGAATCCCCTATATTGGTGTTCTGTTTTTTACTATACTCCATACATTAAATTTACATGATTCTATCTAATGATTCGTTTTGATACTAAGTTTCATTTTAAAAATCCATGCCGGCATAGAGTGTGCACAGTGTTATAGGCCGGCTTTTTATTTTTCCTCGATAAATTAATATCTGCTTTCTTCATTTTCTTGCTCTATGTTAATATAATCTTTTGAATTCCGTTTCTGCAATTATTTATCATTTCGCGTCATGTGCGAACGTTCCGTTAAATCTTTGTTCAAGTATTATATTTAAATGAATTTTTATCATCCATCAAATAAACAAATCTAGGATAGTCATTTTAATGCATTTTACATTTATTCTTCTTTATTTATTTACATCAGGTGAGCATGTCTCACCTCATCCTTTGCTGGCCTATAATCGGGTCACGCAGGGGAATTTCACCCCTATGTTCCCACAGAACCGTACGTGAAAGTCTCCCTTCATACGGCTCTTCATGTTCTTATATTCACTG
>CAZMSE010000064.1:0-5005 GCA_964568865.1 uncultured Saprospiraceae bacterium
AATCAGATTGATACATTGCAGATGGAAGCAAATGACATTGCTTCGACGATAAACTCTATTTTGATTGCCGAGGTCGATTCAACGATTATCCTAAATGATTTGGTTGTTACAAGCACGATTAACGGTGCACGTCTAAAAGCGATTAATGAAGTATATCTTCAATATTTTAGAGATCATGATAAAGAAATAATAGTAGAGAACATTTTACTTATAGATTCTATTGCTAACTTATGCATTAAGGAAGGGGGCTATGCTACTTTGCGGGCAAGATTTTTAATTGACCTTGTTCATGAAGAACATGAATACGACGATGATATTTCATGTAATTTGCCAGAACCATTGATCTTGAGTAACAAAACAGTAAAATCAGATGAACAATTTATCATTTATCCAAATCCATCAAGAGGAGTGTTTTGTGTGAAAAACGCAGATCAGACAGAAATATCTAATGTAATTGTTTTAGATATGCAAGGACGAGTATATAATTCGCTTTTTGATCATCAAAATCTCGCGGTGAATGTATCATTATTGCCTGGTTGCTATTTTGTAAAATTTCTTTTTGGAGATGGCAGTGTATCTACTAAAAAGTTGATCATTAATAAATAAGCCTCCTATGACCAATTCATCAATCACAATTTGGAATAGGTTCGTTATTCTATTCCCTTTTATAAATGTTTGCATTTTGTCTGGTTGTTTTGCTCAGCAATTGCATGATCAAAATTGGGTTTTCAGGACTTACAATAAAGATGCTATGATCTTGAATTTTGATCGGGATTCACTTAGCTTAAGTATTCAAGACGCCAATACAGGAATAGAATCATCCAATACATGTATGAGTGATGAGAATGGAAATTTACTTTTTTATTCTAACGGCTGTAAAATATTTAATTCAAAACATCAGGTGATAAAAGATGGCGATAAACTTAATTCGGGATCATTAAGAAATGATCAGTGTAGTAATATAGGTGGCTATAATGCCGGTCATCAAACTATGATCAGTATTCCTAATCCTGGAAATCCAAATCAGTATTATATATTTCATGTAAGTACTGTTTGGATTTATGAGCCAACACTTGATATACGTACCAAATACTTATACTATACCGTGGTAGATTTCAGCCATCCTGATGGCTTTGTGCAAAGAAGTTTAAAACCAGACTCCAACAATAATGTTTTTTTTAAAAAATGTCCCATTACTTGAAGATACCAGTATTCACATCGGTGATATGACTGCTATAAAGCATGCCAATAACAGGTATTGGTGGGTATTTAATACGAAGTATAATAGCAATACTTATATTCGCTTATTGGTAACGGATAATGGTATTTTAGGGCCATATTATCAAACCATCGGCGATAGTTTTAATACTAATGGTGAACTTGGGGGAAATACCTGTTTTTCACCAAACGGAAAAAAGTTTGTTCGATACAATACAATAGATGGTTTATATGTGTACGACTTTGATAGGGAGACGGGATTGCTTTCTAATTATAAAAATGTTGTATTAAACGAGCCGGTAGGCGTTGGTGGGGTTGCCGTTTCTCCAAATTCAAGATTTGTATATGCCAGTTCGTATAAGAAATTATTTCAATTTGACTTGGAAGCAATCGATTTTGAAGGATCGAAAGTATTGATCGATACTTTCAATTGGGTAGGTAGTCCGTTCCCCCCATTGTTCAATTTTTTTTGTATGACCCAACTGGGTCCGGATTGCAGGATTTACATTACGAGTTATAATGGCTCAGATCGGCTAAGTGTGATAAAATATCCTGACCTTCCTGGGAAGGCATGTAATTTTGTACAGCAAGGACTGGCTTTACCCAGCACTCACGGAGGCAGTCTACCTCATTTTCCAAATTATCGTCTGGGGACAGGTCTTACGTGCGATAGTTCAATAAAGTTTGTTACAAAAATTGAGTTTCCAGTAAATTCTGTTTTCACAAAATTGTATCCCAATCCATTTCACGATCAGATTCAACTGGAAATTGAACTGATGAATCAGGCAAATGTTCATTTTGTGATCTACGATATGAATTTAGTGGAAGTTTTTAAAGAGAACTTAAACTCCTCCCAGACAAATTATATGTTTAATTTATCAAATATGCCTTCGGGTCTGTATACCTATTTTATTTATTCAAATGAAGGTGTATTGGATAAAGGAAGACTTGTTAAATTTGAATAGAGGATGCCATAGTCTTTATGTGCATCATTGTTAAAAATACATAGAAATAGAGATTAAGTTTACATAGCTTATGAATAAAATATTTATCATTAGTCTATTGTTTGTGTATGTTGAAACAAGTGCTCAGGTTTATTTTAGTAAGACTTACCAGGTTACGGAAGATAGTACTGGTTTGATCAACTTATGGCCAAATTACCTCAAAGCAGTTTTTCCTACGGATTCCATGATTTATGCCTTTGGATATTCAGCCGACACTTCTTATGAGCATATCTATGGAACAGCGTTTTATGTATTTGATTTAAAAGGGAACCTGTTGGAATATTACCATATGAAAGAAAAATATGGTTATAATTACTTCTTTCCAGAGGGAATACATACCTGGGATGGTAAAACGTTTTATACGGGTTTTAATCATTTCAATGATCAACAATCCATACTTAAGTTCAATCGTTTTACAAAAGAACAAGTTGTTTTTGAAATTCGAAATTGTTTGATATTGGGAGGATCCATAACTTTTTCAAATTTAATTGGGACAAACGATGGTTTTATAATCACTGCCAGTGCAATTGCCATTGACAGCACAAATTATAATCGTAAAATCCAGGTAACGAAGATAGATACCAGCGGAGTAATACAATGGCAGAAAATTTTAGGTAAAGAACCTGGCAATGGGTTTGAAAATAGTTGCTATGCTACGTATTCGGATAAAGATGGAAATATTTATGTGGGAATAGGTTATACCGATAATCTGGGATTAGGCTGGAAGGCAGATTATCAAAACCTATTCTACAAATTGGATCCATCAGGCCAACTGGTGAATAGTAATTTTTCAAAATTCGGGAAGTCGGGATTTTGTCTTATGTATGATATCATCCAGGACGATAAGTCCTGGTTCTATGGTTCTGCAGACTACAATTTCAATGAACCCCAGTACCCTTATGGCAATGATGGTTATGGAATTATTTTAGTATTTGATTCCAATATGCATTTTGTTAGTTACAAATCGCTTGATTTTTTAACTCCATATGCAGGGGACGCATACACCAAAAGTTTTGAAAAAATACTTCTGAGTAACGATGGAGATGGACTTTTACTTGGTGGCACAATTATTCATTTCGATACTACTGTTAGCTGGAATGATAGTTTAATGGTATTGGATACCACAACTTCATACAGGGATGCAGTTAGTTTAGTCAAAGTGGACAACCAACTTAATTTTCTATGGAAAAAGCAATACAGAATAAGAAATGGCAAAGACGAAGGATATCTGTACGATCTGAAAGCCAGCCCTGATGGAGGCTACATCATTGCCGCAGCATCTTATGTTGGCGATGCTTATGAGAAAAATGGAGAACCCTACTGGGTGCCATGGCTGTTGAAAGTCGATGATGAGGGTTGTTTAATCCCGGGCTGCAATGTTGTACAAACTCATAATATTGAGGATGATTCTGGGTTTATGCTTTATCCAAATCCTGCCGGAGACTATATGGTCATTCGACATACCGGCATGGAGAAGTTAAGCTATTCTATTCTTTCACCCGAAGGAAAAATTGTAGACCAGTTTTCAAGCTCATTTGAAGAAGAACAAATCATCGTTCCGCTAAAGAATTTCTATCCCGGTACATACCTTGTGCGATGCACTGACAATAAGGGGAGGTTTGAATCAAAGATTTTTGTCAAAAATTAATCGGTCAAATACAAGTTCAATACTTAATCTCCAACTCCTCTGAGGTAGGTCTCGACTGACAGGTCAATATGTATCCTGCCGCAATTTCATCCTGTTCCAGGGCAAGGGCAACATCCATGTGTACCGTGCCTTTGATGACTTTAGCCATACAGGTTGAGCAGGCTCCGCTGCAACAGGAATAGGGTGGATCAAATCCGGCATCCATCAAACTGTCGAGAATTTTCTTATTACCGGGAATTTGCAGTTGGTGTTGCTGACCGTTGAGATGCACCGTAATGTTTGAAAAAGCGATTACGGCCGCTTTGGTATCGCCAGTCGCAGAAACCGGTGTGCTGAAATACTCTGCATGGACGGATTTCGGATCAATGCCCAAAGCCGTTAATTCTTTCTTTACGTCTTCAATCATCTTTCCCGGACCACAGACATAAAAACTTTTTTCCTTCGTGCGTGCCGGATATTTTTCGCAAAATGCATCAATTAATTTTTTGTTGATTCTTCCCTTCCATCCATCCCAATCATCTTTTGATGAAGATAAAAAAGGAAGCAGTCCTTTACCACTTTGTGAAAGTGTATACTCTGCAAAAAACTGTCCAGCATATTTTTTTTGAAGGCCTTTCAACTGCTCATAAAAAATAATGTTCTCTTTCTTCCTGTTTCCAAAGAGAAGATACACCTGGGATTTGGGTTCGTATTCCAGCAGTGACCTGATCATCGAAAAGACAGGGGTGATTCCGCTACCGGCTGCAAAAAAGTAATAGGATTGACTCCTTTCCGGATCGGGGTTTATGGTAAAATGTCCTTCGGGTTTCGAAACTTCAAGCTCACTTCCTTTTTGAATTTTTTCAACGAGGTAGTTTGATACTAATCCCTTTCGAACTTGTTTGATGGTAATGTTTACATATTTTTCCTGCGGAATAGAAGAAATGGAATACGACCTTCGAACTTCTTTGTTATTTAATTGGAGTTTAAGCGTTAGATGTTGGCCAGGAATAAATTGGTCAAAAATCTGTTTGTATGACTCAGTTTCAAAACAAAGACTGACCGCATCATGCGTTTCTCTGATGACTTCTGCGACTTTAATTTTATGAAATTCCATTCGTTGTTATTTGAAGTAACCGCATACCTCTTCTATTGT
>CAZMSE010000065.1:0-4775 GCA_964568865.1 uncultured Saprospiraceae bacterium
GCGAATTGTCATCGTGCTGACAAAGCCTAAATCCATTTCTTTTTTTACATCAAACTCCATGGCTTTCGTTTTTCCTGGCAGGAATGGGCCATCGCAGCATCATCTTTAGCGGGTACCCTGCTCATCATTACCTTCTTTGCAAGATTGTTTCCAATTATTCCAATTCACTCAACTATAACTGGAGAAGATGAAACCGAAGAACAACTTATATAGTATTCTGAAAGCAATTTGCATCATATTGATTTGCAACTTTGTCATTACCCATTTGAAATCGCAAGATTCTACCAAACAAATTATTAAAAAACCATTTGTCGCGATTTCTTATAATAATTACGAAAACAAATTGCAATCCATCAGCTTTAAAGGGGCTATCAAAACAGGACAAGAATTATCACCATTAGCTAAATGGAACGTAAAAATATTTATTGATGATGCAGAAAATCCTGATAATTTGATTGCTGATCTTGTTACAGATTACTCTGGAAAGGCCGTAACGGTCATACCCTCTCAGTTTGCAGATACATGGAGTAAGCAGAATAGTATCCTGTTTATTGCGCGTACTGACTCTATACCCGACATTGGACCCCTGGAATCTGAAATAGAAATCACTAAATGTAAATTGCTCCTGGAAGCCATTGAAGAAGAAGATAAACGATTGGTGAAAGTTACTTTAATGGAAAAATCAGACTCTGTTTTTAAAGCTGTATCCGATGCTGAAATAAAAATAGGTGTTAAAAGATTAAGCTCGATATTACCCATCAATGAAGAGATCACTGTGACCACTGATTCAACAGGATCTGCAATGCTGGAATACACTTTGGATTCTATTTCAGGTAATAAAGCGGGATTGATAACATTAACTGCAAAACTTGAAGAGCATGAATTATATGGGACAGTCGAAGCAAATGTCCATGCAAATTGGGGTGTTGAAGCCAATCCCAGTGAAGCCCATATACAAAGTAGATCTCTATGGGCTAGCGGGGACAAAGTCCCATGGTGGTTATTGAGTCTAGCCTTAATGATCATTGTAAGCGTGTGGACCACCTTGGGATTCCTTATTCTCCAGATTCTTAAAATTAGAAAACTCGGTCGGCTTCCTAATTGATATTCTTATGAATGAATTCAAGAGAATGGTCTTCCGGGTTGCCTCAATAGCCCCAAAGGAATGGAGTTTTAGGTAAATCGGCAGTATACAAAGGCTTAATCGAAATCACCCATTGAATACCCATCCAAAATAATAAATCACATTATACATTTCAGTTATTTGTAAAATAATGTTTATTAATATTTTAATGATTTATTTTTGAAAAAATTCAGGAGTCATCCCCATACCTGGGGTGGACTTATCCCCGATTTCATTTTTTTAAATGAAGTAGACCAGATGCAAGTTATATTTGCACAGCTATGATCTTCATGGATTTTGAAAAACCGCTGGAAAACTTGTATGACCAGCTTGCTAAACTGCAAAAAATAGCAGAAGACAGTAAGATGGACATGTCTGAAAAAATTGCAGAGCTGGAGGAGAAAATCAAGGCTACCCGCAAAAACATTTATGACAACTTAACCGGTTGGCAAAAGGTCTCACTTTCCAGGCATCCAAATCGCCCTTATACCCTGGACTATATAAAATTGATTACCAAAAAATTCATTGAACTCCATGGTGATCGATGCATTAAAGATGACAAAGCCATCGTCGGGGGTTTGGCAAAAATTGACCAACAATCTGTAATGATCATCGGCCATCAAAAAGGCAACACCACCAAACTCAGACAGTACAGGAATTTTGGTATGGCCAATCCAGAAGGATATCGAAAAGCCTTAAGGCTCATGAAAACTGCTGAGAAATTCAACTTGCCTGTGGTTACCCTTATTGACACTCCTGGTGCCTACCCCGGTATTGAAGCAGAGGAAAGAGGGCAAGCAGAAGCCATAGCCCGAAATCTCTTTGAAATGGCACAACTTGAGGTACCTATAATTTGTTACATAATTGGCGAGGGTGCCTCTGGGGGAGCATTGGGAATCGGTGTGGGTGACCGTGTGTTCATGCTTGAAAATACTTGGTATTCTGTTATATCTCCTGAATCGTGCTCGAGTATTTTATGGAGAAGCTGGAATTTCAAAGAACAAGCTGCTGAAGCGTTGAAATTGACCGCCGACCACATGGAATCCTTTGGACTCATTGATGGCATTGTAAAAGAACCGTTGGGAGGTGCTCATTCTGATCCAGAAACCATGGCTAAAACCCTGAAGAAGCACATCAAAGCACAACTCGCGGAATTAATCCCAATTCCTAAAAATCAATTGGTTACCCAACGAATCCAAAAATATGGTCAGATGGGTAAATTTGAAGAGATAAAATCTTCATAAGCTTTTAGATCTAAACCACATGGATTATCAATTTTTAAATGGAACCGGGGTAGCCCTCATCACGCCCTTTCAAAGCAATGGAAATGTTGATTTTTCAAGCCTTGCAAAAATCATACAGCATTGTATTTCCGGTGGCGTAGAATATTTAGTTACCATGGGTACTACCGGAGAAGCGGCTACCCTTAGCCTTCAGGAAAGAATGGAAATCATCCGATTTACCGTAAAGGAATCTGGAGGAAGAATTCCGGTTGTTGCAGGGATCGGAGGAAACAACACTGCTGAACTCTGCAAAGAAATGGATCAACTTGATCATGAAGGAATTGCTGCCATATTATCCAGTAGTCCAGCTTACAATAAACCTTCTCAGGAAGGCATTTTTCAACATTACATGAAGTTGCTGGAGCACAGTCCATTGCCTATCATTATCTACAATGTACCCGGCAGAACAGCTTCCAATATTTTGCCAGAGACTACTTTACGTTTGGCCCATGCGTCACCTCGTTTTATTGCAATAAAAGAAGCATCTGGGGACCTTGCGCAAGCTACCAAAATACTGAAAGACAAACCATCAAACTTTTTAGTCCTTTCGGGCGATGATCCACTGGCACTGGCGTTGATTGGGATCGGAGGCCATGGTGTCATTTCTGTGATGGCCAACGCACTTCCTCAAGAATTTTCGCAAATGATCCGTTTTGCTCTACAAGGAAACTTTACGGAAGCCGCTGGTCTCAATTTAAAAATATTTGATCTGCACAAATGGTTGTATGTGGAAGGAAATCCTGTTGGAATTAAATTGGCTGCAAGTTATCTTGGGTTGTGCGAAAATCATTTTCGTTTACCTTTAGTCCCTATGTCAGAGATCAATGCACAAAAACTCAAAATAGAATTGGGAAAAATTATTCCTCTCTAAAAGCTGCCTCCTTTCGCTGCATCATTTTAACCCCTGTTTTCTGCACGGTAAAAAGGCCATTCAAGAATGATGTTTTGCAATATTCAAGAATGACCCATCTTAATCTATCACTGGGGGCCATTCAGTGAGTGTGAAGAATTACCAGTTAAAATCTGAGAAGTTCCAGGAGGTCAGCAAGCCTAATATAAACAATCCATTTAAGGTTGTCTTGTAAAAGTTATTCTTAAAATAGTAATTGCCTGATTTTCAAGATTGCCAATGCTGCAGGAATTTAAGGTGTCTGCAATGAGCATTGGCTCAAACTTCTCTGCAAGTGTAATGCATTCTTTTGAATTGTTATGAATGGTTGTCTAAATTTTTGAAGAAAATCAGGGTTTACCCTGAGAGAATTAACGGCAAATCCGTTAGTCGTCCAACGTCAAATTATTAACCATTTCATAATCTTAGGTCAAAAGCCATCATTCGCCAAGCCAATAACTTTGCGTCAAAGCTGGAACGTTCCATGCCAATTTACGCCTGTATATGAAATTGACGATAGATAGTCCGAGGCATTTAGTGATCCAGAATGAACGCATCATTAAAGATTTGACCCGAAGGGAATTTCAAATTCTTTGGCAACTCTGCATCGATCCTGGGAGGGTTTTCACCAGAGAACAATTGTTTCGGATCATATGGGGAGAAGAGCCAAAAATCATGGATCGAACCGTCGATGTACACATCGTTCAGATTCGAAAAAAAATTGACAAAGCGCTTATAAAATCAATAAAAGGAGTGGGCTATAAAGTAAATCTGGACAAAGAACAGGTAAGCCTGATAGAAAATATTTAAACGCCTTTTTGAGCACGCGCCTCTTCAAAAAATTGAAGCGTTTCCAGTTGCTGTTGGATAAGTCCATGCATTGCATTGACGGTCGTCTCCTTTTTTCCTCTCTTCTCCTGAATACTTTTAAAATCCTTTTCGTCGTAAGTGTATAGAGACCAGTTTGAATTCACATATTCCAGTACGGATAAATTCTCAATCCAATCTCCGGAATTCATGTAAGTCAAGCGGTTAAATCCTTCTACGACTTCCCGAATACAAGGTATATGAATATGTCCACATACCACAAAATCAACCTTTCGGCTTAATGCAAAAGAGATGGCCTCTTCTTCAAAACTTTGAATAAAACGGATGGCATTTTTAAATTTATATTTTACATTATGTGCAAACGAAACCCGGGCCAAACCCAACCGGGTACGTACTTTATCAATAAAGATTATTGCATCTAAAAACCTTTAGCTTGCTGGAGCAAAATTATATCCCATCCGCTTTTTTCACACCGAAGCCAATATTATCAAAACTTAAATAAACCCAATTAATGCAATAGCATTCATTGCGCGGAGCGCTGACGAAATGAATAAAGCACATTCAAGGAATTATTAGATTCAGTTTGCATAACCCAACAGATGCTTTATTCATCCAATTTATGCGGTGCATAAATTGCGCATGGCGCTGACGA
>CAZMSE010000066.1:0-4680 GCA_964568865.1 uncultured Saprospiraceae bacterium
CAAGCCATTTTGTATGGCTTGATTAGCTTTGCTACCACTCGGTCATGTCGGCCATCAGGACAATCCATGCATTTCTGTTGCAAGGATTGGGATGAATAACCAGTCCCGTATCACTGGCAAGAATTTACCGACTTGTAACAAATGCGAGTCTAATGTAAGCATAAAACTTTGTTAATCTGGCTCTTGATGGACAATTAGTGGACGGTGCATACGGCAATATATGTCCGCCTCAAGCCGACTCTCATTATAAAAATTGTTTAAGGTTTATAAGCTAACTTTGTTAAGATTTGGGAAGATCAACCATAGCTTAAAAGATTGATTTTCAAACGCATATTTTAACAATTATCGCAAGTTTAAACCAGCATTGATTAGAAATGAAATTAAGGTATATTCTGATATTGATTCCCTACACTTTGATTGCACAGGAGAACACGGTTGACTTTTCATTGGCATTGAATTGTATTAGCTCTTTTGATAGCATTCAAAAGACAAAGGCAGTTTTTCATTTTGAAGATATGTCAAGATATGATTGGAATTATCTTCCAGCGAGCTTAATCCCAAGAAAAGGCGTTTGTTTAAAAGACTTAGATAGCATTCAAAAGCTAAGGATTTATGGCCTATTAAAAAGTTTTCTAAGCGACAATGGTTATTCAAGAACAAGGGACATAATGAATAACGAGTATTACTTAAGGGATTTGGAACCCAATAGTATTCATCGAATTCCTGAAAATTACTTTATAGCATTTTATGGTACTCCTGCAATAGACAGTGCATGGGGATGGAAATTTAGTGGGCACCACATTTCTCTTAATTTTACCATAGTAAATGGCAGGTATGCATTTACACCAGTTTTTTATGGAGTATTTCCTGCTGTTGTTGGAGACGGAAAAGATAGAGGCAAGCGAATAATAAAGGACGAAGAAGATTTAGGCTTTGAATTGATAAATATGTTTACTCCTGACCAAAAATTAAAGGCTATCTTTCAACAGAAACCATTTAATGACATAGTTACAACAAATTCTATTCAAGTTGGATCTCTTGATCCTGTTGGTATTTTAGCCAAAGACCTGACAACTCAACAAAAAAATATGTTAAACAAATTAATTGCTTGCCATCTTTCTACTATGCCAAAAATGATTGCAGAATTGAGGATGAAGCAAATTGTGACAGAAGATTTTAGTCAAATAAGATTTGGATGGGCAGGAGGTTTACAAAAAGGTGTTCCACATTATTATAGGATACAGGGAAACACTTTTTTAATTGAGTTTGACAATACTACCCACGATGCAAATCATATTCATATTGTATGGCGTGACTTTAATGGCGACTTTGGCGTAGACCTGTTAAAAGAGCATTATAAAAAAAATCAACATCACCATAAACATGAATAGAAAATAATGGTTAATTAAACCAAATGCCAACAGGGTATTTTGGTAATTGCTATTGGGCTTGCGTTATCGCACGTACCGCTATCAGACTTAAAAATGGGTAACTGAAAAAATACTATTATGAAACTAAATAACAAATTGCTTGAAATTAATGCGATTGTCATGTTCTTTGCTTTAAAAACTGTAAACCTGTTTGGACAAGTTCCACCTCCTGGGAAATATGATACGACCAATTATCCTGAAGACAGAAAATTCATTAATTCTATTTCAAATATTTTTGACCCATCACTATCATTAAATGACAATTCTATTAGTATTGGGGCCGATGGCTCTATAGCTTATGGTCTTGATGAGGAATTAAAAAAATTTGAAAGAAACGGTATGACTTTTAAATCTGTTGTACCTGTTCCTGGAACGGAGTTGGTCCGAATATTTAACGGCCACACTGCCATTAAGACAAAAGTTGCAGATGTGGTTTTTTCAACACCAGAGGGAGATTTACATTTTAAAGTTATTCGCGCTGAAACATACATTAAGGAGAATGGAAAATGGTATTATGTTTTAGGGCAAGGAACAAATTTTTTAACTCAGGAGGAATTTAATGAATATAAAAGAAATCATACTACAAAAAACCAAAAATAATAATGAAAGAAAGAAACATGAATATGTAAATCCCATGTAGTAGATGAAGGTTTAGCCTATGGGATCATTGTTAAGGTACTTAATAAAACCAGAATAAAACACGATAATTTGAGAAACTTAATTTCATTTATGCATATATCGCTTGACGGTTTTGTAGCAGGAACGAGCGGGGAAATGGACTGGATTAAACATAATGAAGAGCTTTTTAGTCATATAGGAATGCGGATTAGAGAAACCGACACTGCATTATATGGGCGTGTGACTTATCAAATGATGGAAAGTTATTGGCCGACAGCAGGAAACAAATCGACAGCATCCAAACACGAAATTGAACATTCAAAATGGTATAGGAATGTTCACAAAGTTGTTTTATCAAAATCAATAAAAAGTACGGATTCGACGGACACCACAATTATTAGTGACAACCTGTATGATAGGATCAATGAAATAAAAACGAGGCCTGGCAAGGACATTTATCTTTTTGGTAGCCCTAAGGCAACACATTCACTTATTCAACAAGACTTGGTTGACGGCTTCTGGCTTTTTGTTAATCCAGTCATTCTTGGAAATGGTATTCCTTTGTTTAAGGATATCCATGATAAAATAGAACTGAAATTATTGCCACCTCACCGGCAATTTAGTATTGGGGTTACTGAATTGAATTACTTTGTAGAAAGAATATAATAACTGACTGAAAACAAGCTTTTTACTGTAACGATTCTCGTTTTTGATAGTAAAATAAAAACGAGAATGAAAATTTACATTCCACCAAAAAATCTACGATATGAAATTCTATATACTTACCGCAACCTTCATTATATTTTTAGTAAAAGGAGGTTATTCTCAAAGTAAAGAAGAGCGATTGGACAAAATAATGAAGGAATATCACCACTTTAATATGTTCGACGGAACTGTTTTAGTTGCAGAAAATGGTAAAATAATATACAAATCTGCCTTTGGTTTGGCGAATAGAGAGTGGAATATAGCCAATACAATTGATACAAAATTTATGCTTGGCTCGGTTTCAAAACCATTGACAGCTATGTTAATGCTCATACAAGTTCAAAAGGGATTGGTTGACCTCGATAAAACAATTGTAGATTATCTGCCACAATTTGCGGGAAAGCCAGGCGCCAAGATTACCATACAGCAATTATTAAGCCATACGTCTGGAATGCCGAACTATGATATTACCAAAGATTTTTTTCCAAGAATTAGTCGACAAAATTTTACGAGAGAAGAATACATCAAGGTATTCTGTGATTCTGCTTTAGCCTTTGAACCGGGAACCCAATATCATTACAGCAGTTGGGGCTATTTTACATTGGGCTACATAATGGAACAGGTTACAGGTAAATCCTATGCACAGTTAATGAAGGAAGAGATTTTTGATAAACTTGGAATGGAGAATTCGGGTTCGTATTTTCATACGCAAATAGTGAGTAAGAGGGCAACAGGGTATGATTACAGTTTTGGAGGTTATACTAGTTCAGATTTTCGTGACCAATCTAACACAATGGGGACGGGCGATCTATATTCTACGATCGAGGACCTGTATAAATTTCACATGGCAATCAGCAATCACACGTTAATCAATAAGGATTTAACCAATAAAATGCTCACCCCAATGCTTCCAATGCCCATGTGGTATGGCTTTGGGTGGTTTAACAGGAGTTTCAAATTCTCTCCGACGGATAGTGTATTGGCCAATTTTCACTTAGGGATGACGGACGGCTTTTTATCTTTCATGCTTCGGATACCTTCAACCAATAGTCTGGTCGTTATACTTTGCAATAGTTCTCCAACAGATTTTTTTGGAATTGTTGGAAATTTGACAAAAGTAATTTATGATAAACCAGTTCACCTCAAGAAGCCTATACATAAATTGATGGAAAAACTAATATCTGAACGTGGAGCCGAACATGCTGTTGAAGAATATAAGAAAATTAAAGCAGATACAGCAAACTATTATGTAGATTGGATTTCTATGAATTTCCTGTCAGAACAATTACTCACTTTAAAAAGATATAATGATGCCAGAGTATTAGGTGAAAATAACGCGCTTGAATTTTCCAACAAGGACTTGGTAAATCTTACAATGGCAGATATATATTTCGCTTTGAAACAATATCAAAAAGCAAAAGAGTTCTACAAGAAAGCGCTGGACATCACACCGAATTATCAGGAAGCAATACGGAAACTAAAGGAACTTGAAGATGATTAAATTGTCCTCAACCAATAATGACTCTATGTAAGGTGGTAAATGAATTTATTCCAAAGATAATCGATAAAAAGTAGGGCACTATTATGTTAAAGTAGGGGACCAAAACATTATTTCTTGGAAGCTATTTTGCCCATATGCCCCTTGCAGACATTATGCTGTTGTTTATGGATGGTTGATTTATTCACTTATGATCAAACTCAAATCTGTAGAGATGAATAAAGCACTTTAACTGCTTCTGAGGGACAATATGAAAACTATATTGCTGGTGAAGATGAAAATATTTTCGGGATTTAAACCTTTGACTCATGCCCCATGTTTATTTAAGCTAAATAATACTATTTATATTAAACCCAATCCATGCATTAGAAATGCCTGGATTGTCCTCATGGCCGACATGACCGAGTGGTAGCAAAGCTAATCAAGCCA
>CAZMSE010000067.1:0-4672 GCA_964568865.1 uncultured Saprospiraceae bacterium
GCGAGCTCCTGCGAGCCACATCTACCACAGCCAATCAAAACCTGGGTAATTTTATATTAAACGATTTTTTGCAAGCTCTTACGAGCCACAGAAATTTTCGCCACGCGCTGGGACACCGACGTTTTGAATGTTGCATTTTGATTTGCGAATTAATACAGCTTTCATCCTTTATCAGGAGGGTAAATCAAATAAAAAACCCCTTGGCGCAGTACCAAGGGGTTGAAAAGATTCCTGATGGAAAAATTAATTCTTTTTTAAGGATTTTTCTATTTGATAACTCAGGTAAGCACGATGGCTCTTTGTGGCTTCGTCAGAACCTTTTTGGTTATTTAAAGTTTTGACAAGCCTGGTTAAGGCGGAATAGACAGCGGCTTTGGTATCCGTTCCATGGAACATCGATTTACTTTCATTCATCGCGATCAGCTGAGATACATAAAAGTTCTGCAAGTTTTTACGATGCATATTAACGGAAGACTTCCAATCTGATTCGAAGACTGCTTTTTCAAGATCACTCAACACTTCATGAATGTCATAGGTATTCCCATAAAGTCCCGTATTATTAATTCTGCGGAGAGTTGTTGGATTGAGGATGGTAATCAAGGCTGTGGCTTGCATACCTAAAATATGCATATCTATTTTAGGATCTTCGGTTCCCATAAAATGATGGAATCCTCGTGCCTGACGCTGCAGATAATTGTATAAACTTTTATCTGCGTTAAATGCATCAGGAGCTAACACTCGTTCGGATAGAAATTTCATAGCCTGGCGCTGATAGGCTTCATCAATGGGCGTGTAGGGCAATTTACCTGAATTTTGTCCTGGTAAGCTGCGATCCAGGTAGATACCTCCGATGTAATTTGCCACTGAGCCTATCATATTATACCGTTGGCCAAGCAGTGCATAATATTTTGCATTTAAATTTTCATAGGATTTATCAGGATGTGTGAATTTATTTTTAATGACCGTCATGGTTTTATTGACCAAATCAAAACGTTCGTTAGCATACAATACAGGGTCGCTGCTCATGTCCCAAACCATAACTCTTGGATCAATTCCCCGACCTGGAAACGTAATGTCTGCATCATTTCCAAAAATTAATTTGGGATCCGTACTGCGGCTGATGATTTTTTTCAAGCTGGCTTCTTCTTCGGCTGGTGAAAATGGAGTGTAACCATATTCAATGGCCCATTTATCATAAGGACCTACTACCGTTGTGTAGTAATGTGCTTGTTCAGATTTGTTGAGCGCCAGGTTAATGACACTATAATCCATAACGGATCCAGTCACGCCCAAAGTTCCGGTGAGATTTTTGTCTTTTAATTCTTTTGGGCTCAACATATGGCTCGATTTCATATTGTGCATGAGTCCAAGCGTATGTCCCATTTCATGTAAGACCAATTCAGTAATGAACTGATGCAACAGATTTTTCTTTTCTTCATCGGTTGCGTCAAAGGCTTCCAAAACTGCCGTTCCAAAGGCTTGTTGCATTTGTAAACCCTTACCCATCGTACAGAGTCGGTGATTGTGAGAAGAATTCTGTTTAAGCGATTCTTCAAAGTGATCGGGATGATAGTTCAGGTAGCGATGCATTTGTTCGTACAAAGCGGATTCATTTGCCATGCCTCTTAAAAAACCAAAATCAATGGTGATGTCAGCCCCCAGAATTTGCCCCGTTCGAGGATTGATAAAACTAGGACCAATGGCATAACCCAGATCAGAAGACACCCAACGGATTACATTATAGCGAATATCCGCTGGATCCCAATCGGCATTATCGGGCATCATTTTCATAACGACTGCATTTTTAAAACCGGCTTTTTCGAAAGCTGCATTCCACTGATGACCGGCATCGATGATGGTTTGGCGCAATTCGACGGGAGTAGTATTTTCAACCCAGTATACAATTGGTTCGACGGGTTCGCTCAATGCTGCTTTTGGATCTTTTTTCTGTAAGTCCCAACGTGAAATGATGTCGTGATAACGTGGGAATTCGGTGGACGTCATGTTGTCCATTTCCTGGGTGAAATAGCCGACATGGGAATGAGCAAATCGAGGGCGGAAATTATTTTTAGGCAACTGAACAAAACTGTGTTGCATTTTTACTGAGATGTAGCGGGCGTCTGTAATATCGAGGCCTCCAAAATTTTGTGGTGCAGGATTTTCGTAAGACAAATTGACTACAACATCTGTATTAGAAGGAAAAGATCTCAGTTTTTCATAAAAGGATTTGTCCTTATTCAGTGAACCCAGGTTGAGGAATAAATTTGGCGGAATGCCTGGAGGAAGGAAAGGTTTAACCGGATCCAGTTTTTCGCTGAGAAAAAGATCGTCTGCCGGAATTAAGTAACCCAGGGAATCTTCAGCGGCTATTTTTTCAGAGAAGAAAACGGTTTCAGCTACATCGACATTGGCAGCTTTGCTCAAAGGGCTTTTAGGATCATAATAAAAGCTGGTGTTGGAACGCAACCAATCGAGGCGTTCGTAATTTTTTCTAATTTTAAATAGCCAGGTTTCGCGTATCATATTTTGATTGAGGAAGAGGTCAGCGGGTCCTCCGATGGAAAAACTCTGGTAAAGAAATTCATCGTTGAGTTGTGATTTGAGAATATAGACCTTGATGCGACCGGTTGCAGTATCCTGATAAAGCGTCAGAAAACCGGAAATTTTATTGCAAGATTTCACTTGATCAGCGACTGTAACTTTTTTGGTACTGTCTTTAGCTGTGGTGTCCTTTTTCGTTTCAGCAGGTTTTTCGGTGGTTGGTTTCTTTTTGGCTTGAGCAAACGTGAATTCGGGTAAAATTAGCCAACAGCAAGCCAGGGTTAGAAGGAGCGTAAAGCAATTTTTCATAAGTAAAATTGAATTTGAATGAGTAATAAAGGCATCAAAAATATTAATTATTACCAAATCAACGAAGCTTTTCGTAAAAGATTGTATTCGCTCCCAGGAAAAAGGGTTGATTGACGGGTAGAGGCTTATTTTAAGTTTTCAGTTACCGTATGCGGTAGGTCAGTCATAGGGCTTATCATGTAGGGGTTATGGGAAAAGATTGAACTACATTTATGGAGTAAAAGTGTGGGATTCAGGTGTAATGCTTTTTGGTTTGGCAAGCTCAAAAGGCCTATTGGATGGATGAACCCGGGCGCAAAATAAATGCTTAAAAAATTTTTGAAGTAACGGCGAATTTTATGCTAACTTTGGATGAACCAGACGCCTAAAAGGGAGTAAAGGACCTTCGATACGGATAAAGCGAGAACCCTGTGGATTAGGCGGACGTGAAGATCATAAACAAATCGACCCTCCAAAAATCGATGGGACTGGGTTGCGGCGAAGCCGTATCAAAATCATAAGAATGGACACCCACCCGGCTGAATACCGGGTAATAAAATATAGAACACTATGGAAAAACCCGGTCAACCGCCAGGGAACAAGGCAGTCTATTATGAATCTCGCCGAAAGCCCAATTTGATACTGGATTATGTATGGTATAAGGAAAAGTTTTGTATAGGTATTTACTTCCCGTATGATGAAAAGATAAAGCACGTCGTATCAAAAATTCGAGATATACGCTACAGTAAATCAAACCGAGCATGGTTTGTTGAGTACACAAAACCAAAATTTGACGAAGTCACAAACTACATCCGCCATCACGGTTATTATCCGGATTTTAGACCTTTATTAAATGGTTTAAAAAGAGAGGAATTAAAACATCAGGAAGTCCACGAGGAAGACCCAGAGGAGAACAGTGAAATTCATATTTACCAGGATGCTGTCAACGAGTTTAGAGATTATTTAGTCCAATTGAGGTATTCAGAGAGTACGATTAAAACATACTACAATGGGATAAGCGTGTTTTTAAAATGGGTGAAAAAGGATATGGATGTTATTGATCAAGAAGACATCCAGCGGTTTACGGTGAATTACATCATTCGAAGGGGATATTCGGCCTCTTATCAAAATCAGGTGATTAATGCGATCAAATTATTTTACGAACGCAGGCTGCATAAAAAACTCGAAATAGAATGGGTTAAGAGGCCCAGGCGTGGTTTTCATTTGCCCAAGGTAATAGAGAAAGCTGAGGTGGAGCGGTTATTGAAATCCATACGCAACATTAAACATCAAACCGCTTTGACGATGATCTATGCACTGGGATTACGATCGGGCGAGTTATTGAATTTACGTCTTGAAGACATTCGGTCGCGGGACCTGGTATTGACGATCCGAGGCGGCAAAGGGGATAGAGACCGAACGTTGCCGTTTAGTGAAAACCTGTTGAAGCGAATTAGGAATTATTATCGATTATACAAGCCACAATTGTATTTGTTTGAAGGTGAGAAGGCTGGGACGAAATATTCTGCCAGGAGTTTATCGGCAGTATTTTCGCGAGCTTCAGATGCGATATGGCCAGGTCACCATTATACGTTGCATTGTTTGAGGCATAGTTTTGCAACGCACAATCTGGAAGCAGGAGTTGATTTGAGGTATATTCAGGAGTTGTTGGGGCACAAATCCAGCAGGACCACGGAAATATACACCTATGTAAGCATTCGTAATTTACGAAACATCAAAACGTTGACGGACGAATTTAATTTTTAACAATCACGCAAAAACATGCTGCAATATCCCAGGATTAGCATATATTCGGAACTTAATGGGCGGAGATAAGGGAGTT
>CAZMSE010000068.1:0-4071 GCA_964568865.1 uncultured Saprospiraceae bacterium
GGAGTAGATAAATTGGGAGGAGCTCATCATAGGATCCTTCCTGACATGATTGAGGTAGGAAGCTTTATAAGCCTTGCCGCAATGACCCAATCGGATATTCGAATCAAAAATGCAGGCATTGCCCACCTCGGGATCATCCCGTTTGTCTTTGAACGGATGGGGGCTAAATTGCTCATAGAAGGAGATGATTTGTTGGTTCCAGCTCAGGAGGAATATGAAATCCAATCGTTTATGGATGGCTCTATCATGACGATCTATGATGCTCCCTGGCCTGGCTTCACTCCGGACTTAATGAGTGCACTATTGGTCATGGCCATTCAGGCTAAAGGAAGTGTATTGATTCATCAAAAAATGTTTGAATCGCGTTTGTTCTTTGTCGATAAACTCATCGATATGGGGGCCCAAATCATATTGTGTGATCCCCATCGTGCCACCGTCATTGGTTTGAACCGGAGATTCCCATTGCGGGGCATTGAAATGACTTCACCGGATATTCGCGCAGGGGTAGCCTTATTGATCGCTGCACTTTCAGCACAAGGCAAAAGTAAAATTCATGCAATCCATCAGATTGATCGGGGTTATGAAAACATTGACCAACGATTAAATTCCATTGGGGCTGAAATTAAGCGACTGTAATTCAATGCGCCATGAAAACAAAAAAATCCTGGAAAGTCAAAATGGAAAAACCTCAGGGTCCCGAAATCCTTATCGGGCCAGAGAATTGGAATCAACGGTATGGCGGACAAAAAATGGTTATCCCCACACCACGTGTGATTGAAAAACTGTTGTTTGAAATTCCAAAAGGAAAAGTTTGGACCAATAGTCAATTGAGAGAACGCATTGCAGAAGATTGCGAAGCAGATTATGCTTGTCCACTCACGACCGGGATTTTTCTCAGGATATGTTCGGAATATGCAGAGGAACTTCGAATGGGGGGTGTTAAAAAAATTCCTCCCTATTGGAGAATCATCAAAGACGATGGAAGTTTCAACGAAAAATTTCCGGGTGGTGTTGAAGCGCAAATTGAAAAACTCAAAAATGAAGGCCACACCCTCACCCAAACTCCTCGTGGTAAATGGATACTCAAATCAATCCTCAAAACGAAATGAATTTCTTTCAATCCAATTCAATCAGCTGTCCCGTTCAGTCCTCCATGCTAAAATGGACGACAATTTTCTATGTGCTTGTTACTTCATTTTCTTGCAGCTCGTCAAAGATTGCAGGATATCAAACCGTAGCCAACGATGTGGCCAATATACAGTTGATCCTGAAAAAAAATGAAACGTTTGAACTGCACTTCAAAGATCTGGAGGAAAGACCTGCAAAAACTTATGTTTTCAAAGGTAAATGGTCAGCATCAAAAGAAAAGTTCAACTTAATTTTTAAACTGGATAAAAACGACCTTCCGGATTTATATGCTCTGTTTGATCCAACGCTTACAGATGTACCTTCTGTGCGAATTTTGGATAAACGCACCGTCGAATTTAAATCATCAGACAAGCGAATTTATATATGGGGTATCCCGTGTCATAAAATGAAAATCGAAAAAGAAAAAGCCGGCAAATAAGAATGAATGCTTAAACTCGTATTGCCAGGAGAATTATGGATTCGAAAATATTTTTATTTCAAAAATTCATTTCTCCTTGTTGTTTTGACCTGTTCAAATCATCCTCTCCAAAAAGCATTCAATCGCTGTTTGACATTTTGCCGAACGTTCATGTAAAAAATGTTGAAATCGCCCCGGTGAAAATTGGAAAACGGATAAAGAAAACTGAATTTAAATTTCGGTTTGTCGACCCACAAAATACCCCGGTAAATTTGCGCTCCACTCATTTTTTCAACCGGTGCCTTGTCAAACCCATCCAAAACGGCTCCCAGGTTTTCGTTACGTGAAACATATTCTCCGGTAATCTTCCAACTCAAAGGATTGGTAATCATGACTTCCGCTTCTTCATTTAAAAAATTCGGTTTGTGACCAATTTTGTAACTCCTCCAACTGCAAATGCACGCATTCTCATGCTCTGACTGACATGCTTTCAAATGGGTAAAAGCATCCTTGGGAATTGGATATCCCACTGCATAGGCTACTACCAATCTTCGGGAGAGGCTGTCATCCTGATCAAAATAATCCTTGAGCAATCGGATGAGATGTAAGGCACCCTGACTATGACCGGCAAGAATTATCGGTCGGCCTTTGCTCTCGTAACGTAAAAAGTATTCGAATGCTTTTCGTATATCAGAATAAGCCAGATCAACCGCCTTTCGTGCCGAACTACTGTCTTTGGTAAAAAAGACCTCGTAATGTGCCTGCCGGTATCGCGGGGCATATACTCTTCCAACTTCATTAAAAATGGAAGCCTGATAAAGTATTGCTCCTTCGTCGGTTATGCGATTGACTTCTGTATCTGCTATGTCGGCATTCCATTGGTCATGTCCCCTCTTGCGTAAGTAACTGGTGGGATGAAGAAAAAAGACATCCGCCTGTGATTGCTCCTGCATTTGTTTAAGGCCAACCGGCGTACTGTCCGCAAGATCATGGACATATGGCCAGGCAGCCCAGGATTGGGGATTCGCATAATGTGGAGCAGGAGGTGGATTCAAGTTTTCAAATGCTTGCTTAGGTCGTGTAGGTGCACAACCGCTGATCCAGAGTAAATTCAAAATAATAAATGGTGGAATAAGTATTTTGGGCATTACGGCCTGTTTTAGGGTATATACGATTAAATGGCTCGAATTGTTTTTACCCACAGGGAATTCTGATGCTTATTTTTGCAAATTCGAATATGTCGGACTCAAAACAAGATATCTTATCGCTCTCCGGTGAACAGTTGCAAATGCTGCTCAAACCGCTCGGATGGGAAAATTTCCGGTTTCGCCAACTACACGAATGGTTATGGAAATACGGTGTACGCGATTTTCATCAGATGACCAATTTGTCCAAACTACACCGAAAGCAATTGGAGGATTTGTTCTATCTCCCTACATTAAAGCTTGACCTAAAACAACAATCTTCAGATGGAACGATAAAATGCAAATTTTCAACACATGATGGTTATCCCATAGAATCGGTATTGATTCCTGTACCTGAAGAAGATCGATACACCCTTTGTGTTTCTTCCCAATCGGGATGTAGTTTGGCCTGCGCCTTTTGCGCCACAGGAACTATGGGACTGCTGAAACAACTTACGGCTTCCGAGATCTTTGATCAGTTTCTTTTTGTCGATCGGCTGTGTCAGGAAACTTACGGAAAATCCCTGACCAACATTGTTTACATGGGAATGGGTGAACCCTTGTTGAATTATAAAAATGTCATGGCCAGTATTGAAAAACTTTGCTCAACCGATGGCCCTGGTTTATCCCCCAGGAGGATAACTTTGAGTACCGCGGGCATCGCCAAAATGATTCGCAAACTGGCAGACGATGGTAGCCGAGTCAACCTGGCACTGTCGTTACATGCCGCTGATGACGAGAAACGCAGTCGCATGATGGCCATCAATGACAGCAATAATTTATCGGTTTTGCTTGAAGCCATTCGATATTTTTACAAAACCAGCAGCAATCGCATCAGCTATGAATATATAGCCTTCGAAGGATTCAACGATACTCCGGCAGACGCAAAAAATCTAATCCGTCTATGTTCTCATTTTCCAGTTCGTGTAAATCTGATTGAATACAATCCAGTTTCCGGTGTCAGTTGGTCCAAATCATCCGAAGACAGGATCAATGCTTTTGCACAAATTTTGCGCCGTAATGGCATTATGGTGACTTTGCGGCGAAGCAGGGGACGTGATATCGATGCCGCTTGCGGACAGCTTGCGGTTAAGAGAGAACGAACTGATTCTTAAGGGTGGAGGAATAACCAATAATGCATCAATGCGTTGGAGATTAGTTTTGGCACAATAGTGCAATTTTTAGAAGCATCCTTTATGGTTAATCCCAATCCATGCATTTCTAATGCATGGATTGTCTTCAAAGCCGACATGACCGAGTGGTATCAAAGCTAATCAAGCCATACTAAATGGCTTGATCATGAGGGAACCGAGCGATACTTCGTGAGGCTTGGCCAAAAGA
>CAZMSE010000069.1:0-3955 GCA_964568865.1 uncultured Saprospiraceae bacterium
TTTGTTTGTTATGATAGGGGAGGATTGCGCATGGTGAATATCAGTAATCCCCATCAGCCGGTTCAAATTTCACAATACTGCCGCAGCGATTTGATCGACAGCGCAACTGCATACAATAATTTATGGATAAGCCAGGATCTGGCTTACGTTGCTATAGACTATTACGGAATGGAAGTGCTGGACATTTCCAATCCACATCAGATTAAACCCATAGGCTTTTGGCATCCCGCTGATTGGGCAAAAGCGACCACTAATTTCCAAGTCTGGTCACAATCTAAAGGCCATGCAAATGAGATTTATTACGATGCAAAATGTGAAAAGGTATATTTAGCTGCAGGCAACACTGATGCCATAGGAATAGATGTTAGCCTCCCGTCAAATCCTGAAACATGTTCAAGCTTCATGATTGATGCAGACCATTACGGAAGTTGGGGAATTGATTATCACAGAGACAGCTTATACCTGACTTACATCTGGTCCCCATTCTTTCCCCCTTATAGCAATTATACCGGTTTTTGTATCTACGCAACACAGGATTGCACGACAAGTACATCCATTAAAATACCTTCTGCTCCAATGAGCAGCAGCTTAAAATATGCAGTACATGAATTGAAGGTGATTGCTGAAGATTCCGAACTTCCTTGCATTCTCACAGTATACAACGCTCAAGGGTATAGGATTCTACAAAGAAAAATCTCTAGCTCAGGCGAACATTCATTTCCCTTCCTCGAATGGCCTGAAGGTATTTTTATTGGAGTCCTTCGTTCTGCTAATAGCTTTAAATTGTTGCGTTTTTCACATTTCCATTAAAACTTTTACTCAAGATGGTTAATATTGTACCATAGCTCATCTTTATGACTCAATTATCGCGATCAGTAGACGTTTCCTTAGACATACACTGCAAACCGCATCATATCATTCATGCATTTCTGGATGAAAAATTACTCCACCTTTGGTGGAATGTTGAACGCAGTCTGATAGAAAAAAAAGTTGGAGGTCTCTATGTCCTCTCGTGGAATGTTGATGAAAATGGATTTGGTTACGTTTCAACCGGTGTCATAGAAGCATATGATCCTTCAGCTTGTTTAATCATTGGATCATATTGTTATCTAAATCCAATGCGCTCTATCCTGGGACCTATGCAATTAATGATCAATGTTCGATCCTCTTCCTCTGGTAGTCAAATGTCTCTCAGTCAGAGAGGATATCAGGAAGGTGAAGACTGGGAGTGGTATTTTGAAGCAGTAAAAGCTGCTTGGCCTATTGTACTTCAAAACTTTAAATCATTTATGGAGGAGCGTTTTCCCTTTTGCAATTAATTATTTCTATCGCCAAACTTAATTATGATCTACCAACAACTCGCTCTAATCTCTTCCATTCTTGCAGGCTTTGCTTTTACTTTTTTTGCAGCGGTCCTGTTTCAGGCCAAAGAGCGTCAAATTCACTTTTACGTTTTGATTGCCACCATTATTTCAACTTTATGCATGTTTATCTGCACACTGGGTTGGTCCTTCATCGCTATTTCAGAACATTTGTCAAAGGATTCATTAGGAAACGTTCTCTTGCATCATCATCGAAAACTTTCTCTTTTGTTTTTACTGGGCATACTCGCTTTGATCACTTGTCTGGGCCTAAGTGGTTGGTTGCATTCCAAAAAGGCCGGATGGGTTTCCTCCGGATTGTCTATTATAGCTTTATTGTATATGATCTATCTGTTGTCCAATTTTATTTTTTAACAAAATTAATATCATGTATCAAATAGTACATGCACTTCAAATCTCCGCTCCCATAGAAAAAGTATTTGAAGCGATCACCACTCCATCCGGTTTAAATCATTGGTGGACGATGGAATGCTCTGGTGTTCCTGTTGAAAATCAGATTTATCGTTTTGTTTTTTCAGAAGATTGTATCTGGAGTGGCCGGGTAACTCAATATTCGCCCGTTCATGCGATTGAGTGGTTAATGAGTGATGCCCAGGAAGATTGGGAAAACACACGGGTAGGCCTAAGCCTTTCTGCAGAAGGCAATAAAACCAATGTGGAATTTTACCATTCCGGGTGGAAGTCAACCAATAAACATTTTAGAATTTCATCCTATTGCTGGGCAACTTATCTAAGGGTATTGAAGCTTTATTTAGAAAAGGGTATAGAGACACCTTATGAGCAGCGGGATTTGGTATGAGTGAGATTATACCTTGCTTGCTTAAAATTTTTAGCAGATAAAATTTACACTTGCAATCCATTCAATTGTAAAAATTGATTAGATTTACTCACAATCCCAAAATTAGAACTTTCCCTGAATGATTCATTTTTTCCTATCTTCGGTCTTCCAAATAATAAGAGAAGAAATATTTTTAGAAAATTGATAGTATGACTCCTCTGAGCGGGAGAGCCTTATCTTTTAGCACATCAATTGTATTGAAACGGCTGATTATAAACTCCTTAATCGTTGAGGGAGTTAAAATAAAATACTTTTAAAATAATCAAGCGCGGAAGTATTTGGGTCTATTTTCATTTTTATATGGAGTCTGTAATTAAAAAATAACTAAGACCCATTCAACTTTACTTTATCAACTGAATCATACTTGAATACGTCTTACGACCTTCCACCAACTTTAATAGATATGGTCCCGCTTGAAAATCATTTAGATCAACTTTTATATGAGGACTCTTATGATTAATGAGCCTTAGCACCTCTCTGCCATTTAGATCGTAAACGAAGATGTGTACATCGCTGTATTCCGGACTTTCCTGCATTGAAATATGAAATATTCCGGAACTTGGATTTGGATATACATTGATTTCTTGTTGCTTTATATCTACATTGGATGATAAAACGTTTCCTTCGCAATCCAGAACTGTGTAAAATCCCTGATGAAAACCATTTTTAAAATAATCGTAAATACTGCCCAAAACGATTATTTTACAAGTATCAAAATACATCATGTCCAAGACTCTAAAATAATAATTTCCTCCATACCTTTTTTTCCAAACTTCCTGCAATCCTCGAAATTTGGTGATGTAAAAATAGTTAGAAGTGTTTACTTTATAGGTGCCAAGCTCTTCGCCCTCTGTGACAACTGTGTAATAATAATTTCCTTCGCCTTTGGTGATAGAAGGATCCAACTTCGTTTGTTTTTCGGCATTTGAAGTCACTAGAAACGAATCCAGATAAAGAGAATCCTCATTAATTTTAATTCTATAAATATACTGCTCAAAAAAGTTGGGAACATCATAAGGAAAAACATCAACCGCTAAAATATTTACTGAATCTTCAACAAACAATTCTGGTCTGTTTGCAGTAATGTTTCCATTAATTTTAGGTTCAAATTTATTTATTGCTCCCCGATAAACAATATTCATGTTCGTATCAACAATTGAAACAAACCTGTTCGAGCCCGTCGTTACCAAACGGGTTTCAGATATTGGGGTTATTTGATGAATCCATCTGTGACTAAATAAGGTATTCGGACCATTTGCTGATGCTCGGTTGAGTTCAATTGTGTCTCTAATGAATCCTGAATCATAAATTTTAAATAAAACAATTTTTTCTACTGGTAACCCACCATTAATAAAGCTAATACATATATTATTTAGTTCTCTATGTCTAAATATTTTAGTATGATAAAATCCATTTAAGGGACCCAAAATAGTTATACTATCAATGATTCGTAACTGCCTGGAAAGAAGATTTATTGAAAATGTATAAAATTTATAATTTCTATCAAGGTGCGTCATTCCAAGCATAATTAAGTAGCCATCTTTGATTAGTATTGGACTTACAGGTAATAAATGGTCTACCAAAACTCCCGATAATTCAATGTTCTCCATTTGCCAATCCTTCTTTGAACTGAATGTACCAATACTTGAAATAGAACTCAAGAACACTCCACCATCAAGAAAATGGCTTCGATAGTAATAATTATCAAAGCTGTCTAACTTCACTTCCAATAATG
>CAZMSE010000070.1:0-3697 GCA_964568865.1 uncultured Saprospiraceae bacterium
TTGAATGTACCGGTTAATCCACCGACTAAGATCATTGATGTTTGGGTTAGAAATGTAAACCTTTCTGTAACCAACTTTGCAAATACTGAAGCAACCTTAATCCATCCAGATGGTACCAGAATCAGATTGTGGAATGATGGAACATGTAATGGTTCTACCAACTTTGTCTCCACGCGTATATCTGATCTGGATGCAGTTAAAGTACGTAATGCGACTTGTGGAAGCTTGGCTGCTGGAAACAATTACAATCCGGATCAAGCATTGTCTGGTTTGTGTCCAAAATCAGCTGCGGGTACCTGGAGACTGGAAATTGAAAATAATAGCGCAACGCCTTCCAGTTTAACATTGGGAAGTTGGGGCTTAACCATTATCTCTCAGCGTGCTTATGCTCAAAGGGACACCACTTTCAACAATGATCTGGATCAATGTGGAGCAAACTTTATGTGGATTCATCCAACAGTTATGGACAACTGTTGCATGGGTACTGTAGATGTGGAATACATTCCTATCCCTGTACCTGGATGTCCATTACATGTAGTTCCTACAGGAGGCAGAGTTGCAGGAGGTACGAAGACTACCCAATTCTTTGGAGTTGGAACGACACGTGTGGTTTATACTTTGACGGATATGTCTGGAAACAAAGGCACCTGTGAATTCAGTGTTACCATCCGTGACAATCAAGCACCAGTATTTACCAATTGTCCTAAAGACTACTCCATCAACTTGCCAGGAGGTGACTGTTTTGCATTCCTTGAAGTGAATCCAGCACTATGGGCAGATGATAATTGTGATTCAGTGCGTATTGTGGTGAACCCACCATTGGGCACAGAATTGGGCATTGGAAATCATAAAATTGTCGCAACAGCAACCGATAAAGCAGGAAACAGCACGATGTGCATGTGGACCATTACTGTGATTGAAAATACTCCAAGTGGAAATGATTTAGCCTGTGTGGATGAAATCAATTTCTCCTTGGGACCAGATTGCCGTGGTGAAATCACTGCAGACGAGTTATTAGCAGGTATTAAATACGGATGTAAGGATAAATTCCAGTTGATCGTTCAAGATTGGATTACGGGACAAACCCATAGCACCATCTTTACGATTTCAGACATTGGAAGGTACTTTAAAGTGACCGTAATAGATCCTGTGACGGGTAATAAGTGTTGGAGTAAAGTATTTGTTGAATACAAAGCAACTCCTCGCATTGACTGTCCTCGCAACCTGACGGTAAATTGTAACGCACAGTTGGATCCTGATGCTTTGGGATATCCAACGATCACCAGTTGTGTAGTTGATTACGATGTACATTGGGATGACACCATTCAGAAAGCCAAAGAGTGTGATTTCCCATATGTATTTATCATACACAGAACTTTCACCGTTACCAATGAATTGGGTAACAGTTCAAGCTGCAAGCAAATCATTTGGGTGAAAGGATTCGATCTAAGTGAAATTGATTGGCCAAGAAATTATGATAATCTTGACCTTCCAGCTTTACGTTGTGATGCGAAGATTTACAATAAGGATGTGACTCCTCATATTATAGCTTCTCCATATTGTGTGGATGGCTACTTATTGGATAGTGCTCATTGGTTTGCTACAGGTGGTGATCCAAGTATAGTGGATCCATTTACACGCGATCTCAGTGGTGACAGGTTACCTAAAACACTTGGATGGAATTGTATTGCGGGTGGTGTGAATGATGGACATCCATCTCCAACACCAATCTATTATGATGAACATCCACAATGGAGAACAGGTCGTGCGTGTTGGGGACCAAACAGTGTTGTCAAATGGCATGGAACTGGTGCTCCAAATCTTGATGGTATTCCATTGTCTGTAGATAACAAAAACTGTAATTTGTCTATCCGTTACGATGATGAGGTATACGACATTTGTGCAAATGGTTATGAAATCTTGCGTTATTGGAAAGTTCGTAACATGTGTTTACCGCCAGCAGCTGGAATTAATCCGGTTGAGTGGATCCAAGTCATTAAGGTACTCGATCAGGAAGGACCAAAAGTACTTTATCCTGATACAGTAATCGTAGGTACAGGACCATGGAGCTGCGACGGTACTTGGGAAGTTCCAACCCCATGGATCACCGACAACTGTTCTGATTCGGTTAAGTACACTGTTAAGACTTGGACAGGTACAGCTATTCAGCAAGCGGATGGCAGCTGGATTGTGATCAATATGAAGTTAGGAATCTGGCCAGTACTGATTACAGCAGAAGATGCATGTGGAAACAAGACAGAAAAAGTTATTAAGGTGAATGTTATCGACAATACTCCTCCAACTGCGGTTTGTGATCGCAACATTGTGGTGGGTATCAGTGGAAACCAGTCTCCTGGAGAGAACTATGGAAAAATATTTGCCGAAGACATCAACGATGGTTCATTTGATAACTGCAAGCCTCATATCTTCTTTAAGGCGATCCGTATGGAACAACTGAGAGGAACAAACAATGGTAGCAATGCCAACCAATCAGATAATGGCACCAACTGTGCTGGTATCAATGGTGATGACAATGCAGTACTTGATGGAAATCAGATCTATTTTGATGATCACATAAAATTCTGTTGTTCTGATGTGAATCAGCGCATCATGGTGGTCATGAGAGTATTTGATATTGATCCAGGTGCAGGACCTATCGCACCTTCTAGAATGAACCAAAATGGTAACTTGTTTGGACACTACAACGATTGTATGGTTGAAGTTGAAGTTCAAGATAAAGGTGTTCCAACCGTTGTGGCTCCACCAAACATTGTGGTGAGCTGCTGGTTCTGGTTTGACGTAGATAAACTGGATGATCCTAACGATGCTACTTTCGGTAGAGTAGTGACCGATCTTTCTGACAGACACAAAGTAGTTACTAATGATTTGGTTTGCTACAACTATTGTGTAAGAAATGACTACACTGGTTATCCAGGATATGTTCCTGGTGCACCACCATCAAACCCACCTGCTTGGAACAGAGCTTGTGACTATTACAGACAATTATTTGATACTGCTCATGCAGATAGAAAATATGAATTGACTTGGGGATTTGATGGTTATGTGCTAAGTACTTGCGGAAATACACCAACCATCAGCGTAAACGATAACCGCGAATGCGGACAGGGTCAATTGACTCGTACCGTAGTGGCTCGTGGACCAAATGGTATCAGTGTAACGGCTACTCAGACCATCTGGGTGGTTGACTGCGATCCTTTCTACATCAACCGTGCAGACAACTGCGATCCTGATGATGACATTACCTGGCCAGGTAACTGTACCGGTCAAGCAACAACCATCGATGGTTGCGGCGCTGACTTAAGCCCAGACAATCCATTATTGGGTAGACCCGTAGTTGAAAACGGAGCAGATGATCTTTGTGCATTGATCTCCATCGAATATTTCGACGAAGTATTCACGATTGAGCCAGATGCATGTTTCAAAGTATTGCGTAAATGGGTAGTGATTGACTGGTGTCAGTACGATCCAAGCATCGATCCAGTAAACGGAAGATGGGAATACTTACAGATCATCAAAGTTCACGATTCAGACAAACCAGTGGTTAGCATTAGCGTAGGCGATTGCGAACCAGCAGTTAAAACCAATGGAGTATGTTATGGACATCTGACCATTACAGCAGATGCAACAGACAACTGTAGCCCACTGGATTGGCTGTTCTATGACTATAAGATCGACG
>CAZMSE010000071.1:0-3388 GCA_964568865.1 uncultured Saprospiraceae bacterium
GCAACACTTCCATCTCAAATAATGCTGGCTCTGCTCCCCCAGCCTGCGGTGGTTCAACCACCGTTACCTGGACTGTCACTTCTTCATGTGAATCACCCGTCACGTGCCAGGCAGTCTTTACCGTAACCGCTGCACCTGCTGTGGTTTTGACTTGCCCTGCAAACCAAACTGTTGCGGCTTGTCAATCTCAATCGGCTGTTGATGCAGCCTTCAGTTCGTGGCTAACTACCGTTAGTTTCTCAGGTGGTTGCAATGCGGCAATTTCCAACAATGCCGGGGCTGCTCCAAATGCTTGCGGTGGTTCTACCACGGTTATATGGACCGTTACCTCTTCTTGTCAGGCTCCAGTCACCTGTTCGGCATCGTTTACTGTTACTGCTGCTCCAACAGTGGTATTGAATTGCCCATCCAATGAAGATGAAGATGATTGTGAAACGCAAGCTGAAATCGATGATGAATACATGGATTGGCTAAACTCTGCTACATTCTCAGGTGGTTGTAATGCGACTATATCACATAATGGGGGCTCCGCCCCATCAGCTTGTGGTGGCTCAAAAACTGTAACTTGGACAGTTACCTCCACCTGTCAATCACCTGTGACATGCTCTGCATCTTTTACAGTAGAAACTGCTCCGCCGGTCAATTTAAATTGTGCAACGAACCAAACTCAAGCCGCTTGCCAAACACAATCAGCCATCGATGCTGCATACAATACCTGGTTGAACTCTGCCACTTTCAACGGCGGTTGCAATGCCATGATTTCCAATAATGGTGGTTCTGCACCTCCAGCCTGCGGTGGTTCCAAAACCGTCACCTGGACCGTCACCTCTACTTGTGAAGGTCCGGTAACCTGTTTTGCTATATTTACAGTAACCAATGCACCAACCGTTAATCTGACTTGCGCAACCAATCAAACTGAAGCCGCCTGTCAAACACAATCGGCCATCGATGCTGCATACAATACCTGGTTGAACTCGGCCACTTTCACCGGTGGTTGCAATGCCATGATTTCCAATAATGGTGGTTCTGCACCTCCAGCCTGCGGTGGTTCTAAAACCGTCACATGGACCGTTACTTCAAGCTGTCAAGCTGATGTGACTTGTTCTGCAGTATTTACCGTAAACAATGCACCTGCCGTTAATCTGACTTGCGCAACCAATCAAACTGAAGCCGCCTGTCAAACACAGTCGGCCATCGATGCTGCATACAATACCTGGTTGAACTCGGCCACTTTCACCGGTGGTTGCAATGCCATGATTTCCAATAACGGTGGATCTGCACCTCCTGCCTGCGGTGGTTCCAAAACCGTCACCTGGACCGTTACTTCAACTTGTCAAGCTGATGTGACTTGTTCTGCAGTATTTACCGTAACCAATGCACCTGCTGTCGTATTGACTTGTCCATCAAATCAAACCGAAGCCGCTTGTCAAACCCAAACCGCCATCAACAATGCTTTCAATACTTGGCTAACTACCGTTAGTTTCTCTGGTGGTTGCAATGCTACCTTGACCAACAATGCCGGAGCTGCTCCAAATGCATGCGGTGGTTCAACTACCGTTACCTGGACCGTTACTTCCAGTTGTCAAGCTGATGTGACTTGTTCCGCCGTATTTACCGTAACCAATGCACCCGCAGTGGTTTTGACCTGTCCAGTCAACCAAACCGTGGCTGCTTGTCAATCTCAAGCTGCGGTTGATGCTGCTTTCAATACATGGCTTACTACCGTTAGTTTCTCCGGTGGATGCAACACTTCCATCTCAAATAATGCTGGCTCTGCTCCCCCAGCCTGCGGTGGTTCAACCACCGTTACCTGGACTGTCACTTCTTCATGTGAATCACCCGTCACGTGCCAGGCAGTCTTTACCGTAACCGCTGCACCTGCTGTGGTTTTGACTTGCCCTGCAAACCAAACTGTTGCGGCTTGTCAATCTCAATCGGCTGTCGATGCTGCATTCAGTTCTTGGCTAACTACCGTTAGTTTCTCAGGTGGTTGCAATGCGGCAATTTCCAATAATGCCGGGGCTGCTCCAAATGCTTGCGGTGGTTCTACCACCGTTACCTGGACCGTTACCTCTTCTTGTCAGGCTCCGGTCACCTGTTCGGCTTCATTTACCGTAACCGCTGCCCCTAATGTTAGTTTGAATTGCCCGGGTAACTTATCTCAGCCTGCTTGCCAAACTCAAGCTTTCATTGATGCTGCATTTAATTCCTGGCTCAATGCGGCTACTTTTTCCGGTGGTTGCAATGCTGCAATCTCCAACTCCGGTGGTTCTGCTCCTAATGCATGCGGTGGTTCTACTACGGTCACCTGGACCGTCACCTCCTCTTGTCAGGCTCCGGTCACTTGTTCGGCTTCCTTTACGGTTGCCGCTGCACCTGCCGTTAACCTGAGTTGCGCGGTTAATAATTCTCAGGCTGCTTGCCAAACTCAATCGGCCATTGATGCGGCTTTCACAGCTTGGTTGAATTCTACCACCTTTACGGGTGGTTGTAACGCTGCTATTTCGAATACCGGTGGTACAGCTCCTTCGGCTTGTGGTGGTTCGACCACCGTTACTTGGACCGTGACTTCTTCTTGTCAGGCTCCAGTCACCTGTTCGGCTTCCTTTAGTGTTGCCGCTGCTCCAGCTGTTAATCTGAGTTGTGCGGTAAATAATTCTCAGGCGGCTTGTCAAACTCAATCGGCCATTGATGCGGCTTATACCGCCTGGTTGAACTCTGCTACTTTCACGGGCGGTTGCAATGCTACCATTTCCAATGATGGTGGTTCTGCTCCTTCAGCTTGCGGTGGCTCTAAAACCGTTACCTGGACCGTTACCTCATCTTGTCAGACTCCGGTCACCTGTTCAGCTTCCTTTACGGTTGCTGCTGCTCCTGTTGTTAATTTGACTTGTGCGGTAAATAATTCTCAGGCGGCTTGTCAAACTCAATCAGCCATCGATGCGGCTTATACCGCCTGGTTAAACTCTGCTACTTTCACCGGTGGATGTAACGCTACCATTTCCAATGATGGTGGTTCTGCTCCTTCAGCTTGCGGTGGCTCTAAAACCGTTACCTGGACCGTTACTTCGACTTGTCAGACTCCGGTCACTTGTTCGGCTGTTTTCTCGGTAGCTAACTCACCTGCCGTGGTTTTAAATTGTCCTTCCAACCAAACTCAAGGTGCTTGTCAAACCCAAACCGCTATCAACAATGCTTTCAATACTTGGCTAACTACCGTTAGTTTCTCCGGTGGTTGCAATGCTACCTTGACCAACAATGCCGGGGCTGCTCCAAATGCTTGTGGTGGTTCTACCACCGTCACCTGGACCGTTACTTCAACTTGCCAGGCTCCGGTCACTTGTTCGGCTTCCTTTACCGTAACCGCTGCTCCTGCCGTCGTATTGAC
>CAZMSE010000072.1:0-2883 GCA_964568865.1 uncultured Saprospiraceae bacterium
CAACCATGACTATCTTTGGTCAGTGAATATAAGAACATGAAGAGCCGTATGAAGGAAGACTTTCACGTACGGTTCTGTGGGAACGTAGGGGTGAAATTCCCCTGCGTGACCCGATTAGAGCCAATACCCCAAAAAACTAAATATATTTGTAGATAGGTAAATAATTATTTACCTTTGCATGATTAATGAAATGCTCTGAACTTTACAGAATACTTTTGAAAGCCGGTTGGTACCCCATTAGTCAAAAAGGTTCACATATTAAGCTCAAACATCCATTAAGTGAAAAGATAATTATATTTCCAAATCACGGAAGTAGTGAGGTTGGAAAAGGTCTTGTACAAAAAATATTCAAGGACGCAGGAATCAAGAAGAAATAAATCAGATGTTGACTAAAATTAATATTGTAATTGAAAAAACTAAAAATGGTTTTTCAGCGTATGCTAGTGATTTTCCAATTTACACAACTGGCTCTAATATCGCTGAACTAATTGGTAATGCACAAGAGGCTACACAACTTTATTTTGAAAAGGAAAGTAAAACAAAGCAAAAATTTAAAATTCAGTTTGAGTTAGATTTTAAGCAATTTTTCCAATATTACCGAGTACTAAATGCAAAAGTAATAGCTGAAAAAATTGGAATGAACCCAACTTTACTTTCTCAGTATGTTCAGGGTAAAAAGAAACCCTCACTTCGTCAAACCGAAAGGATAATTAATGCAATACACGAAATTGGTGTTGAGCTATCCACAATAAACTTGATACATGCATAGAATGGGGTACTGGCTCTAACACTGTGCATATCGCAATGCCTGCATTGTAGATCTTAAAGAAAAGAAATATCTTCGTAACCCGGCGCTGCGTATGCGCTTTTCCGTTGTGTACAACTCTAGAAGACACTAATCAATGAACATTGCTCTTACTGACAGGACAGCGATAAACGAAAACGGACTTCAAGTTCGGCATTCGAGACATTCGTTTAGTAATGGTGCTTCATTGACATTGACAAAAAGTTTTTCGACTGAGCATGTAACTCTACAAAATCATTTTCAGTCAGACCAACGACAAGCGGCTCTGCATTTTATTTTCAACGGACAATCTTCTTTTATACAAAAGGACCTTGTGCCACCAGCCCACTTTAGTGGCGACAAGTGCAGTCTCATGCTTGTTCAACCTAACGCTACCGTGCAAAAAATGTCATCAAAAGGAGATTTTCTGATGGCTTCATTTTATATTGAACTGAACCAATTTATCTCTTTGCTCAACTCGGCTGCTGAAGCCTTGCCCGAAAAATTTCAACGTGCAGTTTATAAAAACGTATGCAGTTGCAATAATTTCATGTGGACACCTCAAGCTTATTATGTCATTAATCAGTTGATAAATACAAATACTACATTGGCGACATCCAATTTGTTTATAGAGAGCAAAATGCTTGAACTGATTGCCGTTATGCTAAAAACGGAGCATTGCGATTATTACTCAAGCATTACAATTAGAAAATCCGACATTGAAAAAATTTACTTCATAAAAGAATGCTTGCTAGCCGATATTTCTGCCTGTTACACCCTTGGACAACTTGCACGGACAGCAGGGACCAATGAGTTCGTTCTTAAAAAAGGCTTTCGGGAAATTTTCGGTAAACCGATTTACCAATATCTGATGCAAAAGCGAATGGAAAAGGCAATGGATTTGCTTCTGACAACCCGTTTACAAGTAGCTGAAATCGCCCTGACTGTCGGCTATGAAGATAGTTCGGCTTTTACACGGGCTTTCAAAAAGGTGTTCAACCTATCACCTAACTTGGTTCGCAAAAACTCCACATCTGCATAGAATTATTCCGTTTTGGCATACTGCGTTCAGACTAATCTTTTCAACTTTGTCTTGAATTTAAATTTAATACGATGAAAAATTTATTCAATCAACAAGACAAGGACGAACTCATTAAACGCCTTTCTTGCTTATCACCCAATCACTTACCCAAATGGGGTAAAATGAATGCACATCAGGCAGTAGTTCACATGACAGACCCACTGCGTTGTGCAATTGGTGACAGACCCGTGCCTTTGAACCCAAGCATATTTGCAAAGTGGCCTGTCAACAAACTGTTTTCACAATATTTTCCTTGGCCAAAAGGAGCACCCACAGCCCCTGAGTTTATTCAAGGAGTAAAAGGTTCACAATGCATCGAATTTGAACGAGACAAGCAAGAACTGATTTTGGTAATTCATCGGTTTTCGCAACATCAAAACTCAATACCATTTCCCATCCAGCCGACATTTGGAAAACTCAACAATAACGAGTGGGCAAGACTTATGTGGCGACATATCAACCACCACCTAAACCAGTTTGGACTCTGACAATTACGAAGAAGAGCAGAACACAATATCGGCTTGCCGCAAGCGGGGGTGCAGTGCTTCTTTTAACAGTTTTTTCGTATAATTGAAGTGCGGTTTTCCAAATGAACGTCAGTGTGTAAAATCCCCGCCTGCGGCAAGCCGAAAAACGTGTGTGACTTGAATCAATCATTAATGAAGCAAATGATTGAATACTTTTAAACTGAAAGAAGAGCTGAATTTTAAATTCATTGGCCTTCCGGAGATGACCGAACGATCTCGCTTCAGCGTTTGCCTCAATATTTCGCTCGACGGAGCTCGCTCATAAGTTCAGAGGATGCTGCTCACAGGAGCTCGCCTCCCGATGACCTCGGTCACCGGGACGCACCTAGATTGTGATTTCTATCACAATCTACCAGCTTCACTGGTCTGTGCTCATGTCACAAAGCATTTCGTATGCTTTGCTCCACGCTCACAATGAAGAAAGTGAGGGAACGCAGACGAGGCAAAGCCTGTCAGCATGCCGATCAACGAAGCTTCGTCGGCACCGCGAA
>CAZMSE010000073.1:0-2720 GCA_964568865.1 uncultured Saprospiraceae bacterium
CGGTTTGCTAAACCGTCGTACCTTGAAAAGGGTACCGAGGGTTCGAATCCCTCCCCCTCCGCTGATTTATTGGGATGAGATTTCCCAGTAACAAATAGTTCGGGGCGTAGCGCAGTCCGGTTAGCGCACCTGCTTTGGGAGCAGGGGGTCGAGAGTTCGAATCCCTCCGCCCCGACAATAAAAGAGGAATTACTGAAAAGTGGTTCCTCTTTTTCAATTTAGATATTTACTATAAGTTTGCAATGTACATCAGTGCATTGTTAATGGGGAGACCAGGTTCGCTTATTGAGATTTAAGTATTTTTTAAATTAATGCAGCGTTTGAAGAACTTATCATCTCATATAATTATGAAAGTTACTTCTGTTTCCCCTGGAATTTCTTGGGTTATTATTTTTATGGTGATCGTTCAGTGGAACTCCTATGGGCAATGCTCACCTCCATTATCAAGTACTTGTAGTGCAGCTATACAGTTGTGTTCGCTGGATGAATTGAATGGCTTGGCGTGCGCTAATACCAGCTCAATCCCTGGTCATTGTTCGCCAGTTTGCGGACAAGGAGGTGCGCCAAATAACACCAGTTGGTGGGCATTCATGGGGAATGGGATGAATGTTTCTGTTTCCATTGCCGTCGGATCTTGTACTGCCAGTCAGGGTCTGGAATTTGGGATATTGCGTGGATGTAATTGTGGATCACCGGTAATTTGTAAGTCGGTACCCTGTGTGGCACCGGGTACGACCCATACTTTAAATTTTCAAACGGAAAAATGCGGAAGCTATTCATTGTGGGTGGATGGCTGTTTGGGAGATGTATGTGATTTTACTATTTCTACTAGCGGTGGAGGATTACAGACTCTGGAACCTCTTGGGCCTATCAACAATGAAACTGATCTTATCATTGATGCTTGTAAAGATGCCTGTTCATTTCATTTTTTTACCAACAACCCAAACGATGGCTGCTTCATCCATTATAACTGGACATTGGATGGAGTGGAACTTGGTGGTGGAGAACAGGATTTTTATTTGGACCTACCAAAGGAAGGGGATTTCGAAATTTGTGTTTCGCAGCAATTGTTGAATCCAAAAGACCTCTCAACAGTTTGTAATGAGCAAGGTCCACAATGCGCTACCATTAAGGTAAGAAAATACCAAGACAGACTCGGCGTACCCCGCAAGATTTGTTGGGAGGCCACTTATCCAAATGGGTTCAAATGGCATAATCAATTCATTCAAACCTCAGGACAATACAGGGCTAGACTTTCTGATGCCAAATGTTGTTCATTTGACTCCATCGTTGATTTTACTTTATTGGAAAAACCGCAAGTAGAGAATATCTACCATGTAAGTTGCGATAATACGCCGTATGTTGATTTTCTTGGGCGGAAATACAGCTCATGCCTCTATAGAAAAGAAATCATTTTTTCAAAATCCACATCACCCTATAGATGCGATAGCTCAATCCTGCTGACCACCATGAACCTTGATTTACAACCTTCTTGGTCGGTGAAATGCTTGGGCAATTTCGTTGAACTGGCTCCCAATGTAGTCGTAAAAAAACCATGCAACCTTGGAGAGACTTATTCTTTCAATTATCGTTGGTTTTCAAAGAAGGATCCTTCCAAGTTGATCAGTCATGATGAGCGGATTTTGGTTCCTGCACAATCTGAAGATTACTTTGTTGAATTAGACGTTGCAACAAGCATAGATGATTATGTCAAAGAGTGTACACTGATTTATAGTGAAAACTTCGATGAGTCCAATGTAATACCAGCATGTCTACCAGTATCGGGCAGCAAGGTTTATTGTTTTTCGCCTGAAGGCAGATACGAAATCGTTGGAACCCTTGATTCAACCGTTAAAGCCTACCATTGGAGGGTTGAGGGCGGTCAACTAATGTCTAATGCGGATAGCCAAACGGTTTCTGTTCGCTGGAATCTTAATACAGGAGATACCGGAAAAATTTGTGCTTCCTATGAAGTTGATTGTGGAATGAGTTGCGAAAAATGTTTAGAGTTGGTATTGGATACGAAAATTGCAGGACAGAGTTTTGCACAAAGAGGCCTTACAGCTTATTTAGATGCCTTACCCGATTCGAATGGAGTCTGGAGATTGATCAGCGGCCCTTCAATGGTACATTTGTTCGAACCAACAAATCCACGGACTCAAATTTCTGCCTTTCAATATGGCCTATATTGTTTTGAATGGACTATCCATAATGCTTTATGTACCGTACGCGATACCTTATGTGTTGATTTTTATTTTGCTCAAAGAGCCAGCCCAGATTATCCTCATAATGATTTCAAAAGAAATTTACGAAATAATGATCAATTTGAAGAACGTTTCGTTGAGATTAACTCCCCTAACTTTATCTCTACCAGCGGACATATTTATGTATCATTGAAGGGGCCAGTTCCGGCTACATTGAATTGTACCTGGTACACCCTTGACGGTAGAATGATTGAACAATCCAGGGTTCAAAATACTTCAGAAATTCAACCCATTGAGATACGTGCGCCACAACAATCTGGAATTTATTATTTGTATTTAAGTGGAGGGGAATTTTTAGCACTTAAAAAAATATGCATTATACATTAAGCTCTTTCGCATTTTGTAGTTATTGTCAAAAGGGAGGACAGGTTGACCTTTGGATACTCAAAATTACCCATACCTAAAATTTATCAGCAAAATATCTGAATTCTATAGGTGTAATTTCAAATCAGATTA
>CAZMSE010000074.1:0-2024 GCA_964568865.1 uncultured Saprospiraceae bacterium
AGGTGTATCACTTGCCCGGCTTAATCTTCATACTTGTTTTTGGTTTATTCCTTGGCAACCTTGACGAGTTGAAACGGTTTAACTGGATAGAAAAATTGCGACCCGAAAAATTAGATAAGGAAGTAAAAAAGTTCAAAGAGATTACAACAGAAGCTACCTTTCTTATTCGGGCATTGTTCTTTCTTCTATTTGGCTTCCTGATGGAAGCCAAAGAAATTCTAAATCCCGAGACAATTCCTTGGGCAGCAGGCATTGTTCTATCTATTATTATTGTCAGATGGATTGCACTTAAATTTTCTAAACTTCCTTCATCGCCTCTTCTGTTTGTTGCACCAAGAGGGCTAATTACCATTCTGCTTTTCTTGGCTATTCTGCCCGAGCAAAGTATTTCAATCGTAAATAAATCACTCATCATTCAAGCAATAATTCTCTCCGTTTTGGCGATGATGTTAGGACTAATGACAGCTAAGAAAAATGAAACTAACTAAGCTATTCACCGAATTTTTTGAAAGCGAAAAAGCGGGAGGCATTTTGCTGATTTGCTGCACAGCAGTTTCACTTTTACTTGCAAACTTTTTTCTCAAAGACAACTACATTCAGTTGTGGCATTTTCAAATTGGCGGACACAGCACTACACATTGGATAAATGACGGACTAATGACCATCTTCTTTTTGCTCATCGGTTTGGAATTTGAACGAGAAATTTACATCGGAGAACTATCAAGTGTAAAGAACGCATCACTTCCAATCTTTGCAGCACTTGGCGGTATGCTTGTTCCAGCAGGACTGTTTTTACTTTTCAACTTCGGGACAGTGACACAATCAGGTGCAGGAATTCCAATGGCGACAGACATTGCTTTTGCAATCGGCATACTTTCACTTCTCGGTAATCGTGTGCCAGCATCTGTAAAAGTTTTGTTGACTGCCTTAGCGGTTATTGACGACTTAGGAGCAATCATTGTCATTGCAATTTTCTACACAAGTTCAATAGCGTTTACAAATTTGTTTTTAGTCCTTGATATTTTCGGACTGTTGCTAATCTTAAACCGACTTAAAATTCACAACCTTATTCCTTATCTCATTGGCGGTGTTGCTATGTGGTATTTTATGCAACAGTCGGGTGTGCATCCAACAATCACTGGAGTGTTATTAGCGTTTTCCATTCCATTTGGTGACGGTGGAGAGAAAACACCTTCTTACAAATTGCAACATTGGCTACACAAACCTGTTGCGTTTTTTATTCTGCCTTTGTTCGCGTTGGCTAACACTTGCATCAGCATTGATAGTAGTTGGCAGACAGGTTTAACGCAAGCAAACAGCATTGGAATTTTTGCAGGGCTTATAGTTGGCAAACCGCTTGGTATTTTTCTTTTCAGTTTTATAACCGTTTCACTTGGACTTTGTGCATTGCCAGAGGACTTGAAATGGAAACAAATTATTGGCGTTGGACTTCTTGCAGGTATTGGCTTCACAATGTCTATCTTCATAACGCTACTTGCGTTTGACAATCCCGGACTAATCACTCAATCAAAAATTGCAATTCTCATTGCTTCTGTTATTGCAGGGACACTTGGTTATTTATGGCTTAGGGCAACATTAAAACCACAAACAACAGAAACAGAAAACGGAGGCTGAGAAACTCAGCGCCCGTTTCAATTATTACCCAACATGAGATGAAAGCAATGATACAAAATAAGCCCACGCATTTGCACTCACATTTGCCTTTGCCGCCTCGCACAAATCCACGCAAGCAAAGTCAAAAGAGAGTGCAAGCAACCGCACACCCAACATCTGACAGTGGCTCTATCGGGAAAGTTACTGCACATCGGACGGACAGAGCAGCAGCAGCTAACATGGGCTTAAACGAAAGCGGGGGTGCAGTGCTTCGTAGGACAGTTTTTCGCATATTTGAACAGTGGTGCTTCGTAGAAAGTGTAGTGCTAAAATGCCCCGCCTTCGTTAAGCCCCGAAACGTGTGTGACTTGAATCAATCATTAATGAAACAAATGATTGAATGCTTTTAA
>CAZMSE010000075.1:0-1940 GCA_964568865.1 uncultured Saprospiraceae bacterium
TAACGTGTCCGTATTGCCGCCGTGCCACTCCCCCGGCCACCATACAATAGCTAAATTAAATAATTTCTGGCCAGCGTGAAAGATTAATCTTCAGGTGGCATGGAGGCAATACAATGTTAGTGGTGGGCTAATTAATTTTTTGCGCTGAATGGTGTAGTCTAATTACTTTTACGCTAGTTGAATCAACTTTATAAAATATTCTATGACTTCCCACTATTAGCTCTCTAATTGAGTTATCATTCTTTTCCGGCACAACTCTACCTAAGTTTGGATATGTTTGAAGTTGTTCTATTTTGTGTATAATTCTATTTATATACTTATCCGCATAACTCCCTGAATCCAAGGAAATAAAGTCATAAATAGCTTGCAGGTCATTTATTGCCTTTTTACTCCATTTTATTTCTGCCATTCATTAATCAGTTTCTTCACAGCTTCATGATCTACAATATTTCCCTCATCAATATCCTTCAATCCTTCATTGATTTTTTCAATTACAATTAATTTCTCAAAGAATTCCTCTAGCTCAAATTCTGATGGAAATTCATTTAGGGCAGCAATAACAGCAGACTTTTTCATATACACAAAATTAATACATTTTTACCAAAATCCAATAATTCCCAAATACTTTCATCTTGATGCTCACCACTAACGGATCTCGGCTATGCGAGCGGCGCTTTGCGCTGTCGTCATAGCCGATGTTATGCCTCGTTGCTTTATTCATTACTTTCAAAATCCTTTAAAGTTTCTCCATTATTTAACTTCCATTCTGTTAAACCATTGGCATTTCTTCCTAAAACAATTGAAGCCGCAGCAGAGGCACTGCTAAAAATATAGTCCTCAGGAAAAATGTAATAATCCCCTTTTAATTTAATTATATTTTGGTCTATTAGTTTCGTCCGAAGATTAATAATATTTGAGGTTATAGAAGAAGTTGTCGTTCCTGCCGCGTTTGAATTTTTGAAAACAAGAAAACCATCTGAGGTCGGTTGCCCTTGTGCATCCGCGCCTCTTGGGCCCTTTAAGTAGAAAATTTGTTGATTTTGTATGGCTGTTGTTTCTCTTTTTTCATCAAAAACTTTGTGTCCAAGAGTGTTGACTAGCAATTTAGCATTTTCAATAAATTCCTCCATTTCTGACCTATCCGACTCAGAAATTGCAGATTGTGTTGGTATAGTACTATTATCAATGATATACCTACTCACAACTTTTGCAAGTTCATAAAATCGATTCTCAAGGTATTTAATATGCGCTTTGTTTAGATTTTCATCCTTACTGATTAAAACAATCGCTTCATTCCAAAAATCTTTTTGATTTAAGTGCTGTGTTAATCTATTATAAACAGTTTCTGCTTCACCTATATAAACAATATCCTTACCAATTTCATCTTTTCCAAATAGAAAGTAAATTCCCGGATTCCTTAGTTCCGGACGATCGATACAATCCTTGATTTTTATTCTTGGAATTTTATATGCCTTACCTGTCCAATTTGATAGTTCACAACTCAATCTTCCATTTGGATCTCCGTCTATTAAAAAGATTTTTATTGTTTTACCGAATTTCATATTTCATTGATCTTTATATTTTGGCCATTGGTTGTAGCCAATTTTGGGGTTATTCGATTGATATTGTTTAATAAAATCCACTTCCTTTTCAGACAGTTCTTTTTCACTTGCAGATTCAGATTGCCACAATATTTGCTTTCTAATCGTATAATCAAGTTTTATCTCATTAGGAAGCAAGTCAAAATCTTTGTTAATGATTTCTATGTCCGGGCTACCAAAATACCGATGACTTCCTACACTGTCTTTGCCGATGTAAATTTTACCCGTGGGATATGTTATTTTATATACTTGTTTCATATTTGCTTAAACTCATGCAATGAGGCATAACGGAAGCGCATACACGCAGGCGCTCTGCGCTTGTGTGTATGCAATGTTGGC
>CAZMSE010000076.1:0-1844 GCA_964568865.1 uncultured Saprospiraceae bacterium
GGGCGCCATGTCGGGCGCCATGTCGGGCGCCATGTCGGGCGCCATGCCGGGCGCGATGCCGTGGACGATGCGGGGGGCCATGGTGGGTGCGGCGCTGGGCGCAGCACTCGGCGTGGTGCTGGATTGGGCGATCGCATCGAGTCTTGGCCTGGTGCTTGGCGTGATGCGCCCACTGGCCGCATGCGTGGTGCGTCATTCGAGGGCTTGTCCATTGGTGCAACTCCTCTCGCGCGCGCGTGCGCGCGAGAGGCATCATCGCTGCCATGCTCCAGGACTCGATGGCCACGCCCCAAGCTTCGGCAAGCGCTGTCGTGTCGGCGCTGGGCGCAGCAGCGGCAGTGGAGTCCGCCGCCATGGTGACGATCTCGCGCCTGGAGCTCGAACGCGCGCAGGCCCAGCGCGAGCGCATGGCTGCGGAGCTGAAGTTCGCCAAGGCCAAGATCGAGGCGCTGAACCTGGAGCTGGCGCGGCTGAAGAACTGGCGCTTCGGCAGCTCGGCCGAGAGCCTGCAACACCAGGCTCGGCTGTTCGATGCGCAGCTGGCCGACATCGTGCTCGACACGCAGGCCGAGGATCGCGCAGCCGAGGAGGACAAGCGCAAGGCTGCACCCGCAAGCCCTGGCGCACGCCGTCCCGTGCGCCAGGGCTTGCCGCAGGGCCTGCCGCGCATCGAGCACCATCACGAGCTGCCCGAGCCCCAGTGCAGCTGCGGACAGCCGCTGGTGCGCATCGGGCAGGACGTGAGCGAGCAGCTGGACTGCGTGCCGGCGCAATTCTTCGTGCACCGCCACATCCGCGGCAAGTACGCCTGCCGCGGCTGCCACAGCATCCGTGCGGCCGAGCTGACCGCGCAAGTCATCGACAAGGGCCTGCCCGCACCGGGCCTGCTGGCCCAGGTGGTGGTGGCCAAGTACGACGACCAGCTGCCGCTGTATCGGCAGCAGGAGATCTATGCGCGATCAGGCGTGCAGCTGGCGCGCTCGACGATGGCGCAGTGGGTCGGCATCTGCGGCGTGCGGCTGGCGCCGCTGGCGCAGGCGCTCAAGGAGCACATCCTGTCGCAGCGCGTCATCCACGTCGACGAGACCCACGTGCGGCTGCTGGCCCCGGGCAAAGGCAAGACGCACAAGGCCTACCTGTGGGTCTACCGCACCACCGACTACGCAACAGCGCGCGCGGTGTGGTTCGACTTCTGCCAAAGCCGCTCGGGCGAGCATCCCCGCAAGGTCCTGGCCGGCTTCTCGGGCACACTGGTCACCGACGACTATGCCGGCTACGACCGCATCCATGCGCGCTCGGACATCACCGAGGCCGGCTGCATGGCGCACGCCAGGCGCAAATTCTTCGAGGTCCACCAGCTCAACGCCAGCCCGATCGCGGCCAAGGCGCTCTTGCTCATCGCACGGCTGTACGAGGTCGAGCGCGGGCTGCAGACGCTGGATCCCCAAGCAAGGCGCCAGGCACGACAGCAGCATGCCAGGCCGCTGGCCGAGGAGCTGCACCGCTGGCTCCTCGAGCACAGACAACACCTGGCCAAGGCAGACGCCACGGCCCGCGCCATCGACTACAGCCTCGGGCGCTGGCGGGCGCTGACGCACTACCTCGACGACGGCGAAGTCCCCATCGATCAGAACCCGGTCGAAAACGCCATCCGGCCCGTGGCGCTGGGGCGCAAGAACTGGTTGTTCGTGGGCAGCGCCACAGCCGGCGAGCGCGCGGCCAACATCATGAGTCTGATCGAATCGGCCAAGCTGTGCGGTCACGACCCGTGGGAGTACATCCGGGACGTGTTCGAGCGGCTGCCCACCACGCTCAACCGGGATCTGCACACGCTGCTGCCGCAG
>CAZMSE010000077.1:0-1524 GCA_964568865.1 uncultured Saprospiraceae bacterium
GTTTTACAATCCAACCCAACAGCAATAAAAGTATTACCGAAGGAATTTTTGTAAGTGCGGAACTGATGTCAAAAACATAAGCCAGCAGCAGAAGCACACAAATGGTGATGATGATAGTTGTTGTCATTCGCTACTTAGCAAGGGTTAATAGTTCGGTAAAACTTGGCTCCTGAATTACAATGTCAGCATGATGATTTACTAATTCGTCTTTGGAGCAAAAGGCAATACCAAGTCCTGCTTCTTTTATCATGCAAAGGTCATTCATGCTGTCGCCAATAGCGATACAGTTTTCTTTTGGGATGTTGTATTTTTCAAGTATGCTCAGAAGGGCATTGGCTTTACAAAGTGAATGCTTGCACATACTTTTTTGATTGCTGAAAAGAAAAGATGGAATTTTTACCTCGCCTGTGCAAATACTTTTTGAAAATTCAAGTTCATTAGAAAGTGAAAAATCCATTCCCAATTTGGTTTTGAGGTGGTTGGTGATGCAGTCGTAACTGTCAGAAATTATTCCAACAATGTAACCTCGCTTTTTTAGTTCTGCAATAATTTCTTTCGTGCCTTCAATAACAAGAATACTGTCAGCTATTTCAATCAGTTCGCTAATTGTTTTGCCTTTTAGCAAGGTGGCTATTCGTTTGGTAAGAATGATTACATCCGTCTCGGATGAACGAATGTTCATCAGTTCTTTTTTAAAACTGAACTTGTCGGCACAGTTATCTATAAATCTTCCCTTCAAAAGTGTGTTGTCCATGTCAAACACCACTAACTTGTCAAGTGTGTTTAATTGGTTTTCTAAAGCAAACTCCATTTGCGAACGGATTTCATTCAACACTCCAAGTTCTTCAAAGTTGTAATGTGGATTTTTAGAAGAAGCTGCTTTAAGTATAATGGTTTGTGCCACTTCTTTGCTCATTTTGCCAAGGGCTTGCCAAGGTTTGCTTTTGTTTTCAAGATACCCGATTTCTATTTCTCTCATTCGTGCATTCATCAGGTGCATATCTATCAGAATGCCAATGTCCACACCGTAATCGTCTCTAAAATCTAATTGCATAAAGAGTGATTTTTTTCCTGCAATCATTCCGCTTAAAGGTTGGCTAAACCGAAGTAAGTCAGGAAAGAAAATACTGAGCAATGGTTTTGCCACAAGCTCTGTTACCCTGCCTGCATTGCGGTTGAATGAAGATTTTACAAAATCAACTTCACCTTGCAAGATGGGGTCGGTCAATAATTTAATAGTGTAGTGCGGATAGGGGTCAATGTCGCCATCAAGAAACGCAATGATGTCATTGGTAGCACACAAAATACCGTCTTTCATTGACGCACCTTTACCCAATTTAGTGCTGGTAATAACCTTTGCTCCGTTTTCCTGTGCAATGGAAACTGTTTTATCAAGCGACTTGTCGTCCACCACAATTACTTCTGTCACATGCGGTTGACTTTTTGCAAAGTTCACAACACTGGCAATGTTTTCTTCTTCGTTAAGTGTTGGAATAATTACTGTAATCATTAGTCGTTTTTTGT
>CAZMSE010000078.1:0-1368 GCA_964568865.1 uncultured Saprospiraceae bacterium
GCGTAGCCCTGACATCTTCGTAAGGGCGTAGCCCTGACATCTTCATAAAATAAAATTGAGCATTAAATCAAAAAATATCTAATACAGCAAAATAATTTAACACAAAATGCGTAAACAAATAATTTCCCTCAGGGGCGTTAGACCTGACATCTTTGGGTATCATATTGTTCAAATAGAAATTCTTGATTAAAATCTATTTTATTTTTTTCTAAGAGCTGTTGGTATTCATCCCTGAATGTACTTTTTTTGTGATGTTCTGGTTGGTTTAATACATATTTTACGACGTTATCAATATCCTTACTGGAATAGGTAAAAGCCCCGAATCCCTTTTGCCATGCAAATTTTCCCCGAATGATATTTTTTTCATTGAGCCATTTGGATGAACTTGCTTTTACCTGCTCCATCAATTTTGATGGGGATACATTTGGATGCATCCCTACCAAAATATGGGTATGGTCAGGGTTGCAATAAATAGCATAAGTCTTACATGAATGATTGTTAATAATACCACAAATTACTTTTTCTAATTCAATCCGAATAAATTCCTCAATAAGGTTTTGTCTTCCTCGAACTGCAAAAACAAATTGTATGTATAATTTTGTATATGTATTGGCCATAATGATAATTGATGGATTAGAAAAACTAAGTTATTCTACTTCAATTTTCATTTAAAATTAATCCAGTGATGCATCTGTTTTGTATTCACTTATTGATTAAGTAACATTATTGATTAAACTTTCCTCCTTAATGATTCAAATCGTATTGAATCATTGATTCAATGCATCTCCTATTCATAATTTTTCTTATCATATTGGTATTAAGATGTCAGGGCTATGCCCCTCCTTATTATCGTTTCTGTGGATGTTACGAAGATTTTGGGGCTACGCCCCTATGGAAGATGATAGGGCTTCATCGTATTTGCCTATAGCACAATCCAAAGTAAGAGAAAACATACTACAATGAACAATCTAAAAAAATCGGACGTCACACGAATACTCCATTAGCAAATGCCAACACAGAAATTTTCACCTGGGGCGAAGCCCCTCCATCTTCGTAAAACAATTGAGCATCAATTCAAAAAATAATTAAAACAGCACACAAAAATAAAAATTGGGCAATCACCCAATTTCCCTCAGGGCAGAGCCTTTGAATTTCCTAGGGGCATAGCTCTGACATCTACGTAAGGGCGTGGCCCTGACATCTTCGTAAGGGCGTAGCCCTGACATCTTCGTAAGGGCGTAGCCCTGATAGCTTCGTAAGGTCGTAGCTCTAACATCTTCGTAAGGTCGTAGCTCTAACATCTTCGTAGGAACATATCCCTGACAATATTACAAATCATAATCTTAAAATAAACACCATTTTCTAAAT
>CAZMSE010000079.1:0-1168 GCA_964568865.1 uncultured Saprospiraceae bacterium
CCTACTATGTCATGTGAGCAAGTCACACTCCTTCCTTAAATGTCTTGTAACGGAAGCGTGCACACGCCGGCGCTTTGTGCTGGCGTTGTGCACTGTGTTATAGGACGGCTTATCCATTTTCTTCTATCAATTAGAATTTCTTTGATTCTTATTACTTGATCTAAGTTATTCAAATTTCTTGTATTTCTCCTCTGTATTTATTTATTATCTTGCGTCACGTGCGAGCGCTCCGTTAAATCTTAGTCTAAGTATTATATTTTAATGAAATCTTTTCCAGCTAATCTTATACAAAAAGAATCAAGGAAAGTCAGTTCAGTACATTTAGCATGCTCACTTCTCCATTTTTTTTCTGTCATGTGAGCATGTCACGCTTAATTATTTGCTGTCCTATAACGGATCTCAGCTATGCGATCGGCGCTTAGCGCTGTCGTCATAGCTGATGTTAGTGGATGGCTATTTATGCACAAGTTGTTTTTTAAGTGCTGCTTGAACAAATTGATTTAAACTAATACCCTCTTTGGTTGCCTTTATATAAGCTTGTTCATGAAGTTTAGGGTCAATTCTAACATTAAAAGATCCTTTAAATGATTTGTTTACATTTTTCCCTGTTTCTTCACACAAGGCTTTATAATCCAATACTGCTTCTTTAAATGACTTTTTTAATTCTTTTACTGAAGATCCTTCGAATGTTACTAAATCATTTACTCCTTCAAGTTTTCCAAAGAATGTTTCATCCGTAGAAGAGAAGTGGACTGATCCAATAAAATCTTCAAATACCAATCTATCTATCATAATAGTTTATTTTGTTCAAGATGAGTTCGAATAAGCTTAGTTTGATATTCTTTTAATTCGTTTCTAGGGTGTGGTTTGTGCAATCTAATCAATAACCTTTTAGAGTCATTATAAAAAGCAACCCGAGAACCACTTGTTTTACCTGTTTTGATTTCTTTATAACCAAATTTTGATAAAATATAGACCAATTCAGCATAAGTAACTGTTCCTGAACCACTTATTAAACGATCTACTATTTTTTGAAATTTACTCACACTGCAAATATACTACAACTAACATTTGCAACTGAATTTTAGTTACACTTTTATTTCAGCTATCCACTAACGGAAGCGCATACACGCAGGCGCTCTGCGCTTGTGTGTATGCAATGTTGGCT
>CAZMSE010000080.1:0-1111 GCA_964568865.1 uncultured Saprospiraceae bacterium
GAATTGAGTGAATGTCGCCAACATCCATTACCGCTAAACCCAAACGCTCGTTAGTATTCCATATGTCACCAAGACAAACATACAGGTAATGGTCCTGCTGTACGATATTGATGACATCCAGGTTAGCAAACGAGGCTACAGGAAAATGTTTATAGAGACTGACTGATCCATTTTGAATGGAATAAATTTGAAGACCACCATCCTTGGTACTTGTGTAAATCAGCGGTCGGTTCAAGCGATCTTTTTTGATGGATAAAAAATTTCCAAATGCCGGATTAGAGAAATGTTTTACCAGTGGAATAGAATCTATTTGGTTTGGGTGGCACTGTGCATTAAGGGATGCGCTATACGTTATTATGCATAAAGCAAGCAGTGAGGAACGGAATCGTGGGATGCGTATTTTTCTGATGTATTGATGCATAGAGCGAAATTAATACAATCGATAATATTTACAAATCACTTTAGGAAATGGGTGTGGTGAGGGCTGGTGAGCGAAATATTTCGGCTAGGGTGTTTATAAAAAGTGATCCGGTTTGCATTTCCAAAGCAGCTTTATGGTAAAAGGAATACACTCTTTTTTGTTCTTACTTTCTTGCGGATGAACAAGGAGCAAAGCATACGAAATGCTTTGCGACATGAGCACCGACCAGTGAAGCTGGTAGATTGTGATAGAAATCACAATCTAGGTGCGTCCCGGTGACCGAGGTCATCGGGAGGCGAGCTCCTGTGAGCAGCATCCTCTGAACTTATAAGCAAGCGCTGTCGAGCGAAATATTGAGGCTATTAGGGTTATCTGTGATAAGATACTAATTTGATTTATAAAAGCTGCTTTTCGTTAAGTTTAATGTTCTCGTTTTTTTTGTTCCTTTCTTTTGTATCGCCAAAAGAAAGGAACCAAAGAAAAGTCTCGTCGCCAGCTAAGGCGATCGCGCATTCTGCGCGACCAGATCCTAAGTTTGTTTATATGAGTATTGCCTTTTCCCAGCCGGGCTTTTATGAGCCCGGTTCCCTCACTAAATGAAGCTGTCGCTTCATTTTGCTGCGCATCGTTCGGTCATCTTTCGCTGGTACCTGGCGACAACGTAGGCTTTTTAGAATATTTTCGCCACGC
>CAZMSE010000081.1:0-1102 GCA_964568865.1 uncultured Saprospiraceae bacterium
GCGGTGGTTCTACCACCATTACCTGGACTGTTACTTCTTCTTGTCAGGCTCCGGTTACCTGTTCGGCTTCCTTCACGGTCACCACTGCGCCAGTGGTTGTATTAAATTGCCCAGCAAACAATACCCAGGCTGCTTGTCAAACTCAATCGGCCATTGATGCGGCTTATACAGTCTGGTTAAACTCTGCTACTTTCACTGGTGGATGCAACGCGACCATCTCTCATAATGGCGGTTCTGCTCCTTCAGCTTGTGGTGGAAGCAAGACAGTTACATGGACAGTGACTTCGAGCTGTGAGCCTCTGGTTAGTTGCTCTGCAATTTTTATGGTAACTGCCGCAACTCCTGTCTCCCTGACTTGTCCGGTTAACCATACGGAGGTGGCTTGTCAGACGCAAACAATCATTGATGCGGCATATGCAAACTGGCTAGCTACTGCTACAACTTCTGGAGGATGTAATGCATCTGTTTCCAATAATGGAGGCAGTGCACCTCCTGCCTGTGGTGGTTCAAAAACGGTTACTTGGACCGTTACTTCTTCTTGCCAGCCTCCGGTTACTTGTTCAGCTGTATTCACTGTTGTTACAGCTCCAACTGTTACATTGACTTGTCCTTCAAATCAAACTGAAGCAGCATGCCAAACCCAGGCTAGCATTGATGCAAAATACATTACCTGGTTAGCTACTGCAACAAGTTCAGGGGGATGTAATGCTTCGCTTACTCATAATGGAGGTTCTGCACCTTCGGCTTGTGGAGGAAGCAAGACGGTTACCTGGACCGTGACCTCAAGCTGCCAACCTACTTTAACGTGCTCTGCAGTATTTACAGTAAGTACTTCGCCTTCCGTAAGTTTGACTTGTCCTATTAATCAAACGCATACAGCATGTCAGTCACAAGCATCAGTAGATGCAGCATATAATAACTGGTTAGCTACTGCTAGTTTCTCCGGCGGTTGCAATGCTACATTGACCAACAATGCCGGTGCTGCTCCAAATGCATGTGGTGGTTCTACTACCGTCACCTGGACCGTTACTTCAACTTGCCAGGCTTCGGTCACTTGTTCGGCTTCCTTTACCGTAACCGCTGCTCCTGCCGTCGTATTGAC
>CAZMSE010000082.1:0-1075 GCA_964568865.1 uncultured Saprospiraceae bacterium
CGTAAAGATATTGTTTTGTTTCAACTCAAACAAAATTTCATGATTGGGCATAACGGTTAGGTACTTGCGACGTGCCGCTACTCTTCTTTATGCCAAAAGTAAAAAATTGTTTTCAGATATTGCCAAATTTGAAACATTAATCTTTCGGCGGCATGATCGCAAGTACAGTGTTATAGCCAGTTTTTATAATAATATTTATTTCATACTTTTAAAAAAATCACAATTTGCTTGAAAACTAAAAAGAACAGGCTTTTTACTAAGAACCGCAAAATCTAATTTACCATAAATATATCCTGATTTATATTCAATTGTGTATTGACCAAAGAATCCAATTCCATCAGTTAATCGCTTATCTTCTCTTAATAGTAAATTGTATGATATAATATTTTCAGATAAACTTATTTTCGTAAATTCTGCCTTTATTTTTTCATTTAAAATTGAAACACTTTTTAATATATTAGATGAATCCCTTTTATATTCCTCGTATAATTCACTATCATTAGATCGTATCAGTTCAGCTGAAATTAATAATTCATCAATTGAAATTTCTTTTTCTATGAGCTTTCTAAATAAATTTTCCATTCGACTTTTAACCTGAATATTTTCAAATCCCTTTTCATCATTTGGCGAGATATTTTCAAATATATCTAATATGTCTTTAATACTAGTATTGTTTGACGAATCAATTTGCTTAATAACATAATATCGATGGTCCATTTTTAGTATTCCACTAAATGTAATTAGTGAATCTTGTTTTATGAGATTCAAATATAGTTGCCTATTGTTATATAAAACAATTGAATCCATTAGTACTTCAATTTTATTAATATCAAAATGTCTTCTAAATAGTTGTCTAATAGGTATATCTGTATTAACCAATACGGAACTTAAAGAAATGGAAACATGGTCATTAGTAATTGTCAATTCAGATCCTGTTACATCACTAATAGACCAACCATCTTGTCTGCATATATTAATATACCAGTTTGGCTTTTGCACCAAATAGGGACAGGGAGATTGTTGAGAATGTAAAATATTACAAATTAGTAGTAAAAAAACAATGTACACATTTTTC
>CAZMSE010000083.1:0-1067 GCA_964568865.1 uncultured Saprospiraceae bacterium
CAATACCCATTTGTCCTTGCAGTAGTGGCTGACCGCCTTCATCATCAGACTATGATCTATTGTATCAAAGAAGCTTTGAATGTCAAGATCAATGACCCAATCATGATCCATAATATGATCCAGTGTTCTGTCTACTGCATCATGACAGCTCCTCCCAGGACGGTAGCCATACGAACTATCATGAAACTTTGGTTCTGTTTGCAACTCAAGATGTGCTTTTACCACCTCTTGCGCAATCCGATCCAATAGGGTAGGTATGCCCAGCTTGCGTACTCCACCATCTTTCTTCGTTATTTCAACTTCCTTAACCGGAGGCGGAAAATAACTTCCCGAACTTAAGCGATTCCATAGTTTGTACAAATGTTGTTTCCGATCTTTTTCCAAATCTTCCCAACCCATACAATCTATGCCACCACTTCCTTTGTTGGATTTTACCTTGCGATACGCCTTGATGACCATCGCCATAGTAATTGGTTGTGATTTTGTTTCGTAGTAATCAATCATCCCATCCCTGGTTGTAAATTAATATGAAACTTGAACAGGCCAGATCCTTCGCTCCATCACCTTTCATTGATTTCTTCACTACTACAATCTGGTCCGCCGCCATTGTCTTATGTATCCAGCATATTCGATGTCTCATCAACTCTCGAAACGACAATGACTTCTCTTGTTCCGTACAAACGCCTTTGATAAGTTCCTGCTTGCTTTACCCCGGGATGTTATATGACCACTAAATCAGGTTTCGCGTCATACTCTTTAACGGATACAACCGTAACTATCCGCTTTCAACATCCTTTTGCGCTCACCTTACGAGGCTTCAATCGCAAGTTTATGTCCTTCAGCTCCTTATCAATCACCTGCGAAAATCTCGTTTTCGCTTTTCCTTATCGTTCACCACAAAACCAGTTTCCGAATTTTGCAGCATAAGGTGGTTTGCAAACTGCTCCTGTAAGCCGTCTGCGAAAGTTCATCTCATAAATTTAAAATTAGAATTTGTCGGATATGAACTTCACTCGAAACTCCGCACAAATTTCCATTTTAATCTATGTCTTTCATCATTTGTACAG
>CAZMSE010000084.1:0-1063 GCA_964568865.1 uncultured Saprospiraceae bacterium
ATTGCACTAAGCGTTTTATTAAAAGTAATATTATGCTGTGTTAGAGTAAAATGGTGATACATTTATTTGTAATCCCGATCAGAATAATTTCAAATAGTACAAGTTGCAATCCATTGAGTTTTATTATTTCACAATTAAAATTCAAACAATGGAAAAAAAGAAAATCTCCTTGGAAGTTGTAAATCAAAATGCAGCTGGAATTGACATTGGCAGCCGAAGCCATTGGGTAGCTGTTGGACAAAATGCAGAGGATGTAAAAGAATTCGGAGTTTACAGTGAAGATCAAATCAAAATGGCTGAATGGTTAAAGTTGAAAGATATCCAACAAATTGCCATGGAAAGTACGGGGACATATTGGCAGAATTTATTTTCAACTTTAATTTCATATGGATTTGATGTTATCCTGGTAAATGGAAAACAAACTAAAAATGTAAAAGGCAAGAAAACTGACATCAAAGATTGTCAGTGGATTCAAAAATTACATTCATTAGGCTTGTTAAGTAGCAGTTTCTTACCAGATAGCAAAACGGAGATCTTAAGAACGTATTCCCGACATCGCCAAAATTTAATCGAACAAAGTGCAGATTGTACTCGCAGGATGCAAAAATACCTTCGCTTAATGAATATGCGCTTAGATGTGGTAGTAAATGATATCAATGGAGAAACTGGCCAAAAAATTATTTCCACATTTATAAATGGCGAACACAATGGAAAAGAATTAGCCAAGTTAAGGCACTATAATTGCAGAAAATCAGAATCTGAAATTGCAAAAGCATTGCAATTTAATGGTCGAAAAGACTTCTTATTTGCTCTTAGACAAGAATGGAATACATTTCAACATTTGCAACTGCAATTACGCGATACTGATTTGCAAATTAAAGAATTATTACAAGAAATAATAGATGAAGATGACAATAAAAAACAGCATGTAGCAGATGAGAAACCATTTAAGAGAAAAAATAAAAATTCAATCTTCAATACTAATATGAACCAACTTTCTTATAAATATTTTGAAGGTGTAGACTTGTTAAGAATTGAAGGCGTAAATGAATCTACAATTATG